>NZ_JAALJH010000035.1 GCF_011064615.1 Aquisphaera insulae | reverse complement strand
CACGGCATCAAGGACGAGGCGCTTGTCCCTGGCGACCTTGCCGTGCTGGCCAGGCTGTCCGGGCAGGAGGTCCTTGATCCGGGCCCAATCGTCGTCCGAGATCGCGTGGCGATGTCGCATGGCGGGGCCTCCGTGGTGTCAACGCGTGACCCTCATAAACCGAAATCAGCCAACCGTTGTCCACAAGACCTAACCTGGGGGCATCGCTTTTCGCAACTCGTCCCGGCGTAGCAGGTCCTCGGCCTCTTTGCGAAGTAGGTGGCACTGGACGTAGTAAATCCAGTCGGACCAGATCTTGCTCTTGGGGTCACGAGGCATCTCCTGATCCATGTGGTCGATCGCCGTCGATTCGTCCTCGAGGATCGAGCGAGCTTCTTCACGGCGGCCGGCCTGATGGTGCAGCATGCACTGAAAGAGCCATTCCCAGCCGATGTGGGAGTACTTGGTCTGCTTACTCCATGGGCGCTGAAGCGCCTCGGCAAGGCGGCCCGCACGCAGGAGCGCGGCCACGTGGATGCGAGAATCGCCGTCGTAGCCCTCGGCGGCTCGGACCGCCAGGCGGATCACGGCGTCCCACTGTGGCACTGTGTTTGCTTCGAGCACACAGGTCAGCGCGGTCATCTGTGCCGCCCCTGGGTCCTCGGTGGCCTCGGCGAGCTCGATCATGCGCGCACAGGCATTCCGGTAGCCTGCCTGGTCGTCCAGAGCCAGCCGGGCCATTGCCAGGTCGCGGCGGTAGCCGATGCGATCGGGGGCCAGCGTCACGGCCCGCGTGAAGTGGTCGCTGGCCTCGGCGAAACGGCCCAGGCGCGCTTTACAGTGGCCGATTGCGTCGTGGGACTCGGGGTACTTCGGGTCGGCGGCGACAATCCAGTCGTGAAACCAGAGCGACGCCTCGTGCCGGTGCACGCGCTCGAGGTTCTCCGCACGCTGGGCGCACCAGCCGCGCGCGGATTCGAGCCCGCCGAGTTCACGGGCCCGGTCGAGCTCTCCCCTCGCCTCGGCATCGCGGGAGCTGCGGTGCAACACGGCGGCCCGCCGGGCGTGCAACGACCAGTCGGTGGGACGGGCCTTCGACAACCAGTCGAGGTGGGACAGCGCCGCCCCAGGAGGCCCCGCGACTTCAAATGCCCCGGCCATCCCATCGTGCCAACTGAGGATCGCGTCGGCGCCTGGTTCGAGGTCCGCCGCCAGCGGGCTGCCCATGACCTGTGCGCGCCGCTCACGCCAGGCTGGGGCGTCGAGGACCAAGCCAGCCTTGCCCGTGTCCTGCTGCTCGCCGGTGATCGTTTGCACCCACAACTTGACCAGGGCCGGGTCGCCGGCAACCGGTTGCGGTAAGGGCCAGCGCCGGGCGGCACCGTCGTCGCACAGGGTCAAGAAGCTCCGGCGATCGTCGGCGAAACGGACGCTTGTGACGGCGCCCTCGTGAAGAGCGGGCGGGCCGATGGGGAGGGCGGTGGCCGAGTCCCAGAGCACGACCTCGCCGTTCAATGTGCCGGTCAGCGCGAGGGCCCCATCGTCGCTGAAGCTCACCGAGAGCACTTCCCCGACGTGCCGCATCGGCGGGCCGATCGGTTGGCCCGTCTGGAGATTCCAGAGCCGTGCGGTCTTGTCGCCGCTGCCCGTCAACGCCCTGGTCCCGTCGGGGCTGACCGCCACGCTGACAATTCCCCGCGCATGGTGCAGGGTCGGCGCGGCTCGTTCGCCCGTGTGAATGTCCCAGAGCTGGGCGGTGTTGTCGTGGCTGCCGGTGAGTACGTGCTGGTTGTCCGGGGCAAAGGCCACCGTGCGAACCCAATTGTCGTGCAACAGCGGCTTGCCGATCAGCCGCCCGGTCGCCACCTCCCAGACGCGAGCCGAGTTATCGGTGCTCCCCGTGACGACGTAGCGTCCATCAGGACTGAACGAGGCACAGAGGTACTCCCAGACCCAGTGCGGGATCGGCCGGCCCCGGTCGCCGGTGATCCGGGTCCGGGGGCGACCCGAGACGAGCGATGGGTCCAGGCTGCTCCGGGTCAGGGCGGGATCGCTCTGAGTCAGCGGAATGGCCGTGAGCGCGTGGAGGGGCAGGTCCCAGATGCGGGCGAGTTTGTCTTCCGAGCCGGTGATCACGCGACGGCCGTCGGGGCTGAAGTCCACCGCGATCACGGAGTTCTGATGGAGGAGCGGCGGTCCGACCTGTTTGCCCGGTGACCAGTCCCAGAGGCGGGCAAGGCTATCCTCGCAGCCGGTTGCCACCAGGCCGCCATCGGGGTGGAAGCCGATGGCCTTCAAGAGTCCAGGATGACGCATGGGCGAGCTCACCAGCCGGCGGTCCGGGACCGAATAGACGAACGCCTCGTTGCTGTTGCAGGCCACGGCCAGGTACAGGCCATCTCGGCTCAGGGCCATCGCCACCACCTGCGTCGTCTTGATCGGCTCTCCCGAGAGCTTCCAGGTCGAGGTATCCCAGAAGCGGATCAAGCCGTCGTAGGCACCCGTGATCGCCAGCCCGCCATCCGGTGTGAACACGCCGCCTCGGATCGTCGCGGGATGGGGCAAGGGCGGACTGACCGGCTTGCCGCCGGCAACTTCCCAGACCCGCGCCGAGCTGGCGACCGAGTAATCGGGATAGCCCGTTGCCGCCAGCAGCCAACGACCGTCCGGGCTGAACTCGACGGAGTTCACGAAGTCCGGTTGCGGGATCGGTGGACCGCTCAGCGTTCCTGTGGCGATATCCCAGATCCGCACCGACTTGTCGTCGGTCCCCGTGGCGAGGAGCCGGCCGTCCGGGCTGAAGGCCATCGCGAGGACCTCCCCAGAATGGACCAGGGCCTGGCCAACCGGCTCGCCGGTCAAGGCATCCCGGCGGCGCACGGAGTTGCCCACGGCGGTGGCATAGGTCGCACCATCCGGGCTGTAGGCCACACACGTCACCCATCCTTCGTGGCCGATGAGGGATCGCTGGACGGTCATGGTCGCCCGCCAGGCGGCGAGATTCAAGCGCACCAGGTCGGCAAAGCCCCGGTCTTCCTCCGGATTGACAGCGAGGCTTTCCGGCATCCAGAGCAGCCCCTCGGTCACCTTGCCCTCCAAGCTGAGCTGCAAGCCGCGGTCGAGGGCCAGGCCGGCCGACATCCGCTGCGACTTGAGCTTCTCCGCGTTGGCATCGGCGAGGGCCCGGTTGATCTCGGTATACGACCAGATTCCCAGGCCCAGGAGAGCCGCCAGGCACAGGTGCACGAGGACGACGAGCGCGGCCAGGGCCGGACGGCGCCACGCCCACAGGAGCAATTGCTCCCACAGGGGAACCGGCCGGGCCCGGATCGGCTCCCCGCGCTGCCAACGGCGCAGGTCGTCGGCCAGGGAGTCGGCACTGGAGTAGCGTTTCTCCGGCTCCTTCCGCAGGCACTTGAGGCAGATCGTCTCCAGGTCGGCCGGCACCCCGGCGCGGAGGAGATGAGGGGCGACCGGCTGCTGGCTGCGAACCATGTCCAGGGTGGCGACGATGCTGCTGGCCTGGAATGGCGGTCGCCCCGTCAGGCACTCGTACAGGATGGCCCCCAGGGCATACACGTCCGCCGCCGGCCCGACGTGCTTGGATTCGCCGGCGGCCTGTTCCGGCGACATGTAACTGGGCGTGCCGAGCGTCGTTCCCGTCTGGGTTTGACCGATGTCGCTGTCGAGCTGTCGGGCAAGGCCGAAGTCCGTCACCTTCGGCGAGCCATTGGCGTCCAGCAGGATGTTCGCGGGCTTGAGGTCGCGGTGGATGATGTTGCGGGTGTGGGCCAGGTGCATGGCCCCTGCGAGGGTCGCGATCACCTCGGCGGCCTCGCGCGGGCTCACCGGGCCCCGCTTCAGCCTCTGGGCGAACGTGCCGCCCTCGACGAACTCGAGCGCGGCATAGGGCAAGCCCTCGTGCTCGCCGACCTCATGGACCTGCACGATGTTCGGGTGCTGCAAGCGAGCCACCGCCTCGGCCTCGGCCCAGAAGCGTAGCCGCTCCACCTCGCCGGCATGGCCGCCGCTGAGGATCATCTTGAGGGCGACCACCCGCTTCAGGGCAAGATGCCTGGCCTCGTAGACCACGCCCATCGCGCCTCGGCCGAGCACACCGACGATCTCGAAGCCGGGCACGACGGGGGTGGCTGCGTTGGGGGCCGTGGCAATCGGGCGCTTGTCCTGGCCTTCGGGCCCGAGGGAGGTTCCTGTCACCTGCCGAACGGTGAAGAAGCGAGCAACGTCGTCCGGAGCCGTCTTCTCGAGCTCGTCGATCGGCTCGTGAGACACTTCATCCATGGTTCGCAACGGATCGTCGGGCTCTGACGGTGGCATTGGCTCCCCCGCCCACACAAAGTTCCCTCTTGCCTGCGACGACTGCCCCGGCGGCCCTTCTCTTCTAAGGGTTCCCCTCCCCGGGCCGGACAAGGAGGTCGACATCCTGCGACTGTCCCGCGGCGTTCACCTCCTGGACGGTATATTGACTGAAGTCTGTATAGTGGAAACGAGTGTTGAAGATGTTCTGGTACGTGCTGTACACCGAGTTGTAAGCAACCCCGAGCAGATGCTTCTTCAAACCTTCGCAGTTGCCCCAGATGCGGTAGTGGGACTTCTCGGGGCACTTGTCGGACCAGTTGAGCATCCCGCCGGGCCTGTCGGGGCTCAGGCACCGGTTCTGGGGGGGCTGCGGCATGGTCGCGCTGTCCAGGAGGGCGAGCTTGCCCAGCGAGCAAGAAAAGTTCGTCGACGACGTCCCGCCGTTCCGGATGCTTATTCCGACCGCCGTAATCTGCATGCCGATGTATTGGGTCGGCAATTTGAGGTCAACCTGGGTCCAGCCATTGGTCCCGACGTGGCGATACTCCTTGACTTCCCCCTGCGGGAACGAGAGCATACCACTGATCAGCAGATTGCTCGATTCCTCGACCCTTACGGTCAGCGACAGCGTCTGCGTCCCGGTGGCGGTCACGTCCGTCTTGTAGAGCCAAAACGCGACAAACCCCCCGTTCGGTTCGGCCGTGCCGGTGATCAGGAGACGAGATCCGCCGGTGAAAGCGTCCCCGTAGTCGAGTTCCGCCTTTCCGTCGGCTTTCCTGGCGTGACGGACCACCTGCCATGTGGGCAGCACGCTCTGATCGCTCAGATTGTTCCAGGGCGTGTCGGCCTCCCGCCTGCCGTCCACGTTGTAGAAGTCCCCCTCGCCGGTGTTGAAGGTTGTCACGAACGGAGTGGCACGGACGACGGATCTGAGTTCCAGATACCGTTCCATGAACTGGTCGGGATGGGGATCGAACGCTTCGCCGTCCGGTTCGAAGTCTGGCGGCCCCTTGTCTCGTTGGAATTTGGCCGAACCCGTCCAGAACGCCCGATCATTCTGATGGAAGCGCTCGCGGTCCCGCAGCTTCTTGTCGTTCTCCGTGACTCCCCGGAACAAGGTCCAGCCCGGGGCGTAACACCCAAGGCCCGTGTAGGAGCTGGTAGGTATCGGTGACCCTTGTGTGACGCAGCCGAGGGCGGAGAAGAAGACGTCCTTGTAGTTGCCATTCTTGTCCTTGTGATAATAGGGCTCTGTCTTCCTGTAGCAGTCCATCATCATCGTGACGTCATTCTTGGGACGGCCCCAACTCCGTGCCAATTGCCCGGATTCCTTCGGATAATTCTCCGACTCTTTCTCGTAGGCCGGCCCCCAGGAGTAATTGGATTGAAAATGCCCCGCATCCTCGAAGAACTTCCTGGCGGAGTTCGTGAGCCGGTTTTGAAACTCTCCGTTGCCGCTGATCTTCGAATCGTACCACAGAATCTTCAGTTTATTTGCCCCGGCCGTACTCAGTTGCTTCATGATCCCGCACACGCACTCGCCGATTTTCTCATGATTTAGGCCGGCCCCCCTCCAGGCTTCATAATGCATCAGATATCCGTCAAATTTGAAATAGTTTGCAATGGCATGCATTCTTAGTGCAACATTATCCTTGTCTTGCACGAATTTTAGGACTGATTGGTCATATCCTGGTTTTCCCGGGTCTTCTCCGTTCAGCAGGCTATCCAGATTCAGGGTCGCCAGGCAGTCCACGCCGTTCTTGTGAGCCGCGTTCGTCCACACGGTCGGGGGGATTGTAAGAAGTGTGTCGCCTCCGAAGTAGTAACAGATATCGAGGTACTGCCAATAGCTGAAGTTGTAGACGTTGGCCGCCGTACGATTGCCGTCCGGGGATGTTCCGTGCCCGCCCTGGCACCACTTCGTGAACCAATGATCGTACACCCACTCCCCGTTGTCAAAACCGGCCATCGAGCTCGCAACTTTGTACGAGGATAGGGGGATACGCTCGGCCCTGGGGACGCGAGCCACGCACGCCCGTGTCACCCAATCTAATCCATCAGGACATCTGTAGAAGTCGTCGACGCTCGTGATGGGCTGGATGTACGGCTCGAACGGCTCGGTGGAATTGCCGTAATTCATGGGCTTCCTCTCTTGCCGAGGTGACAACGACGCCGATGCCACCATCGCATCAGCGGGCCATTTTCTGCGGAATCGCCGCACTCCGTGAACCCGATGACGCAAGTCGAATCCGCCAAACATCAAGCGGAGAGGACGAGATTCGAACACCACCCTGCATTTCCAGGGCTGAAGGTGTCGTGCCCCTAGCCCTCTCGCCTATCGCTTAAGCCGTTTGGGAGTTTCGGGTTGCGACCTATCGGATTGGTAAGACCCCCATCTCCTCTTCCTGTAAACCGCAGGTGCGGTTAACGGTACGGCAGATTGTAAACCGCTCGGCCCTTCAAATCACGGAAAGAGTTGGATTTCTTGAGTAACCGTCCGACCAGCCGCGTCCTGAAGAGATGACGCGCAAGCTGGTATCGAGGGCACGGACGAGAGGACGCCGGGCCTCCTCGAAGTCATGGTTGAGCAGGATCGCCCTCCTCCCCTCAGTAGGCGTCGGACGAGATGACCTCGCCGCCGTTGCGAGTTCCCAGCGCCTGCCAGGCAGCGAGGCTTACGGAGTTCATCACGAAGCGGACGCTGCCGTCGGCCAGCGCGATGTTCACTCCGCCGGGGTGCAGGCTGCGAGCGGCTGTGTCGAGCGAGAGGCGATCCCAGGCCGCGTTGGTGGCGTCGCCGAACGGGTTACCGCCGCGGCAGTCGGGTTCGGTGTGATTGGGTGTGCGGTGGTGGGAGTACATCGTATGGTTTGGTGCCCCGTAGATCCAACGGTTGCCCCGCGCCCGGGGGACTGCTGGGCCGTTGGAGCGGCAGGTCACTTCGTAGCTGAGGATGACCTGGTTGACGGTCTCGATAATGTGATTCGTCGTCAGGGTTGACGACCGGGCGAGTTCGCTGAGCATGACCGTCTGCGACGCACCGTCGGGGATGCTGGCAAAGCCAATTCGCGAGTTTTCATAGAGAATCCCGTTGTTGTCGATCACCGAGTGACGGCTCCCGACGCACATCTGGTAATTCGTCGGCGACTGCTCGGGCGTGTCGAACTGCGAGGAGGTATCACTCGGGCAGAGGAACTGGCTGATCCGAACGCGGCGGGCGGTGTCGTTCTGCGGACCGCCGATGCCGCGATCGGCGTTCAGTGAGAAGTTGATCGAGTTGTAGCAGGCAATCTGTTCGATTTGGGGCAGGATCTGCGCGAAGCAACTGTAGACCAACCCCAGGCCCTCGACGCGGCTGCGGACGCGTCCGGGCGGGAAAGTGGCGTGCGTTTCCTGATAGGTGTGCATTCCCAGAACGATCTGCTTGAAGTTGTTGATGCACTGCACACGCCGGGCCGCCTCGCGGGCGGCCTGGACCGCGGGCAAAAGCAGGGCGACGAGCACTCCGATGATGGCGATGACCACCAGTAACTCGATCAACGTGAAGCCACGAGCCGTTCGGCGCACCATGACTCGATTCTCTCCCCCCCTGGGCCGAACCAAAGGTCGAGGCTGGCTGGTGATGACGGAATGACGATGCAACTCAATCTACCTCACGAAGCAGCCTGAATCCACTCTCCGCGCAGCGAGAGCAGCGAGTGGCCCCTCACCCAAGATCGGGAAACCAGGGAGGCGGGATAAGCAGGCTCTCGAGCGGTCCATCAATTATGAACAACATAATGAACAAATGAGTATTATCGAGCCGGTCTCCTTCCCTGGGAGGTCAGGCCGATGGCCACGACGCTTTCCCGGGTCGTCGATGAGTCCGCCACGCCCTGGTATCTCGGCATCTCGCGGTGCGTCCGGTGGGCCAGGCTCTGCGGCGAGGCGACGGGCATCGCAAGGCGTGGATGGTCGACAACCGGCGCGAGCGCGGCGGGCTCTTCGCCGTCGATTGCCGCGGCTTCGCGGTGCGGTGCCCCGTGGCTATTGATGTCGCCCCTTGGATGACCGGCCATTGATGCCAGGTGCCTGGCGATCCATGTTCAGGAGCAGAGATTCGCAGGGGGATTGACCTCTCCGGTCGGACTATGTGGGCGATATAGCCCATTTTTCCCATTTTTGTGAAACCGGCGGCGTCCTTTCAGGGATTGTACTTGGAGAAGGAGGAGCCTTTGCGCGCGGTCGGTGCGCTGATCTCGAGTCGATCTTTGGAAATTCGGTGGTCAGTGGTCCATGAAGCCCGCGCCGGCCTGCGTGGAGGGCGCAGGCCGGCGGGAACTGGGCGAAAAGCGGCCGGCGAAGCGGCACCGTCCCGAGATGGTTAGCTTGAGGGTCCGACGAGCCTGGCAGCTGGCACGGAGCTGCGGGCGGGTGGCCGTGGTGGAACACCACGGGAGAGCAAGCCGTTGCGCCGGACGAGCTTTGCTGTCAGGCCCGGGCGGTCCCGTGGTGTTCCACCACGGCCACCCGGAGGCTTTGCGTGCGTGCGAGGAGTGTCAAGATCGGCCTTCGCGATTGGGGACGGTGCCAACAAAGCCAGTCCTGGATCTGAGCGTAAGGTCCTTAATAATAGGTATATGTGGACTGTCTGCCTGGGTGGCGTGATGACGAACAAAGCCAATGTCCCGGTGGCTGGCCGAAGTGCGTTTGTGGTGGGCTTGGAGTCGGCAGGAAACGAAGAAGCCGGCCTTCACCGAGTGGGGTGAAGGCCGGCCTCGAAGTGCGGCTCAATGACGTCCCGGGCCGAGCCTGAGGGCCCGGCCCGGTCGCTCGTCTCAGTGGAGCGAGCTCCAGAGCTTGTCCCAGAAATTGGTGCTCTTCTTGGCCGCGGCCTTCTGGGCCGCGGCCTTCTTGGTCGCCTGGGTTTGCTGCTGAGCGGCCGCGGCCGTGTCGGTGGACGACGTGCTGCTGGTCGTGCTCGCCGAGGTCTCCGTGGTCGTCGCGGCGGGCGTGGTCGTCGTGGTCGCGGCGGCGGCCGCTGTCGTGGCGGCTGCGGTCGCCCCGGTCGTGTCGGTCCCGAGCGTCCCGGCCGGCGTCAGGCTGGACGGGGTCGTCGTGGTCGACGTGCTCGACGCGTTCGAGCCGCTCTGGGCGAGGTTCTTCAAGGCCTCCAGGATCGCCGCGCTGTTGTCGGTGGACGTCGTACCCGAGGCGGTCGTGGTGGAACCGGTCGCGGTCGTCGTCCCGGACGAGGTCGCCGTCGCGGCCGGGGTCGTTGTCGGGGTCGTGGTCGTCATGGACGACGACATGGTCCCCGTCGTGGTGGTCCTGGTGACGGTGTTCGTCGTCGTGGTCCCGGAGGTCGTCGAGTCGCCCGTGGACGAGGGCGAGTTCACGACCGCGATCGGCGTGGTATAGGCCACCGACAACTTCTGCCCGTTCACCGTCGTCGTCTTCACCTGCGTGCTGCCGGCCGTGTAGCTGACCGTCGAGGTGGAGTTGAAGAGCGTGTAGAACGGCAGGAACGTCCCGGGGACCTTGTTGCGGTCGACGCCGAACTTGGCCGGCGACGTGTTCAGGTACTTCGCCAGCGAACCCCACGAGGCCCTGGCCGACTTCGGCACCCACTGGTACGACGGCAGGATGTGCTGCAGGTTCACGAAGTTCCGCTGGGCCGTCGGATCCACGAGGAAGCCGTTGTAGGAGGCTCGCTGACGATCCACGATCACGTAGGAGTCCGGCTGCGGCAGGAGCGTGTTCGCCAGCATCTTGAAGGAGTTGATGGCGATGCCGCCCTTGAGCTGGCCGTTGGCCAGGTAATCGAAGTAGTTGAACCGCCGCTGGAGGGCGGCCGGCTGGTCGGGGTTCTCGTTGAAGGACGTGTTGTTGACCCCGGTCTCCACCTGGGCATAGCTGGACGTGCCGCCGAGGAGTCGGGCCATGGCCCCGGCTTCCGGCAGGCCCTTGGCCAGCGACGTGTCGGTGAAGTCCTGGATCTCCTTGGCCGTGATCAGGCCGTCGCTGTTCGAGTCGATGATCGGGAAGATGTTGTTCTTGAGGAGGTAGTTGATCGCGATCGTCCCCTCGATGGAGGCGACGGCGTTGCCCACGTCGACGCGGGCGTACGACGGGGCGCTCGTGCTGCCGGTGTAGCCGTACTGCCGGTCGGTCGTGCCGACGAGGTTCGGCGTGGAGAGGGAGCCGCCATCGTTGACGTCCGCGACCGGGACGGCCGTGTACGCCAGGATGCCGTTGATGCCGTCGGGCGTGGCGTAGGCGGAGAGGTCCTTGATCGAGTGCTTCCCGAAGGTAAGCTGATTGGCACCGACCGGCTGGGTCAGGTAGGCGTCCTGGGTCACGCCGCTGGCGCTGTGGGACAGGTTGGTCCAGTAGTCGAGCGCGGAGGCCACCAGGGCATAGGACCCGGTCACGATCGCGGACGACATCGAGGTCCCGACCTGGGTGAAGGTCAGGTGGTTGTTCGGGTCGCCGGCGCCGCTGCTGGTGGTGGTGGTCCCGCTCGACCCGATCAGCGAGAAGGTCCTGCGGAAGGTCGGGACGTCGATCGCGGGGGCCGCGAAGTCGGTCGCCACGCTCCGGTTCATGGATCCCAGGATCCGGTCGCTGTAGAGCGTGAAGTCGGCCGCGGCGATGGCGGCGACGTTGGGATCGACGCCGGTCGCGGTGCCCCCTCCCCCGCCGGCGTTTCCGCCGCCGCCGCCGTTGTTGCCGCCGCCACCGCCGCCGGTGCCGTTATTGCTCCCCGCCGTCCCGCCGATCGTCAAGTTATTGCCGAACACGAGGACCGGGCCGAGCGAGTTCGGGATCACGCTGACGACCGGGTCGTTGGGCGTCGAGCTGGCGTCGAGCGTGTACGGGAACGGATAGGTCCCGGTGACCGAGATCGTCTCGTTGAAGATCGCCGGCATCGACATGCCGTTGACGTCGCCCAGCGACGCATTGTCCGAGTTGTTGTATCCGCCGGCGAGCGTGCCGCTGTTGTTGCCGCCGGTGTTGCCGCCGGTGTTGCCGCCGCCGGTGTTGCCGTTGGAGCTACTCCCGCCGGAGCCGAGGGGGGCGCCGAACTGGCCGGCCGCGGCCACCGGGGCGATCCCGAGCTTGCGGAACCGGCGGAGCTGGTTCTTGAGGGCGATGACGATCTGGGGATATTCCTTGAAGGCCATCGCCTCGCTGGTGAACGTCTCCGGGGTGCCGAAGGCGAACGTCGTCGCGATGACGCGGTTCTGCCGCCCCGGGCGGATCGGGTCGGCCACGTAGGGATGCTTCGTGACGTACTGCATCGCCTGGTAGAGCACCTGGCTGGTCGTCAGGGCATTGGCGGTCTGGCTGATCGTGCTGCTCGAGTTGTTGCCGCCGCCGTTGTTGCCGCCGCCGTTGTTGCCGCCGCCGTTGTTGTTGCCGCCGGTCGTCGTCGAGCTGAGCGTGACCTGGCCCAGGAACGGCTGGAAGATCGCGATCGGCTCGATAGTCGCCTGGGGCACGAACTGGGCCACCACGCCGGCGACTGGCGTCCCGTGGCCGTCGGCCGTGTTCGACAGCGTGTTGCCGCTACTCGTGTTGCCGTTATTGCCGCCCCCCGTGTTGCCACCACCGCCGTTGTTATTGCCGCCGGTGGACGATGTCCCACCGCCGGAATTCGCGGCCAGGTCCTGGTTCCCCTTGCCGCCGGTCCAGAGGCTCTTGCCCTTGGTGACGCGGCCCCGGAACGGGGCGGAGTTGGCGTCCACGCCCGTATCCACGACCGCGACGGCGCTGTTCTGTCCCTCGTAGGGGACGCCCAGGGTCCGCAGGTCGTTGAGCCCGATCAGCGTGCCGCTCGTCGATCCCGCGAGGCTGGCCGTGGTCTTGAACTGCCAGATCGCGTCGTTGTCGGACGCGTAGAACGTGGTCCCGTCCGCGGAGAACGTGATCGAGAGCTCCGAGTCCACGAAGGAGGATGCGTCCAGGGCGGGAGAGACGTCGAAGCCCGTCGCGAACGTGGTCAGGATCCCGTCCTGAGTGATCCGGACGACGCGGCCTCCCAGGCCGAGCGTGCTGGTGGAGCTGCTGTAGTCGATCGGGACCAGCGGATTGGTGACGGGGTCGTATTGCTGTGAGGGATCGGCGAGCGTGATGCCGACCGGCCCGTCGCCGCTGACCGGGACGACGACGTTCACCCCCGCCGGGATGCCCAGGGTCGCATCCGCCACCGAGGTCACCGTCACCGAGAGGCCCGTGCCGAGGTCGGAGACGAACAGGCTACCCGCGTAATTCGGCGGAGTGGTCACCGTGTACGCGGTGGTCGAGGTGTTGGTGGTGGTGTTGTTGGTGGTCGTGCTGGTGAGGGGCAGCGTCTGGGAGAAGTAGCCGTACTGGTCGAAGCTGATGTCCTGGAACCGCCGCAGGTTCGTGCTCGCCACCGCCGACTGATCGAGCGTCAGCGAGGTGGTCGTGAGGGTCGAACCGATCAGCAGCTCGCCGTTGGAGCCCTGGACGCCGCTGAAGCCGGTCCGCGCCGGGATGCCGCCCTGGGTCGGCGTCCCGAAGTCGGTGAAGGCCGAGTAGATGGGCGAGAAGTAGTCGATGTTGGTCTGGGTCATCCCGACGATCGTTCCCAGGGTCAAGGCGGTCTGCGAGACCCCCTTGGGCAGGGAGCTGCCGTTGCTGATGACCTGGCCGGGCGTGTAGGCGTTGCCGTTGAAGTAGAGGGCGGCGAAGGTGTCGTTGGTGGTGGTCAGGCCGCTGCCCGCCAGCAGGCCCCGGAGCGTCGACTGGAGCTCCGGCCCGGGCATCACCATGCCGGTCGGGTTGATGTTGAACTTCGTCGCCGCCTGGCCGTCGGTCAGGGTCACGAACGCCCCGACGAACGTCCCGTTCGGCGAGATCATGTAGATCGCGTTCTTGGCCGGGTCGGAACGGTCAACCGTGCTGACGAGCATCAGCGGATTGCCGTTGATCACGCCCTCGGTGTCGAACGTGATGTCGTACCAGTTGACGAAGCCCGTCGACGACCCCAGCGAGTTCGCGGCCGGATTGACGCCGTCCGTCGAGAGGGCGTTGGGGTCGATCTGGCTCATGACCGTGTTCAGGTCGAAGAAGACCGACGACTTGCCCGTGGCGGGGTCGACGCGATAGATCACGCCCGGGCGGTTGATCGCGCCGGTGTTGCCCCCGGCGCCGCGAGAGATCGCGTAGACGCCCTTGCCGAAGTCGCCGCCGGGGCCCGCCTTGATTCGCACGATGTCGCCGCCGAACGAGCTCACGGGCGTCAGCTCGGAGACCGACGTGATCGGCGCGGGGGAAGAGACGTTCGTGCCCGTCGTCGTCGCCGCCACCGTGACCGTCCCGAGCAACGCATTCGTCGGCGTCGTCGCCGCGGTGAAGGTCGCCGTGAAGGGGAAGGTCGGTACGTAGGGGGCGAGCAGGCAGCGATCCTCCAGGGGCAGCGGGGTGTCGAGCTTGATCGAACGCCGCCGTTTGGCCGGGCCTTGGGCCCGCGGTCGGGATGGCTGAGACATTCCATTATCTCCTAACGCTGGACTCGTCCGTCCTGAACCGAGGCCGAGATGCCCGGCAAGTCACAGTATCGGCGCAAGCGTCACTCGTTGGTGAGTCGAAACATCCGGCAAGACCCCTGATCGGGGCATAACCCGCACGCGCGGATCATTTCTTACCCTCAGCATCGGATGAACGAGGAAGCCGCGATCAACGATTCCGTCGGCAAATCCGGAGAACTCGCCCTTTTCCGGCGACCCGAGTCCTCGAACGCGTCTAGATCGGGAGCACGCGGCCCGGCGGGCGAGACGAGATCCCGAGGCTCAATCCGAGCCGGGTGCCGGCTGATGTGAAAGCGGAGGGGTTGCCGAAGATGGGGCGGCAAGGCCGTGCGGAATGGCCGAGGGGGCTGGACGTGTCGGCGTCGCGGGGGGAAGGATGGGAGCAGGGCTATTCAGCGATCGAGACGCGGGCGGTCGGGCGAGGATGGCTCCTCGCCCGCCGCCGTCAGCATCACTCGACGACGTTGTGCGAGCCGGGGCGGGGCGGCTGGGGATAGGCGACGGGCTGCTGGGGGGCTCCGGTGGCCCGTCGGCGAACGTCCAGCTCGATGGAGCCGAAGGTCCCCTCGTGCCTCTGGATCGTCATGCCCAGCGCCGTGAGGAGGCGCTTCGCGGTGTAGAAGTTCATCACGATCCGCTGGTTCGCCTTCACGTCCTGGCGGCCGGTGGCGAAGGGCTGAGGATTGAGCCCGAAGTCGAGGATGACCTCTTCCGGCGTCGCGGTGACGCGGCAGAAGTTGGAGTAGGACGGAAGCGTGCTCGAGTCGTCCACAACCACTTCGGTCGTCTGGGCCTGCTGAGGCTGGGCGGGATGCTCGATCTCTTTTTCGCTCATCGCGGGGTCCTGACTGCTGAAGATGTGCCGCCGTTCCAGGGATAGAACGGTTCTCGAAAACAAGGGAGAGGCGACGGCGCGCTCGTTCCCAGGGATCCTCCAAGATGGCCCGAGACTAACGCGAAGTCCAGGGCGATATCAATCAATTTCTCGCGGAGGCTCGCGAATCGACGAGTCGGTCAAGCTCGGCCAGGGTCCGTCCCGAGGCGCCGTGCTGTGCCAGGACGAAGCTCCGGCCGGCCTCGCCGCGGGCGGCGGCGGCCTCCGGATCTTCCAGGTCCTCGCGGAGCCGCAGGCCCAGCTCGCGAGCGTCCGCGACCCGCCTCGCCGCGCCCCGGGCCAGGAGCTGCTCGACCGGCTCCCGGAAGTTGGTCGTGTGCGGCCCGAACATCACCGAGGCACCGTAGGCGGCGGGCTCCATCATGTTCTGCCCGCCGCGACCGGGAAGCAGGCTCCCCCCCACGAACGCCACGTCCGCGAGTCCCCAGACGGCGCCGAGTTCGCCGATGGTGTCGATCAGGATCACCGGCGGCGTGCCCCTGTCGACCCCGGTCACCTCGCCGGTGCTTCGCCTGAGGACCGACTCGCCTTGCTGGACGAGCCATCGCGCCACCTCCGAGAACCGCTCCGCATGGCGCGGCACCACGACCAGCCTGAGGCCCGAATGCTGCGTCCGGGCCGCCCGATAGGCGTCGAGCGCGGCCTCCTCCTCGCCTTCCATGGTACTCCCGGCGACGAAGATCAGGTCGGACGGCGAGAGCCCGAGCTCTCGCCGCAGCTCGCGCGTCCGGGCGTTGTTGCGATCGCTCTCCAGGCCGTCGTATTTCACGGAGCCCGTGACGCTGACGCGGTCGCCGGGGACGCCCAGGTCCACGAACCGCCGGGCGTAGTCGACATCCTGCGCCGCCACCGCATCGATCCGCCGCAGGGTCCGGCCCAGGGGGAGCCGCAGGCTCCGATAGCCGCGGAAGCTGCGAGGGCTCAGCCGGGCGTTGATGATCGCGACCTTGGCGCCGGAGCGCTTCGCCGCCCGGATCAGGTTGGGCCACAATTCCAGCTCCACCAGGGCGAGCACGGTCGGCCTGACCCTCTCCACCGCCCGCCGGGTGGCCCAACTGAAATCCAGGGGGGCATAGAAGGTGACCAGGTCCGGATAGGTCTTGCGAGCGACGGCCAGGCCGGTCGCCGTGGTCGTCGAGATCACGATCTCCCAGCCGGGACGGCGTCTCTCCATCTCCCGGACCAGCGGTCGCAGGAGCAGCACCTCGCCCACGCTCACGGCGTGGAACCAGAGGCAGGGCCCGTCGCCGATCCTCCTGGGGGCATCGCCGTGCAGCTTCTCCCACCAGCCTTCCCGATACTTTCCCGCCCGGAACATGCGGTAAGCCAGCACGGGAGCGAACAGGAGGAGGGTCGCAAGATAGACCACGTCGAGGGCGATCGGCATCGCGGGGAATCCTTTCCCGTTCCTATCATTCCATGCGGGGCCGGTCATGTTCCCGGCTCGATGCCATGAGCCTTTCGCAATTCGCATGCCCGGGGACGCCGTTCCTTCGGCAAGCTCCGGCGAGTGACGATCGATCGCCACTCGACCCTCGCGGCCACCCTCGGCCGGCGGCCGGCGAGCCCCGAGGGATGACCGTAAGTGCTTTGAGGGCCTGAATCAGGGCAAGGCCCCGATCTCCTTGACGGCTCCAGGGTCCGGGGGTCGCCTCCGCGGCCCCCGAAACGTGCGCGACCCGGGGACGTCGGGCTGACTGGTCAAAATGCGTCGCCGCCGTGCTTTCGCATGCAGCAGGCTTTGAACTTTTTGCCGGAGCCGCAGGGGCAGGGATCGTTGCGACCCACCTTTTTTCCAACGTTGCGGACGGGCTCCTTCTTCTTCTCGGTCGATCGCTCGCTGCCGGCGATGGCGGCGTCCTGGACCTCGCGGATGCCGCCGCCCGAGGGGGCGGAGACGGCCGCCACCTCGGTGTCCGCCGACTGGTGGATGGTCTTCGCCCGATCGAGCTTCCAGCGCGACCCCAGGTAAGAGAGGAACTCGGGATCGAAGTGCTCGACCCGGAAGATCAGGTCGGTGGCCCGGTCGGCGATGCCGTTCCACATCTCGGCGAAGATCCGCATCCCCTCGCGCTTGTACTCCACCTTGGGATCCACCTGGGCATAGCCCTGGAGGCCGATCGAGGACCGAAGGTGGTCCATCGCGCGGAGGTGTTCCATCCAGGCCGCGTCCAGGATCTGGAGCATCACGACCTTTTCCATCTCCCGCATCTCCGGGCGGCAGCGCGCGTCCAGGGCGGCGCAGAGGGCGGAGCGTGCCTCATCGGCGGGGAGGTCCGCGAGCTCGTCGGGGTCGATCGAGGCGCCGAGGTCGGCGGAGGCCCACGCGGCCAGCTCCCTGAGGGCGGCCTGATCGGGATGCGCGACCGCGGTGCGGCCCGAGGCCGCCGGGTAGGCGGCGTCGAGCCGGCGATTCAGCTCCGATTCGAGCCCCACGCCGCGATATTGCTCGTGGGCCAGCTTGAGGAGCATGGCCTCGATCTCGGCGCGGAGCATCGGGCGGAGCTCCTCCTCGTCGATGACGGTCCGGTAGCGATCCGAGGCCCAGGCGGCGAGCCCCTCGCGGTCGAGCCGCGGCGTGACGTGCTGGTGAGACCCCTGATGCTGTGAACGGTCGCCGAGGAACCGCGTCAAGGCGATCCGCACCGGGAGCTCCGCTTCCTTCCGCGAATAGAGGGTGCGAGCCTGGGCCTGCAACTGGCGGGTCACCTCCGCCTTGTCCTTGCCGGCCCAGTCCGCCGGGTCGATCACCAGGCCGAACTTGTGATGGGCCCAGCCGGCCAGCGATCGTCGGCCCCAGTCGGGCTGGAGGAACTCGCGGCCCGGCTCCAGGTCGAACTTCTCGATCGACGCCTTCGACTTCTCGTGGAGGAACTCCTCGAGCGCGGGGCGGTCCAGCTCGGCGTCGCCCTGGAGCTCGGGGTCGCGGACCAGGAAGGCCCTGAGCTCCTTCTCCTTCAGGTTCAGCTCGAACCGCTTGTTCGCCCAGGTGGTGAGGGCGACCCAGGTCCATTCCGAGGGCTCCGCGTCGGCGGGGAGGTTCTCCTCCATGGCCTCGCGGATGGCGTCGTAGAGCTGACGTTCGGCCTTCTCGTGGACGCGGTCCACCACGTCCTCGAACGACGCGCCGCGGAGGTCGCGGGGGGGGATCTCCACGCCCAGCCGCTGGCCGACCCACTCGGCGAAGCTCGCCGCGCCGTAGTCGTCGGCGAGGAACCGATCGGCGGCATCCTTGATCTGGGCGTCGATCATGTCGAGGATCTTGTCCTTCGGGGGCTCCCCTTCGAGCAGCCCCTGGCGGAACGTGTAGACGCGCTTCCGCTGCTCGTCCATGACCTCGTCATATTCGAGCAGGTTCTTGCGGATGTCGAAGTTCCGCTCCTCGACCTTCTTCTGGGCCCCCTCGATGCGGCGGGTGACCATCTTGCTCTCGATGGCCTCGCCGTCCTGCATGCCCAGGCGGGTGAGGACCGAGGAGACCCACTCTCCGGCGAACTTCCTCATCAGGTCGTCGTCGAGGGCGAGGAAGAACCGGGACGACCCGGGGTCGCCCTGGCGGCCCGACCGGCCGCGGAGCTGGTTGTCGATCCGGCGACTCTCGTGCCGCTCGGTGCCGATGATGTGCAGGCCCCCGAGCGCCGCGACCTCGCGGCCCTCGGCCTTCATCTCCGGCTCGTACTTCGCCACGGCGGCCTGCCAGACGTCGGTGGGGACGTCGAGCCGGGTCTCATACCTGAGCGAGCCCCCCTCGACGGTCTCGCGCTTGAGGTCGGCCCAGGCCATGAACTCGGGATTGCCGCCGAGGATGATGTCGGTGCCGCGGCCGGCCATGTTGGTGGCGATGGTCACCGCGCCCTTGCGGCCGGCCTGGGCGACGATCTCCGCCTCCTTCTCGTGGAACTTGGCGTTGAGGACCTGGTGCTCGATCCCGAAGCGGTGGAGGTAATCCGAGAGCTCCTCGGACTTCTCGATCGAGACGGTGCCCACCAGGATGGGCCGTCCCGTGGCGTGGACCTCCTTGATCTCGTCGAGGATCGCCTGGTTCTTCTCCCGTTCGTAGCGGAAGATCACGTCCGGGAAGTTCTTGCGGGTGAGGGCGCGGTTGGTCGGGATGGCGATGACATCGAGGCCGTAGACCTTGTAGAACTCGTTGGCCTCGGTCATGGCGGTGCCCGTCATGCCCGACAGCTTCTTGTAGAGCTTGAAGAAGTTCTGGAGGGTGATGGTGGCGAGGGTCTGGTTCTCCTCCTTGATCTTCACCCGTTCCTTGGCCTCGACCGCCTGGTGGAGGCCGTCGGACCACTGGCGGCCGATCATGAGCCGACCGGTGAACTCGTCGACGATCACGACCTCGCCGTTGGGCTGGACCACGTAGTCGCGGTCGCGGCGATAGAGGTGGTGGGCCTTCAGCGAGTTGTCGATCAGGTGCGGCCATTCCATGTTGCCGGGCGTGTAGAAGCTCTCGAGCCCGGCGATCTTCTCCGCCTCGCGGATCCCCTCGTCATTGAGGTGGCAGGTCCGCTCCTTCTCCTTGACCTCGAAGTGCACGTCCCGCCTGAGGAGCCGGGCGATCCGATCGGCCTCGGCATATTTCCGCACGTCGTCGAAGGCCGGCCCGCTGATGATCAGCGGGGTCCTCGCCTCGTCGATGAGGATCGAATCCACCTCGTCGATGATCGCGTAATGGAGCTCGCCCTGGCACTGGTACTCCTTGACCGGCTTCATGTTGTCGCGGAGGTAGTCGAAGCCGAACTCGTTGTTGGTGCCGTAGGTGATGTCGCGGGAGTAGATCTCCTGCCGCTCCGAGGACTCCATCTCCGACTGGATGGCGCCGACGGTCATCCCCAGGCCGTGGAAGAGGGGGCTCATCCACTCGGCGTCGCGGCGGGCCAGGTAGTCGTTGACCGTGACGACGTGCACCCCCTTGCCCTCGAGCGCGTTGAGGTAGGCCGGCAGGGTCGCGACCAGGGTCTTGCCCTCGCCGGTGACCATCTCGGCGATGTCGCCGCCGTGGAGCACCATCCCGCCCATGAGCTGGACGTCGAAGTGCCGCATGTGCATGAACCGCCGCCCCGCCTCGCGGCAGAGGGCGAAAGCCTCCGGCAGGAGCGACTCCAGGCTCTCTCCGTCTTCCCTCCGCTTTCGGTACTCGGCGGTCTTCTCCTTGATCTGCTCGTCCGAGAGCGCCTGCATCTGCGGCTCAAGCTCGTTGATCTTCGCCACGACCGGGCGCATGGAGCGAATCCGACGCTCATTCGCGCTGCCGAACAGCTTGACGAGCCCCTCGGACACGTTCTCCGACAGGGCCGTGAACGCATCGGTCGTCTTATCCCAAAGCTCGGTCAGCACTTCCATTGCCGCGGATCCTCTCCCGGATGTCGCCGAGAACGCGTTAAGTCGTTGGAAAATCGTATCTTATAACGGGCCGAAGGATCCCGTCAAGCGGACCAGCCGTCGCCGGAGGTGACCGGGCCTGCTCGGACCTCGCCCCTTCACATTCATGGGACAGCCGAGCCTCGAAGACTCGCCCCGGGTGGCCACAAGCCGACCCGTCGTCAACCCTTGAGCTCCCGAAGGACAAGGCCAGGGCCGCTCACCCCCTTGCGATTCTCCGGGCCCCTTCTACAATTTCAAAGGTTTCCGAAATTTCGACCTTGTTGAAGGATCGACCTGTGTCGTCGTGGTTGGATGGATCGAAATCAGGGCAGAGGCCGGGAGGGCGTCGGGTGGAGCCGATCCGGATCGGAGCCGTCAGCTACCTGAATGCCAAGCCCCTCTATTACCGGCTGGAGGAGTTTCATCCGGGCGTCGAGTTGAAGCTCGAGGTGCCCAGCCTGATGGCGAAGGACCTGGCGGCCGGGGAGCTCGACATCGCGCTGATCCCTTCGGTGGAGTTTCTCCGCGGGGCGGAGCTCGGGTACGAGATCCTGCCGGGGTTCGCGATCGCGGCCCGCGGCCCGGTGCTGAGCGTCAAGCTCTTCAGCCGGGTGCCCTTCGATCGCATCGACCGGCTGGCGCTGGATGAGGGCTCGCGGACGAGCCAGGCCCTCGCGCGGATCTGGCTCGACGAGGCCTGGGGCTGCCGGCCCTCCGCGATCGAGGCCTTGCCCCTGGGGATGGCGGTGCTGGAGAGCACGGCCGACGCGGTGCTCGTGATCGGGGATCGGGCGATGCTGGTCCCGGAAGGGCCGTTCCTTGCGGTGGCGGATCTGGGCGAGGCCTGGCGAGCGCTGACGGGCCTGCCGTTCGTCTTCGCCCTCTGGGTGGCCCGCCGCGGCGCCGATCTCCGCGACCTGCCCGCGGCCCTGGAGCGTTCCCGGGCGGAGGGCCTGGCGAACGCGGATGCGATCGCCCGCGAGCACGGGCCACGGCTAGGACTGGATGTGGCGACTTGCTACCATTATCTGACCCGCGCTTTGTCCTACGACCTCGGCGAGCCGGAGCTGTCGGGCCTGAAGCTGTTCGCCCGCAAGGCGGCCGCGCTCGGCCTGGCGCCCGAAGGAGTGAATCTTGCTTTCCACCGTCCCCGCGATCTTGCAGGCCGCCGCTGAGGGCCGCCGGGTCACGTTCGAGGAAGGGGTCCTCCTGGCCCGCGAGGCCGGCCTCCACGAGCTCGGCCGGGCCGCGAACGCCGTCTGCCGGAGGCTCCATCCCGAGCCCTACCGCACCTACAACATCGACCGGAACATCAACTACACGAACGTCTGCACGGCCGTCTGCGACTTCTGTGCCTTCTATCGCAAGGTGGACGACGCCGACGCCTACGTGCTCGACCGGCCGGTCCTGCTCGACAAGATCCGCGAGACCGTGGAGCTCGGGGGCGACCAGATCCTCCTCCAGGGGGGGCTCCACCCGAGGCTCTCGCTCGCGTGGTACGAGGAGCTCCTCCGCGACATCAAGGCGCACTACCCGCAGGTCAACGTCCACGGCTTCTCGGCGCCGGAGATTTACCACTTCACCAAGGTCTCGAAGCAGCCGCTGCGGACGGTGCTGACGCGGCTCAGGGACGCCGGCCTCGGCAGCCTGCCCGGGGGCGGCGCCGAGATCCTGGTGGACCGGGTCCGCAAGGAGATCACCCGCGGCAAGGTCCTGACGGACAACTGGCTGGACGTCCATCGCGTCTGGCACGAGCTCGGCGGACGGTCCACCGCGACGATGATGTTCGGCCACGTCGAGACGCTGGAGGAGCGGGTCGAGCACCTGGAGCGCGTTCGCCAGCTCCAGGACGAGACGAGCGGGTTCACGGCCTTCATCGCCTGGACCTTCCAGCCCGATCACACCGACATGGCCGACGTCCCCCCCGCGGGCGCGTTCGAGTACCTGAAGACCCAGGCCCTGGCGCGGGTCTACCTGGACAACGTCCCCAATATCCAGTCCTCGTGGGTGACGCAGGGGGCCAAGATCGGCCAGCTCGGGCTCTACTTCGGCGCCAACGACATGGGGAGCCTGATGATCGAGGAGAACGTGGTGTCGTCCGCGGGCACGGTCCACCACCTCACGCTCGAGCAGATCAGGCGGTCGATCCGCGAGGCCGGGTTCATCCCGCGCCAGCGTAACGTATTCTATGAGTACCTGGATCAGGCCACCGGGCCCGCCGAGCTGCCGGCGGGGTCCTCGCTGGCGGCCGGGTGAGGGTGGGCGGGCGTCGTCCTACCGAGCGGGATCCGGTGATGATCCGTCCGAGCGTCCAACCCCGAGCGGCCGAGTGATCCACGTCGAGAACCTCTCCAAGTCGTTCCTGGACTATCAGCGGGGCTGGGTGCCCGCGGTCCGCGGGGTCTCGTTCGATTGCCGGCCCGGCGAGATCTTCGGCCTGCTCGGCCCCAACGGGGCGGGCAAGACGACGACCTTGCGGATCCTGAGCACCGTCCTGAAGCCCACGGCGGGCCACGCGGTGGTCGCGGGGTACGACGTGGTCGAGCAGCCGCAGGCGGTCCGCCGGCACATCGGCTACATGTCGGCGAGCACCGGGATCTACGATCGGATGACCGCCTGGGAGTTCGTCGAGTATTTCGGCCGGCTCTACGGGCTCTCGCGGGAGGCCCTGCGCGACCGGATGGAGTCGATCTTCGACTGGCTGAAGATGAACGACTTCCGCGACCTGCTCTGCTCCAAGATGTCCACCGGGATGAAGCAGAAGGTGTCGATCGCGCGGACGGTCGTCCACGACCCGCCGGTCCTGATCTTCGACGAGCCGACCTCCGGGCTGGACGTCCTGGTGCAGCGATCGGTCCTGCAGAAGATCCTCGAGCTCCGCGACATGGGCAAGACGATCCTCTTCTCCACGCACTCGATGCACGAGGTCTCCAAGCTCTGCCAGCGGGTGGCGATCATCCATCGCGGGGCGGTCCAGGCCGCCGGCTCGCCCCGAGACCTGCTGGATCGGTTCGCCCAGCCGGACCTGGAGGAGCTCTTCTTCACCCTGGTCGAGAAGGCCGATCGGGCGGCCGAGGACGCGGACGCCGTCGCCACGGCCCCCTGAGCGGGAAGACCCGACGCGACTCATCTCACGAGAGGCTGAGCAGCACGCATGATGAGCTGGTCGAACCTGCGAGTGATCTTCCGCCGCGAGCTCCTCGACCAGCTCCGGGATCGCCGCACGCTCTTCATGGTCTTCATCTTCCCGATCCTCCTCTATCCGCTGCTGGGCCTGGGGATCTCCCAGATGGTGGCGGCGATGGAGAAGAAGCCGCGGGTCGTGGTGATGGTGGGGGCGGAGCACCTGCCGGCCGAGCAGCCGCTGCTCAACGCGGCGGGGGACGGCTTCGATCCCAGGCTCTTCGATTCGCCCGCCGAGGCCGCGCTGTTGACGGTGGAGAAGCAGCCTGCCGACGGCCCCTGGGGACGCGAGGCGTTCCGGCAGCAGGCCATCCGCCAGGGGAACGCGGCGGCGATCATGGTGATCCCGGCGGACCTGCCGAAGCAGTTCAAGGAGAAGAACGACGCGCCGATCCCGATCCTCTATCGGAGCGTCGACGAGCCCAGCCAGATCACCTACCTGCGGCTCCGCGAGATGCTCGACCGCTGGAAGCGGGGGATCGTGGAGGCCAGGGCGAAGCAGGACAATCTCCCCGCCGGCTACACCGATCCGATCCAGGTCCGGGGCATGGACGTCGCCACGGAGCAGGAGGTCGGCGGCAGCGTCTGGAGCCGGATCTTCCCGTTCCTGCTGGTGATGATGTCGCTCACCGGGGCCTTCTACCCGGCGGTGGACCTCTGCGCCGGGGAGAAGGAGCGAGGGACGATGGAGACCCTCCTGATCAGCCCGGCGACGCGGTCGGAGATCGTCCTGGGCAAGTTCTTTACGGTGATGCTGGCGAGCGTCACGACGGCCGTCCTCAACCTGGTGAGCATGGGCCTGACCGGGATCTTCATGGCCGCCCGGGGCGGGCACCTCGGGCTCCACGGCGCCGCCCAGGCCGCGGGCGGCCTCTCGCCCCCGAGCGTGCAATCGGCGATCTGGATGGTCGTGCTGCTGATCCCCCTGGCGGCCTTCTTCAGCGCCGTCTGCCTGTCGCTCGCGGTGCTCGCGAAGAGCATGAAAGAGGGGCAGTATTACATGACGCCCCTCTACCTGGTCTGCCTGCCGCTGATCTTCCTGACGCTCCTCCCCGAGATCAAGCTGAACCTCTTCTACAGCCTGGTGCCGATCACGGGCGTCGCGCTCCTCCTGCGTTCGCTCATCATGGGGGACTATCAGACCGGCGTGCGGTTCTTCCTGCCGGTGATGGTGCCGACGATCATCTATGCCTGGGTGGCCCTCCGCTGGGCGGTCGACCAGTTCGAGCGCGAGGGGGTCCTCTTCCGGGAGGCGGAGCGGTTCGACGTCCGCACCTGGCTGGCGCACCTGCTCCGCGACAAGGAGCCGCTGCCCACGGGCGGGCAGGCGATCCTCTGCTTCGCCATCATCCTGTCGGCCTCGTGGTTCCTGATGATCTACATGCTGATGCGCGGGATCGGCGCCAGCCTGGCCGCCATCGCGGCGGGACAGTTCCTGATCCTGATCCCGCCGATCTTCATGGCGGTCATGCTCACGTCCGATCCGGCCCGGACGCTCCGGCTGGCATGGCCCCGGGCAAGGTACGTCGCGCTGGGTGCTGCCTTCCCGCTGGCCCTGAATCCGCTGGTCAACCTGCTGGGGAAGCTCGTCCAGGAGCTCTTCCCGATCTCGGAGACGGTGAAGGGCGCGTACGCTCAGCTCGTGCCGCCGGATCTCGGCCTCCCGGCCCTGGTGGGGGTCTTCGCGCTGGTGCCGGCGATCTGCGAGGAGACGGCCTTGCGGGGCTTCATCCTGTCGGGCCTGGAGCGGGGCCGGCGGATCCGCTCGGCCATCTTCATCTCGGCGCTGATGTTCGGGTTCCTGCACGTCCTGCTGAGCATGTACCAGCAGCTCTTCAACGCGGCCCTGCTGGGCGTGGTGCTCGGCCTGCTGGCGATCCGGAGCCGGAGCCTGCTACCGGGGATCGTGTTCCACTTCCTCAACAACGCCCTGGCGGTCACGCAGCCGCAGCGGATCCGGCTGCTGGAGTCGGCCGGTCTGGCCCGTTGGATCTATCGGGATGCCGGGGAGGGCCTCTATCATGTGGGGTGGATCGTCCTGAGCGCCCTGGCTTCCGCGGTCCTCTTCTATTATCTCTGGAAGCTCGATCGTCCCGGCCGCCGGAACGCGCACCCGGTCGCGGTCGACGAGATGGCGGAGGCCCCCGCCGGTTGACGTGGGGCCTGGGACCCACGAGCTATGGACGCCGCCCGAGCCGAAGGGCGCGGCCCCTGGGACGGGACAGGGACGATGAGGCGAGACACCCTGACACTTCAGGCGCGATTCGTCTTCCCCGTCGAGGGGCCGCCGATCGAGGACGGGGTCGTCGTCCTCGACAAGGGGCGGATCGGCTGGGTCGGGCCGGCCCGCGAGCGGGCCGGGGACCTCGACCTGGGGAACGTGGCCATCGTCCCCGGGTTCGTGAACGCCCACACCCATCTCGAGCTGGACCACGTGGACATCGACTCGGGGACGACTGCGGGGCCCGAGGACGAGGTGGCCTGGCTCCGCCGCGTGATCGACCAGCGGCGCGGGGGCTCGGAACAGATGCTCAAGGATGCGGTGAGTCGCAACCTCGCCGCCTGCATCGAGGCCGGGACGACCTTCCTGGCGGACACGACGACCGCGGGCCTGAGCTGGGACCAGGTGGCCTCGGCCCCGGTCCGGGCGATGGTCTTCGCCGAGCTGATCGGCCTGAAGCGTTATCGCGGCCTCCAGACGAGCGACGCCGCGTGGAACTGGCTGGCGACCGTGACGCGGGAAAAGCAGATCGCCGCCTGCGCCAAGCCGGGCCTCAGCCCGCACGCCCCGTATTCCACCTCGCCGTGGCTCTACCACCGGGCCGCGGCGAGCCGACTGCCGCTCTCGACCCACCTGGCGGAGATGCCCGAGGAGCTGCGGCTGCTCGAGCGTCGGGACGGCCCGCTCCGGGACTTCCTGGAGGACCTGGGCGCCTGGGACGACGACTGGGAGCCGATCGGCTCGCGTCCGGCGGATTACATCCGCAAGGGAGAGCTACGCAATGCCGACTGGCTGGTGGCCCACGGCACGTACTTCGACCCGTCGGAGTTCTGGCAGCTCCGCCCCGAGGCCGGGCCGAATGGCCATCGCGTGGCCGTCGCCTTCTGCCCCCGTACCCACGCCCGGTTCGGCCATGCCCCGCACCCATACCGGACCTTGCTCGAGAAGGGCGTCATCGTCTGCCTGGGGACGGACAGCCTGGCCTCCACCCCCACGCTCAGCGTCCTCGACGAGATCCGTTTCCTCCACCGCCGCGACGGCTCGCTCTCCGGCGAGCTCCTGCTGACGATGGCCACCCTCTTCGGCGCCTGGGCCTTACGCGCGGAGACGGCCACCGGCAGCATCCGGCCGGGGAAGTCGGCGGACCTGGCCGTCATCGGCCTCCCCGACCGAGATGATCCCGACCCCCACCGTTTGATCCTCGAGTCCGACGAGCCCGTCCTGGCCACGGTCTTCGAGGGCGACATCCTCAACGGCCCCTGGAAGGGCCTCTAATTCCACCGATCGAAGCCCCACCATGAACGTCCAGCCCACCCCCCCTCCCGTCCCCCCCTACCCCGCCCGCGCCGGCCGCCCCGGGCGGCCTCTCCGCCTCCGGCCCTGGCACCTCGTCTTCCCGATCGCGATGATCGCCGGCCTCTTCTCCCTGGTCCGGTACTTCGAGCGCGAGCGGTCGCGGCATGAGGTCATCTTCACCGCCCAGGCCGAATGCCAGGAGAACGTCAACCGGCTCGCGACCACGCTGTCCGACTACGTGCGGACCTTCGGCCACTTCCCGCCGCCGTTCCAGGCCGAGCCCGGCGGGGCTCGTCGGGAGTCCTGGCGTGCGACCTTCCTCCCCCGCTTCGGAGGCGAGGTCGCCGCGGGCGAGCGGTACGACTTCCGCAAGCCCTGGGACAGCGACGAGAATCAGCACCACGCCGGCGACATGCCCGCGCTCTATGGCTGCCCCGCCTACCGAACGCTGATGCCGGCCGGCAACGCCTCCTATCGGATGATCAACGATCTCTCATCCCTGGAACCGGCGAAAGCCCCCGGGAACGCCATCCTCCTCATCGAGGCCGCGGGCCTCCCCCTCGACTGGCGAAGCCCCTTCGACGAGCTGACCGAGGACCAGGTGCGCTCGATCACCAGCCGCCACCCCAGCGGCTTCGCCGTCGTCCTGGCCGATTTCACGACCGAGCGACTCGCCGACGTGGATCGGATCAAGAAGGTGGACGGCCTGTTCGTCCTGTCCGAGCCGGCCGCCGCGTCCCCTCGATGAGACACCGCCTCGCCCCGATTTCGACTTGACGCGGCCCCTCCGGACGGTAAATTTGGCAAATCAAATTTGGAGAACCGAATCGGGGTCGGTCGGACGAATCACGGAGGCACACCGATGGCGAGGCCGCGGGCGAGGGACCTGACCGAGCGGGAGCTCGAGGTCATGCACGTCTTCTGGGGCATGGAGGAGATGACCGCGGCGGAGGCCCGCGACCGGCTGGCCGCGGCGGGGCTGGACCGGTCGTATCCGACGATCGCGAACCTGGTGCGGGCGCTCGAGGAGAAGGGGTTTCTCTCGCAGGTGAATGAGGACCGGCCGTTCGTCTACCGGGCGGCTCGATCGCATGAGGAGGTGTCCGGGCGCCTGCTCGGGGACCTGATCGAACGGGTCTTCCGCGGCTCGCGGGCCGACCTGCTCTATCGCCTGGTCGAGCAGCGGAAGCTGACGAAGGAAGAGCGCCGGGTCCTGGAGAAGATCCTCAGGGAGGACGCGAAATGAATGCCATCGCTCCGACGGTCGCCTGGCTCGTCGTCCAGGTCACGGGCTTGCTGGTTCCGGTCGCGATCGGGTACGGGATCGTCTCAGGGAGAAGGCCATCGCTCGGCGCCTTCGTCGCGGCGATGGGCCTGGCGATGACGCTCGCCGTCACGGCGATGGCCCCCTGGATTGGGCTGATCTCGATCGGGCCGATGTTCTCGCATGCCGAGGCGGCGCCGCGGATTTCCCGTGATGTGGAGGGTGAGTCCCAATCGGACACGATCCGATCTGACCTCGAAGCCGCAGCCTCACGCAGCCTCTCGTGGGAAGCGATTGCGTCGCGGTTGCGAACGCTCGAGCATCGCGTGAATGAGATTTCGGCCCCACGCTCGAAGGGGATGCGGTTCGCGGTCTGGGGGCTGCTGGGACTGGCGGCGATCGGCCTCATTCGGCTGGGGCTCGGCCTGCTCGAGGTCCGCCGTTGCCGTCGAAGTGGTGGCGAGATCGATGATCGCGTCTTGCTCGACCAGATCGACTCAATTCGAGCGGCCCTGCATCTTCGAAGGCCGGTCGAGGTTCGTGAGGTGCCTGGCGCGACCTCGGCCGCGACGGCCGGATGGCGGCGGCCGGTCATCCTGCTGCCTTCAGCCTGGCGAAGCTGGCCGGAGACGGATCTCCGAGCCGTGCTCGCGCACGAGCTGGCCCACGTTTGGCGGTCGGATTACGCCCTCGGCCTGATGGCGAGTTTGACGCGGGCGATTCACGCCTATCATCCGCTCGTGACCTGGCTCGCGAACCGGCTCCAGATGATGCAGGAGCAGGCGGCCGACGCCATCGCGGCCGAGCTTTCGGGAGGGGCGCAGGCGTACCGGGCCGTCCTGGCGCGGATGGCCCTGGATCAGGACGGACGCAGTTCATGGTGGCCGGTGAGGCCGTTCTCACCGGCGAAGGGGACGCTGATCAGGAGGATCGCGATGCTGGAATCGAAGGATCGGATGGTCGAACGATCGGGCCTGAGGACAAGTCGCTGGGCGACGGGCGTCTTGCTGGCGGCGGTGGCCCTGGGCCTCGCTATGGTTCCCAATCCGCTTCTGGGAGATCCGCCGGCCGTGGCGGTGAGAAAGGCCATGCCGACGGCGGACATCCCCTCGTTCGATCTCAGTTACATCCCTGCGGATGCGATGGGCATTTACGCCATTCGAGTATCGCAGGTCTTTGAGCGTGCCGGCATGGACGAGCCTGGCCGGGCGCTCTTGAAGGGCCTGGCCGAAAACCAGGCGAAACTTGGCGACACCTTCGTCCGCTTCTGGCGAGACCATCCGCTGAAGCCCGAGCAGATCGAACAACTCATTGGAGCCATCCGACTCGGACGCACTCGGAATCAAGGGAAAGAGCTACGGAGCTTCGGCACGACGGGAATCATGGTCCGAACCAACGATCCTTACGACTGGAACGGACTCATCCGGGCGATCTGGCCAGACGCGACCGAGTATCACTCCCAGGGGAAGACTTACTTGAAAGTGAAATCGTCGTATTTTGCGAAAGACGACTGCTTTTTCGTGGCCGATGAGAGGACCCTGGTCCAGGAGCGTGAATCCGCCTTGCTCTCCGTGCTCCGCCGCCGTGAACCCGCTGCGCCTCCCTTCACCCAACGAGATTCATGGAAGGATGTTGAGCGTGGGCTGGTGGCGGTGGTCCTCGACAACGGCGACGGTCGCATTCAAACCGCCACGAAGCGGGACGACGCAGCCGACAAGGGCGACGGCTTCGCTAGCTTCGCCCACATCGTCGATCGGGTTTATTTCAAGCTGGAGCCCTCGGACGACCTGTCATTCCGACTCATGGCGAATCCTCATCATCCCCAGGACACGGACACACTCCTGGACCTTTTCGTCCAGTTCCAGGATTACACCATCAAAAGTTGCCTCAGCGACGAAAAGCCGGAAGACCTCTCGCCGGAGGAACTGCGCCTCCGAGGTCTCTTCGCGGCCGTGATGAGGAGCATCTCGGCTACACGCGAGCCGTCCGGACTCAGGTTCATCAATCGACCGACGATGCCTGGTGCCGCCGTGAAGCTCTCCGAGTTCCTTCCGCTCTTCGTGAGGGAAGGCCTGTGAGGAGACCCCACTTCACTCGGGCCGACCGCTCCACTTCAGATCAAGAAACCGATCCATCAGCCGGAACCCCTGGGCGAGGAACGGGCCGCCGCCCTCGCGGGCGGCGCGCTCGTCGTAGGTGAGGCCGGAGGCCGGGAGGTTGGTGCCGGCCATCGCCCAGGCGACCGGGGCGCGGTCGTGGGCCTTCGTCTTCAGCAAGGTCGAGTGGTCGGGCGAGATCACCATCCGCCACTCGGGATACTTGCGGAGGGCTTCGAGGACGGGGTTCACGATGTCGTGGTCGATCCGCTCGATGGCCTCCACCTTGGCGTCGGCGCGGCCCTCGTGGCTGGCCTCGTCGGGGGCCTCGACGTGGACGCAAACGATGTCGTGCGTCTCCAGGGCCTCGATCGCGGCTCTCCCCTTGGCGGCGTAATCGGTATCGAGGTATCCGGTCGCCGTGGGGACGTCGATCCGGTCCCAGCCGGCCAGGACGCCGACGCCGCGGACGAGATCGACGGCGGAGATGATCGCCCCCCGGAGCCCGTGGACCTCCTCGAATGGCGGCACGTTCGGGGCATTCCCCTGGCCCCAGAGCCAGATGGCATTGGCCGGCTTCTTGCCGGCGGCGACTCTGGCACGATTCACCGGGTGATCGGCCAGGATCGGCGTGGCGGCGGCCATCAGCTCGCGGAGGAGCTCGGCCCCTGCGCCGCGGGGCAGATGCTCGGCCGCGGGCTGGTCCGGGTGATCATGCGGCGGGTCGGTGATCGTGGAGTCGTCGAACTGTGCCTCGCCGGGCTTGCCCCGGTAGATCATCAGGTTGCGATAGCTGACGCCCGCGTGGAACTCCACATTCGGCCGGCCGAGGGCGGTCTGGAGGGAGTCCATCAGCGGCTTGCCCTCCTCGCTGGTGACGTGGCCGGCCGTGAAGTCGGCGAGCCGGCCGTCGCGGATCGTCATCAGGTTGCAGCGGATCGCCCAATCGTTCGGGCCCAGGTGGATCCCCATGGCCGCGGCCTCGAGCGGGGCCCGGCCGGTGTAGTATTTCTCCGGGTCGTAGCCGAAGAGGCTGAGCGTGGCGACGTCGCTCGCCGGCAGGAACCGCTCGGGGACGTTCCTCGATCGGCCGACGATCCCTCCGCGGGCGACGCGATCCATCGCCGGCAGGTGGGCGGCCTCGAGGGGCGTCTTGCCGCCGAGCAGCTCCGTGGGCTCGTCGGCGGCTCCATCCGGGATCACGATCACGAATTTGGGCCTGGGCATGGGAGGGCTCCGCAAGCACCGTGCTGTCTGAACCTGTCTTCGTCTCTCAATCCTCGACCGCCAGCAAGACGCTCGGCGCGTGGGCGACGTCCAGGCGGTCGATCTCCTCGAGGGCGGCCTCGACCTCGGATTCGACCGCCATGTGCGTCATGATCACGAGCGGGACCGGGCTGCCATCCGGCGCGTCGTCGGTGTCGTGCTGGATCACGCTGGCGATGCTGATCCCGTGGGCCCCGAGGACCTGGGTCAGGGCGGCGATCACGCCGGGGCGGTCGGCGATGATGAACCTCAGATAGTATCGGCGACGGAGCTTGTTCGAGGGCGTCCGCGCAATCGGCCGGTCGGCGTCTCCCCAGGGATCGAGCACCCGCGAGGTGATGAGGGCGCGGCCGGTCACCACGTCGATCAGGTCGCCCACCACGGCCGAGGCGGTGGCCATCATCCCGGCCCCGCGGCCCTGGAAGAAGACGTCGCCGACGGCGTCTCCCACCACGCGGACGGCGTTGTAGGGCCCTCGGACCTCGGCCATCGGCGTCCCCTTCCTCACGAGGGTCGGGGCCACGCGGAGGTCGAGCCCGTCGTCGGAGAGCCTTGCCACGGCCAGCAGCTTGACCGCGTAGCCGAGCTCCCCGGCGTAGGTCAGGTCGGCCAGATCAAGCCGGTCGATCCCCCGGCGGGCGATGTCCCGGGTGACGACATTCGCGCCGAAGGCGAGTTGGGCCAGGACCACCAGCTTGTGAGCGGTGTCGGTCCCGTCCACGTCGAGGGTCGGATCCGCCTCGGCATAGCCGAGCTCCTGGGCCTGCTGCAGGGCCCGGGCGTAGGAGAGGCCCTCGAGCGTCATCTTGGTGAGGATGTAGTTGCAGGTGCCGTTGAGGATCGCCGCCAGGCTCTGGACCTGGTTGGCGGCCAGCGAGACGCCGATGGCCTGGATGATGGGGATGCCGCCGCCGACGCTCGCCTCGAAGGCCACGGCGCGGTGGGCCTTGCGCGCCCGGTCGAAGATCTCGCGGCCCCGCTCCGCCAGCATCGCCTTGTTGGCGGTGACCACGTGCTTGCCGGCGTCGAGCGCGGCGAGGACGACCTCGGCCGCCTGGTCGATCCCCCCCATCGTCTCGACCAGGATCGAGACCTCCGGGTCGCGGATGATCTCCGCGGGATCGGTCGTCATGCGGATGCCGTCGAGCGCCACGTCGCGGACCTTCTTCGGGTCGCGGACCGCGACCCACTTCCAACGGACGCGTTTGCCGGCCCGGCGGGCGATCCGGTCGGCGTTCTCGGTGAGCAGCCTCGCCACGCCCGTCCCAACGGTACCCAGCCCCACCAGACCCACGGTGACGTCTTCCATGTCCCTCGCCGGCATCATCGCGAGCCCTTCGGCACCGGAAAGAAGGCGCGGCGGACCATCACCGCGGCGCATCTCCATGATGTCAGGTTAAGCCCTGGCGGGGGCACTCGCAAGTCGTCGAGTGCCCGCGACGGGTCATGAGATGCTCGCCGGTACCCTGGCCGTCTTCTTGCCGTAGCCGATCAGGATGATGCCGAGCTCGTAGAGGAGGATCATCGGCACGGCCAGCAGGAGCATGCTGATCGGGTCCTGGCCCGGCGTCAGGATGGCCGCGGCGATGGTGATGACCAGGATGGAGATCTTCCGCTTGGACCGGAAGTCGTCGACCGAGAAGACGCCGATCCGCTCCACGAAGAGCATGACCAGCGGCGTCTGGAAGGCGATGCCGAAGACCAGGGGGAGCACGGTGGCGAAGCTCATCCACTCGCTCAGCCGGAGCGTGGGCGCCACGCCCAGCCAGACGTTGAACTCGAGCAGGAACCGCAGGGTGAGCGGCAGGACGAAGAAGAAGCAGAGGAAGACGCCCCCCAGGAAGAGGCCCAGCGAGATCGGCAGGTACTTCTTCACGTAGTGCCTCTCGTGGCGGTAGAGCCCCGCCGCGACGAAGGCCCAGATCTGGTAGAAGACCCAGGGCGAGACGAGGACCAGCCCCGTGACGAGGCAGACCATGAAGTAGATCGTGATCGTCTCGAGCGGCCCGAGGGAGATGAGCGACTGGTCGATCTGGACGACGCCATTCTCGATCAGGCGGATCGCCTGATGCTGCATGTACTGGATCGGGAAGCTGACCGTCTGGCCCGCGAGCGATTCCGCCACCGGCAGCTTCACGTCGGGAGCGACCTTCCTCAGGGCCGCGACGAAGGAATCGGCCGGGATGACGGCCTCGACCGACGGCGAGAGCGCCTGGCTCGCCTCGGCCGCGGCGGCCTTCTTCTCGTATTCCTCCTTGTAGAATCGCTCGAGCGCCCCCTTGGCGGGGGCTTCCATGCTCTTCATCACCCGCCAGCCCAGATCCATGTAGGGGATGAAGGCGATGATGATGCCGACGGCAAGTCCGATGAGGGCCAGGATGAGCCGGACGCGCAGCTCCTCGATGTGCTCGCCGAAGCTCATCGTGGCCATCTGCTGCTCTTCGGTGAACAGGTCGCGATCGCTGGGCATGGACGTGATCCGACGAGGGGTCCGGGGCGATCATTCGCCCGGGGCGGTGGGTCGCGGAGGAGACGCGGGTCGCGACGGCCAGTCCCGAGGCCGGAACCCTTTCTGGCGGCACCGCGCGAGGACCTCGCCGGGACGGTCGTGCGCGCGGGGGCGTTCCTGTTGATGGTTAGTTTATCACGCCCGACGATCGGCCGGCCAGTGCATCATCCCGCAATTCCCGCAGTCGGGCCGTGATCCGGTCCGCCAGCGAGATCGCCACGAAGTGCCCCCCGGGGACGAAGTGGGCCTCGCATCGCGGCAACGCCCGGGTCATCTTCCAGGCCATCCCGGGCGGGACGATGATGTCGTCCAGACCGTGCCAGAGCGTGATCAGATGGCTCGACGGCAGGTCGGCCGGGCGGAAGCCGTAGTTCCGGTAGAGGGCCAGATCCTGGGCGAATGTCTCCGGCCCGCTCCCCTCGACGAAGACCTGCTCGAGGTCGCCAAGGAAGAGGTTGAAGACCTCTTCCCGCTCGAAGAGCGTGCGGTCGGGCTCGCACCAGGTTGAGACCAGATAGCGGAGGAATCCTCGCGGGTCGACCCTGTACCGCTCGGCCCACTTCCGGATCTCCTGCCTGGCGAGCATCGGATACCGCGAGCCGATCTCGAGCGTGAGCCGGCGCCTTCGCTCCATCCCCCGAAGGGCGCCGGGGAGCCGCGTCGGCCCCATGCCGCTGAGGATCGTCACGGTCCGGATCCGCGGGGTCAGCTTCAGGAGACAGCCGAGCGCATAGGGCGTCCCTCCCGAGATCCCGATCACGCTGAAATCGTCGATCCCGAGCGAGGCCGTCAGGTCCTCGACGTCCGGCACCGCCTCCAGCGCGGTCTTCCGCTCGACGAAGGCGGACTTCCCCACTCCCGGACGGTTGGGGGCGATCACACGGAAGCCCGCCCGCCCGGCCGCGTCGCTGACGTAAGCCGCCTGCAGATGCGAACCGATCAGGCCGTGGAAGAAGAGGACCGGATGGCCGTCCGGGTCGCCGTATTCCTGGTATTCCAGCGGGCGGCCGGAGCGGGTTTCGAGGATCTGCGACATCGGGCGATCACCGACTCTCGTTGTCTTCGACGGAATTCAATCGGGCTCGATCCCGAGCTCTCGGAGCTTCGCGGCCAGGCGTTCGGCTCGCTCGCGTTCGGCCTGGGCTCGGCGTTCGGCGAGCTTGCGGGCTTCGGAGTGCTCGAGGGTGGTGAGGAATCGGCCGCCGTCGGGGCCGACGATCCTGAGGAACTCCGGCCCGTCGTCCCTCTCGAACCGAATCCCGAGGGTTGGGCTCGTGCTTCCGTAGGCGTCGGGGATGGCCTTGAGCACCCGTCCCGTCCGCTGCCAACCGAACAGGCTGCCCGTCTCGGGGTCGAAGTCGTAGAACTCCTCGACCCCATGCCGCTCATAGAAGCGGAGCTTCTCCGCCATCTCGGCGTCGCTGTTGCTGGTGGATCGGATCTCGAAGACGACCTGGGGCGCGACGCCGGCTTCTTCCCACTGCTTGAACGAGTCCCGATCGCCCTTGGGGCGGCCGATGGCCACCATGACGTCGGGTGCCGTGACGATCCGGGGATTGCCCTCGACCGGATACCAGAAGAGGTCGCCGGCGATGAACACGTCGGGGCGATCACCGAAGAGGACCTCGAGGTTCTCCTTGATCATGACGATCCAGCGATACTGCCGCGTGTTTTCCGCCATGGGCCGACCATCGGTGTCGGGATAGACGACCTCGAGAACCGGATTGGGCGGGACGATCCTGCTCATGAGACCCTCGGCACGCGACGGCTGGGCCCGGTACGTTTGTCCTCGTCGTCTCCGTCCAGTCTACCGGATCGAGGCGAAAGGTCCAGTGTAGGAATTCGTGGTCGCGGATTGGTGAGTCGAGTCCGCTTATTCCACGATCGCGAGCGCCCCGCGCGTGACGCCGTACTGGCTCGTGGCCTTCAGCTCACGCCAGAGATTCCTCGCCTCGCGGCGGCCTTCGATGACCTCGCGATAGAGGGGCACGATCCGCGAGACCGAGGCCGCGTCGTCGTCGAGGAACTCGATCCGGAAGTTCCTGGCACCGCGGGCGAGGAAGTGGGGCAAGTACTCGACGGCGGTCTGCGGGGTGGCGTTGAAGAGGGTGTTCCGGCAGGCCACGTCCGCCTTGAGCGGGTGCTCGACGCCGACCCGGTCCCTCAGCTTCACGTCGTGATCGTCGCAGGGCCGGCCGCAATCGGGGAAGGGCTTGCCGTTGGACAGATGCGCGGAGAACGCACAAAATTCCATGTGGAACATCGGGATTCGCTGATGGATGACGATCTCCAGCCAGCCCGGCGGCGTCGCCGCGATCAGGTCGGTGAGCTGCGTGGCGTTCAGGTCGTACGAGGCCGTCACGCGGAGGGCACCGAGCTTGCGGAACAGATCGACGGCCAGCGGGTTGGCCGCGTTCAGGGAGAAGTCGGCCACGAACGGGATCGAGTGCTCCTTGCAGAAGGCGATGCCGCCGGCGTTGCGGACGAGGAGGCCGTCGGGGTCCTGTTTCTCGAGGAACCGGAACAGGTTCGCCTCGGCTGGCTTCTCGATCCGAGGGGTGGCCAGGTAGATCCTGGCACCGGCTCTTCGGCAGGCGGCCACGGCTTCGGAATAGAGCTTGATGTCCTGATAATCGGCGTAGATGGTCTCGATGCCGGTCGCGACGGCGGCCTCGATTTGAGGCGTCGTTCGGCAGAGGGCAGAGAGCCCGGGCGCGATGCGCCCCTGGGGTCGGGATGCGACCGAACTTCCTGCGGTCTCCTCGTCGGGCCGAGCCGGTCGCCCCCTCTCCCTGACCCTCCCCCACGCAGGAGTGAGGGGACCAGATGAGTGGGCCTCAGCATGCGGCGAGGGCGGCGCTGAGACAACAAGCTGCCGCGCCCGTTCGGCCTCGATCGGGGCCAGAAGCGAAGGGAGCACGGGGCCTTCGGCGACCCGGGATCGATCCGGTGTCGAGGCGGCCTCGTCCAGCTTCACCACGAGATCCCGGCGAACCTGGTTGAGCAGGCTCCGTGGGATCATGGGATCCCCCTCGATCGTCGCGTCGAGCCCGCGAAGGCGATAGATCGTCCCGCCGAGGCGGCCGAGCTGGTCGCGGAGGAGATCCTCGTCGGCGGGCTTCGATCGGGCGGATTCGAGCGGGACCTCACCGACGAAGCAAGTCCCCTGCCCTGCACTCGTCCTGGCCTCGACGCGGAGCGGTTCGCCGGCCCTCGCGGTCACCCTCAGGTCGAGATCGACGAGCCGGCCGGGAGGGCCCTCGAAGGTCCGCCGCAGCCGGGCGGTCAGCGCGGGGTCGTCGGTCTTCCAGGCTCGCTGGCCGGGTCGGAGCGCGTGCAGGCGGATCGCGTCGCGGCCGAACCGCAGCTCGACGCGTCCGTTTGCGAGCGGGAAGATCTCGTAGACGCGTCCGCCCTGCTCGGAGATCCCCTCGCGGTCGTCGCCGTCGAAGACCAGGCCGTCGCCGGGCTTGACCTCGGTCGCGGGCTCATCCAGGAGGACGCCCTGCCTGGTGACACCGGCCACGCTCCCGATCAGCAGCCCTCGCTTCTTGGCGTAATCGCCGCGGACGAGGACCCCATGGTCGTTGCCGTCCAGGAAGCCGTGGCTGAATCCCCGCGAGAAGCTGAGCTGCATCTCCTCGACGTCGCGGGGGGTGAAGCCGGCCGGCTCGCTCGCGAGGGCCGCGTCGATGGCCCTCCGATAGTGGCGGGTGATGTTGGCGACGTACTCGGGCGCCTTCAGCCGGCCCTCGATCTTCAGGCTCGAGACGCCCATTTCGATCAGCCGGGGGACCAGGTCGTACGCGGCCAGGTCCTGGGGACTGAGCAGGTACTGGACGTTGCCGAGGTCCACGTCCCGCCCATCGCAGACGATCTGGTAGGGCATCCGGCAGGCCTGGGCGCATTCGCCGCGGTTGGCGGAGCGGCCCCCCAGGGCCTCGCTCGTCAGGCACTGGCCGGAGTAGGCCACGCAGAGGGCACCGTGGACGAAAACCTCGACGGGGACCTCGGTCTGGCCGCGGATCTTCCGGATCTCTTCCAGGGAGAGCTCGCGGGCCAGGATCACCCGGGAACAGCCAAGCTCCGCGGCCAGCCGGATGCCTTCCTCGCTGGTGATCGACATCTGGGTCGATGCGTGGATCTCCAGGTCCGGCGAGATCGCCCGGATCAGCCGGGCGAGCCCCAGGTCCTGGATGATGACCGCGTCCACGCCTGCCTCGATCAGCTCGCGAACGGTCCCCTCCGCGTCCGCCAGCTCTCCCGGGAAGATCAGGGTGTTGAGCGTGACGTAGCCGCGGACGCCCCGGCGGTGGAGCGTCGCCATGATCTCCGCCAGGTCGGTGCCCTCGAAGTTGTTCGCCCGGATCCGTGCGTTGTGGCGCTGGAGGCCGAAATAGACGGCGTCGGCCCCGTTCTCGATCGCCGCGATCAGGCACGCGCGGTCCCCGGCGGGTGCGAGCAGCTCCGGGCGAGTCGAGATCGAGGACGCGAGAGCGGGGTGGTCGACGGCGGTGGAGGTCTCGGTGGGCATGGTCCTATTATCGATCGGCGACGAGATTCCTCAAGCCCCGGTCCGCCCCGCGGCGCCATCGCCGACCCGGTCGACCTCGACGTCCGCCCGGCCGGCGGCGAGCGCCAGCAGGTTCCGCTCGATGTTCCCGCAGAGGTCGGTCAGCGGGAGGTGGTTGAGGCGCGACTCGGAGAAGGGGTTCTGGAGCTCCACGCCGATCTCGTCGAGGGCCAGGATCGGGAAGGCGACCAGCATCGTCACGACCGGGGTTAGCCAGTCGAGATCGTCGGCGAGCAGGCCGAACGGGAGGGTGAAGAGGAAGACGAAGATGAACTGGCGGATCTGGATCGAGTAGGCCATCGGCAGCGGGGAGCGGAGGATCCGCTCGCAGCCGCCGAGATGGTCGATGAGCTTCGCCCGTTCGTCCTCGGCCCGGAGGAACGCGAACTGGTCCAGGCCCATCTCGGCCCCCTGGCGGAAGAGCCTCGACATCATCAGGGAGACGGCCGAGGGCATGTGGTCGCTGGCCGCGATCCGCTCCGTTTCGGCCTCGCCGATCAGGGGCTTCAGCTCGCCGAGCTCGCGCTGGTTCCGCAGGCTCCGGCGGCACGCATGGGCGAAGGCCGCGGTCCAGGCCGCGACCTGTCGCTTCCAGGCCACGTCGTCGGGGCCGTGCGCGACGGCCAGCACGACGATGTTCCGGCACTGGTTGACGATCCCTCCCCAGAGCTTCCGGGCCTCCCACCAGCGGTCATAGCCGGCGTTCGTGCGGAGCACCAGGAGCGCGCCGAGCGCGGCCCCGAGGACCTCGTACGGGGTGATCGGGACGGCGACGTTCGGGAACGCGGGATGGAAGTGGATGATCGTGATGAGCGTCGAGACCAGCCCGAAGACGAGCGTCCGGCCCGCCACGCGGGGCGTCGCCGAACCTCGGATGCGATAGATCTCCGACCAGAAGCGCTCACCCCTGGAAAACAACGTCATGCGAGGCACCTTCTCACGAGGAATGCACGGAGAGACCATCGTTACTATAACGATCGTGCTGCCCCGGTTGTTTCCGACGAACCCGTCGATTCGCCGATCTCCGGATTCATGCGGACATGCTACGGATCGGCGCGGGTTGATTTTCGGGCCGACGGTCGCCCAGAATAATCCACCTCGCAGGATGCCGTCCGGTATGGGTCGAGCAGTCGGTCCGCGGCCCGCACGTCACCCTCCTTCGGTCATTTCCCCGGAGACTCTCCCCGATGGCCTCGTTCAATACCCTGGAGCACGGGCTCGACGACGACGCGCCGCCCCCCAGGCCGTCCACACCGCCGGTGCGTCGGGGCTTCCTGCTGATCCTCCTGATCCTGACGCTCTCGGCCCTGATCGTCTATGGCGTGCCGTTCGTCGCCGAACGGACGGGTTACGCGTGGGAAGCGGGCCGGTCCCGGGCGGCGACCGAGGCCATCGCGAAGCTGGACAAGGCGGGGCTGGTGCAGGCGTCGACGCTCTTCCGGATGGCCGTGACGGCCGTCTCGCCCGCCGTGGTGAACGTCCAGTCCCAGCGGGCCAGGCGCGAGGCCGCCGGGCTGCCGGGGCTGCCGGTGGGGGGGAATCCGAACGTCCCTCTGTACCAGGATACCGAGCTCGGCTCCGGCGTGATCATCGACAAGGAGAAGGGATACATCGTCACCAATCATCACGTCGTGAAGGAGGCCGACCGGATCCTGGTCCGGCTCGGCCCGGGCGCGGACGTGCGGGCTCGCCTGGTCGGGGCCGATCCCAAGACCGACCTGGCCGTCCTCCAGGTCCATGCCGCGCTCAAGGTGGATGCAAGCTGGGGGGACTCGGATCAGCTCGACATCGGCGACTGGGTCCTCGCGATCGGCAGCCCCCTCGGCTTCGACCATTCGGTCACGGCGGGCATCGTCTCCGCCACCGAGCGGAATAACGTCCGGCTGGCGGACTACGAGTCCTTCATCCAGACCGATGCCGCCATCAATCCCGGGAATTCGGGGGGGCCGCTCATCAACCTGGAAGGCAAGATCGTGGGGATCAACACGGCAATCATCACCCGGACGGGGGCCTATGAGGGGATCGGCCTCGCCATCCCGACCTCGCTGGCGCGACGCGTCGTCGAGGGCCTGATCAAGTCCGGCAAGGTCGTGCGCGGCTATCTCGGCCTGATCCTCGACCCCAATTCGGAGAACGTGGCCGGCGATCCCCACCTGCCGGACTCTCGCGGAGTGATGGTGGCGGGCGTGCATCCGGGGGGGCCTGCGGACTCGGGTGGGCTGAGGCGGGGCGACGTGATCGTCAAGCTGAGCGGCCGCAAGACCGAGGATTCCGCGACGCTCCGGCTCTTGACCGCGGGGCTGGACGTCGGCTCGAAGGTCCCGCTCGTCTATTACCGGGACGGCCACTCTCGGACGATCGACGTGACGATCGCCGAGCTCCCGGACGTCCCGGAGGCGGCCTTCCTGGGGTTCCACGTCATCGACATCCCGGCCAGGGGCCCGAACCCGACGGCGATCGAGATCGATTCGGTCCGCGACGGGAGCCCCGCCGCGGCCGCCGGCCTGGGCAAGGGGATGCGGGTCATCGGCGTCGGGAACTTCCCCCTCCATAACGTCGCGGAGATGGAGCGAGTCCTCCGCAGCCTGGGACCGGAGGCGGTGCTCCCCCTCGTCGTCTCGGCACCGGACGGGCGATCGATCCTGATCCCGGTCAATCCCCGGCGGAACCGTCCCGGCGACCACGAGCCGCCGGGACCCGCCGACCGCGGTCGGAAGGAGCCGTAGCCCGTCCGCGGGCATCCTCCGGGGTCGTAGAAAGGGAGCCGGACGCTCCCCGCGGCGACTCCGCGGACCGACCCGACTCGCCGCACCCTGCCTGAGGGCGTCTCGATTCCCGATCGACTATCGACGATCGGAGAATGTGCTGCCCCTTGACTTGGACACCTGGTTCGTGGGACAAACCATCGAGTTTGTGAAGAGTTGGCCGGAGAAAGAGGAGAAGCTGGGGGTGGGCCGGGGCCTCGCGACGGGGGGAATTGGGAACCCTGGGGAGGGGGTTGTGGGGATTCTGCGGGATGGCGAGGGAGCGACACGCAAGCCGGTGCAAGGCGAAGGAGACTCGCCGCTTAAGGCGCCGAGGATCGTGTCGGTAGGCGGCCTCCAAAACTTGACCCTTATCGGTCCTGGGTTAGAATTTCTCCGTAGCCGCGAATAAAAGCAATCAGGGCACGGTGAACGCTTCGCGATGGCCTCTCCGACGGTCGTTCGGGCCTTCGTGATCGTAGACCATGGACCCGGGCTCGTACCTGGTGATCAGGAGCTCCCGGTGCCCCTTCACACCGACGTTACCAAGGCTGCAATCAAGAGCGCGATCGACATCGTCGCGCTCGCCGGGGAGACCTTGCAACTTCGTCGAATGGGTTCGAAGTACAAGGCGCTCTGCCCGTTCCATGATGATCACAATCCCTCCCTGGAAGTGAATCCCGAGCGGCAGTCCTTCAAGTGTTGGAGCTGCGGCGCCGGGGGCGACGTGTTTGATTTCGTGATGAATCGCGACCACGTGGACTTTCCCGAGGCGCTGCGCATGCTGGCCGACCGAGCGGGTATCGTGCTGGACCGACCTACGGGGGGGCCCCCCCAGGGGCCCGCTCCGTCGGGGATGTCCAAGTCCGACCTGCTGTCGGTCCACGCGTGGGCGCAGGGACTCTTCGTGAAGGCGCTCGAGACGTCGGACGAGGCTCGCGGCTATCTGCGGGATCGGGGGCTCTCCGAGGAGATGGTCCGCCGGTTCCAGCTCGGCTACGCGCCGACGGACCGGGGATGGCTGGCTGCGGAGGGGAAGCGGCGGGGTTACGGCCTCGATCTCCTCGAGGAGGCCGGACTGATTTCCCGGCCGGAAGAGTCCCCCGGGATGGTCCGTGAGCGATTTCGGGGTCGGCTGATCTTTCCGATCCATGACGAGCGGGGACGAACAGTCGGGTTCGGCGGGCGAATTTTGCCGTCCGTCGAGCGAGGATTCGTCGCCCAGGGGAAACATGTCGCAAAATATCTCAACAGCCCGGAGACGGCGCTCTTCCAGAAACGGAAGCTCCTCTACGCGGCCGACCTCGCCCGAGCGGCCAGCCGCGAATCGGGGTGGGTCGCCGTGGTCGAGGGCTATACCGACGTGATCGCCGCCCACCAGGTGGGGGTCTGCAACGTGGTCGGCACCCTGGGGACGGCCCTGGGCGAGGATCACGTGCAGGGGCTCCGCCGGCTGTCGGACCGCGTCGTCCTGATCTTCGACGGAGATGCCGCCGGGCAGTCCGCCGCGGATCGCGCACTGGATATCTTCCTGGGACATGAACTCGACGTGCGCGTGCTCAGCTTGCCTGCGAACCTGGATCCGTGCGACTTCCTCCTGACGGAGGGGGCCGGGGCGTTCCGCACCCTGGTGGAGAAGGCCGGCGACCCGCTGGCCTTCCTCCTGGACAGGGCGGCGGCCCGCTTCGACCTCGGGTCGATCGAGGGGAGCCGGCGGGCGGCCGAGTGGATCCTCGAGGCCCTGAGCAAGATCCCGGTGGGCAAGCGTGGGGGCGTGGACCTCAAGCTGGAGAAATTCCTGGACACGCTCGGCCGGACGCTCCGGATGGACGTCGCGGCGATCCGCAAGCGGCTGCAGGACCTGAGGCGTGCCGCCTCGGCCCGGACCGCCCGCGCCGCGCGGGCCGCGGCGGCGACCCCGTCGGCCCCCGCGGCCGCCCCCGGCGCCGGCTCCGACGCCGCGCCGGCCGAGGCCGTCGCCGCCGATCGGGGCCCGATCGACCCGAAGGACTTCGACCCGATCGACCGCGAGCTGATCGAGATCATCCTCAACGAGCCGGGCTCGGCCCGGCTCCTGGCCTCGCGGGTCACGGCCCAGTCGCTCCGGGACGAGCCGCTCCGCGAGATCCTCCGGGCGGCGTTCGGCCTGCTGACCGAGGGGGTCGAGCCGACCTGCGAGCAGGTCATGCTCCGGCTCGAGGACCCGCGGCTCCGGTCGCTGGCCGCGGCCCTGACATTCTCCATGGAATCATCGCCCCTGCCCGACGACGTTCGGCCCGCCTCCTGGCGGGATCGGCTCAGGGGATTGCTCGACACGATCACACGGCGGGAGCGGCAGTCGCGGATCCGGGACCTGGGCCTCGCCCTCGACGAGGCCGACGAGAAAGCCGACCCGGAAGCCTACCGCGCCTTGCGTCTGGAATACCTGCGTCTCATGTTTCAGCGGCCGGACACGAAGAAAGACGCGTCCTGATCCGTGGTTTGTTCGCGAGGGAGGACTCTGGATGGACAAGTTGGACGAGGGCATCAAGACGCTGCTTGACTTGGGCAAGAGGCGGGGGTTCCTCACCTTCGACCAGGTCAACGACTTCCTGCCCGACGAGGCCTCGAGCCCCGAACGAATCCACGGACTGCTCGAAACGCTCGACGAGATGGGCATCGAGCTCCTCAATGAGGACGAGGCCGAGGCCCGCATGGTGGCCGCCGGCATCGAGGACGAACCCGAGGACGAGCTCGCCGAGGAGCCGGCCGACGAGGAGGAGGTCGAGCTCACCCCCGAGGAGCTCGACGACATCTCCCGCCGGATCGACGACCCGGTCCGCATGTACCTCACCCAGATGGGCGAGATCCCCCTGCTGACCCGCGAGCAGGAGATCAATCTCGCCAAGAAGATCGAGGTCACCCGCCGCCGGTTCCGTCGCAAGGTCCTGGAGTGTCACTTCGCCCTGGCCCTGGTGGTCGACGTCCTCAAGAAGGTCAACGACGGCGACCTCCCCTTCGACCGCACGGTCAAGGTCTCGGTCACCGAGAACCTCGAGAAGGACCAGATCCTGGGCCGGATGCCGCACAACCTCAAGACGCTCGACCACCTGATGGAGTGCAACGTCCGCGACTTCCGGAACTTCGTCCGCGAGCGCGACGTCCTCACCCGCAAGGGCCTGGTCTCCAACCTCAGGCGGCGCCGGTTCAAGGCCGTGAACCTCGTCGAGGAGCTGTCGATCCGGACCCAGAAGGTCCAGCCCCTCATGAAGCGGCTGGAGCAGACGGCCGTCCGCATGGAAGAGCTGCTCAACCAGCTCCGCGACCTCCGCGCCGGCCGGGCCTGCAAGGAGGACCGCTCCAACCTGGTCAAGGAGCTCAAGGACCTGATGCGGATCACGCTCGAGACCCCGCGCAGCCTGAAGCGCCGGGCCGAGCTGATGAACGCCCGGTTCCGCGAGTACGAGCAGGCCAAGCGCGAGCTCTCCGGCGGCAACCTCCGGCTGGTCGTCTCGATCGCCAAGAAGTACCGCAACCGCGGCCTCTCGTTCCTCGACCTCATCCAGGAGGGGAACACCGGCCTGATGCGGGCCGTCGACAAGTATGAGTATCGCCGCGGCTACAAGTTCAGCACCTACGCGACCTGGTGGATCCGCCAGGCGATCACCCGGGCCATCGCCGACCAGGCCCGGACGATCCGGATCCCGGTCCACATGATCGAGACGATGTCCAAGCTCCGGAACGTCTCCAAGAAGCTCCTCCAGGAGAAGGGCCGCGAGCCGACCATCGAGGAGACCGCCCGCGCCGCCAACATCTCCGTCGAGGAGACCCGGCGGGTGATGAAGATCAGCCGCCACCCGATCTCGCTCGACCGGCCGGTCGGCGAGAGCGAGGACTCCTACTTCGGCGACTTCATCGAGGACGAGGCGGCCGAGAGCCCGATCAACGCCGCCACCCAGGAGATGCTCAAGGAGAAGATCGACTCGGTCCTCAAGACCCTCACCTATCGCGAACGCGAGATCATCAAGCTCCGCTACGGCCTGGGGGACGGCTACACCTATACCCTCGAGGAGGTCGGCCGGATCTTCAAGGTCACCCGCGAACGGGTCCGCCAGATCGAGGCGAAGGCGGTCCGAAAACTCCAGCATCCCGTCAGAAGCCGGCAGCTCGAGGGATTCCTCGAGAGTACCGGTTGACCCGGCCTCACACCGCCGGTCGCCCGAAGGCGACCGGCGGTTTTTTTTTCCCCGGAGGCGACCTGCGGGCATCCGGGACACCCCGCAGCCGCCCCGGATCGAGGCATGCAGAAGGAGCCGATGCCACATGTCCGCGACCGCCGAAGTCCTCCGCGAACTCCACATCCTCCACCAGCGGGCCAAGTCCATCCGCGACCGGCTGGCCTCGGCACCGCGGACCCTGAACGCGCGGCAGAACGCCCTGGCGGCCCGTCAGGCCGACCTGGAGAAGGCCCGCAAGGCGCTCCAGGACGCCAAGCTCGCACTCAAGAAGAATGAGCACACCCTCCAGGCCCAGCAGACCAAGATCGACGACCTGAAGGTCAAGCTCAACCAGGTCAAGAAGAACGAGGAATACCGCGCCCTCCAGAACCAGATCGCGCACGACAAGCTCGCCATGGGGAAGGTGGAGGACGAGATCCTCAAGGGCTACGAGACCATCGAGGCCCAGGCCGCGGCGGTCGCCGCCGTCGAGGCCGAGGTCCAGGGCTTCGCCAAGGAGCTCGCGGCGCTCGAGGCGGACATCGACGCCCAGGCGGTCGGCCAGAAGGCCCAGCTCGGCGAGCTCGAGGCGTCGATCGTGAGCGCCGAGACCTCGATCCCGGCCGACGACCGGGAGCGCTACAGCCGGACGGTCCGCCAGTTCGGCGCCGACGCCCTGGCGACCTGCGAGGCGGGGGCCTGCCTCGGGTGTTTCACGGCCGTTACCCCGCAAATGGTCAATCACCTGATCGTCGGCGACATGCTCGTCTTCTGCAAGAGCTGCGGCCGCCTGCTCTACCTCGGCGAGGAGGAGGCGAAGCCGACCGTCAAGAAGGCCAGGAAGTAGGCCGGGTCACGCCGACCCGGCCGCGAGGCGCCGGGGCGCCGACCCCGCGGAGATGTCGGCCGGCCCCGCCGCGGCCCCGGCGGCGGCCGGCTCCGCGTGCCGCCCATGGGCGCCGCGGGGCTCCCGATGGGGGAGGAAGAAGAAGGCCAGGGCGAGGATCCCGTAGACCATCAGCAGCATCAACCCCTCGAGCCAGTTCGACTCCCCATCCTCCGCGACCATCCGGGCGATGAAGACCCCCAGGATGATGGTCAGGACCTCCAGCGAGGTGAACCGCAGGTCCATCGGCTCCGGACGCAGGTAGCTGGCGAAGATCAGCACCGGGGCGACGAAGAGGGCGATCTGGAGCGCCGAGCCGATCGCGATCCCGACGGCCAGGTCCATCTGGTTCTTGAGCGCCACCAGGACCGCGGTGGAATGCTCCGCCGCGTTGCCGACGATGGCGACCAGGACGACCCCCACGAAGACCCGGTTCATCCCCATGGTCTCGCTCGCCTGCTCCACGGCGCCGACCAGGATCTCGCTCATCCAGGCGACCGCGACCGTCGCCCCCAGCAGGACGGCGACGGCCTTCCTCGACGACCAGGGGGGGCCGTCGCCGTGGTCGGGCTCCGTGTGCTTGGGATTGAAGAGGTCCTTGTGGGTCACCAGGCTGAAGACCAGGTGCGCCACGTAGGTCAGGATCAGGAAGAAGCAGACGCCGATGCTCAGCTCGTGCTCCAGGTCCAGGTCGGCCGCGGTCACCTCGGGAAGCTCGTGGAAGATCGCCGGGATGACGAGCCCGAACGCCGCCAGCACGAGCATCGAGGCCCCGGCCGCCGCGGCGGTCCGATTGAAGTGCTGGGAACGATGCTTCAGCCCCCCGGCGAAGAGGCTCGCCCCCAGCACCAGCAGGACGTTCCCGAGGATGCTCCCGGTCAGGGACGCCTTGACCACGTCGTCATACCCTTTGAACAGGGCGAAGAGGGCGATGATCAGCTCGGCGGCGTTCCCGAACGTGGCGTTCAGGAGGCCGCCGATGCCGGGCCCCATGCGATGGGCGAGCTGCTCCGTCGCCTCTCCCATCAGGCCCGCCAGCGGGATGATCGCCAACGAGGAGGCCACGAACAGCCAGATCGGCGGAGCGCCCGAGAATCGCAGGACGATCGCGGCCGGCAACGCCAGCAGGAGCAGGCGCAGCCAGTTCCCGCCGCGAGGGTCCAGCAGTCCCAGCCACCTCCTCGCCGAGGCGTTCGCGCGACCCGTCCCGGCCGCTCCGTGAGTGTTGACTCGCCCTTGAGCCACCTTATAATGCCTCCATATCAGGGCGGGATTCGACCACCCTGAGTTGCGTAAATCTTTAGTCCACCAAGGCTTTCGCTCATAGTCCGAGAGGCAAGAAACATGGCCGGCAGCGTGAAGGAGTTTACCGACGGCAACTGGAAGTCGGAAGTCCTCGATTCGACGATTCCCGTCGTCGTCGATTTCTGGGCCCCCTGGTGCGGGCCTTGCCGCAACCTGGCCCCGACCATCGAGAAGCTCGCGGGCGAGTTCGAAGGCAAGGTCAAGATCGGCAAGCTGAACACGGACGAGAACCAGGACACGCCGGGCAGCCTGCGGATCTCGGCCATCCCCACCGTGCTCGTCTTCCACCACGGCAAGGAAGTGGACCGCCTGGTCGGCGTCAATCCCGAGGCCAAGTTCAAGGCCGCGCTGGCGAAGCTCGGCGTGGAACACACCGTCGCCTCCTGAGGTCCTCGCGCCGTGACGCACGACGCGGAGCCGTCCTCGACCGATTCGACCGGTGCGGCCCACGCCGTTCGGGTCAAGATTTGCGGCCTCACCCGTGCGGACGAGGCCGCGGCCTGTGTTGAGGCCGGCGCCGACTGGATCGGCCTCAATTTCCATCCGCAGTCGGCCCGCTTCGTCGATGCCGAGCGAGCGGAATCGATCGTCCGCGCCGTGGAGGACCGAGGCCGGATCGTCGGACTCTTCGTCGATCGGAGGCCGGAGGAGGTGCTCCGGCTCGCGACGGGACTGGGAATCACCGCGGTCCAGCTCCATGGTAACGAGCCGCCCGAGGATCTCCGCGCCCTCGGCGATCTCCGGGTCGTCCGTGCTTTCCGGCTCGGGCGTCCGGAGGACGTCGCCGCGATGGCCGGATATCTCCGGCGCGCCGAATGGCTCGGGCGGCTCCCCGACGCGATCCTGATCGATGCCCTGGTGCCCGGACTCGCGGGAGGGACCGGGACGGTCGTGGCGGAACCGGTGCTCGAACGGCTGGAGTCGCTCCGGACCGAGACTCGACTCCCGCCGATGATCCTGGCCGGGGGCCTGACCCCGGCCAACGTTCGCGAGCGTGCCGAGCGCGTACGCCCCTGGATGGTCGACGTAGCGAGCGGGGTCGAATCGAGCCCGGGCCGGAAGGATCCCGGGCTCGTCGCCGCGTTCATCCGGGAGGTTCGCAGGGGGCCGGCGGCCCTCCGGCCACCCGATTGACAAGGGCCACCGGGCCGAGTAGCTTCGATCTGCTGGCCGCACCCTCCTTGTCGCTTATCGGTTCCAATATGCGTTCGACCACCCGCAGGGACGAGACGGACCCGCTCGACGACTGCCAGGGGGTGATCGACTACCAGTTCCGAGAACTCGAGTTCCTGCGCGAGGCGTTGACGCATGCATCGGGCGCGAACCATCGCCTGGCGTCCAACGAGCGTCTCGAGTTCCTCGGCGACGCGATCCTGGGGGCAGTCGTCTGCGACCTCCTGTTCCGCAGATTCCCGGAATCTCAGGAAGGGGAGCTGACCCGGATCAAGTCGATCGTCGTCTCGCGGCACACCTGCGCGCGGATCTCCAAGGCGCTGGGGATCGACGAGTTCCTGGTCATGGGAAAGGGGATGGGCTCGCACGAGCAGACCCCGTCGTCCGTGCTGGCGGACGTGTTCGAGAGCCTGATCGGGGCGATCTATCTGGACGGCGGGATGGAAGGCGCGCGGGCCTTCATCGTCCGCCACATCGGCCCGGAGATCGATGCGGCGGCCGACGGCAGCGGCGGCGGCAACTACAAGAGCAACCTCCAGCAGGTCGCCCAGCGCGAATTCGGCGAGACTCCCACGTACCTCCTCCTGGACGAGAAGGGCCCGGATCACTCCAAGTGCTTCAAGATCTCCGCCCTCATCGGCCGCCAGAGCTACGCGCCGGCCTGGGGACGCAACAAGAAGGAGGCGGAGCAGCGGGCGGCGCTCAACGCCATCTGCCAGCTCTCGGGCGAGCCCATCCCCTTCGAATCGGACTGACGAGGCGAGGTGGCCGTGCGCGGATCGTTCGTTTCCGATCTTGGGCTCAACCCGGAGGTCTGGCTCTTCCTGTCGCTGCTCGGCTGCGTGACGATCTTCTTCAAGTTCAGCCGGATCTGGAGCGTCCGCAACCTGGACCTGCTCCTGCTCTTCGTCCTGGTCCCGGGGATGATGCTGATCGTCGCCGATCAGTCCAATCCCCCCTGGTTTGCGTTCCTCTGGCTCTTCGCCGGTTCGGCCGCCTGGATGACCCGCTGCCTGCTGGACCTGGGGCTGATCCGCCGGCCGTTGCTGGAGCCGAATCTCAACGCCTCCGGGCTGCTCTGCCTCTCCGTGGGCATCCTCGGCCTGCTCCTGGCGGAGACCCTGAGCCTGCCCGTCCACGACGGGGCGCTCCGCAACCCCGCGGAACCGGCCGGCCATGAAGACCTCCAGCCCTCGAATCGGAAGGAGCATTCGACGGATCTCCGGGTGACCCCCATGCTCGGGAAGCTCCTCCCGGACTCGCTCAAGCGGGAGCCCGCCCAGGTGGTCGTCTCGCGGATCCTGGCCGTGCTGGCCCACAGCGCGCTCGTCGCGGCGTTCATGCTGATCGGCTGGAGGACCTTCGAGCGGCCGATCGCCGGACTCTCGATGACGGCGTGCTACCTGCTCCTGCCCTATACGCGGATGATGGTGGTGGATAGCGGACAGTTGATCTCCGCCGCGCTGATCCTGCACGCCGTCTGCTGGAGCGGCGTGCCGTCGCTGACCGGGGCGCTCATCGGCCTGGCCGCCGGTTGGATCCCGGCCTGCCTGGGGCTAATCCCCCTCTGGGCGAGCTTCTATCGCGGGCGAGGCATGATCCGCTTCCTGATCGTCGGCTGCTCCGTCGCGATCGTCTGCGCCCTCCTCGGGGCGACGATCCCCGAGCTGGCCCGCTGGGCGCGGGTGCTCGGCGCCCGGAGCATCGCCGAGGCCGGCCTGCTCCCCTGGTTCGAACCCACGACGCCGGCGAGCTTCTGGGCCGGGATCGACGCGGCCTTCCGCCTCCCCGTGCTGATCGGCTACGCGGCCCTGGTCATCGCCATCACGTTCTGGCCCGCGCGCAAGTCCCTCTCGGAGCTGATCGCGCTTTCCGCCGCGCTCCTCGTCGCCAGCCAGTTCTGGTATCTCGACAAGGGGGGGACGCTCGTCTTCCTCTATCTCCCGATGGTCATCCTGATGATGTTCCGCCCCACCATGACGGCCCGGCGGACCGTCGCGGCGCCACTCCAGGCGGCGACGACGACGAGGAATTGATCGATGGAAGCGACCCCCCACTCGCCGCAGGACGACGGGCCCTCCTGGACGATCGCCTACACCTACGACGAGGCGGAGTTCACGGCCGCCTATCGGGCTGGAAAGATGGTCAGGGATGCAACCTACGGCTCGCGGCCGATTGGTTGCGCCATGGGGTGTGTCCTGCACATTTTCCTCTTCGCGTTCGTCGAGATGGTCGTGTTGGCCGCGATCGGCTTCGAGGGGCCCACCGGCAAGAAACTCCCCTGGTTTGTGACCCTGTTGTCGATCTGCCTCGCTGGCCCGCTGGCTTATTTCCTGTGGACTCGCGTTTATCGCTATCGGGCCTATCTGCGGTCGCGCTTTCGCCGGTCGCCGCTGATGGGAGACCTGATCGTCGTGAAGGTCTCGGCTGATCGGCTCGTCCACCACAGTCGGCTGGGCGATACGAGCAAGGTCTGGCCCCTGGTCGGCCAGGCCGTCGAATTCCGAGATGGCTTCCTGATCGGCACGGATGCGGACTCGCTCTGGCTCCCCAAGAGGAAGCTCGGGACCGAATTCGAGGAAGTCGACCTCTCCGAGTTCCTGCGGGGGAAGATCGCGAACTACCGATTCATCGACAGGTTCGCGCGGCTGGATGCGCCGACCGCGAAAGGAAAGTCGCAGCCGCGTGACGCCGACTTCGGCGAGGCCCTGGTGGATCCCGTCCCGGCGCGTCGGCTGCCTACTGGTGTGGCGTCAGGTCCGGTTGACGGAGCGGCGCCTCGATCCTGGACTCTCACCGTACCCTATGGCGAGGAGGAATTCGTCGCGCATTCGTGGTCGGCATGGGCCGCGAGGACGCGAGGCATGGCTCCCGCCTTTGTGTCGCGTTGGATCGCGGGACTGATACTCGGCCTCCTGACCCTCTCGGCGATCATGGAACTCCTGATACCCCCGGCGAACCCGAATCAGCCCATTCCGCTCGGATTCTACGCCATGCTCGCGGGGCTCTGGGTCGCCTTCTTGATCCTGCATTCCGTCGATCTCTTCTACACCCTCCCTCGAAAGCTGAGGCGAGCGTATCGAGCCGCGGGCGCCAGGATCTGCGACGTCCATTACGAGATAGGCCCCTCGCGGTTTGTGGCACAGGACCAGATCAATGACGTGGACGTGAGCTGGGACGCCGTCCGGTTCGTCTGCGAGTTCCCGGACTGTTTCATCATCCAGGTGGGCCAGCTCTCGCACTGGATCCCGAAACGAGCGTTGCCGGGAGATCTGCCCTCGGAGGTTTTGGCGAGTTTCCTCAGGGATCGAGTTCCGCGGTACAGGGTCAGCACGATGCGGCGAGGGAGGCCTGAAGCCTGAAGGCGGGGCGTGTGGTGAGATCTCAATAGACCCGCGGGTCGAGGATGCTGCACGCCCGGACGACGTTCGGGCCGAGCTTCTCGGCCTTCCGGACGAGCTCGGGGGGCTCGGAGCCTGGGTTGATCCAGACCTCGTCCACGTACTTGGCCGGGACCGCCTCGATCAGATCGAGGCCGACCCCAGGGGGGACATGGAACGAGACCCGGTCGAGGTGCTCGGCGGGGATCGGGTCGATGAAAGTCGGTACGGGAGGAACGTCCCGTTTCGTGGCTGAGACGGGCGAGGTCGGGCCCACCGGAGCGGAAAGGCGAAAAGCCCTGGAATCTTGCAAGGATCTGTTCCCGGCGTGCGAGTATGAAGCAGACTCGCCGTTCGGCACGGCGTGCGGTCATGGGAATCGAGCGGGCCCGCGTCGTGAAATCCACCACGTCCAACTTCGGTGCGGGAGCCGTCGAGGACCTTACGGACGGCCAACTCCTGGAGCGGTTCTCTAGCCGGCGGGGTGAGGAGGCAGAACGGGCCTTCGCGGCCTTGATCGCCCGTCATGGGCCGATGGTCCTGGGCGTCTGCCGGCTGGTCCTGCGCGACGATCACGACGCGGAAGACGCCTTCCAGGCAACCTTCCTGACGCTGGCACGCAAAGCACGGACCCTGCGACATCCCGACCGCGTCGGTTCGTGGCTCTACGGTGTCGCCCGGAATGCGTCGCGCCAGGTCAAGGACGGGAATCGTCGGCGCCTGCGGCAGCAGGAAGCCATCTTGGAGGCTCGACCCGCGATGGAGAGACCGGAGCGCGAATCCCAGTTGGAGATCGTCGAGGAGATCGAGGCCATCCACGCCGAGATCGAGCGCTTGCCGGAGCGATACAAGACAGTCATCGTCTTCTGCGACCTCCAGGGCTTGACTCACGAGGAGGCTGCGCGACGCCTGGGGCAGCCGGCCGGGACGATCAGCGCACGCCTGTCGCGGGGCCGAGAACGCCTCAAGCATCGCTTGATCCGTCGCGGGATCGCGCCCTCGGGCTCGTTCTCGGGCCTCGCCGTTGCGTGCCTGGCGTCGACCATGCCGCCCGCGCTGGTGAACTCGACGGTCAGGATCGCGATGAACGGCCTGACCGGATCGACGACCGGGATGGCACCCGCCTCGATCTCCGCGATCTCTCGAGCGGCTTCCAGGTCGATGCTCATGGCCAAGCTGAAGGCGATTTCGGTGGCCCTGTCCCCGGCCTTCGGGGGGCTTGGAGGCATGATCATCGCCGCGGTGCTGGCGCAGTCGATCGCGGCCTCGCCGGTGATGGATTCGATGCAGGCGGAGATCGAGCGAGCCTGGGGTGATGAGACGCCGGCCAGGGCCCTTCGCACGCGTTGCCTGATGTCGCTCAAGGTCGAAATCGAGGACCCGGCCTTCGGCGACCTCTATTTCCCGAACGCGTTGATCTCGCCCGGGGACCGGGTGATCCACTGGACCGACTGGCTCGAGGACGTGGCGAGGAAGAGAGGCAAGCACTACCAATATTATCGCTTCGTCCCGCCGGGCCTCCGGACGCCTCCGCCGGGCCTGGAGAGGGCGACGGGCTACAACGGCGCAGGCTCGTGGGTCTACACGCACGGGGCACGGAACGCGAACGTCCATCCCGGGGACGACCCCACGGCGAGGCTCGGCATGGATTACTTCGGGGACATGATCGGCTTCCCCGGCGAGCCCTTCGCCCCCAGCCGTACCGTGGCCGGCGAGGCGAAGGAAGTGTATCGGCTGGACCGCCTGATCCCCTCCGGACTGTACACGATCGCGGGAGACGAGGTCGTCGAGGGAGAACCATGCATCATCCTCGACCGTCCGGGCCGGGATCGGGTCTGGCTGGCTCGCGACAAGGGGTGGTCGATCGCCCGGCGCGAATGGCGATGGTCCGACGGCGGGCCGATGAAGCGTCGGATCACGAATCGTGATTTCCGGCCGCTCTGCGAGGGTGCCTGGCTCCCGCATTCGGCCACGATGGAAGTCTTCGGGCTGCCGGATTCTCGGCCCGGCCGACGCGTCGGGGTGCTCAACGCCACCCTTCTGGAGGTCCAGGCGAATGTGCCGGACCTCATCTTCGAGCCGATCTTCCCCGATGGGACCTCGGTCCATGACCTCGGCGCCGGCGAGATGTTCCTCAAGGGGGGGGCATCCGGACCGGCCCGCGATGAGGCGAGAGTGCGGCTGGCGGCCTACCGTCCGGAATTTCGCCCGGAGCCATGGTGGCGATCGGCCTGGTTCGTCGGCGGATGTGTGGGTCTGTCCATGGGCCTGGCGGCGCTCATCTGGCGGAAGGGGTTGTCGCGATGATCCGTCCCAACGCTCCCGCTCCTCGTGGAATGACGCTCCTGGAATTGCTCGTCGTGGTCGCGATCATCGGCCTCCTGATCGCCGTCTTGCTGCCGGCGGTTCAGAACGCCCGCGAGGCGGCGCGACGCGCCAGGTGCATCAACAACCTGCGACAGATGGGGATGGCCATCCACAATTACGTGAGCGTCCACGATGCCCTCCCTTCCGGACGTCCCCGCCGCGTCGTGCCGGAAGACCTCAGGACGGGCCGCAGCGTCTTCGTGGCGATCTTGCCTTTCATCGACGCGATCCCGACTTGCAACGCCTACAATTTCTCCTTGTTCCCCACGGTGGTGGCCAACGCCACGGCGGAGATGGCCCGCCCGGGGATCCTCGTCTGCCCGAGCGATTCGGCCACGTTCGCCCCGCAGCCCGGCGGACCGTACTCGCGCTTCCCCGACCCCGATCCGCTGGCGGGGGAATGGCCGGTCATGCTCACGAGCTATTCGCCGATCTACGGGACACTCCAGTACGGATGGGAAGCGCGACCCGATCCGTCCTACGACCCCCGGGGCCAGATCAACGGCTGCTTCAACGATATCCAGCGAATCCGAATAGCGGATGTCACCGACGGCCTGTCGAACACGGCCTTCATGAGCGAGCGGGCCCTCAGCCGCGTCAACGCCGGCCTTTACGACGTGGCCGGGCGCTGGGTCCAGACCATCGGCACCTCAACCCTGTCCTACGCCATGCTCCCGCCGAATTTCGCCCTCCGACAGTCCTCACCCACGCCCCATTACAGCGTCTTGCAGGGTTCGGCCTCGTCGCTCCATCCCGGTGGCGTGAATGTGCTGCTGGGCGACGGCTCGGTCCGGTTCCCGAGAGAGACAATCGACTGTTGGGCGATTGATCCGGACAAGTTTTCGGTTGCGGGAGCAAGCACGGCGCCCGATGGATATATCAGCGTGCCGCCGAGGAGGGTTTGGCAGGCCCTGGGGACGCGATCCGGCGGCGAGATGGTCGACCTGCCCTGAGCGACGAGAAGACCGAATACGGAGCCCGATCCATGTCACCCACGGGTGGCTTGCGGGGGGAGAATGGCTCGACCGGGCCGCTTGCCTGCCTGCCCGGTCGATCGCGGCGGAATTGGCCACCGCGGCGGCTCAATAGTCGCGAGGGCTCTCGCCGATGTCCAGGATGCTGCACGCCTGGACGACGTTCAGGCCGAGCTTCTCGGCCTTCCGGACGAGCTCGGGGGACTCGGAGCCTGGATTGAGCCAGACCTCGTCCACGTTCTTGGCCGGGACCGCGTCGATCACATCGAGGCCGACTCTCGGGGGGACATAGAACGAGACCCGGTCGAGGTGCTCGGCGGGGATCGAGTCGATGTCGTGATAGGCGGGCAGGCCCTCGACCTGGTCGAGCGATGGGTTTACGGGGAAGACTTGCCATCCCCGGGAGGCGAAGGCGCGGACCGCCTTGTTGCCGTACTTTCGGGGGTCATTGCTGGCGCCGATGACGGCGACCGTGGGACGTCTGCGGGACATTGGAAGAATCTCCTGGCTGGGTGAGGAAGTCAGAGAGAAGCACGGGTACAACGATCGCGGCCTGGAAGGCCGTGAAGAGGCGGGCCTGCGGGGGTCGGCCCCTTGCCTGCTCGTCTCGGGGTCGTCAGAATCGCGGGAGAGTGCGAAGATCTTGCCCGGGAGCCTGTTCGAGGAGTTTGAAAGTCATGGGACAGACGCTGACCTACGACCTGATCGCCCGGCGGATCGACCATTCGCTCCTGGGACCCACGCTCACCGACGCCGAGCTCGCGGCCGGCTGCGAGCTCGCGGCGAAGTACGGCGTCGCGAGCGTCTGTATCAAACCATATGCCGTTGGGCTCGCTTCGAGAATACTGAAAGGGACGAATGTCGCGGTCGGGACGACCATCGGCTTTCCCCACGGTGGGCACGCCACCGCCGTGAAGGTCTTCGAGGCCGAGCGGGCCATGGACGATGGGGCGACCGAGCTGGACATGGTCATCAACATCGGCCAGGCGATCGGCGGCGCCTGGGACGCGGTCGGCCGGGACATCGAGGCGGTCACCCGGGCGGCCCATGCCCGCGAGGCGATCGTCAAGGTGATCTTCGAGAACTGCTACCTGACCGACGTCCAGAAGGTCCGCCTCTGCCAGATCTGCGGCGAGGTCGGGGCCGATTACGTGAAGACCTCCACGGGCTACGGCACCGGCGGCGCGACCGACGCGGACCTGATCCTGATGAGGAAGTCCTCGCCGCCGCACGTCAAGCTCAAGGCGGCCGGGGGCGTCCGGACGCTCGACCAGGCGATCGGCGTGGTGGAGCTCGGCTGCGATCGATTCGGAGCCTCGAGGACCGCGGAGATCCTCGATGAGCTCAAGGCTCGACTCGCGAAATGACGGGCGCATCCTGGTGATCCGCATGAGCTTACCCGCCGCAGCCCCGGTTTCGCAGGCCGGCGGCGGGGACCTGGTCCACGCCCTCCCCGGTCCCCACAATCAGGAGGTCGCAGAGGCCCAGGAATAGCCCCGTCTCGAAGACGCCGACGACGGACTGGAGCGTCGCGTCGAGCTCCTCCGGCTCGAACCGGCCCGTGAACGTACAATCGATGATGGCGTTGCCCCCATCGGTCAGGAACGGGACGCCGGCGGGGACGGTCCGGATCCGCGTCTCCGCCCCCAGGGCCTTCAGCCGCCGCTCGGTGTGGCGAAGTCCGACCGGGCTGACCTCGACGGGTAGGGGGGCCTTCTGGCCGAGGTTCGCGACCCGCTTCTCCTGCGTGATGATCGTGACGCGCTTGCGGGCCACGCACGCGACGATCTTCTCGCGGAGCAAGGCACCGCCTCGCCCCTTGATCATCCGGAACTGAGGGTCGACCTCATCGGCGCCGTCGAGGTTGATGTCGAGCGCGTCCACGTCATCGAGCTCGCGGAGCGGGATCCTCAGCCCTCGGGCCAGCTCCGAGGTGGCCAGGCTCGTGGGGACGCCGACGAACCGAAGCCCCTCGTCGCGGACCCGCTCACCCAGCCTCTGGACCAGGTGGGCCGCCGTGGTCCCCGAGCCCAGGCCGACAGTCATGCCCGATTGGACGAGTTCCGCCGCCGCCCGTGCCGCCCGCAGCTTGGCGGATTCCTCTGTACTGCCCACCGCTCGATACCCCGGCCGTGAAGACCCTGATCGGTGACGAATCCCACCCGCCCGAGGCCGGTCCATACGGCGTCCCGAGCGAGGGAAGAATCGGGGTGACCAGATTCGAACTGGTGACCTCCTGCTCCCAAGGCAGGCGCGCTAACCAGGCTGCGCTACACCCCGCAAGGCGGCCAACGCATCCTAAGCCGATCCATGTCCGGCGGTCAAGGGTGAGCGGCCGGCCGCCTCGGACGTCGACGTTGGTTCGACGGCGGCCCCGATCGGCCAGCCGAACTCGACCCGAAGGCCCGGCGATCGCGACCAGCGGAGTTTCCCGCGATGCGCCGCGACCACTCGCGTCAGGAGCGGGAGTGCCAGGGCGAGCGGACCCGTGGCGGGCGAATCGGGCTCGGGGCCGGCCTCCGCCCACCCCGGCTCGGTCGGCGGCTCCAGGCTGCCCGCCTCATGCCAGCAGGCCTGAAACCGCCCTTTTTCGGTCCGCCACTCCAGTCGGCCTCGGCGGTCCGGAGGCATCGCCACGCTCCGCCAGCTCAGGAAGGCCTCCAGCCCCATGCTCAGCCGCATCGGATCGAACGGGAGGACCGCCTCCTCGGCGGGCGGGCAGAGCTCGAGCGAGCGACCGGACGAGGCGAATCGCTGGCGCCAGGTCGCGCCGAGGTCCCGCAGCAGGACCCCCACCCGAGCGTCGATCGTCGACAGCGGCATCGGGCGATAGATGGCCTGGAGATGCTCGAAGAGCTGTTCCATCCCGCCGTAGCTGGCCTCCATGTCGTCCCACCACGAGGGGAGCGAGTCCGCCCCCGCCCGGCGCACGAAGTAGAGGCTCATCTTCATGCCATTGAGGAGGTTGCGGCAGCGATGGCTGAACCCGCTGAGGCTCTCTCGGAGCTGATCGACGTGGCGTTCATCCTGGACCAACCGGGTCAACGAACATGTCAGTCCTCCCTCCGCAGGTCCATCATGCGGTCGCGGACTCATGGGCAGCACCTGGTTGTCATTCGATGAGTTACGTCCGAGGCGTGGCTCGCCCCGTCACGAGCACCCGCAACGTCCAGATCCGGAAAGGCCACGTGGGGCGTCCGCCTTCGCGACGAGCGCGAAGTGCGACGGAAGCCCGATCATGGCCGCGATTGAAGAGTAACCGCACCGGGAGCAACAGCGATACCAATTCGTGGCCTTCTGGGCCCGGGCCCCGGTTAATCCAGGGAGGAACACTCTTTAGGTGACGAAACCGGGAGGAGAGTCGCCCCGGTGCCCCCGCAGAAAACAGCGCCTGACGTTCTCAAAAGGCATCAAGGGGAGGGAGAACGGGAAGTCCGATTCCTCGATTCCAGGGTGTCCAATCTCGGACAGGGCCCTGGGCGGGGCGGTCGACGCGAGGCGGTGCCGGACCCGCCCGTCCCAGGGCAGGCGCGCGCATCATCCGCGAATCATGGCGGCGACGCGGTCGAACTCCTCCTGCGAGTTGTAATCGATGATGATCTGTCCACGCTCCGGCGTCCGGGCACGGATGAGCACCATCGTGCCGAATCGCTGGTGGAGGTGCTGTTCGAGCTCCACCATGTGGGGCTGCTTCGGGTCCGGGGAATGGGCGGAGTCGCGGCGGACGCGGGTCCGGGCCGGCGTCGGGATGCCGGTCGCCACGAGGGCCTCGGTCTGTCGGACCGAGAGGCTCTCGGCGATGATCCGCCGGCAGGCGGCGATCCGACTCTCCTCGTCCGGCAGCGGCAGCAGGGCCCGGGCATGTCCCTGGGTGATCTCGCCGTTGCGGACGGCGTTCAGGACCTCCTCGGGGAGCTCCAGCAGCCGGATGAAGTTGGAGACCGTGGAGCGGTCCAGCCCGAGCCGGCCGGCGAGCTCTTCCTGGGTGCCGCCATAGCGGGAGAGATACTCACGGAAGGCCGTGGCCTTGTCGACGGCGTTGAGGTCCTCGCGCTGGAGGTTCTCCACCATCGCGAGCTCATGGACTCGCTGGTCGTCCAGGTCCATGACGCGGGCGGGGATCTCGTGGAGCTGGGCCTCGATGCTGGCCCGGAGCCGGCGCTCGCCCGCGATGAGCTGGTAGCGGTCGCCCATCGCGCGGACCAGGATCGGCTGGAGCATTCCATGCTGGCGGAGCGACTCCGCGAGCGAGGCGATCTCGGCGGCCGGGAAGGTCCGACGCGGCTGGTAGGGATTCGGGTCCACCTGATCCACGGCGACGTGGATGAGCTCCGAGGCCTCGAGCGAGCCGGGTTCGAACCCACCTTCCTCGCGTCCCAGCAGGGCTTCCAGCCCGCGGCCCAGGCGTCGCTTGTTCACGGTCGATGACCTCCATGACGAGTACCGGATGCGCCCGGGCGAAGCAGGCCCGGGTGGGCCTCCATCCCCTCCGACTCCGCGACGCGGGGCCTCTTCGACGAGCCCTTCGCGCGACCTCGGCGGGTGATGATCGTCCCACCCCAATACAGTCGGACCGCGCCGTCGACTTCCTTAGCGAGTTCACGGCTCGTGGTGCACGCCGCGGGGACCATGTCGCCACTTTCCCGTCGATGGCGCCCGCCCGCTATAACCTGCCTGGCAATCTCTGTGGGCTGGGTAAAGGCTATCTCCTCCCCGTCGCGACCCCGGCAGCCGGTCCCCGGAGAGGCCGGTGATGTCGCGGGCTGAACGGATCGGATACGATGTGGAGGTCGCGGAGGCTTCATGTACGACAAGTATCGCAAGAAATTCCGAGGGCCGGTCGGGACCGAACGGCTGCGGAGGCAAATCGCGGTCGAAGCGGCCCGCAGGCTGCTGGACTCGGCCCCGGAGGCTCCCTCGGCCGACGCGGGCTGGGTTGCGGACCGGACCGAGGCGGAGCTCTACGCCGCCAAGCGCAAGGCGGCGGCGGTGCTGGGCCACCGGGTCCGGCCGGGTGATCTCCCTTCCGACGGCGAGGTCCGCGAGGAGGCGGCCCGCCTGGGTCGCTCGAGAGCTCGCGTCGAGGGAGCCGCGGACGCGACCACGCCGGATGACGAGGAGCCTGTTGAGGAAGGCGGCGAGGCGGAGCCGCCGGACGGATTCGAGCCCCCCTCCCTGTCCGAGCGGCTCGATCGCTTCACCGTCTACCGGATCCGTCTCGCCCCGCTCGAATCGATCAAGCTGGACCCGAGGGAGCATCCGGAGGGCGATGCGATCTATCACAGCCTCCAGGTGTATGAACTGGCCCGCGAGGCGAGGCCCTACGACGAGGAGTTCCTCCTGGCGGCCTTGCTCCACGAGGTCGGCCGGGCGATCGACCCCCGCGGCTCCGCGAACGCCGCGGTCGACTCGCTCCGCGGGGCCGTGACCGAGCGGACGCTACGGCTCATCGCCAACCTGGACGAGGCCTGCGCGGGCCGCGATCTCGGCGACGACGACCTGGACGACCTGGCACTCCTCCGCGAGCTCGATCGTCGCGGTCGGCGCGCGGGGGCGGCCGTCGGATCGGTCGAAGATGCGGTCGAGTATGTCCGGGGCCTGGAGCGGGAATCGTACCTCGAGTCGTAGCATTCCCGCCGGCCCCATGCCGCCGAACTGCGAGGTCACCTCAGGAGCTCGAGCTTGAGCGAGACGGCCGCGCCGGGGTCGACGTGGAGCGGCTTGTAGTAGAACCGCTTCGAGTTGTCGTTGATGCTGAAGAGCATGTACTCCCCCGGGGCGACGTCCTTGAGCTGGAACTTGCCGTTGTCGTCGGTGACCGTCTCCTTGATGACCATTTTCGCGGGGTCTTTCGGATTCGGGTCGAGGAGGGCGACCCGGAGATTCGGCTGGGCCACGGAGGCTTCGTTCACGGTCCCCTCGACGGTCGCGAGGGCGGGGGGCTCGTCCTTCTTCTTCGCCGCGGCGTCGTCCGCGGCCATCGGCCTGGGCCGGAGCTTCACGACCTCACCCCCCTTGCCGGCCAATCCGACTCCGCTGATCGCCCTCGCCGTGATGAAGATCCGGCCGGTGGCATCCTTCGGGATCACGATGGGCGCGGCCCACTCGCGGTCGTCGTTGCCGGCTCGCCTGGCATCGCTGGTCTTGTTCTCGGCGCGGGCCTTGGCGAACTCCTCGTCGTCGAGGAGCTTCGGGCCGACGATGTAGGCGACCTCCCTGACCCCCGAGATCGGGGGCGTGACCACGATCCGAGCCTCGAAGGGGCGGCCCCCTTCGTCCACCTCGGGCGCGACCTTGATCGTCGGGATGGCCGGCGGCTGGTCGTCGAGGACGATGTCCTCGGCGTAGCTCCTCAGCTCCATGCCCGCCGGGTCCACGAGCCTGGCGATGGCCTGGCGCCGGCCGCGAATATTCAGCGGATAGGGGTCGGTCCAGTCGTCGATGGCCGCCTCGAGGAGCAACGTCCCTCCCTCTCCCAGGGCGAAGCCGACGTGCTGCTGCTTCGGGGGCCTGGGGGCCGCCCGGACGTCCGCCACGAAACCGTTCCCCTCGTCCCGACCGATCTCGAAGGTGAGGCGGGAACGCGGCGGGGCCTTGTCGACCTCGAAGTGGACCTGGAGCAAGGTCGGGCCGCCGGCCCTGACGGTGCGGTCGATACGGAACCGGATCCGCGGGGACTTGCTCTCCGGCTCGGCACGCTGGATGCCCGCCACCTCGCTGAACTGCGCCCGATACCAGAGCGCCCGCTTGACGCCATCCAGGTTGAGGTAGAAGCTCCCGTTCGGTGGCTCCCCGGGATCGAGTCGCAGCCCCTCCGCGGAGAGGGTCAGGTCTCCCCCCGCCGGCAGCGGGCCGGCGTGCTTCCCCTCCGTCTGGGGGCTCAGGAGGGAGGGGAAGAGTGACCGGTCGGCGGGGAGGACCAGCTCGGCCTGGCAGGGCGGGCCGGTCATCCCGGGCATGGTCCGCAGCACCAGCTTCAGCTCATTGGGGCGCCCCTGGATGGCCGGCGTGAACTGGGCCAGTCGGACGTCGACATATTCGGACGGATCGATGATCTCCGGGCGCAGCGGCTGGACGATCGTGAAGCCCTTCGCGCCGCCGGCCGTCGATTCGATCATCCGCAGCTTGAGCCCGGCCGGCGCCTCGAGGAGCGGCTCCTTGTCCTTGGTCGGCGCCAGGCTCGGCGAGCCCGGCGCCAGGGCCTTCACCGCGACCGTCCCGTTCGCCGGGACGGCCACGGGCTTGTCGCCGCTCGTCGCCAGGACGGTCTCGCCCGAGAGGAGCTGGACGGAGACCTCGCGGCTGCGCGGGAAGGGGTTGCGGATCAGGACCTGGAACGACTGCCTCCCCGGGAGCGTCCGGAGGCGGAGCGGATCCGTGGGGATCCCCGCCGGGGGCCCGTCGCCGGTCCCCAGGACGAACGAGGGGAGGATCTGGTCGGACTCGATTCGGATCGGGACCCTCTGATGGAACGAACGGCCGTCGGAGAGCGTGGCCCCGATGAGGAACCCGGGCGGGGGTTCCTTGGCGGCGGCTCCCCCCTGGTCGACCCAGGTCAGGTTGATGCCGACGACGGTCGGGGCCAGGCCGGTCAGCTCCACGGGCCCGGACTCCGGCACGCCGATCTTGAGGCGATCATCCCCCGGGGAGTGGACGGCGATCCGGGCCTTCGCGGGCGTCCCGCGACCGCTGCCGACCAGGCTCAGCTTGACCTCCGCCCGCGTCGAGCTCCTCGACGACGAGAGCGTCGTCGCCTCCGCGCCGTCGACCGCCAATCGGAGCGAGGTTGCGGTCGGGTCCGGGTGGCCGGGGCACTCCTCGGCCGCGTCCTCGTAGAACCGCTCGGGGTCCCCCCCCTCATGGAGGTCCCGCTCCTCGTGGAGGTAACGGGCGGCGAGCCACCGGCCGTGTCGCCGCGCCACCTCGACTCCCATCGCGAATCGGGGGTTGACCGTCGTGTCCAGGAGGAAGGGCGGCGCGATCCAGCCGGCCGGGTCGTCGCCCCGATCGGACCGCTCCAGGAGCGCGTTCAGCTTGCAGGATGCGGAGGAGGCGACGCGTGCCAGGCTCCCCCAGAGCCGGGCGATGCCGTCCTCCGGGCCCGCGGCGGCCGTCGCCGAGCCGCGCGACATGGACTCGATTTCGCTCGTCAACTCCACGCCCGGGCAGAGGTTCCGGGCGAGCGCCGCCTCGCCCATCAGGGAGAGCAGCGTCTGGAGCCGCCTGGCCCGGCGGACGGCCTGAGTCCGCGCCTGTTCGAGGCGGGCCGAAGGCCCCGAGTCGTCCGGGAGCCGCTCGAGGCGGGCGGTGGACTCCGCGAGCCGAGCGTCGAGGGATCGGACGGCGTCGACGAGCCGTGGCCGCCACTCGGGGGCCGGCATCGGGCTAGCGAGCAGGGCATCGATCTCGGCGGCGGCACGCGGGTCCGGTTTGTCGGCCTTGGTTTGGGCGATCGCCTCGCGAAGCGACTCCTCTCGGAAGGGGCGCAGCAGGGCCTCGTTGCTCGCCCGGAGGGAACCGAGCGCCGGCCCGAGCTCGTTGAGCTGCATGTCGATGGCGGAATGTCCGGGATCCGAGGAGGAGTCCGACTCGGTGTCGGGCGGCGTGCCCAGGATCCGCGCGAGCTCTCCGGAGGCCCTGGCCGCTTCCTGCCAGACGGTCTCGAGGCCGGGCCGGCTCGACGCCTGAAGGAAGGGGAGGTAGCCGGAGATGATTGCGCGCGATCGATCGAGCTCGGTCCGGGCGTCCTCGATCAGCTTCTGGGCCTCGGACGCCTTCCGCAGCGACTCGACCGCCGCTGCCCAGGCCTCGCCCGTCTGCTTCCACGAGACGAAGCCTCGGACCTCCTTGAGGAGCAGGACGCGGGCTTCGTGCCGCGCGCGATCGGCCCGGGCGAGGAGGTCCGCCGTCCACGGGAAGGCCGACGGCTGATGGGCGGCCCGCTCGGCCAGGCAGAGGGCATCCCAGGCGACCCGGGCCGTGTCGGCGGCCTCGTCGGGCCAGGGCGCGGGGGGGGCGGCCGACGCGGCCAGGTCCTCGAAGAGCCGCAGCTCGACGATGTTGAGCTTGGTCGCGGTCTGCTTCACCAGGTCATCCAGCAGGCCGAGCGTGTCCGGGGCCACTCGGACGTCCGCGGTGGCCTCGATCAGGATCCCGGCGAGCTCCAGCGACGGCGTCGGCTTGCCCTTGATGGCCTGGGCGAGTTCCCCGACCGCCTTCTTTCGAGCCGCCAGCACAGCTTCATTAGGGGGGTGGCCGGTCCGGGCCTTCAGGTCGTCGAGCAGGTCGCGGAGACGCAACACGAGCGCGCCGTCGGGCTTCCAGCCCCCCGCGACGGCCTGGCCGACCGAGCGGATCGAGGTCGGGGCGGGGAGGGCCCGATCGTGGTCCATCGCGGCGACGAGGGGCGCCATCGCCTCCCTGAACTCGTCCCGGACGACCGTCGGCGATTCGCCGGAACGCCAGGCCGATTCCGACCGGAGGAGCACCCCCTCGAGCTTGCGGAAGGCGCGGGGGGAAGCGGCACCCGGGAATCGGGACGTCGCGGGATCGTTCCACCAGTTGCGACGGAGCTCCCAGCCGGCGATGAGCCAGTCGGGGTATCGGGAGGCGTCGGCGGGAGCGGGCTCATCGGCCCCCCCCTTCTCCGTCGGGGAGGCCTCGCCGGGCCCGTCCGGGCGGGGGGGCTTGGCGGGATCCGCGCCGGCCGCCTTGAGGCCCTCCGCCTTCTTCCCGGCGGACGCCTTCGCGTCCTCGGCCTTCTTCTCGGCCGAGGTTTTCAACGAGTCGGCCGCCGTGCCGGCCGACTTCTCGAGCGCCGCGACCGCACCGCGGGGCGACTCGGTCGGCCTGACGATTCCGGCGATCGAGAAGTCGCCGTTGCCGATCAGGTAGGGACGCTGGGACGTCCCCCGGAGCCGACGCGCGAAGCCGTCCACGTTGGCGTGGAGGTAGTCCGCGAGCTCCTGGACCGAGAGTGTGCCGAGCCCGTCCCTGTCCGCCTTCGGGTCCGTGAAGGCGCGGGCGAAGACGTGGGCGAAGATCGACTCCCCGAGGTGTTCCGACCAGAGCCCGCTCTCTCCCGGCGAGCAGGCCACCAGGACGAGGAGCCCGGGGTCGTCGCCCCTCGGCTTGCCGTCCTCGTCGGTCTCGACCTCACGCCTCACGAGATCGGCGACGCCGTCCGGCGTCCCGCCGAGGTCGAAGGGATAGCTGGACAGCTTGATGATGTCCAGGACCAGCAGCCTGTCCTTCGCCGGGCAGGCCCGCAGGGCTTCGAGCACCTGCCGCAGGGGGAGCTGCGTCCTGGGGGTGAACGGGTCGGAGTCGCTGGCCAGGATCTGGACCGCGCCGGATCCATCCACCATCGAGTACCCGGAGACGTACGCCACGACGGGCGCCTCGCGCTTCTCGGCCCGGAGCCCGTTCAGCTTCGTCTTGAAGTTCTCGAGCGTGAGATCGCCATCGGCGTCCAGGGGATCTTCCCGGAAGCGGAGGCTGGCGGCGGCCATGGCCTGCCGCTCCGCGGCCGCGCCCCGGATCGGTGTGATCTGGGGCTTGCGGTACGAACTGACCCGGAAGGGGATGAAGACGGTCCGGGTCGCGGATCCGAGGATGAAGATCCTGACCAGGAAGCCGACGACCCCGATCATGGCGATCGCGATCGAGGAGACCAGGGCCGCCCGGATCCATTTCCCGGCCCTGGTCGGCCCGCGGGGGCGGGTGCTCCGGGCGTCCGCCGCATCCCGCCATCGGCCGCGTCCGGCCGAGGATGGCTTGCTCATCGTGTCGCTCCTGCAGGGAAGCCTGGCCTCATGATCCCGCCTGGTCCGTGGTCTCGACATGCGTGCTCGTCGCTCGATTCGATTCGACTCGACGGCACGGGGGCCGGCTCGATCAACCCGGGCCGGCCGGCGACGGACCGGGTCGAGGTTGTAGCGCCCGCCGATCGGGCCGCAGCGGGGGGGGCGGCGGCGGGAACTGGCCGCCCCGCTCCGGCGCCGGCAGCTTGACGGTCGCCGTGGTCTGCTGCTTCTCCGCCAGCTTCATCAGCTCGCCGATGGGCAGCAGGCCGATCCGCCTGAGCTTGCTCGCGGACTCCTCCTGGACCGGCCAGAAGAGCCCGGTGTAGCGGTTGGCCCTCATGAAGATCCGCTGCTCCATCCCCTCGGTCCCGATCCCGGCGTCGAGGAGGCTCTTCCGATTGACGATGTGGAGCTGATCCTTCGGATAGGCCAGCCGGATCGCCAGGCAGCGCCTCTCGACGCGGCGGCCCTCGCCCACATCGACGAAGTGGCTCTCCACGTTCAGCCCCTCCAGGACGACCTCGCTCCCGTCATCGAGCCGGAGCCGCCGACTCGAGTCCCCCTCGAGCGAGATCTCGGGCAAGGTGCGCTGGACCTGGCCGGCGGTCAACCACCAGCCGCGGAGGATCGGCCGCGCGGGCCCCTGCCCCGCGGGATCCTTGGGCCAGTTCGGCACGTCGATCTCCCAGGCCGGGGCGGGATACGTGGGGAGGTCCCGCCAGATCGAGGTGAAGGTCTCCGGGGATTCGGCCTCGATGCGGAACCAGGCCGCCTGGGGATAAGCCTGGCGGATCGGCTCCGGATCGGGGAGCTTCATCGCCACCTGCTCCAGCGAGACGAGCGTCCGCAATCGATCTCCGTTCTCCCCGGGCGTGACCAGCCCCGCCAGGCCGCTCAGGCGAGACTCCGAGCGGTCCTCGGATTTCCGGGCCGTGAAGTCCTCGCTGTAGAGCCCGCGCTGGAACTCGATCCTGTCCCCGACGTCGACGAGCTTGATCAGGAGGTGTTCGGACCTCCGGAGATCGACCTTGTGCGAATAGGCCCGATCCGCGAGCACGCTGACCGTGTAGAGGCGATCGGGATCGAGGCCGTCGAGCCACCAGTGGTCCTCCTCGCCCACCCGCGTGACGGGGAGCAGCTCGTCGGAGATGGGGCGATCGTGCTCGTCGTAGACCCGGCAGGCGAGGTCCTGTCGGATTCCCTGCTTGAGGCTGGAGAGCAACTGGCCCAGGTCCTTCACGGCGACGAAGGTCCCGGGTCGATCCAGCCTCCGCAACGGCTCCTCGAAATTCTCCTTGGCCTCCTGGAGTTCCTTCTTGGCCACCTCGTCATCATTCGGGGCGAAGTAGACCATGTTGACCTGGATGGCCGTCTTGTCGAACGCCTTGCCGATGAAGTCCGCGATGTTCGCGAACGTCGGCTTGCCGTCGCGGACGGGGTTGAAGTCCGTGTTCTTCATGAATCGAGTGTCCGCGCCGTCGGTGAGGACCAGCAGGGTCTTGAGGCCCTTCGCCGCGAGCAGGTCGTTGCCGGCCGCATGCCACATGGCCTGGACCAGGGGCGTCTCGCAGAACGGCCTGTACTTCTCGAGCTCGGCGAGCAGCCCGGGACGCTCCGAGAGGCTCCATTCCTTCGGCTCCCGCAGCCGTTTGATCGTGTTCTCCGGGGCGAGGACCCTGGGGTCGCTCTTCAACGGATTGGGCTCATTCACGTCGACCTGGCTGAAGATCCAGAGGCTGAGCCGGGTCCCCTGCGGGATGACCTGGAGGAGCTGGTCCAGGGCGGTCTTGGCCTCGGCGATCCGCTCCCTGCCGGAGGGGGTCAGGCCGGTCATGCTCCCGGACATGTCGAGCACGATGGCGATCGCGCCGTTGCCGGAACCGAAGCGTCGGAGCAGGCGCTCGTCGGCCCGGACGCAGAGGCTGGCGCGGGGGTCCACGGTCGGGGGGCTGATGGAGATCTCGTGGGGCACGGGATGGAGCTCGAAGGCCGTCCGGCTGTCGAACCGCTGGCCGCGGTAGAAGCCCTCCACCACCAGGGGGCAGGTCTTGACCACCGGCCGATTCATGGACTCGTCGGATTCGACGGATCGGATGGTCCGCGACGTGACCGCGAACTTCGCGACGTCCCCCCCCGTCCGCCAGGGGGCCAGCTTGTAGCCGCCGTTCCCGTCCACGAGCTCGAGATCGGCCTCGGTGCCCGCGGCCACCACCGGCCGGATGACGGGGAGGCCGGGGGGGATGTTCTCCGCCGCCCCCTCGGCGCCGATCCGGTACGCGACCTCGCGGAACGGCTCGGTTGTCATGAATTCGTGGGGCGGGCCGTCGATCTTGAGCCGGTCGTTCCGGGCGAGCATCTGCTGGACGCGGACGATCTCCGGATCCTTGGCACGGATCCGCGCCGCATCGCCGACCAGGCGGGAGCCGACGGCGCGGTAATAGGGGACGATCGCCCGGTGATCCTCGTCGAACCAGTGGTCGCGCCACGCCCGCTCGGCGAGCCAGAGGAGGAGGCCACGGATCCGGAGTCGGCGATCGAGGGTCGCCGACTCGGGGTCGGGATCCGGCAGGGCTTCGGCCCCGCCGTCGAGGATCCGATCGAGTCGGCTGGCCGTCGTCATCCGGGTCGCCGCCGCGGCCGGCTCCGCGTCGCGAGCCTCGTCCCGGGTCAGGTCCTCGACCCGGGGCGCGAGGCTCCGCCAGCGGAGGCCGATGGCGTCCCCCGCCTCGGCGATCGACCTCCACCAGGGGCGGTCCCCTCCTTCCTCGAAGGCGCTCTCGATCTGCTTCGAGACCTGATCGAACGTGGGACCCCCCTGGAAGCCCGGCGCGTTGAACCAGGCCTGGCCCAGGGCGGCCATCGCCATCCGGCCCTGGAGCCGGCCGCGACGCCTCAGGACGTCGGTGGCGACGTCCAGGTCCGCCGGGGTGGGTTGGGGGGAATCTCCGCCCCCGGCCAGCTTGAAGTCGTGCAACCGGATCGCGTCCAGCCGGTCCCACAGGGCGGTCCGCTGCGCGAGCTCGGGGTTGTCCGGGAAGGGGACGGCCGCGACCGCCACGGCGGCCTCGCAATCCGCCGGCCGGCGGTCGCCGGCAAGATTGCTGGCGTGATCCCGGAATCGCCGGCCCAGCGCCTCCATGCCGGACGACAGGCCCTGGCGGAGCTTCTCCAGCGAGGCGTCCTGGGCGTCGCCGGCCTCGTCCAGGCGGTCGGCCAGGGCGTGCGCCTGGCCGTAGGTCTCGACGACCGCGTTGGCCAGGTCATCCTTGCCGAGTTCTTCCGGACGGCGATGTCCCATCCAGCGGGCGTAGTCCTGGAGCGAGGACAGGGCGAGGTCCCGGGCCGAGATCGCCTGCCGGACCCTGTCCCCCCCGGCGATGGCGGACCGATAGAGGGCCTCCGAGGCGGCCAGGGACTGCTCCGCGCGATCCCAGGCGGACTCGTCCGAGGCGAGGAGCTGGTCCTCGCCGAGTCGCCGTTGCTCGTCGGCCCGGTCGACAAGTCCCCGCAGCCAGGGCATGAGCCGCTCGCTGAACCCATAACCCGCATCCTTCTCCGGGATCCCCAGCGCCACTCGCTCCGCCAGGCGGCGGATCCGCAGGGCGCGAGCGGCCCTCGGCCAGAATGACGGCGGCCGTGGCGTGGCCGGCCGCAGGAACCCGTCGAGCATGATCAGGAAGTGGGCCTCGGAGGGCTGGGGACTGCGCGAGTCCCGCGTCTGCTGTCGCAACCGGTCGGCCGCGATCGCGAGCCCTTCGCTCGGGTCAGGGTCCGCGATGGCCCGCTGGATGAGGTAGTCGTCGACCCGGCATCGGAGCGGTTGGGCCGGATCCGCCTCGGCCGCGGCGAACGTCTTCTGGATCTCCTCCCAGGCTCGCGACGGGTCGGTGCCCGCGGGGGGCTTCCAGAGTCTCGAGAATTCGGCGTCCGCATCGCGCCGCGCCGGTATGATGGCCCCCTGGACGGAGGACATGACCAGATTGTGTTGGGGCGACTCCGTCAGCTTCGTGAAGTAGCGGTCGGCCCGGATCCGGGCCTCGAGCGAGCTCGTCCGCTCGGCGAGCGGGTCGAGCTGCTGGGGGGTGGCGCCGGACCGGGCCAGCTCCTCGTAACGGATCAGCGTCGCCCGATATTGCCGCCACCGCCGGGGCGAGTAGGTCGAGGGGTGGGGCGACAGCCGGTCGAGCTCCTGAAAGGACCGCCACTGCCGGGCGAGGGCCGCCTGATCGAGGGCCGCGGGGGTATCCTGCGACGGCTGGGGCTCCGCCGTCGCCAGGTGCACGCTCGAGACGGGGGGACGCGAGGGCGTCTTGCCGGCCCGGCCGGCCTCGGCCGCGGCGGCCTCCGCGGGGAGCAGGACGGGCTCCTGGATGGCCCCCCTGGCGTTCCATGCCCAGTTGCGGACATTGCGGCGGACATACTCATGGAGCGACTTCAGGTCGAGTCGGCCCCCCGAGTTGATCGTCCGGTCCTGGAGGGCCTGGATGATGTAATGGAAGAACGCCGACCGCCCCAGCCCTTCCGACGCCCAGCATTGCTGGTCGACGTCGCAGCCGCTGAGGACCCAGAGGTTTTTCACCCGCCGGATTTCCGGCTCGAGGGCCTCCAGCCGTCGCGCGAAATCGTTATAGAGCATCCCCAGCCGCCAGTCGGCCGGCACGAGCGCACCCTCGAGGACGAGGATCTTGTTCTGATCCGGCGGCAGTTCCGCCATCGACTTGATGACGTGCGCAAGGTCCAGCCGATCCGGGTTCGGCCCGGAAGACCGGGCCGGGATCAGGTAGGCGGATTCCGCGGTCGTGCCACCGTGGAGCGCCACCGCGATCAGGAGGGTCCGATAGCCCCTGGCCGAGCCCTTCAGGTCCTCGATGAGCGCGTCCCAGTCGGTCGCCAGGTCGAGCGGGGTCGCCCCCCCCTTGATGAGCTGCAGGGTGGCGGGCGGGAAGAGCGACCAGCGTGGCGGCACCCGAGAGACGGCCTCGAGCCCCTGCAGCCCCCTCCACCCCAGCAGGTTGTGAGGGACCGCCAGGTTGGTGGAATAGTCGGCCCCCACCAGGACCACCGCCGCCGGGTGCGGGGGCCGGAACAGGAAGATCAGGAAGAGGATCAAGGCGATGCAGGCCGCGAGTGCCGTGGCCACGCCGACGACCTTGAAGTTCCTCGACCGAGGCCCCTGGGCCCGATTCGCGGCCGGGAGGTTGCGTCTGCTCCATTCGTGCGACGACGGCTCGGCGGCCCGGGGCTCCGCCCCCGCTCGCTTCCAGGAGGGTCGAGCAGGCCGGGGGCTATCATCCGACATCGACGGTTCCCCTCGAGTGGCTTGGGCCGAGATGCATCACGGAGTCCCCGAATCATAACCCGCGGTGGTTGCGTCCTCGAACTCGAAAACGGCCCGGGTCGGCCATTTTGTTCGGGGCCGGCGCTGGCGGTCGCCCTCTCCCGTCAGGATCATGCCGGGATCGGGATGACCGAAGCGGCAACGCGAGCGGGGGCCGGCACGGCCCCCGCTCGAGTCGATCGCGGCGACTGGGAGGTTATCCGCCTCAGAAGAGGAATCGGACCTCGAAGCGGAACCAGGGGCTTGCCCACTGGCCGGGGGTCGTGGACCAGGTGAGTGCGCCGCCGAGGTCCACCTTGTTGCAGATCGACCACCGCAGGCCCGGCCCGATGTTGAAGTACGACACCCCGCCGCCGGAGGCCACGAACCCGGGGTGCTTCCCGCCCCTGGCGGGATTCACGGGGCCGTACTTGGGATAGCCGTGCGGGCCTACGCCCGTCTGCCGCTGGCGGATGAACGCGGGATCCGAGTAGCCGCCGTCCTGGAACGACCAGCCGTCCATCTCGAGGGTCCCGATCAGCGGGCTATCGGGAGTGGTCCAGAGCAGGACCTGGTTGAGGCTCATGAGCCAGTAGAGGACGCCGCCGCGGATCTGGGGATCGCCGCCGATCGGGATCCACTGGCCGACCTGGGCCTGGTAGAAGGTCTCCGGGCCGATCTTGAGGGCGGCCAGGATCGACGGGTCGAGCGAGATGTGGCCGGTGCCCAGGCCGAGGCTGGCGTTCCCCGTGGGCATGTAGGTCCGGAACTGGAAGGCGACCTGGAGCAGCTCGGTGTCGAAGAGCATCGACTTGGTGCCGAAGTTGATGTCGCCGAAACCGGCCTGGGTCGGGCTGTAGAGCGGGTTGATCTGCCGGTAGGGATACTCCACGAAGAAGCTCCCCTTCTCGCCGGCCGCCTCCTGGTAGAGGTAGAGCTCCGACCAGTTGAGGCTGGGATCGCCCTGCCATCGGTACATCTGGCCGTTGCGCCGGGCCGTCACGTTCTTGGGGAAGCCCGGCCCGGTCTGCATCAAAAAGAAGAGGTTGCGATTGGGGTGCGTCATGTCGAGGCCGCGGTCGACCCGGATTCGCGTGACGGTTCGGGGGCGGGCATAGTCGGCGAAGAGCGACGCGTTGGCGACCGGATCCCACCTGGGCTGGTAGCAGGGGTCCGGGCAGCAGATCGCCTGGTAGAGGTTCTGCATGAAGGCCCCGACGACCGTGTTGCACTCGTTGGCGGGGAGATTGCACGGGGGCCGGCCGGGGATGCAATTGCCGTTGGCACATCCGGTGAAAACATGACCATCCGAGGAGATATGCCGGGTGCCGCAGGTCGTGCAGGTGGCCCGGTCGACCTCGTCGTCGCTGGTCTTCGGCCCCTCCGGGGGCGCCGCCGGGGCGAGGGCCGGGGCCGCCGCCCGACTTGCGGACTCGGCCGGTCCGGCCGGCGGGGCGGCGGGGACCGAGACGGCGAGGGGCTTCTCCTCCCTCGGGGGCGTCGCGACCGGGGCCGGCTCGGCCGGCTCCGCGGCGGGCTTAGCCGGCTCCGCGGCGGGGGGGACTGGCGAGGCCGGCGGCTCGGACTCGACCACCATGGCCGGCTGGGCCTCGAGCTCGACGCGGGCCGCCGGAGGTTCCGGCTCGGCGACGGGCTCCAGCGTGGCCGCCACCCGGGCCGGGGCGTCCTCGGCCGGTTGCGACGGCTCGTCATGGGCCGGTTGTGACGGCCGGTCCTCGGCCGTGGCCGCGGCGGGGGCCGGCTCGGGCTGGCCCTCTTCCTTCGGGGCGACGCCCAGGGAGAGGAGCGCGGCGCTCAGGTTCGCGGGGGGGGCCGCCGGGGCCGTGGGCTCCTCAGGCAGGGCGGCCGCCGGGGCCGCGGGCTCCTCAGGCGGGGCGGCCGGGCCGGACTCGAGCACCAGCGCCGTCGCGGCCGGGGGGGGCGGTGCGGGCACGGGTGCGGGTGCCGGCTGGGGATGATCGGCGACGAAGACCCGAGGCGGCGGGATCGGGGCGGACGTCCGGGCCGGTGGGGCCGCGGGGATCAGGCGTCCGAGCTCGTCGGGGCGGAAGGCCCGCGGGGGCGGAATGGCCGCCCGTCCGTTCGAGCCCGACGCCTTCGGGGCGGAGATGCTGCCGGCACCGGCCGCGGGTGCGGCGAGGGCCTGATCGGCGGGGGGATTTCCGTCCACCGCCGCCGGGCACTCGGCGACGGGGACGAGGGCGGCGAGCACGGCCCATGCCCCGTTCCGAATCCAGTTTCGACGCGAAGCCTCGGCGTTCACGTGAATGACTCCTTTCATCCCTGGGCAGGCCGCCAGCGTCCTGCCTCACGAGCGGTCGAGACCGATTCGGGGAGATATGATTGGGAAGAAGTGAGGGAGATTTGTCGTTCCGGACGTGGATCCGTCGGCGACACGAATGCTGGGTGACCCGGACGGGTCAAGAGAGATGAAGGCGTAGACGGGTCTCGGCTCAGCCGGGATTCCGCGGTCGGACCAGGAGTCCGAAGAGGCCGCGCTTGGCGGGGCTCGAGGACGGGAAGCCGTCGCCGGCCGCCGGGGCGTTCGTCCCCGTCCCGGACGGGACGTAGGAGCTGGGCATCACTGCGTTGTCCGTCGGGGCCGCCGACGTGGCGGGGGCCGCGGCCGGCCTCGGCTGGCGCGACTTGGCGTCGATGTCTCGCCTCGCCTTGGCGAAGGCGTCCAGCACCGACTTCCGGCCGGGCTCCAGCGTGTTCCGGGGCTGCGGATGCTGGGCCATATCCACGAGCGTCCGCCGCGCCTCGGCGACGGTCTGCTCGTAGGTCTTCACGCGCGGACCCTCCTTGGCGGAGCGGACGGACGTGACCACCGCGTCCGGATCGGCCTTGGTGGAGGTGGTACTCTCGGGCTTGGCCCGCTTCTTCGGGTCGGGGAGCGCCCGCGGGAGCGAATCCTCGGGGCTGGCTCGCTCCTCGGTCGCCGGGGGGCCCTCGACCTCGTCCGGCACCTTGGTCAGGCAGTTCTGGAGCGCGGCGAACGCCGCGGCGCGGACCCGGGCCGAGGTCTCCGCCGGTGCCCCCTTGGCCTTCTCGCCCGCGACGCAGATCCTCAGCTTCTCGATCACGTCCTGATCGCAGCAGCAGCCGTTGCCGAGCGCCCTGGCCGCCGCATAGCGGACGCACTCATTGGGGTCGGTGGCCAGCGCCGACATCAGTCCCTGCTTCGCCTCAGGGAAGCGATTGCAGTCCACCGTGCCGAGGTACTCCACGGCCGCGACCCGGGCCTTGGCGTCGGCCTCGCTGGCCTGGATCTTGGCCGCGGCGGCCTGTGCCGCCCCGTTCGGCTTGTTCTCCAGCGCCTGGATCGCGGCGGGGCTCGGGGCCGCGGGGCAGAGGTGGGAGACGAATCCCCCGGTCACGGCTCCCATGGGGCCGGTCATCAGGCTGTTGAGCATCTGCCCGAACTGGCAGCTACAGAGCTTGTCCTTGCAGGCCGCGAAATTCTGCGGCGTCAGGCCCAGGAAGCCCCAGATCGTCCGCTGCGGGGCGACCGCGGCCCCACCCAACGACGAGACCGCCCCCGGGACCGTCCCCGCGCCGGTGCCCGGGATGCTCGGAATCCCCTGGGCCCACGTCTCGGGCGAATAGGTGCCGATGCACAGCAGCCCGAGCCAACCGACCCCCCATCGCGACAATCGGGCGGCGCCTCCGCCCGCCGTCGAACTCCGTGCACCTCGTTCCGGCATGGCCACGTCTCCTCGAGCAGAAGTGATCGATCGCGGCAGAAAGGCGCGACGCGAGATCTCGCAGCCAGAACGGCCGGGATCCCTGTCAAGAAATGGTGACTTCAACGGAATTATCGGGTGGCAGCGGCGCGGACTTTATGGATTCTATCGATTTGTATCGATGCGGATGATTCTCCGGCCTGTGAGGATCGCTCAGCGGCTGCACGTAGGGATCCGGGAATCGGCGGGATATCGGCTCTCGAGATCGCGGAGGAAGCGGGCGAGCTGGTGCCGGCCTTCACGGTGAAGCCGGGGGAAGGCGTGACGAAACCAGCGATCGGCGGGGGAGGCAGCCCGAGGCCACAGGCTCAGGCCGCCGACCACCAGGAAGGGCATCCCGACCGGGCCGGGGAGGAGGATGCCGCCGACCCCCGCGACGATCAGGAGCAGGCTCAACTCCTTCGGGAACGGCTCGGGATCGGGGCGGCCCGCGGGACGTCGATCCGGAACCGCCGCGGCACCCTCGACGGGCTCATTGGCGTCTGCCATGAATGCGTCCTCCGGTTGGCGATCGCGGGGCCTCGGGAGAACCGGGCCCGGTGCTCAGTGGGGACCTACCAGCGCGCCGCGGGCGTAGCCGGCGGCACCGATGAAACCGGCATCGCCGCCCAGAGCGGCGAACTCCACCCGGATGGCTCGAGCCAGCATCGCGAAGGTCATGGAGTGGATCTGGGATCGGATCTCATCCAGGAATGGCCGGCCCGAGCCGATCATGCCGCCGCCGAAGAGGATCAGGTCCGGGTCGATCGTGTGCATCACGCTCACGGCGCCGACCGCCAGGTAGCGCGCCGTCTCCCGCATCAGGGTCGAGGCGAGTGCGTCGCCCTCTCGCCAGGCTCGGTCGATGGCCTGGCTCGTGAGGTCCTCGGGGGCAAGCTCGCGGAGGAGGCTCGGCGCGTCGTCCTCCGCCAGGGCCTCGGCGGCCCGCTTCACCAGGGAGGTCGCCGAGGCGTAGGCCTCGAGGTGGCCGGTCCGGCCGCACGAACAGAGCCGGCCGTCATCGGCCTGGATGATCATGTGGCCGCATTCACCGCCGTGGCTGTGCCGGCCATCGACGATCCGCCCCTCGTGGATGATCCCGCAGCCGATCCCGGTCCCGAGCGTGAACAGGATCAGGCTCGTTGATTGCCGGCCGGCCCCGACCCAGTGCTCTCCCAGGGCCGCCGCGTTGGCATCGTTCTGGAGGAAGGTCCGCTTGCCCAGCCGCTCCGCGAGACGGTCCCGGAGCGGGAAATGATCCCATCCCGGGAGATTGGACGGCTCCAGAAGCATCCCCCGGGAGAGGTCCATGGTCCCCGGGGAGCCGAGCCCGACCGCGGCCACGTCATCCCAGCCGAGGTTGCCGGCGTCGACGGCCATGTGGGCCGCCTCCGCCAGCCGCTCGATCCCGAACTCCGGCCCTCGATCCGCCTCGGTCGCGATCCGGATCGAGGTCAGGGCCGTCCCCGAGTCATCGACGACCCCGCACTTGATGTTCGTCCCGCCAAGGTCGATACCCAGGAAATAAGGCGGCCGTCGACCGTCGGAACTCATGAACCCGCACCCCGTTGCATCCGCTCATCGCCGTGGCTGATCTCAGGATGGCATACTCTACGGCCTGGCGAGGCACGTGGTCAACTCGGCCGGTTCAGAGCCCGTCCCGCCGCTTCCGCGCCAGGACGAAGATCGTATGCGGATCCTTCCAGGGCGACAGGGCGACCGCGATCAGTTTCAGGATCGGAAAGAACGCGACCGTCAGCGGATCGGTCCACTTGCCGAAGACCCGGTGCTGGATCCAGGTCACGGCCGACGATCCGAGCGTGCCGAACCGGAGCCGATCCACGGGTTCGAAGCCGGATTCTTCGAGGACCCGCTCGAGCTGCTCGAACGTGTAGCCGTTGCGGACATGCCAGCCGTCCTCGAACCGCGTCACCCGGATTCGCTCGGAATGGGCCTGCCAGTCGCGATGCGGGGTCGTGATGTAGACCAGGCCGTCCTCCGCGAGCAGGTCGCGAATCTGGCGGAGGGCCTTGGGGGCGTCCAGGATGTGCTCGATGACGTCGAGGAGGATGACCTGCTCGAACGTGGCCCGGCGTTCCGGGTCGGCCGCCAGCGATTCCAGGGTCGCCTGGCGAAACTCGAGGGCCGCCGCGGAGATCCCGAGATAGGCCCGCATCTCCTCGCAGTTCCGCTTCTCCCACTCGTGGATGGTGATGCCCAGGCAGCGCGCGCCACGGCGGACCGCCTCGATCGAGAAGTATGCGTTGCCGCAGCCGCAATCCAGCGTCCGCACGGGCTGGTTCGGAGTCCCTTCCAGGAACATCCGGGCCACCCGAGACTTGTCGCGGCTGACCCAGTTCGTCCCGGGAAACATGAGTTTCTTGAGGCCGAGCCGCGCGCGAGCGGCGAGGGAGAGATTCTCCGTGTAGGCGCGGAGCATGGGATGATCCTCCTTGATGCATCGTCGACGGCGATGACGTCCCCGGTGTTCTCCGGGCCGACACGATAGTCGGCCCGGCCCCGGGCGGCAAGGCCAGTCGTGCCGGGCCCGGCCGTGCGGCCTCTTGTGGGACGGATGGGGTTCTCAACGACTCGGCGGCCGCGATACGCTGGAACGCCCCGATTCCCGAACCTGATCCCACGCCCACAGAACACCAGACCGATGAGTACCGAGGTCAAGAAGCCGAGCCCCGAGGCCACCATCCTCCCCGCCCCCGAGAGCCGGGCCGGGGCCGATCTCGCCCGCCGCCTGAGGCCGCTGATGGGCAAGGCGGCCGGCTCGCTCGTCATCCACGAGATCTACCGCAGCCTCCAGGGCGAGAGCACCTTCGCCGGGCTCCCCTGCGTCTTCATCCGACTCACGGCCTGCCACCTGCGATGCGTCTATTGCGACACGCCCCACGCCTTCCACGAGGGACGCGTCGTCGTCCTCGAGGACGTGGTGGAGCAGGCGCTGGCCCTCGGTGACGACCTGGTTGAGATCACCGGCGGCGAGCCGCTCCTCCAGGCGGAGGTCTTCCCGCTCATGTCTCGGCTTGCCGACCTGGGCAAGACCGTCCTGCTGGAAACCAGCGGCGCCGTGGATACGTCACGCGTCGACCCTCGGGTCCGGATCATCCTCGACCTGAAGACGCCGGGATCGGGCGAGGAGTCCGCCAACGTATGGCATAATCTTGATCGGCTCAAGCGGATCGACGAGGTCAAGCTCGTCCTGTGCGATCGACGCGACTTCGACTGGGCGGTGGCCGTCGTCCGCGAGCATCGAATCCTGGAACGCTGCCCGGTCCTCTTCAGCGCGGTCGCCGGCAAGGTGAACCCGACCGAACTCGCCGCCTGGATCCTCGAGACGAGGCTCCCGATCCGCCTTCAACTCCAGCTACACAAGATCCTCTGGGATCCGATGGCCCGGGGAGTCTGAGTCATCTCGATTCCCGTCGATCGCTCACCAGCCCAGGGTCGGCCGCAGGCCCACCATGTACTGGATGCCGATCAGCAGGACGACGTACCCCACGATCCGCAACGCCATCTGGGATAGATTACCCGCCAATTTGAGGTAATCTTGCCCGGTGCTCAGGCGGGCGACTCCGCTCCGAGACGCGATCCACGCACCGACGGCGATCAGGAAGAGGATCGGGCCGAAGATGAGGAGACGTTCCAGGCCGGCCGAACTCATCGTCATTGGATCCCCCGGGTGGGACATTGATCCACCCGAACCCGAGCCCTGCATCCTGGGGTCGTCGGTCGGCGAACGAACGCCATCGACGGCCCCGCCGGGAGCGTGATTAGATAGGAGATGCCCTTCCGCGTCGAGGCGAAAAACGACCCGCTCGCGGTCGTCCTTGCCCGGATTGACGGTCATGACACCTGCACAGTTTGGGCCAAACGTCAGGGAAGTTCCATTTCCTCGAGCGTCTCCTCGACGGGCAGCCGGAAGAGTGCCCTCGCATTCGCGGTCGTCTGCTCGGCGAATTGCTCGACGGGCGTGCCGCGCAACGCGGCGATGAACGCGGCCGTCCATGCGAGATGGGCCGGCTGATTGGGGCGGCCGCGTGCCGGGCTCGGGCTGAGATAGGGGCTGTCCGTCTCGACGAGGATGCGATCGTCCGGGATCGTCCGGACCGCCTCCCGGAGCCCGTCGAGCGAGCGGTTGGTGAACGTGACCATGCCGGCGATCGAGACGTGGAGCCCCAGCGAGAGGAACGCGGCGGCATGCTCCGCGTTGCCCGTGAACGAATGCAGGACGCCGCGAATCGGCCGTCCCAGTTGGCCCAGTTGGTGGATGATGTCGGCCTCGCAATCTCGGCAGTGGATCACGACGGGGCGATCGAGCTCGATCGCCAGCCGGAGGTGCCGATCGAACCATTCCTGCTGGAGCGGGAACGGGGCCCGGTCCCAGTATCGGTCCAGCCCCGTCTCCCCGATCGCGACGACCTTGGGCTCGCGGGCCAGGTCGACGATCGTCTCCCAGTCTCCGGACGAGGCCTCCGAGACGTGGTTCGGCTGCACCCCGACCGCCGCGAAGACTCCGCGATGCCTCCCGGCGATCGCGACGACGGACCGGCTGTCCGCCGCCGTCGTCCCGATGGCCAGGATCTGCTCCAGCCCGGCCCCCCTGGCTCGCCGCAGGACGTCATCAAGGTCGCCCCGGAGCCGGTCATCGTCGAGGTGAGCGTGCGTGTCCACGAGGGGCCCGTGGTGCGGGATCGGCGGCGTCATCCGTTGCTCCGTCAGTCGCCGACGCGTCGGCACGTCGGCCCGGATCGAGGTCAGGTGCGCCCCGCCCGCCTCGCGACCCCACGTGCCGGGGCGCGAGGGCGCCCCGGTTGGCGGGAGGTCGCCCGAAAGCCAGTGGGCTGGAGACGTTGGGACGACCTGGAGCTTCACGGAGGCGGGACGCGCCCCGGCTCGTGGCCGTGCCGCTTCCGGGGGCGGCCCGCGGGGCACCCCGCGAATTGACCGTGCATTGTTGTGGCGCTTGACAGAGGTGTCAACTCTCAGATAAATTAAGTACGGAGCCGAGGCTGCGAAGAGCCCGTGGTTTCAGCGTCGGCTCCTGCGGGGCTTGGTTCGTTCTCCGCCCTCGATCGAATCCGTGCGATCGATCGAGCCGAGAAGGGCCAGGGGGAGGCGTTGCTCTGCTCGATGGCAATGCGACAGGAAGACCGAGCCCCGCCCGCAAGCCGGGCGCGGCTCGTCGCATTTTCCGGGTCGCCCGGCGTGATCGTTCGCGGTAAGGTTCGGCAACCATCGAGACGGTGGCGAGCAACGCTTCGGAGGGATTGAATGAGTGTTGACCTGGTCCGGATCGTGGATAGCATCCACCGCGACAAGAACATCCCCAAGGAAGTCTTGATCGAGGGGATTCGATCGGCCGTGCAGACCGCGGCCCGGAAGCACTATCCGGATGCCGAGACGATCGAGGTGAACTTCGACCTCGACACCGGCTCGCTCGATGCCACGATGGACGGGGTCCGCATGGACCCCGCCGAGCTCGGGCGGATCTCCGCCCAGACGGCCAAGCAGGTGATCATCCAGAAGTTCCGCGAGGCCGAGCGGGACAGCCTGTTCGACGAGTTCGAGGACCAGCGCGGCGACCTCGTCACCGGGACCGTGGTCCGGTTCGAAGGCGGGGCCGTCATCGTCAACCTGGGGAAGACCGACGCCATCCTCCCCCGCGGCGAGCAGATCCCCGGCGAGAGCTATCATCCCAACGAGCGGATCCGCGCGATCATCCTGGACGTCCGCAAGGTGGGCCAGCGGGTGAAGATCATCCTCAGCCGCACCCATCCGGACTTCGTCCGCCGCCTCTTCGAGCTCGAGATCCCCGAGATCGCCGACCAGATCATCGCGATCCGGGCCCTCGCCCGCGAGGCCGGCTATCGGTCCAAGGTGGCCGTCACCTCGATCGACACCAAGATCGACGCCGTCGGCGCCTGCGTCGGCGTCCGCGGCACCCGGATCAAGAACATCGTCGATGAGCTGGCCGGCGAGCGGATCGACATCGTCCGCTGGAACGAGTCGCTCCTGGTGCTCATCCCCAACGCGCTCCAGCCCGCCGAGATCGACGAGGTCATGCTCTGCCACCTGCTGGGGCGGGCCATCGTCCTGGTCCGCGACGATCAGCTTTCGCTGGCGATCGGCCGCCGCGGCCAGAACGTCCGGCTGGCCTCGAAGCTCGTCGGCTGGGACATCGAGATCATGACCGCGGAGGAGCTCGACGAGGTCATCGAGAAGGCCGTCAAGTCCTTCGAGAAGATCGACGGCGTCGAGACCGAGCTGGCGGAGCGGCTCGTCGAGCAGGGCATCCTCAGCTACGACGACCTCTCCGTCATGGAGATCCCGGACCTGGTGAACACCATCGAGGGCCTCAGCGAGGAGCAGGCCACCGAGATCGTCGCCAGGGCCGAGGTGATGGCCGAGGAGCAGTCCGACGACCTCCCCCGGCGCAAGGGGGGGCGGGCCGCCGCCGCGCTGCTCGAGCAATTCGCCAGCCAGGAGGCCGCCGAGGGGGCCGCCGTCGCGGAGGACGCCCCGGAGGCCCACGCGGCGGAAGCCGAATCCGGAGACGATCCGGATCCGGACCAGGACGAATCCCCCGACCACGAGACCGACCCCGAGAATGCCGGCAACTCGGCCGCCGCAGTCGACTCGGCCTTGCCCGCCGAACACGACGCCGCGGCCGAAGACGACTTACCCACCGACGAGATCCCCGATCCGGAGGCAGACGAGGCGAGCGACGACGAGATTCACGATGTGGCCCTCGCGGAGGAGAAGTACGGCCGATCGCGACATGGCCACGAAGTGACGTCGAGACCCAGCGACGAGGACCAGGGGGCAACCATCCGCATCGTGACCGATGCGGTCGAGAAGGGCGCCGGCGATCGTCCGGCCTCTTCCGAGCCGGACTCCCCCCCCGCCCTCGCCGAGGCGACAACCCCCGACGATCGTGAATCCCCCGAGGTCACGCCGCATGGCGGCGACGTGTCATAGCGAACCCGTTCGGGCCCCCGAGCCCCGTCGCGCCGGGGGCCACCTGCCGTTGCCATCCGAGAATCAAGGTCGTTCCGGGCGTCCCGCCCGGCCTCGGCGAGACGACGCTTCCGGGTCCCCAGCCCGTGGCGGCGGTCGCGGAGGGCCGGCCTTCGCCCGATGCTCCAGGCCGCCGCATCGAACGGGGAATCAGCCCCGCCCCGGCCGGAGCAGCCGCATCGCACACCAGAATTCAAATCGAGGCCGTGAACGCAACGGCCATCCGGAGCCGACTCCGGGAGGAGCTGCCTTTGTCCACGCGTGTTCACGAGTTGGCGAAAGAACTGGGACTCAAGAGCCAGGACCTGCTCGAGCGCATCCAGGGCTGGGGCCTGGACGTGAAGGAGAGCGTCCTGGCAAGCCTTGACCCGTCGACCGTGGAGCGAATCCGGGACCTGATGAAGCAGTCGCCGAAGCCCGCCGAGGGGATCGGCGCCGCCAGGGCGAACCCGGCCGTCGCCCCGGCCGCGACCGCCGCCGCCCCGAGGCCGACACCCCGGCCGGTGGCGACGGCCCCGGCCCAGGCCCCGTCGTCCGGCGCCGTGACCGGTCCGCCGGCCGGCAACCCCGCCGGCGCCCGCCCCCCCGCCGCCGCCGCCGAAGCCGCCGACCCCGTCGCGCGGCCCAGGCCCGCGACCGTCGCACCCCCTGCGCAGGCCGTCCCCTCCGGCCAGTCGGTCATCCATCCGGCCTCGACCCCGGCCGCCGGCGTGTCCTCCACGCCCTCGGCCTCCGGCCAGGCCGGCGCCCCGGCCGCGTCTCGCGGCGTCCCGATGAGCTCGCCGCCCCTCTCCCGGCCCGGCGCCAGCCAGGCCGGGGCCCGCCCCGCCGGCGGCCCGCTCGCCGGCCATACCCCGCATCGCGGCACCGCACCCCGCCCCGGCGCCCCCGCCGGCCCGGGAGGCTCGTCCGCCACGGATCGATCCATCCGACCCCAGGGGCCCTCGCCTTCTTATCCGGCCCACGACGCCGGCGGCGCAACCGGCTCCCAACCCTTGAAGCGGAGCGATTACATGTCCTCGGCGGGAATCCGCCCCCCCATCCAGCGCGGCTCCTCGGCGTCTCCGGCCTCCGCCGCCGGCACTCCGCGACGCCCCGGCGACGAATCCCCCGCCGACCGCGACCGTCGAGATCCCAGCGCCCCGCGCCGGCCGCTCCCCCCCGTGGCCGCCCCCCAGGCCCCCGTCCAGCGGTCCACCGCCGCCGGCCGGCAGGCCCCCCAGGCCCCGGAGGCCAAGTCCCAGCGTCCCGAGAAGCGGATGACGCGCGAGGAGATCCTCAACCTCATGCGGACGGGCCAGCTCGGCTCGTTCCCCGGCGCCCCCCCCGCCGGGCCGGGCCCCCGCCCCGGCGTGCCGGGCGCCCGGATGCCCGGCGCACCCGGCTCCGGCGCCGGTCGGTCACCCGCCGCGCCCGGCCCTCGGCCCGGCCCCGCCGGCCCGCGGATGCCCGGCCCGCCGGGCTCGTCGCCCGCCCCCGTCGCACCCCCCCCGGCCGGCTTCGACGAGGAGGACGATCGCAAGAACAAGGCCCGCGTCGGCTCCTCCGCGGACCGGGCCGGACGGCGCGCACGCCGGACCGAGCGGGCCACCGATCGCCGCTCGTCCTCGCCCCAGCCCGCCAGCGCCCTCCTCAACGACGACGATGACGGCCGCCGCTCGCGCGGCCGGCGGTCCCAGCGCGGCTCGCACCGCGCGGCCGTCGCCCCGACTCGCAAGAGCCAGGCCCAGATCGAGCCCCCCATCTCCGTCCGCAACCTCTCCGAGGAGATCGGCATCAAGGCCAACGAGCTGCTCCGCAAGCTCATGGCCATGGGGGAGATGGCCACGATCAACACCACGCTCGACGAGGACCTGGCCACCATGCTCGCCATGGAGTTCGGGGTCGAGCTCCAGGTAGTCCACGCCCGGACGGCCGAGGATGACCTCCTCGAGTCCCTGGCGCCCCAGGAGGACGCCGAGCACCTCAAGCCCCGGCCGCCGGTCATCACGATCCTCGGCCACGTCGACCACGGCAAGACCTCGCTCCTCGACCGGATCCGCAAGGCGAACGTCGTCGACTCCGAGAGCGGCGGCATCACCCAGCACATCGGCGCCTACCAGGTCGAGTACAACGGCAAGCCGATCACCTTCGTCGACACCCCCGGCCACGAGGCATTCACGGCCATGCGGGCCCGCGGCGCCAACGTCACGGACATCGTCGTCCTGGTCGTGGCCGCCGACGACGGCGTGATGCCCCAGACGATCGAGGCCATCGCCCACGCCAAGGCCGCCGAAGTGCCCATCGTCGTGGCCCTCAACAAGATCGACCTCCCCAACGTCGATACCCCCGCCAACATCAACAAGATCCTGGGCGAGCTCGCGCAGCAGGGGCTCAACCCCGTGGAATGGGGCGGCGACGTCGAGGTGGTCAAGACCTCCACCGTCACCGGCCAGGGGCTCTCCGACCTCCTCGCCACCCTTGAGACCATCGCCGAGCTCCACGACCTCAAGGCCGACCCGGATCGCCCGGCGCGGGGCACCTGCCTGGAGGCGGCACTCTCCGAGGGCCGCGGCGTCCTCGCCACGGTGCTGGTCCAGGAAGGGACGCTCAAGGTCGGCGACGTCCTGGTCTGCGGCGACGGCTTCGGCCGCGTCCGCGCCCTCTTCAACGACCGCGGCCGCCCCATCGAGCAGGCCGGGCCTTCGACGCCGGTCGAGATCTCCGGCCTGGACGTCGTCCCCACCGCCGGCGAGGCCTTCGGCGTCATCGACGACGTCGGCCGGGCCCGCGAGATCGCGGAGACCCGCCGCTTCCGCGCCCGCGAGGCGGCCCAGGCCGAGCGCCAGACCGTCACGCTCGAGAACCTCTACAACCGCATGGCGGAGCAGAAGGTCAAGACCCTCAACCTGATCGTCAAGGCCGACGTCCAGGGCTCGATCGAGGCCCTCGCCAAGGAGCTCGAGAAGCTCGAGAACAACGAGGTGCCGATCCGCATCCTCCTCAAGGGCGTGGGCGGCATCACCGAGAGCGACATCCTCCTGGCGGACGCCTCCCAGGCGATCGTCATCGGCTTCCGGGTCGCCCCGGAGGACCGGGCCGTGACCCTGGCCGACGAGAAGGACATCGAGATCCGCCGCTACGACATCATCTACCAGGTCACCGACGACATCAAGAAGGCCGTCGAGGGCATGCTCGTCCCCGAGGTCAAGGAGGTCCACCTTGGCCGCGCGGTCGTCCGCCAGGTCTTCAGGATCTCCAAGGTCGGCGCGGTGGCCGGTTGCTTCGTCACCCAGGGGACCATCGAGCGGGCCGCCAAGGTTCGCCTGATCCGCGAGGGTCGCGAGATCTACAAGGGGGCCATCGATGCCCTCAAGCGGTTCAAGGATGACGTCAAGGAAGTCCCCCAGAACTTCGAGTGCGGCATCAAGATCGCCAATTACGACGACGTGAAGCCGGACGACGTCATCGAGGCCTATCGGGTCGACATCATCCGCCGCACCCTCTGATCGAGGACGGGCCGGGCCGGGCACGCCGCCCGGCCCGGCCAGGTCGCCCCCGCAGGTCCGCCGGCACGCCGCCGCGTCCCGGCCGGCTGTCCCGCACTTCCCCGAGGTCCCGGAATGCCTTCCCACCGCAGCCTCCGAGTCGCCGAAGCGATCCGCGAAGTCGTGGCCTCGGCCGTCCTCTTCGAGGCGGCCGATCCCCGGATCCGCGGCGTCACGGTCCTCCGCGCGGAGGTCGCCGGCGACCTGAGGAACGCCACCATCTACGTCTCGGTCATGGGCTCCCCCGCCGAGCGGAAGCTCGCCCTCGCCGGCCTCAAGCACGGCACCGGGTTCTTCCAGGCCAAGGTCGCCGCGCGACTCCAGACGAAGGTCACCCCCGTCCTGTCCTTCAAGCTCGACGACAGCGTCAAGAAGTCCGTCGAGATGGGCCGCCTCATCGCCGAGGCGGTCGCCTCGGACCGCAAGTCGGACCCGGACGCACCGGACCCGGACCCGGACGCACCGGACTCGGACCCGGACGACGAGGACGATTCCAGCCCTGCCGGTTCGCCCGCCGAGCCGGACGCCCCCTGAACCGAGTCCCGGCCGTGACCCCGGGCGAGAGACTCCCGGCGGCTCAGGGCGCACCCATCCGCCGGGAACGAATCCCTACACGAAGAGACGCCCCAACCGCATCCGAACAATCTTCCCCATGGCCACACAAAGCAAATCCCAGTTCCTCAACGATATCCACACCCACCTGAAGCGCAGGTACAAGCCCAAGCCGGATCGATCGCCGGGGCGTCTCAGCATCCTCGAGGCCGTCGTCTATGGCGTCTGCCACGAGGATGTGACCCGGGAGCAGGCCAACCAGGCGCTCTCACGCTTCAAGGATGAGTTCTTCGACTGGAACGAGGTCCGCGTCAGTCCCATCGAGGAGGTCCGCGAGGCGCTCGCGGACATCCCCGACCCGGAGGGCCGGGCCCAGCGGATCCGCAGGTTCCTCCGGCAGCTCTTCGAGAAGACCTACGCGTTCAACCTCGATGCGCTCGCCAAGAAGCCGCTCAAGGAAGCCCTCAAGACCCTCCAGCCCTACGAGGTCTTCAAGTCCGATTTCGTGACGGCGACCGTGATCCAGCTTGCCCTCGGCGGCCACGCCATCCCCGTGGACGAGTCCTCACGCCGGGCACTCGGCCGCCTCGGGATCACCGAGCCCGACGTCCCGAGCCTCCGCGCCGTCCTGGAACGCGCGGTGCCCAAGAACCGGGGCCAGGAATTCATCGAGCTGATCGAGGAGCTGGCGCACGACACCTGCCTCCCGGAGACGCCCGAGTGCCCCCGCTGCGAGCTCCGCAAGCTCTGTCCCTACGCCCAGGCCGCCAAGGAGGCCGCCAAGGGGGGCGGGAAGCACCACGCGGCCAAGCCCGCGGATGCGCCCCCGGCCGCGGCGAAGCACGCCGAGAAGGCTGAGGAGAAGTCGAAAGCCGCCGGCAAGGACGGAGCCAGGAAGGCAAGCCACCCGGCCCCGGATCCTTCCCCGGCCCCTGCGCCGGCTTCCTCCAAGAAGCCCTCGGCTCGTGGCCCGGCCGCCCCGGAGCCCCCAGGTCCACCCAAGTCTCCTCCGACCAAGCGCGGAGGGAAATGAGCACGACGGGCGGAAGCCCGCCGTGGCAGAGCGAGCAAGCTCCTTGCCCGAGGCGAAGCTCCCAGACCCTCCCTCGATCGTGAGGGAGGGATGGCGCGAGGGGGCTATCGCGATCGACATGCGACTCCGCCTTCGCGTGAGGCGAGCCAGCTGCCTCACGGCCCGTGCGAAGTCAGCGAGGCGGACACCACAACCACTGTCCGATCATCACCGAGCGGGTCGCGGCTCCAGCGTCACCTTGAGCGGCAGCGCGGAGGCCCTCGACACGTCCGGGTCGGGGCCGCAGGACTGGATCTGTTCGGCCTTCAGCTCGGCCACTTCGAGGGTCCCCAGCCAGACCTCGCTCCGGCCCAGGACATGGGCCGTCAGGGTGAGCCGGAAGGCCTTCGGGCCGCTGTATCCGAAGACGCGCCTCAGGACGCCGACCACGAACCTGAAGCCGTTCACACGGTCATTATGAAGGACGACCGCGTAGGGCGGCTGACGCCGCGGCTTCTCCTTCGTCCCCGGCTCGTTCGCAGGCACGGTGCGGACCACCATGCTCTCGGACAATTCGTCCATCACGGCCGAGTCCCCTCCCCGCTGATGAACCTCGATGCACCCCTCGTCGGCCCCGTCGCCAGTTTATCCTAAATTCTCGCCGGACGACGCCAAAAATCTGGTGATATTCCCTCGCACGGCGATTCCTATCCGCTTCCACTTCACCTTCTCGCCCCCTGGCACGAACGGGAGGGAAGCATCCGCTCCGCCCGGCGCCTTGATCGAGGCGTGGCCGTCGCTCTGGCCCCTCCCCCGGTCCGGCCCGGTGGGCGCCGCCTTCGTCTGTGACGGTGTTCGGCACGGGACGGTGATGACCAGCGTTCCCCTCATTTGAACTCGGGGGCTCGAGACTCACCGATGGCCCCGCTGAGGGGGCCAGGGGCATTCCTGCCTGTCCCGCAGCGAACCCGAAAATCAAGCCGTGACAGGGCTCTAGCGGATCGGATTGAGCACCAGGCCGCTGAGGAGCTTGGGATAGAAATACGTGCTCTTGGGGGGCATCGTCTCGAGGTTGGAGGCGATGGCCTCGACGTGCTGCATCTGGGCCGGGGGCACGAGGCAGGCGAGGTCGCAACCACGGGCCGCAACGTCGTCGAGGACCTCGCGGATCAAGTGGACGTAGCGGCACTGGGCCTTTCCGCCCGCTCCGCCCAGCAGGTGATCGACGGCCAGGACGTGGAGGATGCTCACGCCGAGGGCCCGCCAGTCGGGGCTCTGCTTCGGGGCCAGGCGATCCATGGCGTCGTCCGAGCGGAGCCGGGCCAGCGCCCAGGCGCCGTCGGCGACGGTGCCGAAGCCCAGCACGTCCTGCTCGCCGCCGGCCTCGATCTCCTCCCAGGCGGCGCGGCAGCCGGCTTCACCCTCGCCCACGCGGCGGACCTCGAACTCGGCGCCCAGTGCCTCGGCGAGGGTCTCGAACGTCAGGCCGGGGAGGCCCGTGACCAGACGATGGGTGGGGAGGATCAGGAGGCCGGGGTCGCTCATGCTCACGAGCATCATCAGGCAGAAATTCGCCGGATCCTCGGGACCGGCGAGCTCCCCTTTCTCCTCGAGGCGGTCGCGGTACTTGAGCGCGGTCTCGTAGCGGTGATGTCCGTCCGCGATGAAGACGGGGCGATCGGTCATCAGCCCCTGCACGGTGGTGAGGGTCTCGGGATCGGTGACGACCCAGAGCCGATTGGTCACGCCCAGGTGGTCGGTCGCCTCCAGCGGGGCCCGGTCGCGGATCCGACGCTCGAGAGCCTGGAGGGCCTCGTTCGTGGCGTCCGGGTAGAGTCCGAATACCGGGCTGAGGTTGAACCCGGTGGCCTCGTAGAGGGCCAGCCGGTCCGCCTTGGGGCCGGCGAGGGTCTGCTCGTGGGGGTAGATCTTCCCCTTGCCGAAGGGCTCGAGCCGGACCCGGGCCAGGAAGCCCTTGCGGGTGTGCGTCTGCCCCTCGACCTCGAACGTCTGCTCGTAAAGATACAGCGCCGGTTGATCCTCGGCGCGAAGGACCCCCTTCCGGAGCCAGTCGCGAAGGAAGCCGGCGGCCCGGGTGTAGCGATTGGAGGTCTCCGAATCGCCCTCCTCCGGCCGGTTCAGCTCGAGGCGGATGATGTTGTACGGGCTCTCGTCGTAAAGCCGTTGCTGGAGCGAGGCGTCGATGACGTCATAGGGGGGGGCCGTCACCTCGGACAGCGCGCCGATCTGGGCCACATCGTAACGGACGCCGCGGAACGCTCGGACTTCAGGCATTTCGTGACCTCGGGCTGATCTACGGGAGGCGGGAGATGCGGATCGACGCATCGCCGGCCCATGCGATCGCGGTCGATCGCGGAACCTCAGGCGCCTGAATAGGACGCGTCAAGGAGAGGGGAAACGGTAACACAGCCGGGGCGATGCCCTCAAGGGATGTTGGCCGGAAGCCACCCGCGG
>NZ_JAALJH010000034.1 GCF_011064615.1 Aquisphaera insulae | reverse complement strand
GTTGTCAGGTCAGATGTCGGAGGTCGCTTGAAAGTCCGATGGACCGTGGCTATCGTAATCATGCTCTTTGGGACCCCGGCCCCATACCTCCGCACGGAATGTCGTCGGCGCCGATCGTCGGCCTCATCCTCCCGCCATCCGCGATGACGCCCCCACCCCGCTCGTCCATCCCCAGGGGATTCCTCCGCATGAATCAGGATCACCAGCTTCGAGTCCCGACTCCGCGCCCCGGCTTCACACTCATCGAGCTACTGGTGGTGATCGCCATCATCGCCGTGCTGATCGCGCTGCTGCTGCCGGCCGTGCAGTCGGCTCGCGAGGCGGCCCGGCGGGCCCAGTGCACCAACAACCTCAAGCAGCTCGGCCTGGCCACGGCCAACTACATGGAGGTCAATGGCACGACGCCGCTGCACATGCACCGCCGCTCCAACGAGTGGGACAACCCGCCGAACGGGGCGTCCGGGAATCACTCCTGGTACTGCGTCATCCTCCCGTTCGTGGAGCAGTCGCCGGCCTACAACTCGATCAATTTCACCTACTCCTCGGGCTGGAACGAGATCGAGACCCAGGTCGGGCCGAACATCACCACCAACCTGATGACGATCTCCTCGTTCCTCTGCCCGTCCGACGGCGAGCGGAACACCTATCTCGGCGTCAACTGGGGCAACTTCAATTACGTGGCGAGTTGCGGCGTGCCGCGCAACTACCTGATGCCCGGCCAGGCCAGCACCAACGCCGCGTCACCCCCGCCGTCCACGGGGATGATCTCCGAGTCCCGCATGAACGTCGCCGGGCCCTGGAGCGACAAGTGGCGGGCGAACACGAACCGGAGCTTCAGCGGCGCGTCGTTCACCGACGGCTTCTCCAACACCGCGGCCTTCAGCGAGTCGCTCGTCAGCAACGGTTCCCAGCAGAATTCCGACCCCAGGCGCAACCTCCGGACCATCGACTCGGACTACATGGACGACTACGACGCCTACATCGATATCGTGGTCCGCGACGGCCTCGCCAACGGCTACAACTGGGGGCCCTGGACCGAGGAGCGGGGCATGACCTGGCAGTTCACCGATAGTTGGCAGAAGCACGTCTACGCCCACGCCTTCCCCCCCAACGCCGCCCCGGTCGTCTGCGACTACTCGGACACCTTCCGCTGCCACGAGTGCGACGGCGCCATGAACCCGACCAGCAACCACCCCGGCGGCATCAACCTCGCCTTCCTGGACGGCTCGGTCAGGTTCATCAAGAACTCGATCAGCCTGCCGACATGGTGGGCGCTCGGCACCCGTGCCGGCGGCGAAGTCATCAGCGCCGATCAGTACTGAACCAGATCCGATGGTCCCGGCCCCGGACGCGCCGTCCGGGGGCCGATCGAGGCTCCAGGAACATGCGCCGTTCATCCCTCGCCCTGGTCGCGTCCTTCGTCGCCGCGGTGTCGATCCTGCCCGGCTGCGGGGGCGACGACATGTCGCATCTGAAGGCCCTCAGCACCTACACGCCGGAGAACGTGGCCCAAGAGCTCCTCTCGCGCTACAGGTCCATCAAGCAGAAGTCGTCTCCCCGGGCCGCCGAGAAGAAGTCGAAGGGCCAGGGGATCGTGGTCGACGGCGACAAGAAGCCCCAGCATGACGACGCGCCGGAAGGGGCCCACGCGCATGACTCCGCCCCGGCGACCAAGGGCCAGTCGGTCGACGACCTGATCCGGAACATCGCCGGCAAGGCCAGGAAGGTGGAAGGCATGCCCCGGCCGGAGGTCCTCTCGAAGATCTCGACGCTCATCGACGCCGACAAGGACCTGTCCGCCGCCGACAAGGACGACCTCAAGAGCAAGCTGAAGCAGGCGATGGGCGACTGAGATCCGGCCGTGGCGGCCTCATCCATACCGCCACGACCGGTCTCGTCCGGCTTCAGCGCGAAGCCGCCGTTGCCGCCGGTTCCGCCTCGCCCCAGACGGGAGGCGCGTGGTAGTCAGCGGGCTTCGGCACGTTCCGGGGCCGGACGGCGGCCGCCGCGAACCGGTCGAACCTCGCCTTCAGCTCGGCGAGCTTCGACGGGCTCTCGCCCGCGAGGTTGGATTTCTCGTAGGGATCCGCGGCGAGGTTGAACAGCTCGACGGTCTCCGCGGCGGGCTTGATCGCACGGCCGGGGGCTTCTGCGTCGTCGCCGATCCCGGCGCGACTCGGCCCGTTGACCACGAGCTTCCAGTCGCCGACACGGATCGCCCCGCCGCCGGGCGTGGCGGTGAGCAGGATCTCCTCGTGCGGCGACGGGGCACCTTCCGTGATCGCCGGCCAGGCATCGCGGCCATCCAGCGGCAAGGACTGTGCGGACGCCCTCCCGGCAAGTTTGAGCAGCGTCGGATACCAGTCGACGACGTGGAGTGGGGCATCCACCACGGTCCCCGGCTTGATGTGCCCCGGCCAGGTCGCGAAGGCCGGCACCCGGACGCCTCCCTCGTAGGGAGTCGCCTTGGCGCCCCGGAGCGGGCCGTTGCTCGTCACCTTGCCGGGGTTCGGACCGCCGTTGTCGCTCGAGAAGACGACCAGCGTGTCGTCCGCGAGCCCCTTCGCGCGGAGGGCGTCGACGACCTTGCCGACGGCCTCGTCCATCGCCGCGACCATCCCCGCGTACGTCCTCCGCGGCTCCGGCAGCGAGGCGTACGGCTCCTTGTAGCGGTCCGGGACCTGGTGGGGTGCGTGGACGGCATTGAACGCGAGATAGAGGAATAACGGCCGTGACGTGTCGTGCTCGGCGATCCGCCGCGCAGCCTCATCGCCCAGCAGGTGCGTGCTGTAGCCCTCGTCACGCGAGGCCCTGTCGTCTCGGTGCCAGTCGAGGCCGCCGTCGCGCTCGTGGGTGAAGTAATCGATCGCGCCGTTGTACAGGCCGTACTGGTGCTCGAAGCCGCGGCGAGTCGGCAGGAACTCCGGCCGGGCGTGCCCGAGATGCCACTTGCCGACGATGGCCGTCTCGTACCCGGCCTCCTTGAGGCCCTGGGCGAGTGTCCGCTCCTCCGTCGGCAGGCCGTAGGGCGACCACGGCCGGACGACGCCGACCTGGAGGCCGTGCCGGATCGGGTATCGGCCCGTGAGCAGGGCCGCCCGCGTCTGGGTGCAAAGCGGCTCGACGTAGAACTGCTCCAACCGCGCCCCGGAAGAGGCGAGCGCATCGAGCCGGGGTGTCCGGATCTCCTTGCCGTGCCAACTGACGTCCGCCCAGCCGAGGTCGTCGGCCAGGATGTAGACGATGTTCGGTCGTCGGCCGGGTGCCCCCGGGGCCGGTGCCGAGGCCGCCGCCGGCCTCGCCTCACGGCCCGTCGCCGGGCGGGCATTGCCGGGCCCCCAAAGAGGCTTCGCCAGCTTGCCGCTCCATGCGGCCCAGGCCGATTGCAGCTCCTTGACCTTCTCGGGTTGCTCCGAGGCGAGGTCATGTGCCTCGCCGATGTCCGAGGCGAGGTTGTACAGTCGGGCCGGCGTCACCTTCGCCTTCGCCGGACTGGAGACCGTGCCGTCATCGACGGCCGCGTCGTATTGCACGAGCTTCCAGTCGCCGCGACGGATCGCCCGCTGATCGCCGAGCCGCCAGTAGAGCGCCTCGTGCGGCGTCGCGCTCGCCTCGCCCTTCAGGAAGGGGAGGAGGTTCACGCCGTCGAGTCGCGCGTCCTCGCTGGGCGTCGCACCAGCGGCGGCCAAGGCCGTCGGCAGGACGTCGAGCTGGATCACCGGCTTCTCATAGACGCTGCCGGCCTTGAGCTTCCCCTTCCACTGGACGGCGAACGGGACGTGGATGCCCCCCTCCAGCGTCGTCCGCTTGGAGCCCCGGAGCGGGGCGTTGATCGATCCGTTGATCGAGGTCCCCTTCAGGGTCGGGCCGCCGTTGTCGCTGAAGAAGAAGATCAGGGTATCCTCCTCGAGGTTGGCGGCCCGGAGCGCCCCGAGGACCTTGCCCACGCCCTCGTCGAGCGCGCTGAGCATGGCCGCGTACGTCCGGCGCTGTTCGTCCGCGATCCCGGCGAACCGCTTGAGCCGCTCGTCGGTCGCGTGCATCGGCGTGTGGACGGCGTTGTAGGCCAGATAGAGGAAGAACGGCCGGTCCTTGTGCCGCTCGATGTACGAGACGGCCTCGCGGCTGAAGGCGTCGGTCAGGTATTCCTTCTCGTGGACGACTTCGTTGTTCCGGTAGATCGGCGCCCCCTGCCCGGGGATGTACGGGTGGGCGCCGCCAAGGAATCCGAAGAACTCGTCGAACCCGCGGCGGTTGGGGCGATACTCGGGCGCATTTCCCAGGTGCCACTTGCCGACGAGGCCCGTGTCGTATCCGGCCGCCTTGAGGCGGTCGGCGATGGTCGATTCGGACAGGGGGAGGCCGAAGGCGTTCGAGCCCGCTTCCTCGGCCTGCTGACCCGGGTTGAACTCGTGCCCGAACCGCTGCTGATAGCGGCCGGTCAGGAGCCCGGCGCGGGTCGGGCTGCAATAAGGCCCGGAGACATAGCCGTTCGTGCAGCGGACCCCGCCCGCGGCCAGGGAATCCACGTTCGGCGTGGGGATGTCGCGGCCGCCCTGGAAGCCGACGTCCGAAAAGCCCATGTCATCGGCCAGGATGATCACGATGTTCGGCTTGCCGGGCTCACGGGCCTCGGCCGCCCCGGCGACGGCCATCACCAGCAACCCCCCCGCGACCGCCCGCCACACGGCGGGCGGTCGAATTGAAGCTCTCATCTCCGTTGTCTCCTCTCACATCTCAATACGGAGTCGGCGTCGCGCGATCCTCGCTCAGCGGAGCCGCTCTTTCTCGATCCGTTCGATCTGAACGACCACCCCATCCTGGACGATGACCCGGACCTCGCCGAAGCGGATCCCATGGAGTGCCTTGCGGACCCGCTCCAGGTCGACATCAGCAGGGCGGCCGGGATGAGGGCCCTTTTGCCCCTGGCCATTCGCGAGCAACCTGGTCTCCATGGCTTCCACCCGACAGACGTCGGAACGAGGGCACCGCCGGCCTGCACGACAGGCCGGGCCACCGTCCTTCACCTTTCGCATCAACCGCCGCGAGTATGACAACGTCATCGGCACCGGTCAAGGCGAAACAACACAATTTCTATAGAGTTAATATGGATTGCTTCTGCGACTCCCACAGGCGATGATTGGGGGCCATGTCGTGGAGGATCCCAAGGGCCTGCAAGCAGGATCATTGCCGTGGGAAATCGAAGGGTGCGCATCGCTCGTGCGGGGCGGGGGATCAGCGGGCTGGTCGCGGGCCTCGTGCTGGTGACGATGGCCGCGGCCGGCTGCGGGCAGCGGACGAGCCCGGCCCCCGCTCCTCCTGAGGATTCCCACGCCGGATCGCGGGAGACGAAGGCTCAGCCCGCGGCGAAGGCCGTGAACACGGCCTTCGCCGGGTCGGCCGCCTGCATCGACTGCCACCAGCATTTCCATTCCCTCTGGGCGACCTCGCGGCACGGGCTGGCGATGCAGCCCTACACGCCGGACTTCGCCCGCAAGGAGCTGACCGGCCAGGTCCAGCCCGTGGTGATCGAGGGGAAGCCCTATCGCGCCGAGGTCGCCGCAGGGAAGGGATCGGTCCGCGAGGGGGAAGGGGCGGCCGCGAAGGAACTCCCGATCGAGCACGTGCTCGGGGGGAAGAACGCGTACTACTTCCTCACCCCGATGGGCCGCGGCCGGCTCCAGGTCCTGCCCGTCGCCTACGACGTGAACAAGAAGAGCTGGTACGACACGGCCGCCAGCGGCGTCCGCCATTTCCCCGACCGGACCGATTCCGCGCTCCACTGGACCGACCGGATGTTCACGTTCAACACGACCTGCTTCAACTGCCACGTCAGCCAGCTCGCGACCAATTACGACCTGGCCACGGACACCTACCGGACGACCTGGGCGGAGGCGGGCATCAGTTGCGAGTCCTGCCACGGCCCGGCCGCCGAGCACGTCCGGGTGATGACCGAGGAGAAGCCCGCCGGACGCACGTCCAAGGACCTCAGGATCGTCCGCACCAAGGAGTTCTCCCCCTCTCAGATGAACGACATGTGCGCGACCTGCCACGCCAAGATGGTCCCCATGTCCACCACGTTCGCCCCCGGCGAAGCCTTCTTCGACCACTACGACCTCGTCACGTTCGAGAGCCCGGACTACTACCCGGACGGCCGCGACCTGGGGGAGAACTACACGTTCACGTCCTGGCTCGGCAGCCCGTGCGCGAAGGCCGGGAAGCTCGACTGCAATCATTGCCACACCGGCAGCGGCCGGCCCCGATTCGAGATGGCGGAATCGGACCGGTCGTGCCTCCCGTGCCACCAGAAGCTGGTGGACGACCCGATCCCGCACGGGCGTCACGCGAAGGGCTCCGAGGGCAACCGCTGCGTCTCCTGCCACATGCCGACGACCCGATTCGCGGCCATGGGCCGGACCGATCATTCGATGCGGCCTCCGACCCCGGCGACGACCCTCGCCTTCAAGTCCCCCAACGCGTGCAACCTCTGCCACAAGGACAAGGACGCCGCCTGGGCCGACAAGCTGGTCCGCGAATGGTATCCGCGCGACTACCAGGCCCCGGTCCTGAAGACCGCGAAGCTCCTCGACGCCGCCCGCCACGACCGCTGGGAGGAGCTGCCGGCGATGCTGGCCGGGGTCGTCGACCCCGGGGCGGATTCGGTCTGGAAAGCCTCGCTGCTGGGCTTCCTCCACGGAGCCCCGGTCGATCCCTCGGCGCGGGCCGGCGCCTTCATGAAGGCGCTCGACGACCCGTCTCCACTGGTCCGCGCGCGGGCCGCGGCGGGGATGACGGGCCTCCTCTCGCAGGAGACCGCGACCGCGCTGCTGAAGGCCGTTCGCGACCCCTCGCGACTGGTCCGCATCCGCGCCGCCCAGTCGCTGGCCGGCGTCCCCGACGACGCCATCGCCGATGCCGCGGATCGGGCCGCACGCGACGCGGCCGTGCGGGAGTTCCTCGCGTCCATGGACGCCCGCCCGGATGACTGGGCCTCGCACGCCAACCTCGGCAATTTCGAGATGGAACGGGGCGGCTTCGACCGCGCGGCCCGCGAGTTCGAGATCGCGTCCAAACTCGAGCCCCGGGTCATCGGCCCGCTCGTGAATGCGTCCCTGGCCTACAGCAACCTCCGCCAGCCCGACCGCGCCGAGGCCGTCCTCCGCCGGGCGCTCGAGGCGGAGCCCGGCAACCCCTCGGCCCTCTTCAACCTGGGCCTGCTCCTGGCCGAGATGGATCGGCCGGCGGAGGCCCGCAAGTCGCTCCTCGCGGCGCTCGAGAAGGACCCGCGCATGGCCGCGGCCGCCTACAACCTGGGCGTCCTCGACGGGGCGAAGAACAAGTCCGAGGGCGTCCGATGGTGCCGCAGGGCGCTCGAAATCGAGCCCACGTCGGCCAAATATGCCCATGCGCTGGCGTTCTATCAGCAGGCCGCGGGCGAGCTGCCCGCCGCCGCGGCGACGTTGCAGAGCTGGCTGGCCGCCCATCCCCTGGATGGCTCGGCCATCCTCGGCCTCGGCCGCATCCACGAGCAACGGGGCGACCGCGGCGCCGCCGTCAAGCTCTATCGCGATGCCACCGTCAACCCCGGCCTGGCCTCAGAATCCAGGGCGGCCATCGCCGCGGAGCTGAACCGACTCCAACCCTGATCCGGGCCTTTCGACTCAGCCCAGCCTTCCGGAACCCGCCGGCATGCCCCCGGCCCGGCCGGACGCGCACGACCAGAACACCCTGGCTATTCGACTCGAAATAGATTACCTATAACCCCAGGGTTTCCGAGAACTGTCCCATAACCAGGAGATTCTGTCCCGTAGACGCATGCATGAACCCGTTTCGGTCGACATCGGCATGCAACTTGTTCCAGTCACAGAGACTGGATGAGGTAAGGGACCTGTAGGGGCTATCTCCTTGCCTTGGGTGCAGTGAAGTGTTTATCCTGGATTCGAGACATACGAATGGGCCAAGAAAAGTCGTGGCGAGCTCATGCCGTGGGCATTCTGAGTTCGAGGCAGGATGTCTCCCGCCCCACCCGGCGTCCTGATCCCTCGCCGCACTCCTCTTGAGCATCGAGATGGGCCCGACTCGCCTGGTCGTCGCGAGCGATGGTCGGACGCCGCAACCACCCCCCGACGCACTCCAGGTCCACCGACGACTTGCCAATCGATGAGATCCATGGGACCGAGGGCCGGCGGGGCCGCCATGAGCCTCCGCACGCGTCCGCGGTCGAAGGGAGCGAAGCCGCCAATGCCGCTCGAGGACAGGGAAGAAATGACCTACCGCGTGGTCTCCAACCACGAGGAGCAATACTCGATCTGGTTCGTCGACCGCGAGCTGCCCCCGGGCTGGAAAGAGGTCGGCAAGTCCGGCACCAAGGACGAGTGCCTGGCCCACATCGAGGAGGTATGGACCGACATGCGCCCGCTGAGCCTCCGCAAGCGGATGGACGAGGCAAGCTGATTCATGAGGCCGAGCCCAGCGACAGACGTGCCGCGAGATAGCTTCGTTGAAGTCCAGAGCATCCGGGCGGCGGAAGCCCCGGATCGGACCGTCTTCTCCTTCCTGGCGGACTCCGACGGCCCGGGCCTCGTCCCGGCCATGCTAAGCCGGCGGGAGTTGCAGGTCCGCTCCCGCGCCCTGGCGACGAGGCTCCAGGAGCGGGGCCTCGCCGGCTCGCGGGCCCTCCTGCTCTTCCCGCCCGGCCTCGAGTTCATCGTCGGGTTCTTCGGCTGCCTGCATGCCGGCGTCATCGCCGTGCCCGCCTACCCGCCCCGGCTCAACCGGCCCATGACGCGGCTCCGATCCGTCGCGGCCGACGCCGAGCCGGCCGTCGTCCTGACCTGCGATTCGCAGCGGGGCCTGGCGGATCGCTGGCGCGAGGGCGTCCCGGATCTGTCCCGGTGCGAGGTCCTCTACACCGACGAGGAGATCGCCGACGGCTCCGCGGAGGACGCCGCCGCTCGCTGGCAGGACCCTCGGGTCGGCAGCGACTCGCTCGCCTTCCTCCAGTACACCTCCGGCTCCACGGCCGATCCCAAGGGGGTGATGATCACCCACGGGAACCTGCTGGCGAACTCCGCCCTGATCAACGCCTGCTTCGGGGCGACCGACGCGGACCGCGGGGTCTTCTGGCTCCCCCTCTTCCACGACATGGGTCTCATCGGGGGGGTCCTCCAGACGCTCTACTGCGGCGGCAGCTCCACGCTGCTCTCCCCCGTGTCGTTCCTCCAGCGGCCGATTCGCTGGCTGGAGGCCATCTCGCGGACCGGCGCGGCGATCAGCGGCGGGCCCAACTTCGCCTATGACCTCTGCGTCGAGAAGACCACGCCGGAGCAGCGGGCCGCGCTCGACCTCAGCCGCTGGCGAGTCGCGTTCAATGGGGCGGAACCCGTCCGCGCCGAGACCCTGGAGCGATTCGCCGCGGCCTTCGCGCCGGCCGGATTCCGCCGCGAGGCCTTCCTCCCCTGCTACGGCCTGGCGGAGTCCACCCTGCTGGTCGCCGGCCGCCCGGTCGGGCCGAGCTGGGCGCCGGTCACGGTCGACGCCCACGCGCTGGACCGCGGCCGCGCGTCGGACCCCGCGGGCGGCGCCCCTTCGCGCCGGCTCGTCGGCCACGGAGGCCCGCTCGTGGGGGCCCGCGTCGTCATCGCCGACCGCGACTCGGGGCTCCCCTGCGAGGAGGGCCGCGTCGGCGAGATCCTGGTCGCGGGGCCGAGCGTGGCGAAGGGATACTGGAACCGCCCCGAGGAGTCGGCCGCCACCTTCGGCGGCCGCGTCCCGGACGCCGCAACGGAACGGTTCCTCCACACCGGGGACCTCGGCTTCCTCCGCGGGGGCGAGCTCGTCGTCACGGGCCGGATCAAGGACCTGATCATCGTCCGCGGGCGGAACCTCTACCCGCAGGACATCGAGCGGACCGTCGAGGCTTGCCACCCCGCCGCCCGCGCCGGGGGCTGCGCCGCGTTCTCCGTCGAGATCGGCCGCGAGGAGCGGCTCGTCATCGTCCAGGAGGTGGAGCGAGCCCGCCGCGGAGAGTCGGCCGACGAGCCCCTCGCCGCGATCCGCGAGGCCGTCGCGCGAGAGCACGACGTCGAGGTGGGCGCCATCCGACTGATCCGGCCATTCAGCCTCCCGAAGACCTCCAGCGGCAAGGTCCAGCACGGCGCCTGCCGCGACGCCTTCCGGGACGGTGGCCTCGAGATCGTCGCCGCCTGGGATCGCCCCGCCGCCGACGCCCCGCCGACGCCCGCCGAGGGCCCCACCGACGAGCCCCCCTCGCCGCCCGCCCGCTCGCGCCGCGAGATCGCCGGCTGGCTCGCGGAGCGGATCGCCCGGCCGCTCGGGCTGAAGCCTCGCGAGGTCGACACCTCGCGACCGCTCGCGAGCTTCGGCCTCGGCTCCGTGGAGGCCGTCGGCCTGGCCGGCGACCTCGGCGGCCTGCTCGGCCGCTCCGTCTCTCCTTTATTGATTTACGATCATCCGACAATCGACGCGATCGCGGAGTTCCTGGCGGAGGAGCCGGGGGCGTCGCCGGCGGCCCCCGGGGAGGGGACGAAGGGCGATCCCTCGCGAGAGCCGATCGCGGTGATCGGGATCGGCTGCCGGTTCCCCGGCGCGGCCGATCCGTCGGCCTTCTGGTCGCTCCTGTCCGAGGGGCGGGCCGCGATCGGCCCGGTGCCGGCGTCGCGCTGGCCGGAGTCGATCGGGGAGTCCCGCGGCATCCCGCCTCGCGGCGGCTTCCTGGAGGACGTGGCGGGCTTCGACGCCGATTTCTTCGCCATCGCCCCGCGCGAGGCGGCGCTCATCGACCCGCAACACCGCCTCCTCCTGGAGGTCTCCTGGGAGGCCATGGAGGACGCGGGGCTTGTCGCCTCGCGGCTGGCCGGATGTCCGGTCGGCGTCTTCATGGGCGTCGCCACGAACGACTACGCCCAGATCCAGGCGCGGCGGGGGTCAGCGGCGGACGCCTACCGGGTCACCGGCGGCGCGGGGAGCATCGCGGCCAATCGGCTCTCATATGCCTTCGATTTCCGCGGGCCGAGCCTGGCGATCGACACGGCCTGCTCGTCCTCGCTGGTGGCGGTGCAGCTCGCCTGCAAGAGCCTCCGCGAGGGGGAATCGACGCTGGCCCTGGCGGGGGGCGTGAACCTGGTCCTCTCGCCCGAGGTCGCGGAGAACTTCGCCCGCCTCGGCTTCCTCGCGCCGGACGGCCGCTGCAAGGCGTTCGACGCGAAGGCGGACGGCTACGTCCGCGGCGAGGGGGCGGGCGTCGTCGTCCTCAAGCCCCTCTCGAAGGCGATCGCCGACGGCGACCCGATCCACGCGGTGATCCGCGGCGGCGCGGTGAACCAGGACGGCCGGACCAACGGCCTGACCGCGCCCAGCGGAGCGGCCCAGGAGGCCGTCCTCCGCGCCGCCTACCGCGACGCGGGAATCACGCCGGGCGACATTTCCTACGTGGAGGCCCACGGCACTGGGACGCTCCTGGGCGACCCGATCGAGGCCGCCGCCCTCGGCGCGGTGCTCGCCGAGGGCCGCGCCCCGGGCCGGCCCTGCGCGATCGGCTCCGTGAAGACGAACGTCGGCCACCTGGAAGCCGCGGCGGGGGTCGCCGGGCTGATCAAGGCCGTGCTCGCCCTCCGGAACCGATCGATCCCCCCGAGCCTGAACTTCGACGAGCCCAACCCGTACATCCCGTTCGACGCCCTGGGCCTGCGCGTCCCGACCGCGGCCGAGCCGTGGCCGGCCGGCGACGGCCCGAGGCTCGCGGGAGTCAGCTCCTTCGGCTTCGGCGGGACCAACGCCCACATCGTCCTGGAGGCACCGCCGAGCATCGCGGAACGGGTGGCCTCGGGATCCGATTCGGGCCCGGTCGTCGTCCCGTTGTCCGCCCGCTCGCCGGAGTCGCTCCGATCGCTCGCGAAGGTCCTCGGCGACCGACTCGCCGATCCCGACGCCCCCTCCCTGGCCGACGTGGCGGCGACCATGGCGAGCCACCGGGACCACCATGACCATCGCGCGGCGATCGTCGCCTCCGATCGCGCCTCGCTGCTCGAGGGGATCGACGCCCTGCTCGCGGGCAAGGCTCGGTCCGGTGTGTCGAAGGGCCGCCGCCCCTCCCACGGTCGGCCGTCGGTCGCCTTCGTCTTCTCGGGGCAGGGGGGCATGTGGCCGGGGGCGGGACGGTCGCTCGCCTCCGCCGAGCCGGCCTTCCGCGACGCGCTCGAGGCGTGCGACCACGCGCTGACGCAGCACGGCAACGGCTCGCTCCACGGCGTCTTCTTCGGCCACGAGGACCTGCCGTCCCGGGGCGACCCCGCGCTCGACCAGCCGCTCCAGTTCGCCCTCCAGGTGGCCCTGGCGGCGCTCTGGAAATCCCGGGGTATCGAGCCGGACGTGGTCGTGGGCCACAGCCTGGGGGAGGTCGCCGCGGCCCATGTGGCGGGGATCCTCAGCCTGGAGGACGCGGCGCGGATCGTCGTCCATCGGGGCCGCTCGATGCGGCAGGCGGCGGGGCACGGCCGGATGATCGCCGCCGCGATCGATGCCGCGGAGGCCCGCGAGCGGCTGGCCGGCCGCGGAGGCTCCCTGGCGCTGGCCGCGATCAACGGCCCGCGGTCGGTGAGCATCTCCGGCGACCCCGAGGCGATCGACGCCCTGGCCGCGGAGCTCCGCGCCGGATCGCGCGCGGCGCGGTCCGTCGACGTCTCGATCGCCTTCCATGGCCCCCAGATGGACGGCCCCCGCGCCCTCCTGGAGAAGGCCCTGGCGGGGCTCGCCCCGCGGGACGCCACCACCCGCTTCGTCTCCACGGTGACCGCCGGCGACCTGCGCGGCCCCGACCTCGACGCCCGCTACTGGGGCCGGAACGTCCGCGAGCCGGTCCTCTTCGAGCCGGCCCTCCGACTCCTCTCGGCGGAGGGCTTTCGCATCGCCGTGGAGATCGGAGCGCACCCGATCCACGCCGCCGGCATCGCGGCCACCCTCAGCGATAAGGATGAGCAGGGCCGCCCCCTGGTGGTCGAGTCGATGCGACGCGGCGATGATCGCGGGATGGCCATGCTGGAAGCCGTCGCGGACCTGTACGCGGCCGGCTGCGACCTCGATTGGGAGCGACTGGCACCGCCCGGCCGGCTGGTCTCGCTCCCGACCTACCCGTGGTCGCGGTCGGATTACTGGCTCGAGGATGAGCCCGAGCCCCTCCCGGCCGCCTCCTCCTCGAACGGCCGCTCCACCAACGGGCACGTGACCAACGGGCACGGCCGGATCATGGCGTACGCGCCCGCCGGCGGCCGCCCCACGAACGGCGCCGGATCGAAGCTCCTGCATCGCATCCGGTGGGAGTCAATCGCGACGAGCCCATCATCGCCGACGGACCTGGCCGGGCACTGGCTCGTCCTCGGCGGAAAGTCGCACGAGATCGCCCGGCGGATCGGCCGCCGCATCGAGGATGCCGGCGGCTCCTGGGAAGCCTGCGAGAGCCTCGACGACGTTGATCACCCCTGTCGCGGGGTGATCGACGTGCGCCCCCTCGGCCTCGCCCAGGCGAATAGCCTCGACGCGATCGAGGAGGGGCATCGCCTCCTTCTCGGCGGCCTGCTCGACCTCGTCCGCGTGCTCGGCCGGAGCGACGACTCCCAGAAACCCCGGCTCTGGATCGTCACGCGGGGTGCACAACGTGTCTTCGCGGACGATGCCGCGCCGGACCTGGTCCAGGCTCCGCTCTGGGGCTTCGGCCGCTCGCTGGCCCTGGAGATGCCCAGGATCTGGGGCGGGCTCATCGACCTCGACCCGGGCGAGCCGATGGACCCGGACTCGCTCATCGCGGCCCTCCGCGCCACGGCCGCGCAGGACGCCGTCGCCGTCCGCGGCGGCCGGCACCTCGCCGCCCGGCTGGAAGCGATCGACGCGGACTCGATGCACGCGGACGGGCTCGCCATCAGGCCCTCCGGAACCTACCTGATCACCGGCGGCCTGGGCGACCTTGGGCTGGCCGTGGCGCGGGACCTCGTCGGCCGCGGGGCGAGGCGGCTCGTCCTCCTCGGCCGCTCGCCGATTCCCCCGCGATCCGCCTGGGAATCGCTCCCCGCGGGAGATCCGTCGTCGGCCCGGGTCGCGGCGATCCGCGCGTTCGAGGAGCAGGGGGCGACGGTCGTGACGGCGGCCGTGGACGCGGCCGACCGGCCGGCGATGGCGGCCCTGCTGGACGACCTGGCGCGGTCCTTCCCGCCGATCCGGGGCGTCGTCCACGCGGCGGGCGTCATCCGGCCCCGCCCAGCCTTCGAGATCGACGAGGGGGCGCTGCTGGAGACGCTCCGGCCCAAGGTGGCCGGCGGCTGGAACCTCCACGAGCTGACCCGCGACCTGGACCTGGATTTCTTCGTGCTCTTCTCGTCGGTCGCATCCCTCTGGGGCTCGCCGAAGCAGGTCGATTACGCCGCGGCCAACGGCTTCCTGGACGCCCTGGCGGAAGCCCGACGTGCCTCGGGCCGGCCGGCCCTCTCGATCCAGTGGGGCCCGTGGGGCGAGGTCGGCATGGCCTCGCGCGAAGGCCGCAACGCGGCGCTCGCCCTGCTCGGCCTGAAGCCGCTGGCGGCCGCTTCCGCGCTCGAGGCGCTCGACCGGCTCGCGGGCGGGCCGCTCGCCCTGGCCGCGGTCGTGGACGCCGACTGGACGAGGCTGAAGGACCTGCACTCCGGCGACGGTCGCAATCGCCTGCTCGAGCGGATGGCCGGCGGGACGCCGGCCAACGACCACTCCCGCAACGGCAAGGCTTGCGCGGGCGATCGACCGCTGATCGAACGCGTGCAACGCCAGCTCGCGGCGGTCCTCCGCACGACGCCCGAGAAGGTCGATCCCGACAAGACGCTCACGATGCTCGGCCTCGACTCGCTGACGGCCCTCGAGGTCAAGGCGGGGCTGGAGGCCGATCTCGGGATCATCCTGCCCCTCTCGTTGCTCCTCCAGGGCTCGACCGTCCGCGAGTTGTCCGGGGCCGTCGAGCCGCTCCTGAGTGGCGTCGTGGGGGACGCCCCGGCCGAGTCGAGGGCCGACGGCGAGGCGCACGCGGAGATCGCGGCCACGGCGACGCCCACGCTCTCGTTCGGCCAGCAGATGGTCTGGTATGCCCACCAGTTCGCGGAGGGGGCCCGGGCCTACAACATCGGCGGCGCGGGGCGAGTCCGCGGCCCCGTGGATCTCGCCGCATTCCGGCGGGCACTACGCCGGATGATCGCGCAGCATGAGGCGTTGCGGACGGCCTTCGACGACTCCCGTGGCGCCCCCGAGGTTCGCGTCCTCGATCCCGAGCAGGTCCTGGCCGCGGAGTCCTCGTGGTTCCTCGCGGAGGATGCCCGCGGAACGGGCGAGGCCGGCATTCGCCCCCGGATCGATGAGCTGGCCTCGCGTCCCTTCGACCTGGCCAGGGGTCCCCTCTTCCGGGTCCACTTGCTGGAGCTCGGCGACGAGGACCATGCGATCCTCGTCACATTCCACCACGTCGTCTCCGACTTCTGGTCGCTGGCCGTCTTCGTGGACGAGCTCGGCCGGCTCTATGCCGAGGAACGAGAAGGCGAGGGAGCCGCCGCCGGGACCGCCTGGCTCCCGCCGATCGCTCACGGGTACGCGGACTTCGTCCGCTGGCAGCACGCCTGGCTGAACGGCCCGTCGGGGCGGAAGAGCTGGGCCTACTGGAGCCGCCAGCTCGGCGGCCCGCTGCCGGTGATCGACCTCCCCGCGGACCGGCCCCGGCCCGCCGTCCGGAGCCAGCGAGGGGCCACGCTCCACCTGGCCCTCGACCCCGAGCGGACGGCGGCCCTCGTACACCTCGGCCAGTCCCGCGGTTGCAGCCTGTACGTGACGATCCTGGCCGCCTTCCAGGTGCTCCTGTCGCGGTATTGCGGCCAGGACGACGTGATCGTGGGGTCGCCCGTCTCCGGCCGGACCCGGCCGGACTGGGAGCGGCTGATCGGCTACTTCGTGAACCTGCTGCCGATGCGCGGGGACCTGTCGGGCAATCCGACCTTCGAGGAGCTTCTGGCCCGGCTCCGCCGGGTCGTGGCGGAGGGCCTGGAGCACCAGGATTTCCCCTTCAGCCAGCTCGCCGCGCGGCTCCAGCCCAGGCCCGACCTGAGCCGCTCGCCGCTCTTCCAGGTCATGTACATCCACCAGAGGGCACACCGGCTGGAGGAGTCGGGGCTCACCCCCTTCTCGCTCGGCGCCGACGGCCTGGAGATGAATGTGCACGGGCTCCCCGTGGAGTCGCTGGCGACCGATCGCCACGCCGCGCTCTTCGACCTGACGCTCACCACCGCGATGCACGGCGACCGCCTGGCCCTGTCCCTCGAATATGCCACCGACCTCTTCGAAGCCGACACCGCCGGGCGGATGGGCGAGGGCCTGCTCAGCCTGCTGAAGGACATCGCGTCCGACCCGTCGCGGCGGATCGCCGATCTCGACGTCGTGGGCGAGGTCCAGCGAGCGAGGCTCGTCGCCGCGCCCGCCGAGGCCGAGCTTCCCGCCCCATCCCACGCGACGATCCACGAGCGATTCGAGGCCCAGGCGGCCCTCACCCCGGACGCACCGGCCCTGATCGCCGCGGAGGAGACGCTCACCTACCGTGAGCTCGACCGTCGGGCCGACCTCGTCGCCCGCCGGCTGATCGCCCGGGGCATCGGCCCGGAGGATGTCGTCGGCCTGCTCGTCGCGAGCTGGCCCGCCCGGATCGTCGGCCTGGTCGGCGTCCTCAAGGCCGGGGGCGCCTACTTGCCGCTGGACCCGGACCTGCCGGCCGAGCGGAGATCCGCGATGATCGAGGACGCGAGGGCCTCGATCGTCCTCACCGACCTCCCGCCGGAGCGGATCGACGGAGCGGCCGGCCGTGGCTGGTTGGAGCTCGACGGAGCCGACGAGCCCGAGACGGACCGCCCCGTCCGCGAGCCTTCCGGTGGCAACCTCGCCTACGTCCTGTTCACGTCCGGCAGCACGGGGCGAGCCAAGGGGGTGATGGTCTCTCACGCCAGCCTGCTGGCCGCGGGGGACGCCTGGGCGTCGGCGTACCGGCTCCGCCAGGAGCCGTTGCGGCATCTCCAGGCGGCGGCCTTCTCGTTCGACGTGTTCACGGGCGACTGGGTCCGGGCCCTGACGACGGGCGGAACTCTCGTCGCCTGTCCCCGCGATGTGCTCCTGGATCCCCGGGCCCTCGCGGACCTCATCCGACGCGAGCGGATCAACTGCCTGGAACTGGTCCCCGCGGTCGCGGAGGCCCTGGCGCGGCAGCTCCAGGAAGAAGGCCAGGGGCTCGACAGCGTCCGCCTCCTCGCCGTCGGATCGGACATGCTCCGGGGCCGCCTCTATCGGACCCTCGTCGAGCTGGTCGGCCCCGGCGGCCGGGTCGTCAACTCGTACGGCCTGACCGAGGCCACGATCGACAGCACCTACTTCGAGGGCTCGCGGTTCGAGGACGAGGAGGACGGCCGCGTCCCCATCGGCCGTCCCTTCGCCCGCACCCGGGCCTACGTCCTGGACGCGCGGATGGACCCGGTCCCGGTGGGGGTCGTCGGCGAGCTCTACCTGGGGGGCCCGGGAGTCGCCCGCGGCTACGTCGGTGCGCCGGGGCTGACCGCCTGGCGGTTCGTGCCGGATCCGTTCGGCGAGGTCCCCGGGGCGAGGCTCTATCGGACCGGCGACGTCGTCCGCTGGCGGCCCGACGGCAACCTCGACTTCCTCGCCCGCGCCGATCGCCAGCTCAAGATCAATGGCGTCCGGATCGAGCCCGCCGAGGTCGAGGAGATGATCCTGGCGCATCCGGCCGTGAGACAGGCTGTCGTCGAGGCCCGCGACGCGAGCCGGGGCCGGCGCCGCCTCGTCGGCTATGTCACGCTCGACGGACCGCTCGACGACCGGCCCGCCCCCGGGGACCTGCGCGGCTGGCTGCGGCGGCGGCTCCCCGAGGCCATGGTCCCGGCCGCGGTCGTGATCCTCGGCGAGTTCCCCCTCTCCGCCAACGGCAAGATCGATCGCCGGGCGCTCCCCGATCCCACCCCGGAGGCGGCCGACGCCGAGGGCTACGTCCCGCCGAGGACCGAGGCCGAGGCCACGCTCGCCAGGATCGCCGCCGGCCTGCTCGAGACCGACCGCGTCGGCGTCGGCGACAACGTCTTCGAGCTGGGCATCGACTCGATCCTGGGCATCCAGCTCATCGCGAGGGCCCGCGGCGAGGGGCTTTCCCTCAGCCCGGCCGACCTCTTCCGCTACCCGACCATCGCCGAGCTGGCCGCCGCGCCGGGCATCCTGCCGGATCCGTCCGGCACCGAGGTCGAGCGATTCGACCCGACCGAACCCTTCGCGCTGGTCCCCGACCGGCCGCTCCGCGAGCGACTCGCCGCGGGGGGGAGGGCCGAGGACGCCTTCCCGCTCACGCCCGTCCAGGAGGGCATCCTCTTCCAGGCGATGGCCTCGCCCGGCGCGGGGCTCTACGCCGAGCAGCTCGTCTGCCGGCTCGACGGCACCCTCGACGAGGCGACCTTCCGCGAGGCCTGGCGATGCGTCGTCGCCCATCACCCGGCCCTGCGGTCGTCGATCGCCGCCGCGCCCGACGGCCGCCACTACCTGGTCGTCCACGAGGCCCCGATCGACGTCCCGTTCGCGACCGAGGACCTGCGAGGCGTGAGAGAGGCCGACGTCGAGTCGCGGATCGCCGCGTTCCTGGAAGCCGACCAGTCCCGCGGCTTCGACGCGGAGAGCCCACCATTGATGCGGCTGACACTCTTCCGGATCGAGGACGCGGCCTACCGCCTGGTCTGGACGATCCACCACGTCGTCGCCGACGGCTGGAGCCTGGGGATCCTGCTGCGGGACGCGATCGCCGCGTACGGCTCGCTCGGCCGCGGCGAGTTGCCGGCCCTCGAGGCCAATCGGCCGTTCCGCGACTACATCGCCTGGCAGGATGGCCGCCATCCCGAGGGGGCCGAGCCGTTCTGGCGGGAAACGCTGCGAGGTGTCCGCGGGCCGACCCCGCTGGGATTGGACGGGGGCCGCGGCGGATCGCGGCACGGGCTCGTCGCCGGGCCCATGGAGGAGATCCGGCACCTCTTGCCGCCCTCCGTCGCCCGGGGCCTGAACGCGGTCGCACGAGCCGGGCAGGTGACGCTGAACACCGTGATCCAGGGGGCGTGGGCCCTTGTCCTGTCGCGGTACGGCTGCCGAAACGACGTCGTCTTCGGCGTGACGGTGGCGGGCCGCCCGGCCGAGCTGCCGGGCGTGGAATCCATGGTCGGCGTCTTCATCAACACCCTGCCGCTCCGCGTCCCGGTCGACGAGGATGCCTGGCTCCTCCCCTGGCTCCAGGGCATCCAGCGAAGGGCCGCCGCGCTCCGCCCCTTCGAGGCGCTGCCACTCTCCACGATCCACGGGTGGAGCGAGGTCTCGCCCGAGCTCCCGCTCTTCGAGAGCCTCCTCATCGTCCAGAACCTCCCCCTCTCGGGCCTGCTCGACCGCGAGGCCGGTCGGCTCGGCATCCGGTCGGCCCATTACCGGGAGCGGACGCACTATCCGATCACGATCACGGTCGTGCCCGGCACGGAGCTCGACGTCAAGGTCGGCTTCGATGCGGGACGGTTCGAGCGCGAGGCCGTCGCCTGCCTCCTCAACCAGTTCGCCCGCCTGCTGGAGTCGATCGCCGCGGACCCCGAGCGCCGCCTCGGGGCCTGCACGCTGGCGGCTGACCACTTCGGAGAGCCGGAGTCGGCCCGCTGGGACCTGGGCGGGTACGATCGCGACGGCGGGGCCGGCTTCGACGCGCTGGACATCGACATCGACGGCCTGAGCGAACAGGAGCTGGACGCCCTGATCAGCGAGCTCGGCCCGGCATCAAGGGACGAGATATGACCAGGATCCCGGGGGCCACGGGACTCACCGTCGAGCAGAAACGCTCACTCGCCGCCAAGCTCCTCCGCGAGAAGGCCGCCGCGCGGCCGGTGGCCACGACGCTGCTGCCGGGGCTCTTCGAGGAACGCGCCGCCGCCTCGCCCCTGGCCGTGGCCGTCTCCGACGGGACCGAGAGCTTGACTTACCGCGAGCTGGACCGGCGGGCGAATCGGCTGGCGCGGAGGTTGAGGTCGATGGGGGCCCGGCCGGAGTCGCTCGTCGGAGTCTACCTGGGGCGATCCTGCTCCACGCTGGCCGCCCTGCTGGCCGTACACCGGGCCGGCGCGGCGTACGTCCCGCTCGACCCGGCCTTCCCGGCCGCCCGGCTCCGGCACATGGTCGAGGATTCCGGCCTCCGCGTCGTGATCACCGAAGAGGCCACGCGCGCGGGCATCCCGGGCCTGAGCCTGGAACAGGTCTGCCTGGATGAGCCTGCGGCCACGGCCGACGACGACCGCCCGGTTCGCACGGAGATCGACGCGGGCAACCTCGCCTACGTCCTCTACACGTCCGGCTCCACGGGCAGGCCGAAGGGCGTGCAGGTCACGCACGGGGCGCTCGCCAACTTCCTGCTGTCGATGCGGTCGATCGTCGCCATGACGTCGCGCGACGCGATCCTCGCGGTGACCACCCTGTCGTTCGACATCGCCGCGCTCGAGCTCTTCCTGCCGCTCATCTGCGGAGCCCGCGTGGAGATCGCGGACCGGGAGACGGCCGCGGACGGCTCCCGGCTGGCGAGACGGCTGGACGCCCCCTCGATCACGTTCCTGCAGGCGACCCCCGCGACCTGGCGTTCCCTGCTGGAGGCCGGCTGGCGAGGCAAGCGTGGGCTGACCATGCTCTGCGGCGGCGAGGCCATGCCGCGGTCGCTGGCCGATCGCTTGCTCGACGCGGGGGAGGCACTCTGGAACGTCTACGGGCCGACCGAGACCACCATCTGGTCATCCGCCTGGCGCGTCGAGCCGGGCGACGCCCCGGTCGTCATCGGCCATCCCCTGGCGAAGACCCAGCTCCTGGTCCTGGACCGCCGCCTCCGCCCGACCCCGGTCGGCGTCACGGGCGAGCTCTACATCGGCGGCGAGGGCCTGGCCCGGGGCTATCTGAATCGGCCCGGGCTCACGGCCGAACGGTTCCTCCCGGATCCCACCGGCCGATCCGCCGGTGCGCGGATCTATCGGACGGGCGACGTCGCACGCCGCCGGGCCGATTCGACGATCGAATGCCTCGGCCGCGTCGACCACCAGGTGAAGGTCCGCGGCTACCGGATCGAGCTCGGCGAGATCGAGGCCGCGCTCTCGAGGCACGAGGCCCTCCGCGAGGCCGCCGTCATCGCCCGACCGGACGCCAGCGGCGAGTCGAGCCTGGCCGCCTTCCTCGTCCCCCGCGCCGGCGGCGCGGCCCCGAACCCCCAGGCCCTCCGCGCCTGGCTCCTCGACCAGCTCCCCGACTACATGATCCCGTCGACGCTGACGACCCTGACCGCCCTGCCTCTGACTCCGAACGGCAAGATCGATCGTCGGGCGCTCGCGGAGGCCGAATCCGCGTCGCCAGTGACGGCCGCGGCCCACCAGCCGCCGCGAGGGGCCATGGAGGAGTCGATCGCCGGCCTCTGGGCGGACCTGTTCGGCGTCCCTCGGCTCGGCGTCCTGGACAATTTCTTCGAGCTGGGGGGCCATTCGCTCCTGGTCATCCAGATGCTCGCCCGATTGCGGCAGACGTTCGGCGTGGAGGTGCCGCTCCGCGACTTCGCGGAGGAGCCGACCGTCGCCAGCCTCGCCCGGCTGGTCGAATCCTCGCTGGCGGGCCGTGGCGTCGCCGGGATGGCCCCCATCGAGCGGCGCCCCCGCGACGGCTCGCCGCTGCCGGCCTCCTTCGCCCAGCAACGGCTCTGGTATCTCGACCAGCTCGAGCCGGGCGACATCGCGTACAACATCCCGATGGCCGTCCGGCTCGAGGGGCCCCTGGACGTCGCGGCACTTTCGAAGGCAATGACCGAGATCGTCCGCCGCCACGAGACGCTCCGGACGACCTTCGAGGCCGGCGACGGCGTGCCCTTTCAGCGGATCGTCCCGGTGGCCGACCTCCCCGTCGAGGTGGAATCGCTGGAAGGGGCCGACGAGCAGGGACTACGCGAGCGGCTCCGCGAACTCGGTGGCCGGCCCTTCGACCTCGCGAACGGCCCGCTCCTTCGGGCGACGCTGCTCCGGCTCGCGCCGGAGGTCCATGTCCTCTCCCTGGTCGTCCATCACGTCGCCGCGGACGGATGGTCGATGGGGGTCCTGATCCGCGAGGCGACGGCGCTCTACGACGCCTTCCGCCGCGGCGAGCCCTCCCCCCTCCCCGAGCTCCCCGTCCAGTACGCCGACTTCGCCGCCTGGCAGCGCCGCGAGCTCTCCGGCGACCACCTGGATGCCGAGCTCGCCTTCTGGCGAGGACGCCTCGACGGCCTCGCGCCCGTCGGCTTCCCCGCCGATCGCACCACGACCGAGCGTCCGACCGGCCGCGCCGGCGAGGTCCACGCCCGGCTCGACGCCGACGCCACCGCCGCCGTCAAGCGGCTCGGCCGCGACTCCGGCGCCACCCTCTTCATGACCCTCCTGGCCGCCTTCGACGTACTCCTCTCCCGATACTCCGGCCGCGACGACATCGCCGTCGGCACCCCCGTCGCCGGGCGCGCCAGGCCCGAGGTCGAGGGCCTCATCGGCTTCTTCGTCAACACCCTCGTCATCCGCTCCGACCTCTCCGGCTCTCCCACCTTCCGCGACCTCCTCGGCCGCGTCCGACGCGACGCCCTCGACGCCTACTCACACCAGGACCTCCCCTTCGAGCGAATCGTCGGCGAACTCCGCGAATCGCCCTTCCGATCCATGCTCGTCCTCCAGAACGCTCCGCTTCCTCCGCTCGAGGCCGAGGGCCTGCGAGTCTCTGCCCTGGATCCGCCCGCGACAGTGGCCAAGTTCGACGCCACGCTCTTCGCCATGGAACGAGGTGGCGGCCTCGACCTGATCCTGGAATACCGCGACGAGCCATTCGAGGCCGGGACCATGGAACGCCTGCTGGCCGGATATCTCAGGCTCCTGGAGGAGGTCATCGCGGACCCGGACCGCCCGATCGGGGCGATCCCGCTGATCTCGCGAGATGACCGGGCCCGGATGCTCGACGACTGGAACCGGCCGGCCAGTGACGACCTGGGGATCGACCCATGAACGCTCCAGCCCGCACCGACGTCGCGGCCCCCGATCGCGGGCCGTCCATCCGGACGTCGCTCGCCCCGCTCCACCGCAGCTTCGAACGCCAGGCCGGGCGCACGCCGGAGGCCGTCGCGGTGAGGACCACCGGCGGCGACGTCCGCTATCGCGAGCTCAACGCCCGGGCCAACCAGCTCGCCAGGCGGCTCAAGTCCCTGGGCGTCGGCCCGGACGTCCTGGTCGGCGTCTGCATGAGCCGCTCCGCGGCGATGGTCACCGGCCTGCTGGCCTCCCTCAAGGCGGGCGGCGCGTACGTGCCGCTCGACCCTTCTTACCCGGCCGACCGCCTGGCCTACATGCTCGACGACTCGGCGTCGGCCGTGCTGCTGACCGAAGAGCGCCTGCTCGGCTCGCACGGGACCTTCGCCGGGCGAACGCTCTGCCTCGACCGCGACGTGGACGGCCTGGCCGAGGAGCTCGATGCCGACCTGCCCGGCGAGACACGCCCGGAAGACCTGGCCTATGTCATCTACACGTCGGGCTCGACCGGGCGGCCCAAGGGGACGATGATCACCCACGGGGGGCTGTCGAGTTACCTCGATTGGTGCATCCGGGCCTATGCGATTGCCGGCGGTCGCGGCGCACCGGTGCATTCGTCGATCTCGTTCGACCTGACGGTGACCGCACTGTGGGGGCCGCTGCTCTGCGGCGGCCGGGTCGATCTGCTCGACGAGGGCCTCGGGCTCGATCAGTTGCGCGCGGCCTTCCGCGACCCCGGGAACTACAGCGTCGTCAAGATCACGCCGGCACACCTGAAATGGCTCGGCGAACAGCTCGCTCCTGAGGAGGCCGCCGGCCGCACGCGGGTCTTCGTGATCGGCGGCGAGCAGCTCACCGCGTCCCACGTCGCCTTCTGGCACGAGCACGCCCCCGGCACGGCGCTCGTGAACGAGTACGGGCCGACGGAGACCGTCGTCGGCTGCTGCGTGCATCGGATTCCCCCCGGCCCCGTCGAATCGCTCATCCCCGTGATCCCGATCGGCCGGCCGGCCGCCGGGGCGAGGCTTTACGTTCTCGATCCCGGGATGGAGCCGCTGCCCCCGGGAATGGCCGGCGAGCTCCATATCGGCGGCCCGGGCGTGGCCCGCGGCTATCTCAACCGCCCGGGGCTCACCGCCGAGAAGTTCGTCCCCGACCCATTCTCCGCGGAGCCCGGGGCGCGGCTCTACCGCACGGGGGACCTCGCCCGCTATCGCCCGGACGGACAGTTCGAGTACCTCGGCCGGATCGACCGCCAGGTGAAGGTACGCGGCTACCGGATCGAGCCCGGCGAGATCGAGGCGGCGTTGGCTCGCCACGAACTCGTCCGCGAGGTCGCCGTCGTCCCGCGCAAGGACGCGAGCGGCACGACCGTCCTCGCCGCCTACGTCGTCCCCCGCAACGGCCTCGCCGCCCCGCCGACCGCCGAGCTGCGGGCCTGGCTGGCAGAGCGGCTCCCCGACTACATGGTCCCGGCGACCCTCACGACGATCGAATCCCTGCCGCTCACACCCAACGGCAAGCTCGACCCGGACGCGCTCCCGAAGCCCGGCGAGTCCGCATCGGCCGCCGGATTCAGCCCGGCCGCACGCCTCCCCCAGGGGCCCGTCGAGGGGGCCGTCGCGGGCCTGATCGCCGACCTGCTCGGGACCGGGCCGCTCGGGGCCGCCGAGGACTTCTTCGACCGCGGCGGCCACTCGTTGCTGGCCGCTCAGCTCCTGGCGCGGCTGCGGCAGACGTTCGGCGTCGAGATCCCGCTCCGCGGATTCGTGGACGAGCCGACGGTCGCCGGCCTCGCCCGACGGGTCGAGGCCGAGCTCTCGGGAGGCCATCGCGCCGACGAGTCCCCGATCGAACGGCTCCCCCGCGACGGCTCGCCTCTGCCGGCCTCATTCGCCCAGCAACGGCTCTGGTATCTCGACCAGGTCCACCCGGGGGACATCTCATACAACATCCCGATGGCCGTCCGGCTCCGGGGCGAGCTCGACGCCAGCGCCCTGGCGAGGGCGGTCTCCGAGATCGTCCGCAGGCACGAGCCCCTGCGCACGACGTTCGAGGCCCGAGACGGCATGCCCTTGCAGCGAATCGCCGCCCCGGTCGATGTGCCCGCACTCGAGCTGGAATCGCTCGACGGCGCGGACGACGCCAAGCTGATCCGTCGCCTCCGCGAGCTCGGCCGGGGGCCATTCGACCTTGCGAGCGGACCGCTCCTGAGGGCAAGGTTGCTGCGACTCGCCGACCAGGACCACGTCCTCGCGATCGTCCTCCATCACATCGTCTCCGATGGCTGGTCGACGGGCGTGCTCGTCCGCGAGGCGACGGCGCTCTACGACGCCTTCCGCCGCGGCGAGCCCTCGCCGCTGGCCGAGCTCCCCGTCCAGTACGCCGACTTCGCCGCCTGGCAGCGCCGCCAGCTCTCCGGCGACCCCCTGGACGCCGAGCTCGCCTTCTGGCGAGGACGCCTCGACGGCCTCGTCCCCGTCGGCTTCCCCGCCGATCGCGCCACGACCGAGCGCTCGTCCGGCCGCGCCGGCGAGGTCCATGCCCGGCTCGACTCCGACGCCACCGCCGCCGTCAAGCGGCTCGGCCGCGACTCCGGCGCCACCCTCTTCATGACCCTCCTGGCCGCCTTCGACGTCCTCCTCTCCCGATACTCCGGCCGCGACGACATCGCCGTCGGCACCCCCGTCGCGGGGCGCGCCAGGCCCGAGGTCGAGGGCCTCATCGGCTTCTTCGTCAACACCCTCGTCATCCGCTCCGACCTCTCCGGCTCTCCCACCTTCCGAGACCTCCTCGACCGCGTCCGTCGCGACGCCCTCGACGCCTACTCACACCAGGACCTCCCCTTCGAACGGATCGTCGGCGAACTCCGCGAATCGCCCTTCCGATCCATGCTCGTCCTCCAGAACGCTCCGCTTCCCCCGCTCGAGGTCGAGGGGCTGAGGATCAGCCCGATCGAGATCCCCGCCGACGTCGCCAAGTTCGACGCCACGCTCTACGCCCACGAGCAGGACGGCGGAGTGGACCTGGTCCTCGAGTACGACGCGGAGCAGTTCGAGGCGACGACCATGGAGCGACTGGTGACCTGCTACGCCACGCTCCTCGCCGAGTCGGCCGCGGATCCCGACAGGCCCATCGCCGAGATCCCGATGGTGACGGCGGAGGAGCGGGCCCGGATGGTCGGCCGGTGGCGAGGGCCGGTCGACGAGGAGGATGCCGGGCTCCTGGACCTGGAAGGTCTCGACGAGGCGGAGCTCGATGCCCTTCTCGCGGAGCTGGACGGAGGCGAATCCCCGTGATGGACCTCGTCCGGTTTCTCCTGGGGTGCTCGCGAGGGACCGTCCTCGCCTCGACGGCCGCCGGGGCGGTCGGCGGCGTGGCGAGCGTCGCGCTCATCGGCCTGATCCGAGGCCGGCTCGACGGCGGCAGTCCGTCGGGGGCGGCCGGCCTGGCGTTCCTGGGCCTCTGCGTCATGGCCGTCGCGATGAGGATCGCCTCGCAGGTCCTGATGATCCGCCTCAGCCAGGGGGCCGTTCGGGACCTGGCGCTGCGGGTCGTCCGGCGGACGCTGGGCTTGCCGCTCCGCGAGTTCGAGTCGATCGACACCGCGGGGTTGCTCGCCACGCTCACGCAGGACGTGGTGGTGGTGGCGAACGCCCTGTCGAACGTGCCCCAGTTCGGCATCAACGTGCCGATCGTGATCGCGAGCGTGGCCTATGTCGGCTGGCTCAGCCCGCTCGTCTTCCTCTGCGGCGTCAGCTTCGCGGCGGCCGCGGTGGCCGCGTACATGGCGATGGCCCGGCGGGCGATCCGAGACCTCCGGGACGCACGCCAGGAGCAGGACCGGATGGTGGCCGGATTCCAGACCCTGATCTCGGGCTTCCGCGAGCTGAAGCAGCACGACGGCCGCCGCGGGGCATTCCTCCGCGAGTCGCTCGAGCCGAGCTCGGCCGCCGTCCGCGATCGGTCCGTGAAGGCCCTGGCGACCTTCGCGATCGCCGACGGCTGGAGCCAGCTCGCCTTCTTCGGCTTCATCGGCTTCGTCCTGTTCGTGGCGCCCCGATTTCAACCGATCCCGGCGGGGACCCTCGCGGCGGCGGTTCTGGTGGTGCTCTACCTCATGACGCCGCTCGACATCATCATTAACGGCCTGCCGGCGATGGGGCGAGCGCGGGTCGCGCTCCAGCGGATCCGGGCGCTCCTGCCCGAGGGCGAGGGGCGTATCGAGCCGGTGCCTTCGCCGACGGCAACCCGGCCTTCGTTCCGCGAATCCGTCCGGCTGGAAGGCGTCACGTTTCGATACCAGGACGGTCCCGACGACCGCGAATTCCGGCTGGGCCCGATCGACCTGGAGCTGAGGGCCGGGGAGGTTGTCTTCCTGGCCGGCGGCAATGGCAGCGGCAAGACCACGCTCGCGAAGTTGATCTGCGGCCTGTATGAGCCGACGGCCGGGGAGGTCCTGATCGACGGCGAGCGCGTCGGCACGGAGGACGCGGCCGTGCACCGGGGCCTGTTCTCCGTCGTCTTCGCCGACGGCCACCTCTTCGGCGATTACCGCGGGCTGCCGGCCCCCCCCGAAGAGCTCGCCCGCAGGGCGGCAAGCGGCCTCAAGCGGCTGGAGCTGGCCGACCGCGTGCAGGTCGACTCCCCCGGGGAGATGTTCTCGACGACCGATCTTTCGCAGGGCCAGAGGCGACGGCTCGCGCTGCTCGGGGCCTTGCTCGAGGACCGGCCGATCCTCATCGTGGATGAATGGGCGGCCAACCAGGATCCGATCTTCAAGGGGGTCTTCTACCACCGGATCCTCCACGACCTGCGCGCCGCCGGCAAGACGCTCCTGGTCGTCAGCCACGACGAGACCTATTTCGACGTCGCCGACCGCGTGCTCCGCCTCGACGAGGGCCGAATCGTCGAGGAGACCCCGGCCAGCCCCGACGCCATCTGGCCCGGCCCCATCGGTCGAGGACTCATACGATGAAGAAGCTACTCCTCGGGATCGCCACGCTCTGGGCGGCCGGCGCCCTCGGCCTCTGGTACTGGGCCGACGCGCGGACCTCGCGTGTGACGTATCGGACCGTGACCGTCCGCCGCGGAGACCTGAAGACGACGATCAACGCCACGGGCACGATCGAGCCCGAGGAGGTCGTGGACGTCGGCGCCCAGGTCGCGGGGATGATCGAGAGCTTCGGCTCGGATCCCTCCGACGCCGCCAAGCCCGTCAGCTACGGGACCCGGGTGGAGCAGGGGACCGTCCTGGCCCGCCTGGACAGCTCCCTGTTCAAGGCGCGCGTCGAGCAGGCCAAGGGCCGAGTCGCCCGCGACGAGGCCGACATCGCCCAGGCCCGGGCCAAGCTCGGCCAGGCCGAGCGCGAGCACGAGCGGGCGAGCAAGCTGAAGGCCCGCGGCAACGGCATGATCGCCCCCCAGGAATACGACGTGGCCCTCTCCAACTTCGAGGCCGCGAAGGCCGCGCTGGTGGTCGCCGAGGGGGCGCTCCTCGTCTCGAAGGCCGACCTCCAGGAGGCCACGGTCAACCTCGGCTACACGACGATCAAGTCGCCGGTGAAGGGGGTGATCCTGGACCGTCGGATCAACATCGGCCAGACCGTCGTCGCCAGCCTGAACGCCCCGAGCCTGTTCCTGATCGCCAAGGACCTCTCGCGGATGGAGATCTGGTCCTCGGTGAACGAGACGGACATCGGCTCGATCCGCGAGGGCCAGCCCGTGACGTTCACCGTGGGCGCCTTCCCCCACGACCGCTTCGAGGGGAAGGTCACGCAGATCCGCCTGAACGCCAGCATGAACCAGAACGTCGTCACGTACACCGTCGTCGTCAGCTTCGACAACACGAGCGGCAAGCTGATGCCCTATCTCACGGCCCGGCTCCAGTTCGAGGTCGAATCCCGCAAGGATGTCCCCGTCGTGCCCAACGCCGCGCTCCGGTGGCAGCCGCGGCCCGAGAACGTGGTCCCGGAGGAACGCGCCAACCTCAGCTCGTACACTCGCCGCAACACCCGGGCCAACAAGTCCACCGCCGCGGACCACGCCGCGGGCACCGAGGCGAGGGCCGACGCCGAGCAGGACAGGAAGCCGGTCCTCTGGATCCGCGAGGGCGACTACGTCCGCCCCCTCCCCGTCGAGCTTGGCCTCACCGACGGGACCTCCACCGAGATCCGGGGCGGCGGCCTGAAGGAAGGCATGAACCTCGTCACCGGCGCCACCCACGCCGAGACCGGGACGGACGCGCTCTCCATCCTGCCGCACACCTGGACGGAGAAGAAGTAGACCACGGACGGGGAACACCGCAACGAACAACGAATAGGACCAAATTGCGTTACCACCACGGATAGCTCGGATAACGCGGATAAGATCAGCAAAGACAGGAAAGAAACGACACACAAATATTATACAACAAGTTCAAATCTCCAATTGATTTCCTTGTGTACCATCCGTGCAATCCGTGTCATCCGTGGTAGTCACTCCCCCGTTCCCTATCTCGTCGTCTTCCATTCGTGTCATCCGTGGTAGTCACTCCCCCGTTCCCTATCTCGTCGTCTTCCATTCGTGTCATCCGTGGTAGTCACTCCCCCGTTCGTGGCTTGACAGTGAGGCATCCGTGGAAGTGATCCGGCTCGAGACGATCTGCAAGGAGTACCTCCGCGGCGACGTGCCCGTGCCGGTGCTGAAGGGGGTGTCGCTGACGATCCGCGAGGGGGAGATGGTGGCCCTCATGGGGGCGTCCGGGTCGGGCAAGACGACGCTCATCAACCTGCTCGGGTTCCTGGACCGGCCCACGCGGGGGAACTACTGGTTCGAGGGAGCGGATGTCTCCGGCCTGGACGACATCCGCCGGGCCTTCCTGCGGAGCCGCCGGATCGGCTTCGTCTTCCAGAGCTTCAACCTGCTGCCGAGGATGAGCGCGCTCGAGAACGTCATGCTGCCGATGCTGTACGGCGCGCACGGGCTCTCGTCCGCGGAGTGTCGTTCCCGTGCGGAGCGACTGCTCGAGCGAGTGGGCCTGGCCGGCCGGATGGACCACGAGCCCTCCCGGCTCTCCGGCGGAGAGCAACAGCGGGTGGCAATCGCTCGGGCGCTGATGAACCAGGGGAGCCTGCTGATCGCCGACGAGCCGACCGGCAACCTTGACTCGAGGACGGGCGAGGAGATCCTCGCGCTCTTCCAGGAGCTGAACCGCCAGGAAGGCCTGACGATCCTGCTGGTGACCCACGACGCGGGCGTCGCCTCGCACGCCGACCGCACCATCCGCGTCCGCGACGGGAGGATCTCCGAGGACGGCGTGGAGGAGACGGAGGTCCCGGCGGGGACGATGGTGGAGAGCGTTCCCGCGTCGATCCTCGCCCCCGTGGACGTGGAGGCTCCGCCCCTGCGTCCGGCCCCATTCCTGCGGAAGACCTCGCCCGCGGACGAGCGGGAGACGGCCGGCGGATCCGCGCCGACGCCGCCACGTCCCGGGCTCATCGACGAGGCACGGTTCCTGTCTCGGACCGTCGCCACGTCGTTCCGGTCCCTCCGGCGCAACGCCATGCGATCGGCGCTGACGACGCTGGGGATCATCATCGGGGTCGGCTCGCTGCTGGCGATCGCGGAGATCGGGCAGGGGGCCTGGACAGCCATCCGGGCGCTGCTCACGAAGACGGGCGTGGACAACATCGTCATCCAGGCCGGCGCCGCGTCGCGGAATGGAGTGAGCCTGGGCTCCGGGTCGATCAAGACCCTCACGCCGGAGGACGCGGAGCTCATCGAGCGGGAGTGCCCGAGCATCGACAGCCTCGCGCCGCTGGTCTTCACCCGCCGGCAGGTCGTCAGCGGCAGCGCCAACTGGGTCCCCGCCACGTTCATCGGCACGACGCCCGGCTACCTGCGGGTCCGCGAGTGGGAGGACCTGGAAGAGGGCGAGCCATTCACCGACGAGGACGTCTCGAGCTCCGGCATGGTCTGCCTGCTCGGCCACACGATCGCGCGCGAGCTCTTCGGCAAGGAGTCCCCGGTCGGCCGCGAGGTCCACGTCAGCGACGTCCCCCTCCGCGTGATCGGCGTCCTCGCCCGCAAGGGGGCGGACATCATCGGCGAGGACCAGGATGATATCCTCGTCGCCCCGTGGACCACCGTGAAGTACCGCATCAGCGCGGCGGCCGCGACGGGGTCGCCGACGAAGGACGCCCTGCATCTCAACCCGGCCGATGACCTCACCGCGATGGCCCGCCGCTACCCTCGCGGGCAGGCCGATCCGTTCCCCACCCAGTCGGCCATCCAGATGCTCAACACGCCGACCCTCCAGCGGCTCTCCAACGTGGACTCGATCCTGGTCCGGGCCGAGTCCACCGAGGAGATCCCCGCGGCGATGGAGCAGATCGAGAACGTCCTCCGCGAGAGCCACCGGATCAAGGACGGCGAGCCCAATGATTTCTCCGTCCGCGACTTCACCGAGGTCGTCGGCGCCGTGAAGGGGACGGTCGGTCTCGTCGCCGGCCTCTTGCTCTGCGTGGCGCTCATCTCGCTGCTGGTGGGGGGGATCGGGATCATGAACATCATGCTCGTCTCGGTGACCGAGCGATACCGCGAGATCGGGCTGCGGATGGCCGTCGGCGCGCGGTCCAGCGACATCCTTCGCCAGTTCCTGGTCGAGTCGGTCGTGCTCTGCATCCTGGGCGGCGCGGTGGGCATCGCGTTGGGGCGTTCCGCCTCGACCGTGGTCCGGCTGCTCGCCCTCTGGCCGACCGAGCCTTCCACCCTCGCGGTGATTGTAAGTGTCTCCGTCTCGGTGACGATCGGCATGATCTTCGGCTACTATCCGGCCTGGAAGGCCTCGCGGCTGGATCCGATCGAGGCGCTCCGGTTCGAGTGACGATCCGACCATCAGCCCCGTAGCGGTCGGCAATCAGGATTTGCCGGCCGCCGGGGAGTCGTTGGGGATCGGCTCCTCCGAGATCGTTCCCACGTCCTGGCCCCGGAGATTCCGGTCGAAAAACCGGCGGACACGACGGCCGACCTCCGGGTTGCGGAACCCGCCATGCCCCGCGCCCACGACGTGGACGAAGAGTACGGGCACGTCCGCCGCCCGGAGAGCCGCGGCCATCCGCTCCGACTGGTTGAAGGGGACCACGGGGTCCTTCGTCCCGTGGAAGATCAGGAACGGCGGCGTCTCCTTCGTCACATAGGTGACCGGCGAGGCGGCCCGGGCCCGGTCCTTGTTCTCGGGCACGGTTGCCCCGATGAGCCTCGATTCCGGCGAGTTCGCCGCGTCATGGCTACCTCCCATGGCGTGGAGGTCGGACGGGCCGAACTCATCGACCACGCATCGGATCGTCGTACTCACCCCCTTGTGCGGGCCGATCTCACCTTCCAGGCCCGCGGCCTTGCCGCTGGCGCCGAGCATCGCCACGAGGTGCCCACCGGCTGAGGCGCCGATCACGCCGATGCGGTCGGCGTCGATGTGGTACTTCGCCGCATTGGCCCGAACCCAGCGAATCGCCGCCTTGCAGTCGTGGACCTGCGCCGGCCAGATCGCCTGTCCGCTGAGCCGGTAGTTGATGGAGGCGACCGCATATTCGCCGCTGGCGACCAGGGGCAGGAGCTCGTCCACGCCCATGCTCTTGTCGCCTCCCATCCAGGCGCCCCCGTGGATGTTCACGACCACCGGCAGCGGCCCCGTCCCCTTCGGCTCCCTGGGCAGGTAGAGATCCAGCTTCTGCCGCGGGTCAGTCGTACCGGCATAGGCGATCTCCTTCTCAATCTTGACCGTGGCCGAGACGTTCAGCCGGCCGAATCCGCCGGCTCCCGGTCCTCCCTGCAACAACTTCTTCTGGAAGGCGGCGTCCTCCTGGCGGGAGACGGAACCGTCACCGTTCGTGTCGACCGCCTTGAAACCGCCGCGGAGGAACTCCGGAAACTCCTCCTTCGTCAGCTTGCCGTCCTGGTTCTTGTCGAGCCGGTCGAACATGCTCCCGTTCCCCGCTCCACCCGGCGGCTGGGCCGTCGCCGCCGGGGCGTAAAGCAGGCCGATGGAAAGGAGCGACGCCCCGAGGCTGGTTCTGCATCTCATCGATCATTCACTCCGGACAGCGAGACGGATGACGACCGGGGAGGGGCCGACGATGGCCTCCGCGGGCCGATGTCCAGGATGGGCTCCCTTCGATCCGCCGGTCAGGTCCTCAGTAGCTGACCCGGGAGGCGCCCTGGGAAGGGAATTCGACGAGCCTGGCCCCGCCGACTCTGGTGTCGTCGCCAAGGTGCCCGGCTCCAGCCACGTCCACAACTTCCTCAGCGAGATCATGGGCGTTGCGAGCCGCGCATTCAGCATAACAGGGACCGGGAGGCGAGGCCCGCGCCGAAAGATCGAAACATCCTCCCCAGCCTGGACGTTTTGCGACTTGACCGGGGGGGAAATCCTCCGTAAGGTTTAGGAGAGGTTGTGCAAAGATCCGGGAGCGGCCGGCGAGTGGGTCCCCGGGCGCGCGGAGGAGAACGTTCCTCCACCCGCCGATCGTTTCGTCGTCGTCCCGCGTGCGGCCGGATCGTTTCTGCATGCGCCAGGGCGGGTGCCGTCGGAGGCCGGATGCCTCTCGCGGAACCAGAGCCGGTCGAAAACGTACGACCTCGAAATCCGAGACGAAGCCCGGTTGACACCCGTGCATTCCCGCTCGCTCGCGTCTGTCGAGCGGACGCTCGAAGGCACCTCTCCAGTCGACCGGGCGGGAGGAAGACGCATGAACGGTCTCATGGCCCGCGCCCCCCTGGGCGCCTCGCTCGCACTGGCTGGTGCGATGATGGTTGGTGCCCTGGCAACCCCGGGGTGCGGAACCTCGTCCGCCGGGCCGGTCGCCCCGAAATTCGCCGGCCGCATCACCTACAACGGCCAGGCGCTCACGAATCAGATGATCGTCTTCACCCCCAAGGACGCGAAATACGACAATTGGGGGATGGCCGTCACCGACGCCGAAGGCAATTTTGCCGTTTCGGCCTGCTTGCATGACGATAGCCTGGCGCCGGGAGTCTACAACATCTTCCTCCGCAAGCGGCCCGGCTCGCGGAACGCCGAAGAAGGAGATCAGCGAGAGGGCAGGGCCGCGACGGCGACGGCTGTGGAACTCCCCGACCGGTTCTATAGCGCCGAGCAGTCCGGGATCTGGGCCAAAGTGGAGCGGAACTCCCGCTGGATCCAGATTGATCTTCGCAGCGAGCCCAAGGCCTGAGCGACCGCCTTGGGGCGGGCTGGTCGGGAACTAGCAAGAGAGCCCGCCGGATCGCCTGGATCCGGCGGGCTCTTCTCATTTCGGGTTGTCGATCTCGGGGATTGGGAGCTACTGGCAGGAGAGGCAGGTCGGGACGACCACAGGGACCGCCGTGGTCTGCTGGACCGCCACGGTGCGGGCGACCTGGCGGGCGACGACGCGATTGACGGTGACGGGGACCTGCTCCGCCACGCAGACCGGCACTTGCCGCGAAGCGGTCTCGGAGACCATCCGGCAGGTCCGCACGGGCACCTTCTCCACTCGCTCCTCGGCGGCGTAGCTGCAGGTGGTCACCTGGTAGGGCTCCACGCGCTCCTCGGCGACGAGCTGGCAGGTCTGCACCTCGTACGGCTCCACCCGCTCCTCGCTGACATAGCTGCACGTCGTGACCGGGACGGACTCGACCTTCTCCTCGGCCACCATCTCGCAGGTGCGGACCTCGTAAGGCTCCACCCGCTCCTCGCGGACGTAATTGCAGGTCTGGACCTGGTAAGGCTCCACCCGCTCCTCCGCCACCATCTTGCAGGTCTGGACCTGGTACGGCTCCACCCGCTCCTCCGCCACGTACCGGCAGGTGGTCACCTGATAGGGCTCCACCCGCTCCTCCGCCACCATCCGACAGCGAGTGACCGGGACCTGACGGACCATGGTTTCGCGGACATAGGTCGTTTCGGTGACGTCGCGGGTGACCGGCCGGGAGACGAAGACCCGCTGGCTGACCGTGCGAGGGGGGCACTGCACGGCGACCGTGGCGGTGACCTTCTTCTTGCACTTCAGGCAGCCGAAGAGCCCCCGACGAGGCGCCTCTCCGCAAGCGTCGCATTCCTCGACCGGCACCCTCACCTGACGCTCCACCACCGGGCCGGGGATCGTCGTGTACTGCCTTTCATAGTAGCCGCATTCTACCGTCTCCTGCCGGACGGTGGTGACGGGGCGGCAGACCGTGTAGGGCTGCTCCACCATCGTCGTCTCCGTGACCGGCTTCATCACGGTGTAGCGGCGCTCGCGGTTCTCCGTCTGGTAGACCGGACGCTGGACGGTGTAGCGGCGCTCGCGGTTCTCCGTCTGGTACACCGGACGCTGGACGGTGTAGCGGCGCTCTCGGTTCTCCGTCTGGTACACCGGCTTCATCACGGCGTAGCGGCGTTCCATCTGCTGCGTCTTGACGACGGGCTTCATGACGGTATAACGCCGCTCGGTGTTGACGGTCTGGTAGACGGGGCGCTGCACCGTGTAGCGGCGCTCGCGGCGTTCCGTCTGGTAGACGGGGCGCTGCACCGTGTAGCGGCGCTCGCGGTTCTCCGTCTGGTACACCGGCTTCATCACGGTGTACTTGCGATCGACGAAGGAGGTCTCCCACACAGGCCGCTGGACCGTGTAGTTCTCGGTCTGGTAGGCCGTGCGGTAGCGGGTCTCCATCACGGTGGTGGGCTCGGCCTCGTAGACCGTCTCATACACGGTCCGGTAGACGGTCTCCACCTGCGGCGTCAGGGTGACGACGCTGAGCTGCGTCGCCACCACGGGGGCCGGGGCGACGCTGTTGCACCCGCCGCCGCAGTACGACGCACGCGCCGGCGGTGCCAGCCCGCCCAGCATGGCCGCGGCCGCCGCGGCGGCCAGGCTCACGATTTTCAAGGACTTGAACATGCGTTACTCCTCGGCGGATCCTCGGGCATCCCTGTCGCGAGTCGCCAGAACGGGGTCATCTCGCACGGCCCAGAGGAGTGCACTGTCTCGTCCCTGAGAAGGCCCTCCGCGTGACAACGACGGCAATTCCTGTTACAGCACGGCAGACGGTTAGAAAGACGCGGCCAGACGGCGCCCTGTTCGCGAGTGCAAGGACCATGGCCATCGGCCGGCCCCGCGGCCGCAGAATCGCTACATTCGCCCCATCCGAAACGGGGGCTCATCACCCCTTCGAAAGTTCTCGGGGAATTCTCCAGCCGGCAGTAGGAGCCGGCCGATGAAATAACGATTGAGGCCCGCGACCAGCCTTCCAGAGCAGTATATCACCACGGGCGATTGTCCTACCGGGAATCGCGCAGTTTTCCTCAAGTCCGCGGTCATCCTGTACCGATCACAACACGTTGACATCGCACCGGTGCCCCTGTGCCGTCGACGTTGAGATGCACAAGGCGCGCCGGGACGCACGGGCGCACCGTCCCGCGAGTCGAAGGTGAGTCACAAGGACAGACAGATCCACAACATCGAAACGACCGCCCCGTTCGCTCGATGCGTCGCGATCGTCTCAGCCGGTCGGCAACGATCGTCCCGGCGGTTGTAATTTCTGCAAGACCGACCGGGCCAGGGTGCGGACGCCGATCAGGCCCGACCGTCCCAGCTCCTCGACCTGGGGACGGAGCATCGCGACGAGATCCGGCTCGCCGGACGAGATCGATGCATCGAGCGCGCCCAGGGCCTCGAGCTGGATCGCCTCGACCCGGCCCTGCTTCTCGTCCGCGTTCGGGGCCTCGACGACCCGGTCCAGGTCCGCGGTGGAGAGCATCTCCTTGAGGGTCGGCGCCGCGACGAGATCGCCCCGACGGCCGAGCGCGACGGCGGCGTTATAGCGGACGAACCGGTCCTCGTCGACGCGGACACGCTCCCGGAGCGCATCGGTCGCCTTCGCTCCGGCGACGAACCCGAGCGCATAGGTGGCGACCTGCCGGAGCTCGGGCTCGCCCTCGGCGGCCGCGGCGGAGAGGCCTGCTACCACCCTGGGGTCTTCGAGAGTCCCCTCCAGGCGGGCCGCCTGCCTGGCGAGGCTCGCCGCAGCTTCCATGCGGAGGGACGGTTTGAAGCGGGGTGCGAGCGCCTCGGCCAGGGTGCCGATCGGGTCGACCTTCCGGCCGTCGTTGAGCGTCGCTTCCAGCGTCCCGAAGATACCCAGGGTCTTGATCAGGTAGACCGTAAGGTCGGTGGCAGGTGCGTCCTGCTTCAGCTCGCCGTCCAGCAGCTCGGTCAGCTCGCCGAGCAGGTGCGGGTCTGCGGCCAGCCGCGAGTCGTTCTGGATCAGGCTCGCCAGCTCGAACGCCGATCGCCAGTCCCCCTTCCCTTCGCGAAACCTCCGGACGTACTCCGCAGGGTCCCGCTCGCCGCCGGCGAGCTTGCCGAAGAGGAGCCAGACGAAGATGACCACCGCCACGACGATGGCTGGGATCACGAAGAGCTGCACCACGAACCCGGCCGAGGGCGTTTCCACCGGCGGCAGGTCCGGCAGCTCCGGCGGAAGGCCTCCTAAGGAGCCATCCGGGCCGACTCTCGGATCCGCGGGATCATGGGCATGGCGGTCTTGCACGGTGGGTGGGCTTTCACGAGATCGGGGGAGAGGCGCCATCTTCCGGGCTGATGGGCAAGGAGAACGCGGCCTTGGCCCGCCGGCGATGTCCCGTCCAGTGTAAAGGGCGGGGGACGCGCGTCAAGAAACGGGACCGCCCGGGACGAGACGCTTCATGAGGTAATAGACGGGGATGCCGGCCAGGATGCTCGCCAGGGCCGCGGTCGAGATCCAGGGCTCCTTCCGGAACGCTGCCAGCGCCAGGGCCGCGGTCAGAATCAGGTAGATCAGCGGGGTCACGGGATAGCCGGGAGTTCGGAACGGCCGAACCAGGTCGGGCCGCTTCCAGCGGAGGACGAAGATCGAGCTCATCGCCAGCATGGAGAAGAGGGACAGCCCCACGCTGGCGTAGAGGACGATCCACTGGAAGGATCCCGTCCAGAGGAGCACCAGCGTCATGGCCACTTGCAGGGCCGTCGCCACGAAGGGCGTGCCGGCGGATGGGGAGAGCCTCGCCGCGATCCCCGGAAACTGGCCGGCCCGCGCCATCGCGTAGATGACTCGCGGGCCCAGCAGCAGATAGGCACTCAGCGTGGAGAGGAGCATCAGGCCGATCGCGAGGCTCAGGGGCGTGGACCACGACGTGCCGAAGAGCCGCTTCGCCGCGATCTCCGCGATCGGATCCACAACATCCATGCCCTGCTGGTTGCCCGGGGCATCGATCATCGCCTTCAAGTCCGCCGGCGTGAGCGCCAGGCCGTACACCGCGTTCAGCGCCAGATAGAGGATCGTCACGCCTCCCGTTCCGTAGAGGATGGCCCTGGGCAGGATCCGCTGGGGCTCGCGTATCTCCCCGGCCAGGTACGAGGCTCCGTTCCATCCGATGTAGGCATAGTAAATGTAGACGAGCGAGAACAGCATCGACTCCGCCAGAGGCCCATCCACCGGCATGGGGTCGTTCAGGTTGGCCAGGTTGGGCCAGCCCACGAGGAGGCCCGCCACGACCAGCAGGCCCAGCAGGCCCACCTTCAGCCCCGTGATCCACCCCTGAACGCGGGCCGTCCGGCTCCGCCCGGAGACATGAACGACGGCGAAAGAGAGGATCCCCGCCGTCGCGAGCACTCGCTGGATCAGCGTCAACCTGGCCGGATCGATGGCGAACGGGGCGAGCACATACTTGGCCGACGCGAGAGCCGCCGCCGCGCAGGGCCCCGAGAAGCCGCACACGAAGGACACCCACCCGGACAGGAAGGCGACGAGCGGCCCGTATGCATGGAGGAGATAGACGAAGTCTCCTCCCGTATGGGGCAAGGCCGCGGAGAGTTCCGCCAGGGTCAGCGCGCCACAAAGCGCGATGATCCCCCCGACCACCCAGAGGAGCAGCATGTACTGATTGCTCCCCACCCCGGCCATCGTGTAGCCCGACGTCGTCAGCACGCCCACGCCCACCATGCTGGCGATCACCACGAACGTCGCCATCGGCAGGCCGAACTCGGCGGGCATCGACGTGGCGTCATCACGCCATGTCGAGCCTGAGTTGCCATCAATCTCGCGAGGACTGTCGTTTTCTTGCATAGGATGTCGTATAATTCTGGTAAAGTGTATGGGCCCGGGTAATTTGAGGTAGTAATCCAGGAAGATTTAGTGAACATCTGGAAACCGGGGAGCGTGAACGAATAATAGTAAAGGATCGAGAGTCCGACTTCAGGAGTGCTCCACAGCTACGAGGCTGTTTTTGGAGGACCTCTCATGAGTGAACTTCGAACGCTGAAGCCGGCCCGAGGAGGGCCGCGAGTTCGGGGCGTCCAGGGAAGGCTCTCCATCGACCTCGACGAAAGCCTTGATGACCCGTTGCCACGGGTCGAGCCACCGAAATTTGCGCGGCCGAGTCGTGCCCGCCGGCCGTCGAAGGCCGCGCGGCCGCAGGCCGAGAACCGCGACGACTCGCGGCGGCCGGCGCCCATCTTCCACCCGTTGGCCTATCGCAGCATCATCGCCGAGTGGCCCATCGACCGCCGCGAGCGCTGGGGCCTCCGCGCCAACGAGCTCGAGGACACCGGCCTTTCCTGGCGCGATGCCGAGACCCAGGCGTTCGTCGAGGCCTGGAATGAGATGAGGCAGGGCGAGATTGCCGGCTCCTCGGCAGTCGACCCCGGCGCGAACTGATCGATCGAGCTGTGTCACGGTCCCCGCGGGACCCTCGACTCTGAACCGTTCACATGGCCGCTCTTGCCCTGAAGGAGCCTGGTCCGTGCGGCGACTGCGCGAGCCCCGGCTTGGGCGGTACTCGCCGGCTCAAGGAGAAACCATGTGCACGTTCATCGCCACGAACGCGAGAGGTACGGTCAAGCTCCCCGTCGACACGCCGGTGCGAATGCCGCGGCTTATCAGGGAACTGGAACGAGCCGGTTTCGACGGCGCCTTGCTCGAACTCCATCGCCACGTCTACCTTGTCGTCGTCATCAACCGACGCGGCATGGCGATCATCTTTCACGACGACTCGAAAGATCCGAGGCTGCTGGACGCTTCCACGTCCCCCGAGGTCTCACGCGAACGCGTCAACATAACATACGGCGGCCAGCACACGCAGCTCCCCCGCAACATGCGGCTCCCGAGGAAGGTCGCCATCGAGGTGCTCCGACACTTCTGCGAGACGAGAGGAGGACTTTCCCCTCAGGTCTTCTGGTTGCCTGAAATGGCCCCGAACCCCTGAGCGTCGGAGCAGCGTGAGGCACCTGCAGGAGGACCGATACATGACGCTCGCGGTAGCCAGGCCGCCGGGGCTCGACGATCAATACTGGATCAGTAATACCTCGTGAATGTTGCCCACCGTCGCGACGACCGAACCACCGTCGACGGTCGCGGCCTGCCCCGCATGCCCGGCGCGTGCCGCCCGCGGTGGGGTCGATAGCATGACCCGCACACGATACATCGGGGCGTCCTCGATCAGCCCCGGGATGACGGCGGGGCGGTTCGAGGCCGGCGTGGTGGCCGGGGTGGACGCGTAGGCAATCAGGTGGACTCGCAGGGTTCGACTGGAGGGGTCGTCGGTCACGACGGACTCGACGAATGCCGGCGCTTCGACCCGCACGCGGGGCGACGGATGCAGCAGGCGGACGGAGTTGACCAGGAACCGGCGGGCCTCGACGATCGGATGCTCGCCCCCGGTCGCGGCGTCGGGCGAGGCGGCGATCGTCAGGACGCGGCCCTTGCCGACCTGGTGTAGCAGCACGGCCGGACCGACGGGCGTTCCCGCGCTCATCGGCCAGCCGGTCCCCTCCTTCCCCTGCTTCTGCCGGACCGTCCGATGCGGGGCCATCAGCTCGCCGATCGGCCTCGCCGTCGTCGGCCGATAGACGCACGCCGGGCCCTCGACGAGGAACGGCCAGGCCGGCTCGATCCCGGTGAGCAAGGGTGGCGGAGCATCGGCCGGCAGACGGACGTGGTTATCCTCCGAATCGAGTCGGCGGACAAACCGGGCGCCGATCAGCGATTCCAGGGAGGACCGATCACGTGGCTCGCCGCGACCACCCAGGGTCCCGCTCCATCCGGTGACGAGGAGCGCCCCCCCGGCCTCCACGTAGCGAGTGAGCCGCGCGACCTCCTCGTCCGAGAGGATCGCGGCATTCGACAGCAACACGACCGGAAACGCCCCCAACGTGGCCTCCGTCGCGTTTTCGTCGAGGGCAATGCCCCAGGGGATGTGTTCCAGCACCATCGCCCGATGGGCACCCTGGATCGACCGGAACATCCGCGACGGCTCCTCGCGGCCGTACCAGTCCCTGGTTCGCGACGAGAAGTAGATCGCCACGTCCCGGACCGGCTCGCCCGTGAGGTCCGCGCGGCCGGCCCTCGCGTCGCGGAAGGCCTCACCGATGCGTCGGTAGGCGACCGGGTCGAGTCCGCCGTCGTAGCCGGTCTTGTCCACCATCGTCACGAACGCCCCGTGGGCGAGGAGCGTGGCGAGCTCCCAGCGAATGTCGTTGAGCGGCCGGGTCGTCTGGTCGTGGTACATCCGGACCCCGCGCTGCATGGCGACCTGGAACCGCTTGCCGGGGGTGGCGGCCCGGTAGAACTCCGCGTTCAGGCCCACGCCCAGCGCGCTGAAGCCCCAGACGCCCGTCTCGCCGGTGAGGAAGTCGCCGTTCTCGCCGTGGGCCACCGGCTGCTGGCCGACCTCGAACGAGAACGGCGGACTGCCGTGATAGTTGAAATCCACCGTGACCGAGGGCTTCACGGCCTTCACGTGCTGATAGAGCGCCCGTTCGAACCGCCGGCTCGATGCGTACCGGAAGGCGAGCATCCGGTCCCAGCCCTCGTCCCAGGAAGCCCCGCCCGGCGGCTTCGCGTGATGTTCCGCCTCGAAGAGCTTGCGGCAAGCCTCGCACCAGCAACCGTAAGGCCGGCCGAAGCCCTGGTCGAGCATGTCGATGTGGAAGCCCGCGATCCCATACCCGATCATCTCCGTCGCGAGCGACTTCAAGGTCTCCAGATATCCCGAATTGAGGCAGAAACGCCCCGGGATGATCGCACCGGCGGCGTCGCGCATGGCGAACTCGGGGTGCTGCTCGAGGTAATGCCCGCCCTGCTGGACCACGCAGTAGGCGATGATCGGGAGGCCGCGTTTCGCGCCCTCCTCCACGGCCTCGCGGAGCACGTCGCGCGCCCCGAGCCCCGGGCACTTCGCCACGACCTTCGAGTCGTAGTAGGCGTACTCGCCGTCTCGCGCCCAGATCACCACGTACTCCGATCCCGCCTCCGCGCACCGGCGGACGACCTCGCGGCCATCGAACCGCGCCGCATAGCCCACGTCGGAGGGATCGGCCCCGAACTGCGCGCCGGTCGGGCCGACCTCCATGCCGACGAGACTCCGCTGATACCACGGCACGTCGTCGGCCCAGGCTCGAGACGCAGGGACGATCCAGGCCAGCACGAGCAGCGTGACGACCTTGCGATCCATGAGACGCTCCGGAGAGAAAGAGCAGGGGGGATGACAGGCGGGGATGTTCGCGTGCGATTCCATGCCGGAGTTCATTCAACGCAACCGGTGAGCCTGAGGCAAGAGGCCCCCGAACGGCGAGCACGGAGCGGCCTTCCGCCGACGCCGAAACTCCGTCAATGCGGGGCGGCGGCTTTTTGGCCGCTGACGGCGAAATGACGGCCGAAATGGCGGTTCTTCACCCGAAGATCGCTTACCGGTAAAGAGGCCGGGCGTACGAGCCCCATCCGAGTCAGCTCCCCATGAGCGGCGAGGAAAGATCTATCAGCAAAGTCTTTACAGCACGTCCCTTGGCTTCGTCGTGGGGGACTCTCGCCGTCGTGATCCCGCGGGCCTGGGGCTGGCTCACCGTATGCATTCGGGGGAGCGCTTCGGCAGGTCGGGAATGGTCCGGCGTGATCTCGGGGTCCATGCGTCGGGGTCCCGGCGGTGTTTCCTGCGAGACGGCGACCCGGCCCGTGGAAGAAGGATGGAGACAACGATGACGAGCACAAGACGCACGTTCCTGGCCCTTGGTGCCGCCGGCCTGGCCGGCCTCCGAATCGGCCCACGAGCGGCCTTCGCCCAGGAGACCGCGGCGGTGGACGTCCCCGCGATGGTCACCAAGGCCGTGGCTTACCTGCGGTCGAAGCAGGGCAGGGACGGGAGCTGGTCGGGCGACCGCCAGGAGCCGGGGATCACGGCGCTGGTGGTGACGGCGTTGCTCCGGAGCAAGCAGGTCCCGCCGGCCGACCCGGCCATCGAGAAGGCGCTCGCCTATCTGGAAAAGTACGTGGGTGCCAGGGGGGGGATGTCCGAGGCCCCGCACTCCGTCTACGCGACCTCCGTGGCGCTGATGGCCTTCCACGAGGCCAACGTCGGGGGCAAGTATGACCGCGTGATCAAGGGCTGCCAGGACTTCCTGAAGGAGTCGCAGTTCGACGAGGGGGAGAAGAAGGACAGGTCCGACCCTCAGTACGGCGGCCTCGGCTACGGCGGCGACCGCAGCCGGCCGGACCTCTCGAACACCTCGTTCATGATGGAGGCGCTGCACGACTCCGGCCTGCCGCCCGACGACCCGGCGCTCCAGAAGGCGCTGATCTTCGTGTCCCGGTGCCAGAACCTCAAGAGCGAGTTCAACGACCAGCCGTTCGCCGACAGGGTGAACGACGGCGGATTCATCTACACGTCGGGCGCCGTCGCTCCGGCGCCGGGCAAGGCCGGCAGGGGCCGCGAGGCCGCCAAGACGCGCGCCGAGGCCAAGGCCGACGCCAAGGCCCCGGTGGGCGGCATCCGCTCGACCGCCGGCATGACCTACGCCGGCCTCAAGAGCATGGTCTACGCCGGCCTCCACCCGGACGATGTCCGCGTCAAGGCCGCGCTCGCCTTCATCGCCAGGAACTACAACCTGGAAGAGAACCCCGGCGGCGGCCAGCGAGGGCTCTACTACTACTACCTCATGTTCGGCCGGGGCTTGGGCGCGCTCGGCAAGAAGACCTTCACCGACGCCGAGGGCAAGGAGCACGACTGGAAGGCCGACCTCGCCGCCGCCCTGGCCAGGCGCCAGGACGCGAGCGGCGCCTGGGCCAACAAGGACGACCGCTTCATGGAGGGCGACCCGAACATCGTCACCTCCTACGCCCTCATGGCCCTGGCCGCGGGCTGAGCATTCGCAAGCCGGATGAAACCGGGTAGGGTGTGCCCGCCTCTCAATCGACACGCCCTACAAATTCATGAGCTTTACGCATCAGCGTTTTTTGAACATGGCCACGAAGTTCTCCTTCAATCGCGGAGCGTGGTAGCCCGGGACCGGCCCGAATCCGGCCGCGATGATCTCGCGGCGGAACGTGGCCTGGTCGGCGCGGATGTGGTCGAGGACGAATTTCGAGCTCTTCCCCTCCACACGGTCGAACTCGACGAGCACGAGGCGGCCGCCGTCGCGGAGGGCCGCGCGGATCGAGGCGAGGACCTTCTCGTGGTCCTCCAGGTGGTGGTAGACGTCGCACAGGAAGACCAGGTCCACGGAGCCGGGCTTCAGGTTCGTGGAAACCTGCGATCCCTTCACGGTGATGATCTGGCCCGTGCCATCCTGCTTCGCCCGCTCCGCGATGTAGTCCAGGAAATTCCTCGCCACGTCCACGGCGTAGACCTTGCCTTCCGGCCCGACGGCGTCGGCCATCAATCGGGTGAACAGGCCGGTCCCGGCGCCGATGTCCGCGACGGCCATGCCGGGCCTCAGCCCGAGCGAGGACACGATCTCCGATCGTCGGGCGAAGACCTCCCGATCCTCGGACTCGAACTTCTTGATGTAATCGCGGACGTCGGCCTTCTCGAACTGGGCGTTGATCTTGTGGTCCACCCTGCCGCCTTGTACGTCCTTGGCCTCGTGCCCGGCCCTCGGCTTCTCTTGCTTCCCCGACCCTTCCTGGCCCGCCCACGCCGCGCCCGCGACGAGGCCGGCCGCCGCCGTCATCGCCGCCATCGAGGCGCCCTTGCCGCTCGACTTCCGATTCATGGATCTCGCCTTTCCTTCTCGATGTGACCCAGGAAATCAGCCGCCGGGTGCCGCGTCACGGCGGAGTCGCCCGCGCCTCTTCATCCTCCTCGATCGATACCGCCGCGGTTCCCGGCGGCTCCAGCTCGCCCAGCCTACCGAGGGCCGCCAGCCGCGGCCACCTCGCGGCGACGGAGAGCACCACGAGGATCGTCCCGACGCCTCCGACCACCACGGCCGGCACCGTCCCCAGCCAGCTCGCGACGACCCCCGACTCGAATTCGCCCAGCTCGTTCGACGAGGTGATGAAGATCGTGTTCACGGCCGACACCCGCCCCCGCATCGAGTCCGGCGTCAGGAGCTGCGCCAGCGTCTGGCGGACCACGACGCTGATGTTGTCGAACGCCCCGGTGAGCAGGAGCATGGCGAACGAGAGATACGGATTGGTGGACAGGCCGAAGACGATCGTCGCCGCGCCGAACCCGACCACCGCCCCCAGGAGCGTCACGCCCGCCCGCCGGAGCGGCGGCAGGTGTGCCAGCATGATCGCCATCGCGAACGAGCCGATGGAGGGGGCCGCTCGCAGCCAGCCCAGGCCTTCGGGCCCGGTCTTGAGGATGTCTCGCGCGAAGACCGGGAGGAGGGCCGACGCGCCGCCGAGCAGGACCGCGAACAGGTCCAGGGTCATCGTGGCCAGGAGCAGGTCGGTCCGGAAGACGAACCGGAGCCCGGCAAGCAGCGAGGCCAGCGACACCGGCTGTACGTCCCGGGCGATCGGCCGCGGCCGGAGCGTCGCCATCAGGACGGCGCCCAGGGTGCAGCAAGCCGCGTTCCCGAGGTAGCTCGCCGTCGCCCCGCGCGTCTGGGCGACGAGCAGCCCGCCGAGCGCCGGGCCGGCCACCGCGGCGACCTGCCAGGTGCTCGAGTTCCAGGTGATCGCGGAGACCAGATCGTCGCGATCGACGATCTCCCGCAAGATTGCCCATCGCGCCGGGCGGTTGAACGACTGCCCGATTCCGTTGAGCACCAGGAAGACGTAGATCAGTTCGACCGGCCCGTGAGCGATCGAGAGCCAGGCCAGGCCGAGCGACGAGGCGACGAGGACGCCGAGGGCCGCCACGATCTGCCACTTCCGGCTGTAGCGGTCGGCCGCGTGGCCGGAGGGGATGGCGAGCAGCAGGACGGGCAGCACCTGCGCCAGGCCCACCATGCCGAGCGCCATCTTGCTGCCGGTTCGCTCGTAGATCTCCCAGCCGACAGCGACCCCCTGCATCTGGGTGCCGATCGTCACGGCCATCCCCGCCAGGATGTAGTGGCGGAAGCCGATATCCCGGAATACGGCGTAGCGGCCGGTGGCCGCGGGCTCCTGGGGCTCCTCTCCCATCGGGGCAGTCATTCCTCCTCGGGCTTCTCGGCCTGCGTAACCTCGGCGGGCGTGAGCGGGCGGACCTCGACGTTGCGGATCGCGCCGGCCGTCTCGTACGAGGCGAACCCCAGCGGCTGGTTGCGGCGGGTCTCGATGCGGGTATTCACCCGGCGACCCTTGTATCGTACGGCCGCCATCTCCTTGCCGTCGATCCAGGTTCGAATCGTGGTGCCGGTCACGCGGACGCGGAACTTGTACCAGGTCTTCTCGGCATAGCGGAACGATCGGGTCGTCTCGTTCTCCGAGGCGTCCTGCCCGTCCAGGCTGGAGAGCCCCGTGACGTTCCCCCCCCAGCCGCCGTTGACGAAGGTGATGAAGGCGTCGCCGACCGGGAACGTGGCGGCGGCGAAGAAGTCCTGGCCGGAGAGCTTCATCGCCTCGTAGCTCAGCTCGTAGTCGGTTTTCGGCAGATCCTTGAGCGTGGTCGTGATCCCCGTCATCGCCTGGCCCGTCGAGAGGATGATCGTCGCATCCTTCACTTCCACCGAACCGGCGCCCGGGAACGGGGTCTTCGTCCAGCCTTCGAGCGACTTGCCGTCGAAGAGCACGCGGCGACCCGCAGCCGTGTCATCGGCGACGGACCGACCTGACGTCGCGAACGGGACGGCAGCAGCGAAGATCATGATCATCACGACGACCATCTCACCAATCGCCTCACGGCGTGATCCACCCATGACAGGGGCTCTCCCAATTCCAATCTCGTTGATCTCGCGGGGCGAGGACTCGCCGGGAGCCGACCTTACCGGCCGCGGGGCCGCCACGCCATGGGTTCCCGCCGGCCGCATCACGACGGCTCCTCGACGGCCGGGAGTTCCTCCGTGTCCACCTCCGGTTGGTGGAGGGCGACCCTCGACCGCGGCTGCCAGCGATCCGGATCTTGACGATAAAAGGCACGCAGCTCCTCGTAGAGGTCGGGCTGGCGGCGGCGGAGCACGCCAGGCTTTTCGAAGAATGCCTCGGTCGCCACCGCGAAGAACTCGGCCGGATCGGTGGCCCCGTAGGGGTCCAGGACCGAGTACCGGCCGAGCGCCCGGTCGCGGCGGAGCCGCTCGAACGCGGGCTCCATGACGGCCGACCACCGCGCGTACTGCTTTCGGGTCTCGAGGACCGGGGTGCCGTCCACGGCCCCATCCTCCATGTCCAGGAGATGGGCGAACTCGTGGAGGACCAGGTTGCGGCCGTCGTCGCGGCCGGCCGCGGTCTCCATCAGGTCCTTCCAGGAAACCACGACGACGCCCCCCTTCCAGGCCTCGCCGAGTCGGATCTGGCTCTCCTCCATGACCAGGCCGCCCCCCATCGGCGTGGTCGTCGGCGCGACGTAAGCATCGGGGTAGACCAGGATGGAGGTCAGCCCGGGGAAGTAGTCCGTTTGTCGGTGGAGGAGGAGTATGCAGGCCGCCGCCGCGATGGTCACCCGGATCTCCTCCGTCAGCGCCAGGCCGCCGCAGCCCTCATAGTACTTCTCCTCGACGAAGACCTGGACGTGTCCCAGCAATTCCTCGCGGTCGCTATCCGTGAGGCGGTCGAATATCGGCACGTTCCGGCGGACGATCCGCAGCCATTCCTCCGGGAGTGGTCGGCCACGGATTCGTTCGCGGCGGCGCCGCCTGAGGAAGCCGAACATGCGGTCGTCTCCACGCGCTGAACTCCACCCGCACATTCTACGGGCGAGGGTGGCAAGGTCGAGGATCGCCGCGGCACCGCAGCCTCGCCCCGCCGGGCGGGCCGATCTATGATAGCAAGGACAGGAAGGGAGGTTTCCATGCTTCCCGTCGGAGAAGAGGAACGCGCCCTGGCGATCGGTGCGGCCCGCAGGGCCATCGCGGAATATCTGGACCACGAGGCCGTCATCCGGGTCGACACTCGGGCCCCCTGCCTGCTCGAGGCGCGAGGAGCCTTCATCACCCTCAGACGCCGCGACGGAGGCGAGCTTCGAGGCTGCCGTGGTGAGTGCAACCCCACCCGCCCCCTCATCGAGTCCATCATCCGAGAGGCCATCGCATCAGCCACGGATGACCCCCGATTCTCGCCGGTCACGCCCGAGGAGTTGCCCGGGCTGAGCATCCGCATCAGCGCGCTCACCGTCCCGAAGCCGATCGCGCCCGAGGAGATCGTCGTGGGCCGTCACGGCCTGATCGTGAAGCGGTGGAGGCGGTCCGGGCTGCTCCTGCCGGAGGTCCCGCTGCACTTCGGGCTGCGGACCCCGGAGGAGTTCCTGTCGGCCCTCTACCACAAGGCCGGGATCTCCCCCGGGAGTTTCGATCCGGTGCAGGACAGTCTGCTGGCCTTCGAAACCGAATCCTGGGGTGAAGGCGCGGAGTCGTCGTTCTCCGATGAATCGATGGCTCGATGACCAGTCCGAGAATCCCGGCTTGGCCGCCGAGGCGTGGACCCGATAGGCTGGAGCCATGATCGCCGCCCCGGACGCGAGCGGTCCGGATCCGCATTCCTTTCCGAGAGAAGGCCTCCCCGATGTCCGAGATCTACTCCCCGAGCGACCGCCCATCGTCCCACTCCCCGCCCGGAGCAGCGGATGTGCGCCGGCGGATCCTGGTGGTCGACGACAACCCGGACATGGCCCGCAGCCTGGCCATGCTCCTCGAGGTGCTGGGGCACGAGGTCGCGACGGCCCACAGCGGAGCGGACGCCCTGGTCCTCGCCCGGGAGAAGAGGCCGGAGTTCATCCTCATGGACATTGGCCTGCCGATCATGAATGGCTACCAGGTCGCCGCCCGACTCCGCGAAGAAGGCCCGGGGCGAGACGCCGTCCTCGTCGCCGTCTCCGGTTACAGCCAGGAGGAAGACCGTCGTCGGTCGAGGGAAGCGGGCTTCGCCCATCACCTGGTCAAGCCCGTCGAGCTGGGCGACATCCTCGCCATCCTCGCCGCCCGGCCGAGCCGCGTAGAGTGAGCCTTCGTCGAGCTCGAGCTCAATTGTCAGTGCAGCAGACTCTTAATCAGCGGGTTGTCGGTTCGAGTCCGGCCGGGCTCAGTCCCGCGGGGGGGGTCATCAGCTCGGGAAGCACTTCGCGAAGGCGGCGAGCAGCCGCAAACGGCCGCGGACCCGGACCTTCCTCCGTAGCATGGCCCAGACCAGACTTCGCGTGCCGTTCAGGAAGCCGATCCAGGTGTCGCTGTCGGCCGTGACGCGGACCTGGGCCTCGCCCGCGAGCCCTTGTCGGACCGTGAGCCCACGATCGCGAATCTCGACGGTCGCCTCGGCCGGCTCCCGGCCGGTGAAAATGAAGTGATAGGTCGCGGAGAGCCCTCGCGACGCCTCGCGCTGGAAGTTGAGCTTCATCCCGAACAGGAACCCCGCGATGGAGACCGGCCGAAGCCCACGCACCCGCCGGATGGTCTTGCTCGGGAATCGCCTGGCGACGTGCGCCTCCGCGTCCGAGCCGGGGACGACGTAGACCGGCTCCTCCTTGACCTTGAGCGGATCGACGACCGTCTCGAGGAAGCCCTTTCGGTCATCGAGGAACGGGCCGATGACATCCTCGCCGGCGGGACAGACCGCGACGCAGTAGGCGGCCTTGTAGTTGGCCTTGAACGACAGGCTCTGCCACATCGACGCCGACTCGCTCGCCGGGACCCGGCGCCGGTAGTCATCGCCGTCGCGGCTGTCCGCGATCGTCGCGACCCAGTCGGTGAAGCCGCTCATGAACTCGCGATAGTTGTGCGTCACGCAGGCCGAGAAGCTGAAATGCCCGTCCGGCCCGATGGCCCCCACCGGGCATGCCGCCACGCAGAGCTTGCACTCGACACACGGGTTGAAATCGACGGGCGCTCCCTGGTCCGAGACCTCACGCCCCACCAGGACCGTCCCGAGGTTGATGAAGCTGCCGAAGACCGGATGGATGACGCAGCGATGAATCCCCATCTGCCCCAGCCCGGCGGCGACCGCGACCGGCTTGTGCGCCACGACCCAGATCCGCCCCGGATAGCGGTCCATCTCCATCGGGAAGGCGGAGGCGGGATTCATCGCCGGCACGCCCGCATCGCCCAGGACCCGGACGATCCGTCGCGTTACCTCGTTGACGTGATCATAGTTTGCATGAAACTCCTGATTGGCGATCGACCGGGCCGGGCTCCGGATCGGCTCGGGGTTGAGCCGGCAGACGAGGCTGACGAGCGTCCGCACCCCGGGGAAGGCCGCGAGGATCTCGGACCGCTGCTCGCCGAGCTCCGGCCGGTCGATCGCGACGAACCCGACGTCGTCGGCGCCGGCGTCCAGGCAGATCTGCCGCAGCCATCCCGCATCGAGCGCCGTCGCCTCGACCGTCCTCGGCCGCTCGCGGTGGCGGACCACGCTCGGATGTTCGTCCAGTTTCGCCATCATTCGCCCCTTCGTTGTATTTACAACTTTTGCGCCGCGGCGATCCGCCAGAGAACCTCGACTTCACGGCCCACGAGTAAGTTGTATATACGACCAAAGGGCACGTCAAGGGACGCGGGAGTTCGATTCTCGTCGGCCTCGATCGGGCGCGGTCGACGACGGAGGGAGGAGATTGCCTTCGACGACGGGGTATCATGAACGCTGGTACAGACACGGCCGCCGATTCGGCCTGGAGGAGCAAGAACGATGACTCTCCACGAAGCCTCGCGGCGCGGCGAGGCGGAAGTGATCCGCGACCTGGTCCACGAGAGGGCAGACATCGAGGCTCGCGACGACGAGGGGAGGACGCCGCTCCTGATCGCCGCCGAGGCCGGACACGTCGCCGCCGTCCGTGCCCTGATCGAGGCCGGGGCCGACGTCAACGCCCCGGTGCTGCCGCCGGGCGACGACTCGAACGAGCCGCCCACGGGCCCGATCCTTGCGGTCGTCTGCCGCCGCGGCCTGATCGACCGGATCTGGCCGATCCTGGGCGGCCAGCTTACCGTCCGCGGACGCCGCAAGGGGAACCAGGACGGGCCATCGCCGCTGATGACCGCCGCCGCGGCCGGCCATGCGGGAATCGTCGCCATGCTGCGGGGCGCCGGTGCCGATGTGAAACGGACGGACCGCGATGGCTTCACGGCACTCGCCTACGCAGCGGCGTTCGGACGCGACGAGATCGTTGACACCTTGATCCAATCGGGGGCCGATCTCAACACGGTCGATCACCACGGCATGCGGCCCGTCGGCATCGCAGCCCTGCTCGGCCAGGTCGGCGCGGTGCGAACCCTGGCGGAAGCGGGATCAGACCTGACGTCCGCGGCGAACGATGCCTACTCGCCACTTCAGGCCGCGGCTCAATACGGCCATGTCGAGGCAGTGCGCATCCTGCTCGCGGCGAGCGCCGATCCAGAGGAGAAGATCTTCGACAGGACACCTCTTGACCTGGCACTCCGGGAGGGACATGCCGATATCGTCGCTCTGCTCGCAGTCGGCGGCGCGGATCTCGAGCAGCGCGACGGCCGCGGGCTCACGCCCCTGCTCATCGCCGTGGCCCGCGGCGATCGTGCCGCCCTGCGGCATCTCCTCGCGGCCGGCGTCGATCTGAATCGGGCCCTCACGGGTGGCAAGCGCAGCGAGGGTTTCGGCCCCCAAGCCCTCCCTCAAGGAGCGACCGCGTTGCACCTAGCGGCCTGCCGCGAGGAGCCCGAATGCGTCGCCGACCTGCTCGCGGCGGGTGCCGATCCACAATGGCAGGACTCGCTCGGCTTCACGCCGCTGGCTCTCGCCCTGGCGACCGGAGACGTCAAGGCGGCGGACCTCCTGCGATCGGCCGCTCCCCCGACCGAGGACGAGATTCCGGTCCTCCGCGCTTACGAGCTGATCGCGGCCGTTCGACGCGGCGATGAGCTGGCCGTCCGGGCCTCGCTGGCAGCGGGTGCCGACCCGCGAGCGACCATTCCTGACACATTCAAGTATCACTACCTTCTTCGCTGCGAGCTGCGAGATAACTTCGGCGACTTCGACCCGAGCAGGGACCGTGGCCCTGGTACATTCGGCGACGCCGGTCGATCGGCTCTCGCCCTGGCGATCGAGCGCGGGCACGAGTCGATCGCCGCCGTCCTCCTGGCAGCAGGGGCGTCCACCGAGGGCACGGCAGGCTCCCGGCTGGGCCGGAAGGAGACGATCCCCCTGGGCGTGGCCGCGGAGAAAGGGCCACGCGAGCTCGTCCAGAGCCTGCTGACCGCCGGTGCGAACGTCGAGGAAGCCGACCCCAACGGCCAGACCCCGATCTTCCGCGCGGCCGAAGCCGGTCACGCCGACATCGTCCGCGACCTGATCGCGGCCGGGGCGAGGGTGGACCTCAAGGATCACAATCGCCAGACACCGCTCGAGCTCGCGGCCCAGGGAGGCAACCCCGACTGCGTCCGCGCGCTCCTGGACGCCGGCGCCACACCCAGGCCACGGGATCTCACCAACGCGGCCCTGCATGGACACGTCGAGACCGCGATCGTCCTGCTCGACGCCCTGAAAGTCCGGAACATCGAGCCGGAGCCGAAGACGCTGGGGAGCGCGGTCTTCTCCAAGAAGATCGACCTCGTGCGGCATCTTCTGGAGGCCGGTGTTGACCCATCGCGTCACGACTCGAGCGACCTGTCGCCGCTGGAATGGGCCTGTGAATCAGGCATCGAGATGGTCCGGCTCCTCCTGGACGCCGGCGCGGATCTCAACGCAACCCGCCCGCAGGGGCCGAGCATCCGGTCCGGGATCTTCTCCGGCGGCCCGGATGTCCTCCGTTTGCTGCTGGAACGAGGCGCCGATCCGGATGGTCGAATCGGCGACGCGTCGAAGCGCGAGACGGCGCTCATCACCCTTTCCGGCCAGGGTTTGAAATCGCATTGGACCTGGACGAGAAATCCTGATTTCCAGACCCGAGCCTGGGCTCACGGCCTCGAGATGGTCCGCATCCTGATCGCCCACGGCGCCGATCTCGAGGCCCGCGACGAGGCCGGCGGTCGAACCGCCCTGATGCACGCGGCCGAGGAGGCACGCGAGGACATCGTCCGTGTCCTGCTGGAGGCCGGTGCGAAGGTGGACGCCCGCGACGATCGGGATAGCCGCACGGCCCTGCACTGGGCCGCGCACGCGGGTCGGACGGGTGCGGCCCGCCTCCTGATCGCCGCCGGAGCCGACGTCCTGGCCGAGGACGCCGACGGCCTGACGCCCGAGGACCTCGCGCGCCGGGGCCGCCACGAGACGCTCGCCCGGGAACTTCATGCCCAGGCCGCCGATCGTCCTCGCCCCGGCAAGTCCCTGACCGGGCGACTCTGTAAGGCCGTCGAGGCGGGCGACGTCGACGCGATCCGGACGCTTGTGGACGCCGGAGCAGACGTGAATGCGCGGCTCTCGGGCGGGAAGACGCCGCTCCTGATCGCCGTGGAGCAAGGATACACCCAGGCTGTGGAGATGCTGCTTGCCGCTGGCGCCGATCCCAACAAGCGCGACGCTGACGACCTCACGCCGCTGATGGCCGCGATCGAGGCGAACCGGCTCGAGTTCGTTCGTCTCCTCCTCGCCGCCGGGGCTGACCCCGATGCCGGGGCCCCGACGCACCGCAGCGATGAGCGGCGGACGCCCCTGCTCGTCGTCATCGATAACGCCTCGGATGCCGTCCCGGCGGGAGCGGACGCGGAGGACGAGTCCCTCGCCAGGAAGGTTCCGCTGGCGATGATTCGAGCCCTCATCGATGCCGGCGCGGACGTCAATCTGGCGGATGACGATGGCAGTCAGCCGCTCTGGTACGCGCTCGACGTGCACGAACCGGAGATTGCCGAAATCCTGCTCGCGGCCGGCGCGGGGGGCGACGAGGTGAGCGCCGCCTACCTGAAGGCCAGGGAGCTCTCCCGCGCGGCGCGATCGCCGGAGTTCCTGTCCCAGGCCGGGGCCTTCGCCGCTCATTATGACGTCGAGTCGCAGCCCTTGATCGGTCACCCTTCGAGCCGCGACTTCCGCAACCCGGACCGTCTTGGCCGGTTCCCGCTCGGGCCGACGATCGGTGCTCAGTTCGAGACGACCCGCGCGGTGTCCGAGGCGATCCTGGCCGATCAGGAGAACTGGCGACGGCGGGGCGTCTTCCCCGTCCGGACCGAAGCGTACCGCATGACCCGGGATGATGACTCCTTCGGCGGCTTCGATTTCGATGGAGACACCCAGAAAATCGGCCTGCTACCCACAGACGATCCCTATGTCGCGATCGCCGCGCTCTGCGCGCCGGGGACAGACTTCGGTTGGGTCTGTCCCGCCTTCACGATCCGCGACCTCAGGTCCCTTGAGGCAGACTTCCCCTTCCGCCTGATCGGTTGCTCGTCCCACTGGCTGGAGCTGGAATTCACCACGCCGATTGCGGACCCGGCCGAGCTGGTCCGCCGGCTGCTCACCATCCGAATGACCCTTGGCGTCACCGGCCTCTCGGAGTATCCGGAGGAGGAGGAACTGATGGAGTACTTCGGCTCGCACGCCCGAATTGGGTTCTACTGGGAGTGAGAGCGAAACCCGCGAGTTTGCGGGTGATGCAAGGAAGGAGAAGTGCCCCCTGTAGGACTCGAACCTACAACCCGCTGATTAAGAGTCAGCTGCTCTGCCAATTGAGCTAAGGAGGCGGGGTGGAGTGCGTTTCTCACGCCACGGGTGAAGACCCGATTCCACTTGGCAGGAAGGTATTGTTGCAGACGGCGGGCGGATTTTCAAGGGGGTCAAACCAGTGCCCTCGGCGGACCGGGGCGATGAGCGGCATTTCTGGACCGGAGCTGTGGGGAAGCCGAGGCGTTGCTGATGATCCTGCCGGGAGGAGGCAAGGCAACCGACATGTTGCTTGCTCGTGACATGATGAAGGTTTTGAGAGGCGACCTGACGGGTGAGGTGGGATCCCGGCAGGGCGGCGGCTATAATCCTTTCGTGAGCATCGAGGTCGGAGCCAGGATTGCCGTCTAGATCCGCGGATCCCTGCACGCTTCACCTTCAAGCAAATGCCGGGGCCCGCGGCGTGTTCCTCCAGATGTCCCCGCCGGTGACCCATCGAGGTCCGAGCCGGCAGTGATCGATTTCCCGGGCCTGTTCGGTTCCCTGGACACTCTCTTTCGGCGCGCGGGGGTCTTCCATGCGGCGGGATTTGGATGACGTGATCCAGGGATGGCCCTACGATCCCGAGCCGGGAGAGGTCCTCGCACGCGAGGTCCGCGCTCGCGATGGCCGCAGCGTCCTCCAGATTCGGATCGAGCTCGGCGTCCTTCAGCTCGAGATCTCCGGGAGGCCGGATGGCTCGCGGCCGCATGGTTTCGCCACCTACCTTGACTACCTACGCTACTGTGCCGCCAGTCGCGGCCAGGCGCCGGGCGGCAAGGCCCCCCCGTGGACGATGGACCAGGAGCACTGCGCCGACGCCGATCGCGAGTTCCTCCAGTATTACCACCGCCGCATGGCCTGGCTCTCCCTCCGCCGCTACGACAAGGCCCTCCTCGACGCCGACCATACCCTGGCCCTGATGGACTTCGTCAAGCGCCACGGCAATGACGACGAGTACATCGCCTCGCACGAGCAGTTCCGCGGCCTCGTCCAGTTCCACCGCAGCCAGGCGCAGGCCCTGATCGCCATCGAGAAACGCCACCCCGAAGAGGCCATCGACGCCCTCCGGGACGGCATGGAGAAAATCTCCGCCCACCAGCGCACCTGGTGGGACGCCCGCGAGGGCGAAACCGGCGAGTCGCCCAACCCTTCGCTGCTCGACCAGCTTCGCCACTTCGAACAGGAAATCCGCAGGAACTACGCCGTCGAGAAGACCCTCCGCGAGCAGCTCGATGAGGCCGTTGCCCGCGAGGACTACGAGCAGGCGGCAAGGATCCGCGACCTCATCCGCGCCCAGCAGACCCGCGCCCGCAGGTGATTCACGGAGACGATTCGCTTTCCTCAGTGCCCGGAGATCCCGGACCAGTCCACGGCTTCCGCGGGGAAGACCGGGCCCTCGACGCAGACGCGGCGAAGGTCCGTGGAACCATCGGACTGGAGGATCGGTGCGACGCAACTGAAGCAGGCGCCGAAGCCGCAGGCCATGTGATTCTCGAGCGAGACCTCGCAGGAGACTCGGTATCGCGCCGTCAGCCGCGTCAGGGCCGCGAGCATCGGGGCCGGCCCGCAGCCGATCACGCGAGAGGGCTGCTCGCCCCGCTCCAGGCGACGGCCCAGCAGCCCCGTGACGAAACCATGATGTCCGGCCGAGCCGTCGTCGGTGGCGATCTCTACGGTGATCCCCGCCGCGCGGAAGTCGTCCACGCCCGCAAGCAGGCCGGCGTTCCGGACGCCGTAAAGCATCACGGGCGAGGCGGGCAGGGGGGGATCGGTTCGCTCGCCGCCGTACGCCTGGCGGCCCATCCAGGATCGGCCGAGCGCGAGGAAGGGGGTCTGGCCGATCCCGCCGGCCACGAAGATGACGCCGCCTTCGCCGCCAGGCGGAGGGCCGAAGCCGTTGCCGAGCGGCCCCCAGACCGAGAGCCGTTCGCCCGGCCGGCGGCTCGCGAGTGCCGAGGTGCCGCGACCGATGACGAGGTAGACGATGTCCACCGCGGCGGGCACTCCGGCGCCGTCGAGCACCACGTCGTAGAGGGCGAAGGGACGGCCAAGCAGGGGGTCGGAAGCCCCTTCGGGCCCCGGCCGAACCATGAGGAACTGGCCCGGCCGGATCGCGCTCGCGATCGACGGCTCCGCCAGTCGCAGGCGATATGTGTCGCGCGCGATCGGGACATTCTCCATCACGACAGCCCAGCGCCGCCATGATGACTCCGGAGTCGCCGCCGGTGAGTATCCCCCCCCTCGGGGACCGGAGCACGCGGGTTGATCGTCCGCTTCGTGCGCTCCTTCGGGAATGCCGCTCATCCTTCACCTTCTCCAGGCCGGCGGATTCCGGAAGCCCGCCGCGGTGGCTTGCGCTTGATCGTCGGACGTTTCCGCGGCGGCTTGCCCGAAAGCCCCAGTCCGGCCTCGGCCGCAACCTTCGGATCGAGGCCGATGATCCGCCTGGGGGGAGGTCCCTCAGCCACCGGCTCAGCGGCCTTTCTCGGGGCCGGCCTGGCCGGTCCCGGCTTGCGGCTCGCCGGACCACCGGCCCCGCCAGAGAGGGGAGGTCTGGGAGTCCCCCCCACGGGGCCAGGCATCCGCGGCCGCTTCGGCGCTCCGGGGTTGCCCTCGGCGGCGATCGGGGGTCGCTTCGCCGCAAGTGAACCGGGCATGGGCTTCGCCCCCGGCATGGACTTCGCCCCCGGCATGGGCTTCGTCCCCGGCATGGCCGGCTTGCCCGGCATCGCCTTGTTCCCGGGAGCCGCGGGTCCGGGTCTTCCGGGACGACCGGAGCGAGGTGGCGGCGCGGGAGCTTCGCGTCGGGCTCTGGGGCCCTCGACGAGCTTCGTTCCACGACCGGGGCGATGGCCGCCCCCCGTATCGGAGAATCGGGGCGGGGCGACCTCGATGCCGGCGGCGACCTTCCGCAGCAGATCGATCTCGGTCCGCGAAAGGGGACGATGCTCGCCGATCGGCAGCCCCTTCAGGACGACAGGGCCGATCGCCACGCGGTTGAGCCGCATCACCTTGTGCCCGAGCTTTGCGAGCATCCGGCGGACCTCGCGATTCTTGCCCTCGGCCAGGACCAGCTCCAGCAAGGTGGCCTCGCCCTGCGAGCCGACGATCTTCGCTCGCTTGGCGCGCACCTTGCCGTCGGACAGCCAGATCCCCTCCGTCAGCCTGTCGAGGAGCTCGCGGCCGGGCGATCCGGCGATCAGGGCCCGGTAAGTCTTCTCCACGCCGAACTTGGGATGGGCCAGGCGGTTGGCGAGCTCGCCGTCGTTGGTGAGGATCATCAGCCCGGTGCTGTCCTCGTCGAGCCGACCGACCGAGTAGACCCGCTCCAGGACCTCCGGCAGCAGGTCGATCACGCGCGGGCGACCGGCAGGGTCCGAGTTCGTGGAGACGTAGCCCTTCGGTTTGTTGACGGCGAAATAGACCATCCGCTCGAGCTTGATCCGCTCGCCGTCCACCGCCACGGCCTGACTCTCGAGATCGACCTTCGTGCCGAGCTCCTTCGCCACCTGTCCGTCGATGGTGACCCGCCCCTGGAGGATGTACTCCTCGCACTCCCGCCTCGACCCGAGGCCGGCGTGCGCGAGCACCTTCTGGAGCCGCTCCGGCTTCCCCGATTCCGGTCCCCGGGTCTCATGCGGGGCCTGGGACTTCGTCACATCCTTGAGCGCGGGGCGAGGTTTCGCCCCTGGCCCGCCGGGACCGGGCTTGCGCGGGCCGCCGGGGTCGGGCTTGTGCGGGCCGCCGGGGCCGGGCTTGCGCGAGCCGCCGGGACCGCCCGGCGCGGGGCGCTTGCCCTCGAACTTCCGAGGCGGTCCGCCGCCTGGGTTGCCGCCGGGCCTCGGGCCCTTCTTCGAGGGGCCGCGACCTCCGCCACGAGGAGATGAATGATGAGCCATGAGAATCTGCTCCACCACGAAGCCCGGCAGCGGCCCGACCTCCGTAGCCGGCACTTCGCCTCGCGCCCGCTTGATGACGCCTCCAGGACCCCTCACATCTTAGGGCCCCGGCCACGCCTTGCCCAGGGGACTGAAGCCGGGACCGACCGCGCAGGGCGAACCCGGCTCGAGGCGGCCGGCGCCGAGGACCCTCAGCGCCGCCCCTTCGGCTTGACGGTGAGCGTGCCGTTGATCCCCACGAAGTCGTAATTGATCGCCGTCAGGGAACCCGTGTTGACCACGATCGCGTAGATCCCCGGCGAGCTGGACTTCACGGCCGTGGTCCGGAGTGTTGGCTTGCCGTGGACGACTTTCGACCTCTCGCCGTTGACGAACCCGCCGATGCTGTACGTCAGCTTCGGATTCGCCGCCCCTTGCTTCCGGGCCTTGTTCGCCGCCGTGACGTAGAGATGCGCCCTGGCAACGGTGAACGTGCCGTCGATGACCGTAGGGAACTCATAGTTCGCCGCGGACAGCGTCCCACGACCGACGACGATGGGGTAGGTGCCGGCATTGCTCTTCGCCGTCGCGGTCGTGACGAGCGTCGGGGCGCCGGCGATGTCGCTTGCCGTGTCGCCGTTAACCAGGCCGATGAAGCTCACGGCCAGGGGGGGCATCGGGGCGCCGTAGACCTTCGTCATCGCCGCCGTGACCGTGAGGGGGGCCTTCGCCACGGACAGATTGGCGCTCGCCGTGTTGCCGTCGTGCCCCGAGTCGCCGGAGTAGACCGCGGCGACGGTGTGGCTGCCCGCGACGAGTCCGGACGTCCCCGGGCTTGTCGCGGCACCGTTGACGACGACGACCGCCGGCCCGAAGTTCGCGCCGTCCACCAGGAACTGCACGGTCCCGCCGGGCGCCGGCCCGCCGGAAAGATCGGCGACGGTGGCGGTGAAGGCGACGGCCTGGCCGTAGGTCGGCGAGGTGAGGCTCGGGACGACGGACACGGCCGCCGCCGAGGGCGCGGTCACGATGAGGCTGCCGGCGACGAGCGCGAAGTCGTAGTTCTCCGCCGCCAGGGTCCCCCGGGCCACGGTGATCGGATAGGTGCCTGCGGGGCTCGCCGCTGTTGCGGCGGTTGCCAGCACGGGGGCTCCGGAGACCACCGCGGACGACTCGCCGTTGACGAACCCCGCGATCCTGGCCGTCAGCGTGGGGTTACCCGCACCCCGAGGCCGCGATTGCGAGTCGGCCGTCACGACGAGTCGAGCCCTGGCGACGATGACGGACTGGTCGGACGTCGTCCCGGAATAGGCGGAGTCTCCGGAGTAGATCACGCCGATGGAATGGCGGCCCGCCAGCAAGGTGGTCGAGGCGAGGCTGTCGGCCGTCGATCCGGCGAGGGGGATGGGCTCCCCGTAATTCGCCCCGTCGACGACGAACTGTACCGTCCCGGTCGGAGCCGGCCCGCCGGGGAGGGCCCCCAGGCTCGCCCTGAAAGCGAGCGACTGGCCGTAGACGGGCGATGACGTGCCGGGAGTCACGGTCAACGCGGGCGCGGGAGACGCGACCACCGAGAGCTTGCCGGGGATGAATGTGACGAACTCGTAGTTGGCCGCCGAGAGCGTCCCCGCGCCCACGGTGATCGGATAGGACCCCTCCGGGCTGGCGACGGCGGCCGTCGTGGTCAGGGAGGGGATGCCGGAGACAACGCTCGCGGAGTCGCCGTTGACGAAGCCCGTGATGGCGGCGGAGAAGGTCGGATTGGACCAGCCACGGTATCGGGCCTGATCCTCGGCGATGACCGTGAGCTGGGCCTTCGCCACGGACATCGTCCCGCTCCCCTTGACGGAGGCATAGGCGGTGTTGCCGGTGTAGACGGCGCCGATGGCATGATCCCCCGCGGAGTGCGGCGCCACGGCGATGCTCGTGGCCGAGCCGGCGACGAGGGCCACGGGCGGTCCCAGGTTGACGCCGTCGAAGACGAACTGGATCGAGCCGCCCGGCACCGGCCCGCCTGGCAAGGAGCCGACGCTCGCCGTGAGCCTGGTGGCCTGGCCGTAGGCCGGGGAGACGACGACGGAAGCGATGGTCACCAGTGGAAGCGGTGGCGCGGTCACCGACAGCGTCCCGTCGACGAACTCGAAGTCGTAGTTGGCGGCGGACAGGGTTCCCGCCTTGACCGTGATCGGATAGGCTCCGATCGGGCTGGAGACGGTGGCGGTCGTGCTGAGGGCCGGCGAGCCCGCGACGACCTCGGCCGAGTCGCCGTTGACGAGGCCCGTGATCGAGGCCGTGAACGTCGGATCGGCCCAGCCTCGAGGGCGGAGCTGGTCCTCTGCCTTGACCCTGAGATGGGCCTTCGCCACCGCGAACCCGGGGATGGATGCGACGGCCGACAGCACGTTGGCGTCGCCCGAATACCGGACGGTGACCACGTGGTCACCCGCGGTCAGTGAGGAGAGCGCCAGGCTGGTGGCCGAACCGCCGACCAGGGCCACGGCGGGCCCGAACGTCGCGCCGTCGACCGCGAACTGCACCGTGCCCGTGGCCGCCGCGTCGCCGAAGCTGGAAGACACCATGGCGGTGAACGTGACGGACTGACCGAACGTCGGGCTCTCCGTCGAGGCGCTCAGCAGGACGCTCGGGGCGGACGGCGAGACGACCAGCGTGACCGGAGCCGACACCTCGCGGATGATGGCGTTGCCGGGGTCGGCGATGAAGAGGTTGCCGGCCGCATCGATCGCCAGGCTCGAGATCCCGTTGAACTGGGCGGCGACGGCCGGCCCCCCCTCGCCGGCCTGGCCACCGATCCCGTAACCGACGACGGTGGAAATCAGGCCGGTCGACCGGTCGACGAGGCGAACGCGCATGTTGTACGCATCGCCGATGAGGAGATTGCCGGCGACGTCGAAAGCCAGGGTCGACGGCCAGATGAACCCGGCGGCGACGGCCGGCCCCCCATCGCCCGCGTAGCCATAGGTCCCATTGCCGGCCACGGTGACGATCTTGCCGGAGGACCTGATCAGCTCGCGGACGGTGAAGTTGCCCCGATCCGCGAAGAACAGGTTGCCCGCGGCGTCGAGGGCAAGTCCCGCCGGCCCGTGGAGCTTCGCGGCCGTGGCCGGTCCGCCATCGCCGGAATTCCCCTCGGTGCCGTCGCCGGCCACGGTGATGATGATGCCGGTGTCCTTGATGACCTTGCGGATGCGGTTGTTCCCCTGGTCGGCGATGTAGAGATTCCCGTCGACATCCACCGCGAGCCCCTCGGGCTGAGAAAGCCGGGCGGCGGTCGCCGAGCCGCCGTCTCCTCCGTATCCCGGAAGTCCGTCGCCCGCCACGGTCACGATGGCCCCGGTGGCCCTCACGACCTTGCGGACGCGGTTGTTGTCCTGATCGACGAAGTAGACATTGCCCTGGGCATCGAGCGTGATCGACGACGGCCGGCTGAGCCTGGCGGCGGTCGCCGGGCCGCCGTCTCCGCCATAGCCCGCCGTCCCCGTCCCGGCGATGGTGACGATGATCCCGGTGGCCTTGACGACCTCGCGAATTCGATGGTTGTTGGTGTCGGCGATGTACAGGTTGCCCGCGGGATCGACCGCCACGCTCGTCGGGTTGTAGAACCGGGCCTCGGTCGCCGGCCCCCCCTCGCCGCCGAAGCCGAACGTGCCGTCGCCCGCCACGGTATCAATCCGTCCGGTGACCTTGACCACCTCGCGGATCCGGTTGTTGTTCGTATCCGCGATGAAGAGGTTGCCCAAGGCGTCCACCGCCACGGCATTCGGGAGGTTGAGGCGAGCGGCGGTGGCCGGCCCAGCGTCTCCGGAGTAGCCGAACGTGGATCCGGCCGCGGTGGTGATCAGCCCGGTCGACTTCGAGACCTGGCGGATCCGGGACGAACCCGAATCGACGATGAAGAGATCGCCCTGACTGTCCACCATCACTCCGCAGGGCCGATACACGCGGGCCTCCGCGGCGAGCCCGCCGTCGCCGCCGCTCCCTGGGTTGCCGTCCCCGACGATGGTGGTGATGATGCCGGTGGACCGGATCACCTCGCGGATCCGGTCGTTGTCGGAATCGGCGATGTACAGGTTGCCGTCCGCGTCCACCGCCACGCCCTGGGGGGCGTTGACCCGGCTCGCGGTGGCCGGCCCGCCATCGCCGGCATAGCCCGACGAGCCATCACCGGCGACGGTGGTGATCACTCCGGTCGCCTTCGAGACCATGCGAACGCGTGAATTGTTCGTGTCCGCGATGAAGACGTTGCCCTCGGCATCGACCGCGACGCCCGCGGGCCATCCGAGCCTGGCGGAGGTCGCGAGCCCGCCATCGCCGTCGTCGCCGTCGTCGGGATAGCCGAGGCGGCCGTCGCCCGCGACCGTGACGATCACCCCCGTGGCCCGGATCACCTTGAGGATGCGGTTGCCGGACTGGGAGGCAATGTACAGGTTGCCGTCGGCGTCAAGAGCCACCCCCGTGGGTGCGCCGAACGAGGCCTCGGTGGCGGGCCCGCCTTCGCCGTAATAGACCTGGCCGCCATTGCCGGCCACGGTGATGATTTGCCCGGTGGCCCGGATCACCTCGCGGATCCGGTTGTTGTCCATGTCGGCGATGTACAGGTTGCCCGCGGAATCCACCGCCACGCCCGAAGGCCGCAGGATGCTCGCGGAGGTCGCGGGACCGCCATCGCCGCGGAAGCTCGTGAACATGGTGCCGGCCACGGCCAAGATGCCGCCGGTCGCACTCCCCGCGAAGGTCGTGCCGTCGCCGGTGTAGGTCGCGGAGATCGTGTGCGAGCCGACGCCGAGGGCCGCGGTGGTGAGCGCGGCCGTCCCGTCAACCACCGCCGCGGTCCCCAGGACATCTCCGCCGTCCAGGAAGGCCACCGTGCCTCCGGTCGGGACGCCCGCGGACGACGCGACCGCCGCCGTCAGCGTGATCGCCTGTCCGTACACCGGGGCGACGGCCGGCGGGATGATCGTGGTCAGCGTCGGCTGCAAGCTCAGGAGCGTCCGATCCTCGAGCGAATCGACGAGAGGAGTCTGCCGGCGCCGGCCTCGCCTTGCGTGGGGATACCGGGCGAATCCGGGACAGCGATGGGAGGATGGGGGGGAGATCACGAACATCGGTCGGATCCTCTCTGAGCGTCGAGCGAGGCCGGTGACAGCGACGTCGCACCAGCTTTTGAGCGCAGGCGAGTGGAGGGATCGTCCGCGAGTCGATGCGGAGTGCTCGTAGGCCGTGGGGATGCAAGAAGGTCTGGCGGCTCCACGGTCGCCCTCGTCGCCCTATCCCACTATTTTGATCCAAAATACCCCGAAGTCCAGAATGTAGTCTCGACCGGCTCGAGAAGACGCAACCGGTCTCGAAGGACGGGGCGTGGTAGAATCCCGCCTGGCGCGCGGCGAGGTGTCGATCCGGCGTGGAGGCGAGCCGACGCCGCGGGAAGGATCACGGGATTTCAGAACCGATGAGACGCGCCCTGCTCCTCTTCATCCTCGCGTCCCTTGCCGCCGACGCGAACGCCCAGACGAAGGCCCCGTTGCCGCCCCTGCCGCCGCCGCAGTCGGTGCCGAAGCCCGCGGCCGACACCGGCGGCCCGTACTCGCCCCAGTCGATCCTTCCGGGGGGCGTCGTCGTGCCCCTGTACGCTCCGGGCTCCCCGTATCTCCACGCCGACAAGGTCCACTCGCCCGAGGTCTACAAGATGAGCGGGGCGGTCCCCGGACGGATCAGCAGCATCGTCTCGATCCACAATCCGTCGATCGAGATCCACACGGTGGAGCAGGGGATCAACACCGGAACCGCGATCATCGTCATCGCCGGGGGCGGGCACCGGACGCTGAACGTCGGCGGCGAGGCGGCGGACTTCGTCCCCTTCTTCGCCAACTACGGGATCAGCACCGTCATCCTCCGCAACCGCCTCCGCGCCGACGGATACGTGGCCGAGGTGGACGCCGTCCACGATGCCCAGCAGGCCGTCCGGATGGTCCGCGCCTACGCGAAGGAGTTCCGGATCGACCCGAAGCGGATCGGCGTCATGGGCTTCTCCGCCGGCGCCGAGCTGGCCGCACCGTCCGCGCTCCTGTACGAGGAATGGGATAAGGCGAACAGCGACCCCGCCGATCCGTTCGCCGGTGTCTCCTCGCGGCCCGACTTCGCCGGCATCATCTACCCCGGCCCGACCCCCTTCGCTCGGGGCCGGACTGCGCCGGCGATCCCGAAGGACGTGCCGCCCGCGTTCCTCGTCTGCGGCGGTGCGGGGGACCAGGTCCACGCCGTCTGGGCCCTCGACTACTACCAGGCCATGCTCCATGCCGGGGTTCCCAACGTGGAGATCCACCTCTACGGCAACGGCCGTCATCCCGGGGACGCATTGCCCGACGGCTCGCGAATGTCCGGCGGCCTGACCGACCGCAACGGGATCCCGTTCGGCACCTGGCAGTACCGCTTCATCGACTGGGCCCGCGACCTCGGCTTCCTTCAGAAGCCCGGCGTGGAGACGAAGGCGGCGAAGGACGTCGCGGCCTACGTCGCCAACCCGCCGCGGCCGTTCGGCGAGCGGAGGGGGACGCCCAGCCCTCGGTGACGACCAGCCGTCCGCTCATCGCCCCCGCCCGGCCAGCACGTCCCAGCCCATCCGGAGAACGACCTCGTAGGCATTGCTCCAGCTATCCTGCCGGAAGAACTGGACCGGCGAGAGCGGGTCGCCGATGAAGGGCCGGAGCACCCAGCCCATCTGGATGCCCACGAAGACGTAGATCAAGATCCAGGCTCGCAGGAGCCATCGGTGCCTTCCGTCCTTCTGGATCAGAGGCCGATACTCGCGGCGGAGGATCCACTGGGCGCCGAGGCTCGCCACGGCGAACATCAGGCCGTTGAAGAGGATCGCCGCCTGGTAAGGGCTCTTCGAGGCGTACCAGAACGCCGTCAAGGGGGCCAGCGAGGCCAGGATCGCGGTCAGGCCCGCCTGGGTCGTCACCAGGGCACGGAGCACGCGAGGGAAGTCCGCCCGGAGGCCGAGGAGCGCGTTGACAACGTAGAAGCTCGGCACACTTAGGACGAACGTCGTGACGATCAGGAATGGGACCTTGACGGCCGAGAAGACGGGCTGCCAGAGCCGATGGCCCGAGAGCCCGCCGTACAGGCCCATCACCCCGCCGTAGAACATCCCGAAACCAAGGATCATCAGCCCGAGCGTCGGGCCCGCCACCGGCCGGACATCGCGCCCGACGGTCGTCTCGCCCCGGCCCCGGAGCACGGCCTCCGCCGACCGGAGCGGGCGTAACAGGACATGCATGGGATCCGCGCCTCCTCGTCCGATCACTGGAAGAGGTGCGAAAAGGCCTGCATCACCGCCATGAAGAAGTTCGATTCGCGCGCACGGAACCAGGTGAACGGGATGTTCGGATTGCCGATGAACGGCCGAAGCACCCAGCCCATCTGCGCCCCGACCAACCCGAAGACGATCACCCAGATCCGGAACACCGTCCGGACGTGCTCCGCGATCGCGCGATTCGGCACCGGCTCGAGCGCCCCGGCCGGCTCCGCCGCGACCTCGACCTCTGCGTCGTCGCCGGCGATCATCGCCGCCGACCCCGTGCGTGCCGAAGGAGGGGGCGGGAGCGTCGTCGCCAGGTTCAGCCGATGCAGCGTCTGGAGCAGGAACCTCAACCCGAAGGCTCCCGCCACGGCGAAGACCGCGACGTTGAAGAGGACCATGAACGGATAGCTCGTGGTGCAGACCGAGAAGAACGCCACGATCGGCCCGAGCGACGCCAGCACCGCCACGTTCACCCCGAGCGACGCGACCAGCAGCCGCAAGACGTCCGGGAGCGAAAGCCGCGAACCCACCAACGCATTGAACACATAAAGCGATGGCAACGTCACCACCAGCGTCAGGTAGAACAGGAGCGGCACCTTGATCGTGCTCGCGACGACCTGCATCAGGTTCGGCCCCTTCACGCCGAATACCGCGAAGGTCCCCATGCAGGCCCCATAGAGCATCCCCAAGATGACCACGCACGCCGACAGCCTCCAGGCGGAAACCCCGAGCCCCCGCTCCCGGAGCGTCGAGAGCCCCGTCAGGTCCCCGCCCAGGATCCGGTCAAGGTCCCGGAACCACGCCCGCAGCCCCCGCTCGCCCTTCACCCCGTCCTCGCCCAGCACCATCGCTCGCCCTCCAAATGGACGCAGGGATCGTCACGGTCTTTTACTTTGCAGAGTAAAGTTACTCCTGTCAAGAGAGGCGGTCGCTGTTGCAGTTGAGAGAAGGCGACGGCCTGCGTGGTCGCCAGGCGGAGCCAGCTCCAGCGGGAGGCGTCGTCAATCCCCGGTCGTCTTCACCGCGAGGTCGAGCACCCTTGCGGAGCCACCGGATGCCACGATCCGGAGCCGGCCCTTCGGATGGTTGTATGCGCGGCAACTGAAGGCGTAGGCGTCGTTGATGAAGCACTCGATGATGGTCCCCTGGACGAAGGCCGTGATCGTCACCGGCCGCGACGTATCCAGGCGGATCTTGCGGGCGTAGCGGAAGCCCTGGCCGCGGATTTCGGCCTCCTGCGAGGCGGGGTGGAGAGCCAGATGGTAGCCTTGCGACTCCTCGTCCTGGGCCCGGAAAATCAGCGAAAAATCGGCCCTCGAATCGAGCTGAGCGGTGGCCTGTAGCAGGAAATGATCGGGGACGTCGAAGTCGATCATCGCGTGCGGATCCAGGATCGGATCGGCGGCGAGCGCGGGGCCTGAGTAGAGCCATCCGTGGCCCGTCCCTCCAGGTCGGCCGGCCAGGGAAAGGACCGTCTTCTGGAACGGGGCGAGCGCCTCATGCGCGGGCTGGGAATGGAGCTGGCCGTCGGGACCGGGGATCAGCTCGCGGGGGACGCACATCGTGCCGCCCCATTGCTCGGCGCCGTCGTCCCGGTTGCCGGCCAGGTCGCGAATCCAGCCGACCAGGACATGCCGCCCGTGGGCGTCCATCCGCTTTGCGGCGTAAAGAATCCGAGTATCCAGGGCCGGCGAAACCGGGTCGAGGTATGGCCCTCGGAGGGTTCTCGAGGACCGGGCGAAGGTGCTCGCGGTGGCGGTCGGCGACATGATCAGGTAATAGGTGTCGCGGATCTTGAAGAGGTCCGGGCATTCGGGCGTGCCCATGTCCTTGTAGTCGGAGAGCAGGGGGGGCTGGAGTGTCCAGGTCTCGAGGTCCGGGGAGGTGGCCACGCCGGTCTTGCCGGTCGAGCAGAAGGCCATCCAGTATTTTCCGTCGTCCGCGTTCCGCCAGACGTAGGGGTCGCGGAAGTCGCGCTGGCGGGCCTTCGAGTAGAGCGCTCCGTCGGGACCGAAGAGGAACTTCGGGTCCTTCGTCCAGGTGACCAGATCGGGGCTGGTGGCGTGGCGGAGGAACTCCTGGCCGGCCGGGTTCCGGTCGTTCCAGCCGGTGTAGAAGATGTGGAATTTGCCTCCGCCCTGGACGACGCTCCCCGTGAACATGTGCAGGCCGTCGGGCCCATCGGCGGGGCCGTCTGATTTCAACGCCGTCGGGAGTTCGGTCCAGTGGATCAGGTCGGTGGAGACGATGTGCTCCCAGGGGACCTTGCTCAGGGCTCGCAGGTAGAAGACGTGGTACTTGCCCTCGTGGTAGAAGGGGATCGTGTCCGCCAGCCGTCCGACCTCGGGACGGTAGTGGATCGGAGATCGGTAGGTCGGGGGAGGCAAGTGGCGGCGGCTGATCAGCGACGCGTCCTCGCCGTTGAGGAGGAGGCGATCCCCCTCGACGCGGGCACCGCCGTGAAGCTTCAGGTAGGGGAAGTGCCCGGTCGTCTCGATCGCCTTGCCATCGCGGAAGATCCACCGGCCCAGCGGCGGCGGGCCATCGTCGTCCCGGCCAGCCTTCAGCCTCGCGATCGTCGCGGCGTCGAGGGGGCGGTCGTAGAGCCTGGCCTCGCTGACGCTGCCGTGGAAGAAGCCCGCGCCTTCGCCATCGGCGGCGCTGCTGGGGTGTCGTAGGCCGATCACCGCGGCCAGGTCGTCGCCGTATGTCTGCTCATCCTTGAAGTCGTTCGCGGTCAGCAGCGTGCCGTTGCGGTAGAACCGGGACTGATGCCCCTGGATGACGATGGCGAGCTGGAGCGTCTCGTCCGGTCCGGCCGTCTCGGCAGCCCAGCCCGATTGGTCCTGCGGGGTCCGGCGGAAGAAGTCGCTCCCGGCCATCCACTTGCCGGGTGTGATCTCGCCGAAGGTGATCGCGTCGAACCGTTCCGCCGGGTCCGCGAGCCCGAACACGCCGCCTCCACGCTGCTGGAGGTCGCCGAGCGTTGCCCAGACCACGAGTGTCCTGTCCTTGAGCGGCGGAGTCTTTTCTGCGGCCGCCACTCCGGTCGCGATGGCGATCGCCAACAACCCTACGGCGCAGCACCATCCGATCTGTCGATGCCCGTTCATGTCGCTCGCTCCCCGCGTCGGTGATCGCTCGCAGCCCGGACGAGTTTCCCGGGGCTCTCCGATGCTCGCCAGTATAGAGGCTGGACGCGGCGAAGAAAGGTGGACGCGGGGGCCCCCCGAGACACCATCGGCCGACTGCCCCGGTGTCGCGGTCGGGACAGTCGGCCTCTGAGGTTGAAATGGACTCAGTCGAGCAGGCGTCCCGGCCGGCTCTGGCCGGGATTCGACGGGTGCCGGAAGAGGCGGCTCAACGGAAGCCGAGGTCGCTCCGACGCCGGGCCGGCCTTCGCCAGTCGCTGACGGCGAGCGAGTCGGACTGTCTTCGGTGACGGCGAGGGCGTCGCGTTGTCGCGAACGCCGCCAGCCCCGGCGGTCGAGTCCGCCGCGAGCACGCGGGCCAGGTCATCGAGGCTTGAGTCGGCGACGAGCCGGCCGGAGTCCTCGGGAAGGTCCCAGGCCGGCGAACCGGCGACCGCGTCGGGGTCCGGCCCCGCCCCGGCGGGCGAAGTCGAGACCGTGACGCGGAGTGAAATCGGATCGAGTGAGAGTGGTCGATAAACCGGCGTTCGATCGATCACCGAGGTGGCGCCCCAGGACCTGTCATCGCGACGGACCGTCGAAACCCTGGTAGGTCCGACTTGATCGCCCACGTGTGCCGCGACCATCTTCATGGTCACAACTGCCCCAGCCTCGAACTCGATCGCTCGTGCATCGACCACCATACTGTCGTCGTTGCCGCCGGTGGCGAGTGCGACGTAGCCGTTGCTCACGACGAATACCCCACTCGCCTCCGCCGTGGTTGAAGAGGTCAATCCGGTGCCGTTTGCTCCAGGTAGTCTCCTCTCGCCGGATCTCAGGGACTCGGTCATCACTTCATGCGGATGCTGCTCAGCATCGAGGTCTTTGAGCCCGAGGACATGCCCCAACTCGTGCGAGAGCACCGTCAGCAGGTCGATCTGACCATACGCCGGACTTCCCGTTGCTGCACGAAGCTCCCCTGGAGCGCCCGTAGACTCGAACTCCGAATTGTTGCCTGGAGTGGGGTCGATGAACCAGCCGAAGCCAGCCGCATTGTCATCGACCTCAATGACCAGGTTTCCAGCCGTCGCGGTCGCATGAGCAAGCCCGAGGACGCCACGGGGTAGCTCGCTAACCACAAAGTGAATGTCGCCGCGCAAGTTCGCCAGCCCAGGGGACGCCCCGAGCCATCGAGCGAGAGCTTCCGCAGCAACCGGCAGAAGAACTTCTGGTGTGAGCAACTCACCGAGAGCGGCGGAGGGCGGCTCGCCGAACGCGAGCAAAGGGGAGCCGAGGGCCTGGTCCACGAAGGCGAGCCGGGCATCGTGCCGATGCTCCTCACGCTGGCTCATGGTTGACAGGGCAAGTGCCGCTCGGAATTGCTGGAGACTGTTATTGACCAATGAGGTCCGGAAGATCCCCTGCAACTCACCTCGAGTCAAGTCGCCTCGGTATCGCATGTCCACCAGGATGTCCCGGATCGTGCCGTTGAGGTTTTCCCAACTCGGGGCCCCCGTCAACCCCGCGCCATTGTACGTACTTCGGGCGAGGTCAACATGACGTTCGTAGACGATACGATACAGCTTTTCCGCCTGACGGGTCGTCAGGTGATTGAACTCTCCCTCATGACGCCAGAAGTAATCACGACCTGTATTGCGGATTTGATTATATGCGTTTGCATATACAATTGCCGTAGACAGAGGCACGCCGGCCGCGGTGAATTCCTTCAGGATGGTCTGAGCGGACTGCTGGCCGGCGTCATATCCGATCGAGACCGTGATCCCAGATCGGCCGGCGATATCCGCCGTTCTGCCGTCGAACACCAGGTAGGGGATGGTTCGAAACTCTTCGTTCTGATAGGTGAAATTGAGGCCGGCCGTGTCGAATGAAAATGGCTTGATCTCCGGCGACGGATTGACTCTGACCTGTATCCGTCCTATCCGAAGAGATCCCGACTGATCGCGAAATGAGAACTGGCCTGAAGCGGTCGACGCGGCGTTGGTCACCGGGATGGCGAATGATCCCGTGGCATAGAGATCCGGCAGGAAAAAGAACGCCCCCGAGGTCGCGAAGCTCGTCCCGAGGGTCACAAGATCCTGGTGCCCGGCCAGTTCCGGAAACTGCGGCGGCCCGGTGGGGGGATCGAAGGCCGGAGGATTGTAGGGAGTGTCAGTGGTGGCCTGAAGGATCTGAGACTGGGTGGCCTGATTGATGAGAGAGAGCGCCGTGACGCCATTCTTCATCGCGTTGTTCTGGGTGGCATTTGCCCATACGTCCGCGGTCAGTGCGACCTGGCCACCGACGAAGGAGGTGAGTGTGAGTTGCAGGCCCTGGGCGTTCGACTGTCCTAACTGGTTGCGCAACTGGTTGAGGATATCAATCGGAATCGATTCCCCCTGAAGCCCAGTCGCAGTGACGGTCAGCCGAGGGGATTGGATCGCGATGTCCCGGAGTAGTCCTGGGATTGCAATCACCTGGACGATCGAGGAGTCGAGATCGTCAACGGCGCGGCGGTCAAGTGTGTCTTGGGAGTTGCCCTCAATGACATCGAGCATACGATCAACGTCATAAATCCGAAGCTGGCCTTCGTAAACGTAAGAAACGTACAGATATCGACCGTCCGGAGTCAGGGAGATGCCCTGCGACCATCCGAGCGGAATGGGGATAGTCCCGGCCACCAACTTGCCGGTTCCGAAGGGGTCGCGAACTATGCCGATGTTGCTGCCGGCCGCGTACCGGCTCTGGTAGCGATAGCCGTGGAAGTGGCTAGGTTGGTCGGCATTTCCGGGGATGTTGTAGCCGGTGACGAAGGCAAAGTCCACGGATCTCCTGGAGATCGAGGAAGAAAGGAAGGCAACGTCACGCACGTTGTCCACGTCATAAGAATCGTCACTCTGACCAAGGCTCATCCCAATATTGACGAGGCCGCCTCCCCCGAATGTGGCGAGTCCCCCCGAATCGCCGATCATGTTCGCCACGAGGAGCCTATCCGGGTCGTTCCTGTTTCCCGGAGCAACGATTACCCCGGCGGGATATTCGCCTCCGGTCCCCTTGGCTGAGCCGACTCGCCAGTACGAGGGGTCCGGGTTGCGGATGTCGATGGACACCACCTTCCCGGGGTTGCCGGTCCCGTACAGTTGAGCCGTCGCCCGTCCGGGGACGGTGACGTAGATGGTGTCACCGTCCGGAGCCACCGTTACGCCTTCAAGACCGTTCGGCGCATTGGAAATAGGGATGCTGAGGATAATCTGATGGAAGAATTGCGACCACGGGCGAATGTCCAGCACATAGACCATGCCGACATTCTCATCGGCCAAGAACGCAAACCGGTCGGCCGGATCAATGGCGATCCCACGGACATGACCGTTGACCGGGATCCAATCCACGTCCGCTGTCGGCTGGCGGGCTGGGTTGGCATTGGTTAGAGCCGGATCGGCGTCGATTTGCCTCAAAGTCAAGGCGTCGATCACGGTAACGCCATGATCTCGCGAAGTGACGTAGGCTCGAGTCCCGTCGGCAGTCGTGGCGACATCCCGGATGAAAGGTCGATCACCGGCTGGCCCCACGATTTCGATCTCCTGGAGGAACACCGGAGTACGGGACGTGCCGGAGTCTCCTGTGTCAAATACGTAGACCGATGGGCCTGACGAGTTCACCACGAAGCCCAGCAGGCGGTCGTCCGCTAACGGAACCTGGATCTGGTTCGAACGCAGGTAAGTGGCTTCCAGGCTCAGATCCGTCGCGTTGCGTCGAGGCACCGACCGGAACGTCGCGAGGTTGGTCGCCGTCCGAACCGGAGTCGATGGCGTGACTGCCGGATATGGGGTACTCACCGGTCGGCGGGCGACGAAGATGCTTGCCAGGCCGAGTGGGACCGTCCTCGGCACCCTGAGCCGGATCTCAGTCGCGCTGATGGAGATGAAGTCGGTCACAATAACATCGCGCGGCAAGCTGAGCAGATCAATCTGCCCGCTCGCCGTCCGACTCTCCACATCGGACTGGCCGAGGACGAATACGACCTCGGTTCTGGCAGTCGTGGTTGAAGCGAATCCCTCTCCTCTGATGGTCAGCACCGGGGTATCGTCGGATTCGAACTCCAGGCTCGTCTCGGTGATGGCTGGGCTCTCCAACGTTCGACCGGTCGCCCCCGCGAAGTTCGGCTGGACCCTGGCCACAACCCTGTTGGTCCCAGAGCCCACGTCGAATGTCAGCGTGTCGATTCGTGGCGGTCCCGCGACGCTCGGCTGGACCACCTTGACGCTCTGAGCGTTCCCCGGACGCATGAATAATGCACCGGTGAAATAACCGGGAATCCACCCGAATGGGATCCCGAGGAGAGGAGCGGTATCAACGTACTGAGGTGCGACGATCGCCGTACCAGAGGCTAGATCATTCCCGATGTCGATCAGGACGAGTTCAAAGGCGACGACGCCGACCGCAAGCAGATAGATCCCACCTCCGAGAAGCCCGGGGAACGGGAACGACGTTGTTCGAGCGAATCCATCCGAGCCCACCACGCCGACTTCGGTCTGGAGCCAGATCGGCTTCTCGACACCAGCCTCATCCGGGACTGTCCCCTGGGCGAAGAAGTAGACTCTCGTTCCGGCCGGCGTCCCCGGCGCGACCGGCACGGAGAGTTGGAGCGGAGTATTGACCTCGCGGCCTCCCAGGTCGAGGTTCACCGCCGCGAGGTATGCCATCCCGGCCGGGACCGAATAGCCGGCCGGTAGCTGCGCCTCGCTCACCGGGGAGACTGAGACGGCAGTTCCTTCAGGTAGCTCATTCGGGGCAATCTGCACCGTAGAACCGTCTGGTCCTCGAACGATCGCACCCTCCGGCCCTACAATCAGGGGACCGTCAACCGGGGCGATCACCCGGATCGGCAAGGAGCCTTCACGGCCCGAGTTGATCGCGATGATTCGGGCCTCACCGAACTGGTGAGCCGTAATCACGCCGTTCGCGTCAACGGTCGCTACTGCGGGCTGGCTGACGAAGTACTCCGTCCCAGAGGATGTCGACGAGAGGTCCAACTCAGGGTCGTCGTAAACCCTAAGGGCCCTTGTGCCATCAACAGCCAGACTGACGCCGCCAGGATAGAGCGAGAGCGCCGAGCCGAAATCGCCAAGAAGCCACTCATCGGACGTCACGACCTGCACTCCGGTGGCCGCGACCAGGCCGCCGGCTGACGCCACGAGAGCAGTCCCGCCGAGTCCTACCCCTGTCACGACCGCATCGAGCCCAACCGTGGCGATCCCCGAATTCCTGATGGAGAGATTCGCGTAGGCAGGGGCCAGGCGCACATCCTGCTGGTCGGCGAAGTCTCCGACGAGTTCCATCTGTATGCGGCTCCCCAGGACGATCACCGGTGCCCGCTGGGCGAAGTCGAGCCGGATCAGTGGAGCGCTGCTGACATTGATGGTCACCTCGGTCACCGCCGACATGGCGTAGCCGTCGTCCGCCAGGATTGACACCTTTCCCGGACCGCCAAATCCAGGGATTGGTGCATAGACGAGAGTCCGACCGTCGGGGCTGAGGCGAGCCGTTCCGTTACTGGAGGAGATGATGCGGAAATAGACGGGGTCGTCCTCGAGGTCGGACACGAGCGTACCGAGCGTGTACTCGACCGCCAAGCCCACGTGGGTGAGGATGGTGGTCGGAGTGACCACCGGCGGCGAGTTGGCGGCGAAGCCGAGGTTGGAGGCCAGATTCTGGACGTCGGCCGCGGTGATCACGCCGTCGCGGTCGGTGTCGGCGGAAAGGACGTAGCCGGGCTGGCCGGCGGACTTGCCGAACGCCGCCTGCAGGAGCTGGGAGTCGACGCCGTCGACCTTCCGATTGCCGTCGACGTCGCCGACGACCGACAGGGCCAGCGTGTAGCCGCCGGATGAAGACGTATCGGCGCCGGCGATGTCGAGCTCGAAGAGGCCGTCGCGATCCGCGAGGAACAGGGCGTATGCACCGCCGACCGTCGTCCGGACCACCAGCGGGGTGAGGCCGGCGATGCTCGGCGTGGCGGGCCGGAACGAACTCCCGGTCGCCGTCTTGATCTCGACCGACAGCAGCACGCGGCCCGAGGCGGTGGCGAGCCGCTCGGACGGCCGCAAGGCGAATGCGTACCGGTCGGTCCGGCCGGCGGCGAGGTTCCCGGCGGTGGGCGCGGCGAGATACTGCCCCGATCCACCGAGGTTGCCGGCGAGCGTCAGCGGCTGGGCGGACGTCGGACCGTAGACGACGACCTGGCTGGTTGCGACCGTCGGCGTGACGGCCAGCGTCAGCCGCCCGGCGGCGTCGTAGCCGTAGCGGCTGGCCTGCCCGCTCTGGACGTTGCGGGCGGACACGAGCCGGCCGGCGGAGTCGTACTCGTAATTGAGTCGGGTGCCGTCGGGGGCGAGGATGGTCGTGATCCGCCCGGACGCGTCCCTGAGGAACTGGATCGTGCTACCGGCCGGGCCGATGATCCCCGTGTCGCGGACGATCAGCTTGCGGTCGTCGGGCGTGACCTGCTCCAGCACCTCGCCCGAGGCGGAGAGCCGAATTACGCTGCGATCGAGGCCGACGAGCGTGTAGGCGAAGCCGGTGAACTCGGGGCTGGCCGGATTGTAAGGCCGGGCGGTGAGGACGTCGAAGTAGCGATCGCCCGCGAGCGTCAGCCGGGCCTCGGGGCCCTCCAGGGTGTAAGGATTGCCGGCGTCGGCCGAGAAGGCCGGGCGGTAGTAGGTCAGGCCGGCGACCTGCAGCTTGACCGGGGTGAAGGTGAAGCCCAGGCGACGGCCGTCCGGCAGCGTCAGATAGACGCGCGAGCCGGTGCGGAACGGCTCGTAGACCCCCAGCGATTCACGCCCGGTGGGGGGCACGCTCGTCGAGATCTCGTACTCGGACAGCGTCATCCGCCAACCGGCCCCGAAGGAGCCGGGCTGCCCCGACGCGAACGAGTCGTAGGCGCGGGCGAGTTCGACGGTGACCCCGTCGAGCGAGACGGTCAGGTCGGTCTCGCGGCGCTCATACCGCGCCGGCTTGGTCGCCGACCTGGCCTCGACCTGGACCTCGGCGCGGCTGGTCCGGCCGGAGATGTCGGTGGCCGTCAGCCGTAGGCGGTACGAGCCGTCGATCAGCGTCGCCGGGTCGAGTCGGGCGAGGAGCCCGTTCGCGACGGGCGAGGAGCCCGAGGCAAGCCGGACGTAAGCGTCAGAGCCGAGCGGGGCCAGTTCGAGCGTCCAGGTGTCGAGATTCGTGTCGGCGATCGTGCCGATCACGTCCACGGCCGCCGTCAGCCGGGAGCCGGCGAGCGACGAGGCGAGCGCGACGGTCGGCGCCTGCTCGTCGGCCGGGTCCCGGACCTTGAGCACGGCCGTCGTGCGACCCACCAGGCCGTCGATGTCGGTGGCGAGCGCCTCGACGACGCGACGGCCCGGCGCCCCGGCGACGATCTGGGCCCGGCCCTGGGCGTCGAGCGTGACGGACTGGCCGTCGATCGAGAGGGTCAGGCCGGCGATCTCAGCCAGTCCGGCGGCGATCGCGTGGACCAGGACCTTCTGCCCGGGGACGACCGGAAAGCTGGGCGTCAGCTCGATGCTCACGGCCGGCGGCTCGGGCACGATCGCGGCCCGCAGGACGACCGGGACCATCGCGGTTGCCTCGCCGTCGCTCACCGAGAACTGCACGACCGCATCGCCGGCCTGGCCCGGCCCTGGGCGCCAGGAGAATCGACCGGTGGCCGGGTCGATCGTGGCGCCGTCGGGCAGGCCGACGGCCGAGTAGACGAGCGTGGTGCCCAGGTCCGGATCGGAGCCGCGGAGCGTGAACGTCAGCGGCTCGCCGAGCGCGACCTGATGGCTCGAGACCTGGAGCGAGGGGGAGCGATTCGCGTTCTCGATCTTCAGGATGACGTCCGCCGTGGCCGTCAGGCCCTCCGGATCGACGGTGCGGAAGGTGAGCGTGTAGGTTCCCGCCTGCTCATAGCCGGGCGTCCAGGTGAACTGCCCGGTCCGTGCGTCGAACCTCGCCCCGGCCGGAAGGGGAGACACCAGGCTATTCAGCAGCAAGTCGCCGTCGAGATCGCCCGTTGCAAGCGTGAACTGGAGCGTCACGCCTTCGCGGCCTGATTGCGGGGCCAGGGGCACGATCGTGGGCGACTGATTCTTGTTCGCCACCGTAATCGTTACGGATTCGGAGTCGGACAGGTTCCCATCGGTCGCCGAGAAGACCAGGCTGTACGAACCGGCCTGGAAGAGGTTGGGGGTCCAGGAGAACCGGCCGGAGGCCGGGTCGAACGAGGCTCCCGGGGGGAGCGTGTCGACGCGGTAGCTCGGGGTGTCGCCGTCGGGGTCCGTTGCCGCGAGAGTGAAGCCGAGGAGCTGCCCTTCGGTGACGGATTTCGAGCCGACCGGTGCAAGCACCGGCGCTGCATTGGCGGCCCTGGCCACGAGTCGGAATGTCCGCTCGGCGAAGAGGCCGCGCGAGATGTCGCCGTTGCCGCCGTCGGCGACGCGGACCGTCACGGTGGAGGAGGTGGCGGCCGACGGTGTCCAGACAATCTCGGCCTGGCCGTAGGTCGACGAAGGGACGAGGCTGGCTCCCGCGGGGAGTCCCGTGGCCGTGAAGGTCAGGGGCTCCTCGTCGAAATCGAAGGCCGAGATCGGGAGGTGAAGCGTCCTGCCCACGATCGCGACGCTGTCGCCGATGAAGGCGAGGCTGGGCGGCTCGTTGGGAGAGACCACCGTGACCACGAAGCTGGTTTCCGACGTGCTGACCGCCCACGGGCCGTCCTTGTCGCCATCGTCGGCGGCCACGATCGTGATCGTGTGGTTGCCGCGATCGCCGGGCCTCGGGGCGAAGACGAAACGGCCGGTGCCGTTGCCGTTGTCCACGAAGGTCGCGAATCCGGGGATGGGGAAGCCCGGCAAGCCCGTGGCCGACAGCCGGATCGGGTCGCCGTCGGGATCGACCGCCTGGACGACCAGCGAGACGCTCGCGCCGCGGTCGACGCTGAGGTTGTCGATGGGAGTCAGCACCGGCGGCCGGTTCGTGTTCTTCACCGTGATCCGGGCGGTCGCCGTGGCGGTGGCGGGGATCCCGGTGCCGTCGCCGTCGTCGGTGGCGGTGAAAGTGATCGTGTAGGTCCCGGCCTGGTCGTAGCCGGGCACCCACGTGAGAGTGGCGCTCACGGGATCGAAATTCGCGCCGGCGGGAAGCCCCTCGACAGCATAGGTCACACTGGCCGCCGTCTCCTCAAGGGGCGTCAACTCGCCATTGGCCATCCTGGTCTGGAGCACGAAGGTCGGGTTATCCGGGTCGAAGGCGAAGGCGCGGAAGTGGAGCACCTGCCCTTCCTGGACCTCCCACCGGCTGAGGTCGTCGAACTCCGGCGGTGCGTTGACGTTCAGCACCGTCAGATGCATGGTCCGGGTCGTGGTGTTGACGCCGTCGCTCACGCTGATCGGGATGTCGTACTCGCCGTGCTGGATGAAGAGCGGCGTCCACTCGAACAGGCCGGTGGCCGGATCGATCGTGGCGCCGCCGGGAAGCAAGTCGCTGAAGAAGGTCAGCGCCGACCCCTCGGGATCCTGGGCCCGGAGGTTAATCCGGATCGGGTCTCCTTCGCGGACCACGCGATCAGCCGGTCGGACAAGCGTGGGCGCCTGGTTGGCCGGCGCAACGAGGATGGTGAACGTACGAAGCACGCGATGGTAGCCATCGCTGACGACCAGGCGGACGTCCTCGTAGGTCCCCGCCGCGTCGAATCCCGGGGTCCAGTTGAGGGTCCGGGCGGCGGCGTCATAGGTCGCGCCGGGCGGCAGGTTCTCGGCCCAGGAGAGGAGCGTGTCCCCCTCGGGATCCGCAACCTGAAGGGGCAGGGCAAGGGGCTGCCCCTCGGTGGCCTGGACGATCGGCCCGATTGCGCCCAGGGTCGGCGGGGCATTCACCCCGGCGACGGAGATGGCGAACTCCTGCGAACCGCGGCCGCCCCGGGCGTCGTACACGTGGAGGATGACCTGCGCCAGCGCCGGGGCGGACGCATCGGGGGCCCAGAAGACGAGCCCGGTCTTCGCGTCAACGGTCATCCCGGCCGGGCCCTTGACCAGCAGATAGCCCAGGCTCACGCCGTCTGGATCGTGGGCTTGCGGTTGGTAGCGGTATGCGGTGCCGGCGGTCGCGGTCGTGATCGGCAGCGAATCGAATACCGGGGCCGCGTTCGGGTAGGGCAGGGCGAGGAGCGCGGGGCGGAACGTCAGCTTGGAGCCGATCGGGTAGGCGATCGTGAGCGGCCTCACCGCGGTCGTCTGGCCGGCCGTGAGCACGCCGCCCGTCGCGGCCGATGTGAGGTCCAGCCAGAAGGTGCCGTCGGACGGATCGAAGCGAGAGCCCAGCAATCGGGCGTCGGCCGGCTGGAGGCCGTCGAGCCTCAACATCAGCGGGCCGCGAAGGTCGTACGACGACGTGTTCGTGACACGCACGTCGTAGGTGACCGTGCCAGACCTGGAATCGACGCGGACATTGCTGAGGCTGACCCGGACCTGCGAGGTGAAATCGGAGATCCCGGTGAAGCGTCCCTCGTACGGCTCGGCCAGCGACAGGCCATCGGCACTCCGGACGTTCGCCACGACCTTCAAGGAGTAGCGGTCCGGAACCAGGGGTTCCACGCTCAAGGCGACCGTCCGGCTGGTGCGATCGTAGGCCACGCCCCGGATCCGGATGACCCCGGAGACGTCGCCGGAGAGGGCGTAGTTCGCCGGGTTCAGGACCGACGTCAGATCGTCGGCCGGCCCGTCGTACATGTCGCGGTCGAACGTCACCGTGAGCGAGCCGAGCGGGAGCGCGACGACGCCCCCGGGCGCGGGATTGGTCGCGGCCACGCGCGGGGCGAGGGCGGGGCTCAGGACATCGACCTGGTGGGACTCGCTGATCAGCACTCGCCCGTCCGGCGTCGTCCGGATGATGTCGCCGCGGGTCCCGGCCTTCGCCACCACGACCGTCCTGAGGGTGACCAGGTCGACCATGACGACGTCGCCGCCGGCGCCCGCCTGCTTGCCGGCGTTGTTCGAGACGAAGAGCAGCCCATCGAGCCGGCTGCCCGCCTGGCCGAAGGCGATCGAATCGACGGGCGTGTCGAATGCGAGCATCCGCTCGGCGCGGCCCCGATGGTCGAACCGAACGACGCTCCCGCGGTTCGGCCAGGTCGTGCCCCAAAGGGTGCCGTCGGGGGCGAACGCGAGGTTGCCCACGCGGACGTCCGAGAAGTGGCTGAAGGTCAGAGAGACCGGGTCGAAGATCTCGACACCGCCGCTGGAGGAGACATACACCCGCCCCGTCGAGGGCTGGACCGCCACCGCCTGGGTGATCGCATCGCCGTAGCGGCCCAGGACGGCTCCGGTCGCGGGATCCAGCTTGAGGAGCGGGCCGCCGCCGGTCGACGCCCAGAGCTGGCCGGACGCGTCCAGGGCCAGGTCGAAGACGGGAACATCGAGCGTTGCCAGGGGCGTCCCGACGGCGCCGCCGGCCGCCGTCAGGCGGAAGAGCTGGTTCCGGCCAGCCCCGCCGCTGATGATCACCGAGCGATCGGGCAGCACGACGATCGCCATCGGCCCGATCCCGGCGTGGCTCGTCGCGATGCCCGTGGCGAACGACTCGCCCACGAACGGCCGCAGGACCGTGGCGAACTCGCTCGGACGGCTCGCGTTGCCGGCCGACGGGATGGCCTGCTCGGCCTCCAGGAAAAGCGGGTTGGTCGAGGGCGACGGGCTCGGCGAGGCGACCGGCCCGAGGTCCTCATCGGTGGTCGTCTCGGGGGCGACGGGGAGTGCCCCGAGGTTCACGGTCGACCCGTCGTCGGGGGCCGAGACGCCCGCGCCGGGCCGCTCGCGGTTGCCGGCGAGGTCGGTGGCCAGGGCGAGGAAGCGGTAGTTGTGGCCGGGCTTCGCGGCGTAGACGCCGGACGTTGCCGTCGATTGCCGCAGCCAGATGGTGTAGTCGCCGCCGTCCTCCGAGACGTAGACCGTCACATGCTTCACGCCCGAGCCGCCGCCGTCATCCGCCGACGACCACGAGACCAGGAGGTCGCTCCCGCCGGAAGTCAGGGGGGCCACCGTGAGCGTCGTCGTCGGGGCCTGGCCGTCGATCGTGGAGACGATCTCCTCGGTATCCTGGGGCGGCGCGTTGTTGAAGAGAATCCGCGCCGTCGACCGGATCTCGGTGCCGGTCGGCGTGGCCTCGAGCGGCTCGATCGTGTAGCCGACGTAGCCGCTGCCCAGGCCGGCGGCGTCATTGGGACGCAGGAGGCCACGCGCGGGATCCTGGATGACCTCGCCGGTGTCGGGGTCGATCGCCTGGAGGAGCCAGGTGGCGGTGTTCGAGAAGACGTCGAGCCCGGCACTCACGCGAAGGATGAAGCCCTTCGACTTGGTGAAATCGAACTCGCCCTGGAAGATCCCGCGGCCGGACGGGATGTGCACGGTAATATCGCCCAGCCGAAGGTCGCCCAGCCGGAAGGAGCGTGGGTCCAGGTCGGAGTCGAGCTTCTGGACGATCTGGACCTCGCCCACGGCGGAGGCGGCCGTGGCCGGGTTCTCGAAGTTGACCGTGTAAGGCAGCGACTGACCCACCGGGACGAACTGTCGAGGACCCTGGCCTTCCGGCCCGGTCATCGCCACGTTCCGCGTGGTGGATCCGGGCAGATTGAAGTACTGGGCGAAATCCGGCGGCGGCGCCTTGGCGATCCCTCGCTCGAAGGTGATGTCGCCGAAGGGGACGTAGAGGTTGAACGCCTCGAAGGCGGTCGCGCTCGACATCTTCAGGTCGTAGGCATCGGAGCCCGGCGCGGGGACGATTCGAGGCTCATCCCCGGCGCCCGGCGCGACGAGGCTCGGGTCGTTGCCGTACCAGCGGCGGACCTGCGCCCAGAAGTTCAGCAGGTTGCCGTTGGTGACGATCTGGTCGCCCGCCGGGCCGACGAGCAGGCCGCTGGCCAGGGTCGCGACCAGGCTCATCACCTTCGGATCCTGGCGGATCGGCGGCGCCTGGTCTTCGGGCCGGAGCAGGCCGGCGTCCTCGAGCGCGGCGATGTAGAGGTCGCCCCACGTGGTCGCGTCGGCGGCCAGGACCGAGAGGGCCTGGCTGGCCGTCGGATCGGCGAGCGCTCGCAGGCGGAGCTTCTCCGCCTCCTCACGCTGGAAGGCGACGAACTCGGCGCGGGTCATCGGCGTCGCCGCGGCGAGCATGTAGAACTGAAAGGCGATCTCCTCCGGCGTGTCCGCGAACTTGAGCAGGAAGTCGGGATCCTGCTTGAGCTTCTCGGCCAGCCCGGGATAGGTCTCCACGTTGAACGTCATGCCGACGTAGCCGCGGGCATAGAGATCGAAGGCAAAGCCCGGCGCGAGATCCTCCGCGGTTGTGTTGACGGTCGATTCCAGGCTCGCCCAGGGCAGATTGTCCAGGCCGCCGAGATCCGGACTGCCCCGGAGGTTGTTGAAGAAGTTGAGATAGCGCAGGTCGAGGTTGGGATTCACCCCGAGCTCGGGGACGCCGAACTTGAAGTAGATGTAGGGCTGATCGACGTTGCTGAGATTCTCGAGCGAGACCCCATAGGTCCCCGTGGCCCCCGGCGCCAGGGTGCGGGGGCCTCCCAGGCCGACGCGGACCTCCGGCTCGAGGGCCGTCTCGACCAGGTAGCGGTACGGGACGACCGCGGACTCGCCGCCGGGGTTCGTGACCCGGACGTCGTACAGTCCGTGGGGCGCGTCCCTGAGGTCGAACGTGGCGATGATCCTGGTGCTGTCGATGACCTGATACTGGACCGGCTCGTACTCCGCGAAGCCGGGGCGGACGAGCTTGACGATGGCCGAGGGATCGAAGCGCGCGCCGCGAATCGTCGTGGTCACCCATCGGCTGTCGCCGCCGGAGTCGGGCGTGATGGACGTGATGGCCAGCGGCACCAGCTCCGCCAGGATCGTCGCCGGCGTCCCCGGCGCAGGCTCGGAATGGCCTCGCACCAGGATGTAATACACGCCCGGCTTCGTCGTCGGGATGACGGCAATCTGGTCGGGTGCCAGGGGGCCTTCATAAGAGGCGTCGTAGGCGATCCCGGTCGGCACGTCACCGAATCGCACGAACAGCTCGTTGGCCGCGCCGACGGCCGATCCGTCGAGGCTGATCCGGAGCGTGCGGCCCTGATCGACGGTGACCTGGAAGAGCAATTCCTGGCCGGTGCTAAGCGTGATCGGCTTCGGCACACCGAGTTGGAGCTCGTCCACGGTCACGCGCAGGACGTTCGGCGAGGCCGTTCGGTTGTTGGCCTCGTCCGGCCCTTCGTAAACCTCGTTCAGGATGTCCGGGCGGACGATGATCCGGTAGCTTCCCGGACGCGCGGGAGGCAGGGCGACGTTGAGGGTCGAGGTGTACGACTCGCCGCGGCCGAGCGTCCCCGAGTGGACGACGCGGCCGAGCGGGATGTCGCCGATGTCCCACGTGGCATCCACGGACAGGTAAACGGCATCGGTCCACGACCCTTCGGCGGGGTTGCGGCCCTCATTCCCAACCGTCCAGGAGACCGTGATCGGCTCGCCCGATTTCACCGTGTCCGGGAGGTTGATCGTGCGCACTTGCAGGTCGGACGGCGGGGGCACGCTGATGATCATCGGCTGTGGAGAGGGGGAGGCGTTGTTCCCTTCCTTGTCCAGCTCGAAGACCCGGCCGCGGTTGCCGTACAGGGGCGGATCGGTGAGCACGAAGACATAGAACGGTCCGGTCAGGTCGCGAGGGGCGCGGAGGAGCTGGGTGATCGTGTACTTATCGCCGGCCGCCAGGCCGCCCTGGTGAGACACGGCCCCGAGGTAACGATCGGCCTGGAGGTCCAGGAAGGCGTCGCGAGAGAGGTAGATGTAATCGTCCCACGACGACTGCCGGGCGGGCGTGCCCCCCGGGCCCGCGTTGGTCACGGTGTAGGTCAGACTGAACGGCTGGCCCGCGATCACTTGCGCGGGGACGTCAACCAGCGAGACTTTCAGGTCCGGCGGCGGAGTCAGCGTGATCGGCAGCGAGCTCGAGGTCACGTTGTTCCCCTCGTCCTGGAACTCCTGCACCCGCGCCATCCTGACGAAGTCGCCGGAGTAGTATTCGTAGCGGAGCGAAGGATCGGCCGGGGGCAGGGGGCCGGTGACGTTCGAATCCACGAAGACGAGGATGTAGAACGTGCCCTGGATGCCGTCCGGGAGGGACACGTCGAGGGTGCGGTCGTACGTCCCGCCGATCGCGAGCGGGGCGCCGGACCGGAGCGACTCGCCCAGGAGCTGATCGCCGAAGTCGAGCGACGGATCGAGCGAGAGGTAGACCCGATCGACCCACTCGTCCTCGCGGGTGGCGCGGGTGCCGATGTTGCTGACCGTCCAGCCGACGCGGATGGTCTCGCCCGACTTCGGCGTCGTGTTCGGCACCGTGAGGCTCGTCACCTTCAGGTCGGGCTCGCGGTAGACGACGGGGATCGGCACGCTCTTGAGGTTGTTCGACGGATCCTCGTAGCCGTTCGTCGTGAAGTAGCCCCGGCTGTTGTCATTACTGGGGAACCCGGCCGAGAGGGCGCCGTTCGGGTCCGTCACGATGTGGATGAAGTACTCGCCGCCGATGCCACGGGGCAGCGTGACTTCTACTGTCCGCGTGTACCTCGCCCCCGCGGGCAGGCCCGGGGCGTTGCCCTGGTAGAACGACCCCAGGCCGATCGCCCGGCTCGGGATGAACTCCGGGTCCGGCGAGATGTAGACCGCGTCGTACCAGTACCGAGTCCCCTCCCAGGCGGAGGCTCCGGCGTTGACGACCGTCCAGGAGATGGTCGCCTTCTCGCCCGAGGAGTTGGACGCGGGCACCGTGATCGACTCGACGCGGAGGTCGGCCGGCGCGAGCGGCACGACCGAGGTGCCCGCGGACGTCGTGTTGTTGGTCGTGTACGGGCCCTCCCAGGCCCCCACGCCCGTCTTCACCAGGACGTACAGGCCCGCGATCTCGGGCGTCAGTGCGAACGTGGCCTCGGCCGCATACGACTGGTCGGGCCCGAGCCGTCCGTTGTGGAGGATGCCCGGGTAGTTGTCGAGCCGCCACTGCTTCGCGCCCGGCGCGTTCAGCGTGGGCCTGTCGGAGAGGTAGACCTCGTCGTACCAGCCGTCCTGGATCGTCTCGCCGGCGCCGCGGTTGGTGACCGTCCATTGGACCTTGAACGAGTCGCCCCCCACCGCCGAGGCCGTCGGCGAGACCGACGTGACGACCAGGTCCGGCGGCGGAACCACGAGGATCGTGATGGGCCGGGCCTTGTAGTTGTTGTTGTCCGTCTCGGTCGGGTCGTCCGGGTTCAGGACGTTCGAGAACGTATCCTCGAGCACGACGTCGTATGCGTCGGCCCAGGGCGTGATGTACCACTGGCCGGACAGGGCGACCTGGACGCCGTTCTCGTCGAAAATCGTCTCGGGCAGGGTGACGCGGGCGGTCGTCTGGTAGCTCCCGCCCACGGCCAGGGCGCCGGAGTGGTAGTAGCTGCCCAGCAGGATGCCCCCTTCCTTGAACGGGTTCTGGACCCGCGCGCGGGGCTCCTTGCGGTCGGGCATCAGCCAGAGCGTGTCGGTCCAGGCGTCCTGGTCGGTGGAGTTCGCCCCGAGGTTCCGGACCGTGTAGCGGACGTCGATGGACGAGCCGTTGAAGGCCTGGGCCGGGGCCACCACGTCGCCGGCCCCGATGACCAGATCCGCGGGGGGGAGCGGCTGGACGTAGACCGGCTTCACGAAGAGGTTGTTGTCCTCGTTGGGGAACTCGTTGACGGCGTCGTTGCCATCGGTCCGCACAAGGATATACGCGTCGCCGCGGAATCGCTTGGGCACCACCAGGCTTCCGGCGCGGGTCGGGTAGCTGTCGCCGGGTGCCAGGGCCGAGCCGTTCTCGAAAGCCCCGATCAGGATATCATCTCCCGAGATCGTGTCGTCGATCGACATGTAGACGTAGTCGGTCCAGCGGGGCGTCGAGGTCATCGCCGTCCCCTGGTTCCGCACCGTGAACTCGACCGCGATCGTGCCGCCGCCCTGGACCCGATCGGGTGCGGAGACCGACGAGACCTGGAGGTCGGGATGGGGGGCCAGGCGGACCAGGATCGTCGCGTCGTCGGCCACCAAGTTGTTGCCGGTGGCGCCATGCTCGTACAGGGCGTTGTTCGCGTTGGTCCGGACCTGGACGCGGTAGAGGCCCTGGATGTTATCGGGCAGGGCGAACTGCTCGCTCCGCGTGTAGGACTTCCCGGCCTCCAGGCCGCTGTTGTAGGAGAAGTTGCCGAGCGGGATCACGCTGGCGCCGTCGGTCGAGCGGAGCTCCACGGAATCCGACCACGAGCCGAGCGCCGCGCCCGGCCCTACGTTGCGGACCTGCCACGTCAGGTCGATCTTGGTGCCCGACACGACCTCGGGCGGGGCCGTGATGTCGACCACGGTCAGGTCGGGAGGCGGCGTCAGTTGCACCGAGAACGCGGCGGATACGGTCGAGTTGTTGTTCCCGTAAATAAACTCATAAGGCCCGCCGGTGGCCACCATGAGGTAGTAGGTGCCCGAAATGCCGTTCGGCAGGACGACATCGGCCTCGCGAGTGTAGAACGCCCCGACCGAGAGGTGGCCTTGATGGCTGAAGCTTCCGAGGTATTGAGCCCCCGATCCGTCGGGGCTCGTGGCCAGGTAGACCGCGTCGTTCCAATCCGGGATGTCAGTCAGGCCGATCCCCTGGTTGGCGACCGTCCAGGTGACGTGCAACGCTCGTCCGCTGGACGCACCGGCGCCGGGGACGACCGAGCGGACGACCAGGTCGGCGTAGGGCCTCGGCGTCACATCGAAGGCACCAGGCGACCGGGCCGCGTTGTTGCCTTCGAAGTCGAACTCGTCGACGGCGTTATCCGCGTCGGCCTTGACGAAGAGCCGCCCGTGGAACTGGAAGGCCGGGGGGAGGCGGAACGTCTCCGATCGCGCGTACGACTCGCCGACGGCCAGCGCCCCGGCGTGCGAGAAGCGGGCGAGGACGACATCATCGCCGTTGCCCGCCACGTCGTCGGTCGAGGCCATGACGACGTCGGTCCAGCCGGTCGCCGAGCCGGCTCCGGTGCCCTGGTTGGCCACCTTCCAGCTCACCGTCACCCTGGCCGGGTCGCCGACGGTCAGCGCGGGTGCCACGACGTCGGCGACGGTCAGATCGGCGTACGGCTCCCGCGCCAGGCGAATCGACGACAACGCCACGTTGTTCGCCTCGGAGCCGCTCTCCGCGACCTTCTCCCCGGCGTCCGCCCGGATGATGAGGTAGTAGGTTCCGGACTGGCCGATCGGCGGCACCACGGCCGCGGCCTGGGCCTCGTACGAGGCCCCTTGGGCGAGGCTCGAGGCGCGGGCGACCTCGACCAGGAGGATGTCCTGGGGGTCGAGCGTCCCGTCCGTTGACAGGTAGACTCGGTCGGCCCACGGGGCCGTGGCGACCTCGGTGCCCGTGTTGCGGACCGACCAGCGGACCGTGATGGACGTGCCCGCCACGGCCGAGGCGGGGAGCGAGAGCACCTGCGCGGCGAGGTCGGGATGGCCCAGGACCAGCACGCTGCTCGAAGCCGTGGTGTTGTTCCCCTCGAACTGATCCTCGTAGACCTCGCCGGACGCATCGGTGACCACCAGGATCGTGTAGCTGCCGTCCGCGAGATCCGGGAGCGAGACGTCCGCCGACGCCGAGTAGCTGGCGCCGACGGCCAGGGACGACGTCCGCCGTACGGTGGTCAGGAGGGTTGCTCCGGAGAGGCTGCCGTTGGCCGAGATGTAGACGCGGTCGTCCCACGACCCGTCGGCCGATCCGGTCCCGTCGTTCTTGACGGTCCAGGCCATGTGGGCAACCTGCCCTGCCTGGCCGCGCGTCGGGTTTGAGATCGAGGTGACCTTCAGGTCGGGCGGAGTAAGCGAGACCACGACCGGGTCGGCGGCGCGGAGCGTGTTATTCGCCTCGTAGCGGTACTCGTAGAGGACCTCGCCCGCGTCGGTCGTCACGAAGACGTAGTACGTGCCGGAGATCCCGTTGGGCACGACGGCCGTGGCCGTGGCCGGGTAAGAGCCGCCGACCGCCAGCGAGCCGCCGTGCGAGACTCGCGCCAGCTCCAGGTCGCCGGTATCGAGCACGGCATCACTGGAGAGGACCACCCGATCGATCCACGGGCCTGCACCCGTTGCCGCGATACCCCGATTGGAGACCGTCCAGCCGACCGTGACCGAGCCGCCGCTGCGGACGGCTCCGGGAGCGGAGATCGTGTCGACCACGAGATCGGCGAAGGCTCGGGGGACGACCTCGATCGCGCGGCCGGCGGAGGCGTTGTTCGACTCGTCGCCCCCCTCGGAGACCTGGCCGGTCGCGTCGGCGACCACGAACAGGGTGTAATCGCCGGAGAGTCCGCCCGGCAGCGTCACCGACCGGCTCACCGAGTACGAGCCATTCGTGGCGAGCGCCCCGGTATGCTCGACCTCGACCACCGTCACGTCGTCGCCGTTGCCCAGCACGGCGTCGCGGCTGAGGACCACGCGATCGATCCAGCGCGTGGCCGAGCCCGTGGACTCGCCCCGATTCTCCACGGTCCAGCTCAGGGCCGCGGTCGCCGGGTCGCCGACGAGCAGGCTCGTCGGGGCCGTGAACACGGACACCACCAGGTCGGCGTCGGCCAACTGCTGCGCCGTGAAGTCCAGATCGCGGACGTTGTTGGCCTCCGCGGCCTCATGGCCCGTGTCGTTGTACTCATAGAGCCGACCGCCGGAATCGGTCGTCACCCGGACCGTGTAGACGCGGCCATACGTGAGATAGAACTGATCGGAGCCGGCGCGGATCGCCCCGGTGGCGAGGTCGCCGCTCACCTCATAGGTCCGGTCGTAGACGACGTAGCCGCCGGCCTTGTCGGTGACCGTCACACGCTCGCGGAAGCCGCCCGTGGCGGCGATTGTGCCGCGGTTGGCCGTCTGCCAGGAGATCGTCACCAGGCCGTTGGCATCCCCGCCGGAAGGCGTGATCGACTCGACCACGAGGTCCGGGTAGGGGGCTCGCGTCACGCGGAACGTCGAGCCGGACACGCGCGAATTGTCGCGCTCGTCGAGGAACTCGTTGACCTCGTTCAGCGCATCGGCCGAGATGATCAGGTAGTACGGGCCGTCGATTCCGTCCGGAAGCGTCGTGTTGATCGTGGCGGTGTAGGAACCGTTGACGGCCAGCGCCCCCTCGTGGCGGAAGAGGCCCAGGGGGATGTCGTCTGCGTCCCCCGCCACGCTGTTCTTCGAGAGCACCGCGCGATCGGACCAGGCCGGGACCTGGGTCGCCAGCAGGCCGGAGTTCCGGACCGTGTACGAGAACTGGACCGGCCCGCCGCTGCGGAGATCGGTGGCCGTCGGCGTGACGACCGCGCTGACCTGGAGGTTGGGCACCGTGGCCGGCCCGGACGGGCCAACCTGGACGTCGAGCACGTAGTACTCGCGCGGGCCGCCGGTCCCGTTGCGGCCCCAGACGACCGCGTAGAAGACCCCCCGATAGGGGATGCGAATCTGGGCGATGTCGTCGAAGGGGACCTGGCCGAAGTCCTCGACCAGGTAGCCGTTGGCGGCGTCATAGAGGCTGACGGCCGGCAGCAGCGTGCTGCCCGCCGGTCGGCGCAGCGACAGTCGCACGGTCTCGCCGGCGTCGATCGTCCCCAGGCTGTAGTAATCCAGGTCGCCCGGCCCGGAGATCGCGCCGGCGATGCTACCCAGTCGCGATGAGCCGAAGGTCGTCAGCTTGATCGGAGACGCCGCCGAGATCGTATCGCCATTGTCCGCCGCGAGCTCGAGCGGCTGGGACGCCGACGCCAGCGTGATCCGGTACTCGCCGGCATAGTTGTAGTATCGACCGACCCGAATCGTATACGTCCCGGACGAGGTCAGGGTGAGTCGAGACTGGTTGCGGCCGTCGTAGGAGCCATAGCTCCCGACATAGCTGCCGCCCGGTCCGGTGATGCTGTACTGCAAACCGGTGTAGGGCTGGCTGCCTGGATTCTCCGTGCTGAAGGAGACGACTTGCCCTGTCGTTCCTTCAAACGACCAGTAATCGGTGTCCGAGTCGGTCGAGAGCGATCCGCGGGCTCCAGCGAGGGCCAACCCCGTCAGGACCTCCGTCAGCGTAATCCGGTTGGCGAGAGTCGCGGAGTTGTTGGATTCGAC
>NZ_JAALJH010000033.1 GCF_011064615.1 Aquisphaera insulae | reverse complement strand
AGGCCGTTCGATATCCGTGAGCTTGATCAACTTCCTTGCCGGGGTAATACCCGGAGTTGCGACTTCCTGGACGAATCAGCGACTGGAACGACGACCATCAACTGATCTCGCTCGCCCTGCGCGGCGAGGATTGCGTCGGCGACCTGATCCTGGGGGAGGAGTCGCTGGACCGCTTCCTGGCGGGGCGACCGCCTCAAATCGGCCGGGCAGACTACCCGAGCCTGGCCACGGGTGCTCTCGCCGGTCAACCAGGATCATCGGCGGGCGGCGAGCACCCGAAGTTCGCCGTCTACGCCGAAGGGCGTCACGTGATCGTGAAATTCGCCGGCGGCGACGGTGCCGCGGCGGACCGATGGCGTGACCTGCTCGTCTGCGAGCACGTCGCCCTTGAAGTGCTCCGAGATGCCGGGATTCCCGTCCCCCGGTCGGAGTGGTTCGACATCGACGGTACCAGGTTCTTGCAAGTCGATCGCTTCGACCGGATCGGTGCGAGGGGGCGACGAGGAGTGATCTCCCTGTTCGCATTGAACTGCCACTTCCTCGGACATGTCCCGGAGAACTGGAGCAAGGCCGCGCGACATATCCTCGAGGAGTCGCATCTGCGCATGGCCGTCGAGCATGCCGATCGGATGATCTGGCTGGACACCTTCGGCGATCTCATCGCGAATGGAGACCGGCACTTCGGGAACTTCTGCTTCTTCACCGACGAGGCCCGGCATCTGACGCTGTCTCCGACGCCGGTCTACGACATGCTGCCGATGCGATTCGCCCCGATCGACGGGACCGTGATCGAACGGCCCTTCACCCCACGCCCTCCCACAGCCCTGAACGTCCACCTGTGGCATGAGGTGGCGAAGCAGGCCGTAAGCTTCTGGTCACGCCTGGGTGAGGAGCACAGTCTCAGCTCCGACTTCCGGCGCCTCTGCAGCAGGTGTCGGGATCAGCTCACTCATACCATGGCAGAAGCCTGAAGATCGCCTACCTGCCAGCCGGGCTTCGGACGACGATATGGTTGGTTGCACGGGCATCTCCTTCCAAGGGGTGGTCGACGTGGACTCTGGATTCGATCGGGCGGGCGGGATGCCTGAAATGACGGTTGGATCAGGTCGATCTTGCCGGATTTCCTGATTTCGAGTGAAATGCCGGCGATCTCCTGTCGATGACAGTCCGAGAACCACTTCTTCCACTCGTCCCCGGGCGCAAATCGTCGTGACCGGGGCGAAGGCCGGCAGGGATCAAGGATAGGCTTGCCGTTCCGGCATGGATGCTGGGCGCGGGGGTCAAGTCCGTTGCGGATGCAGACGGTCGTTCCTCGGCCGCGGAACCGAAAGGCGAACCCGGACCTCATGCGCAAGGGATGGCGCGAAGTCCTGACGGTGCTGGCCGCGTGCCTGATGGGCACGTTCGGCCTCGCCCGTGCCGCGCCCGGCGACGGCAAGCGGCCCACGGCCACGGCAGGTGCCGAGGACCGCGTCGGGATCGCCATCGAGGTCCGCTGGTCGCCGACGGCGGCCGCCGTTGCCGCGGACGCCTCCGAGGCGGTCGTCCTGTCCGCGTCCGACGGGCAGGTTGAGGACGTCGTGGCCTGGCCGCCCGAGGAGTCCGGGGGGACCGTCGCCCGGCCGCATCGCGGGGCCGACGGCGGCTGGTTGCTCGGCGCGGAGCCGAGCGGCCGGGTGCGGGCGCGGCTGGAGGTGACCCCGGCGGCCGACCTGATCGTCCGCAAGGGGGGGAGCGCAGTCCGGATCCCGGTCGCGACGATCCTGGAGAAGCCCCAGCAGGGGCCCGCCCAGGCGGCCGTCGCGGTGACGGTGGAGCGGCTGGCGTGGGATTCCCTGATGATCGACCTGGGGCAGGGGGCGGAATCGGGCGTGGTCGCCCCCGCGGCGGCCGTGCCCGTCTCGCTCCGCTACAACATCGTCTGGCCGGACGCGGCCGACGTGATCGTGCGGACCACCGCGGTCCTGCGGCCGATCGGCGTCACCGAGGTCCTCTGGCAGGACGAGCGCCGGGAAACGGTCCCCGCCAACCGCATGGATCCGCCGTCCGTCCTCTGGACGATCCCCGCGCCGAAGCACGAGGGCTCCTACGTGGTCGAGTTCCGATCGGCCTGGGAGCCCGCCGGCACGCGCGAGGGCTCGCGCCTGAGCCGCCTGATCCGCCGCCGCAAGTCGACGCCGACGCCGGTGGCGAGCTCGGCGACCAGGCGGGCGGTGCTCGCGGTCGTCGCCCCGACCGAACCTCCGGCCGAATCGGCCGGTGCCGCGGCGCGCGAGGCCGAGGTGGATTCGGTGGATCCCGCGAGGATCCGCAACACGCGGTTCTCCGCCTCCGGCCGGTCGCCGGCCTCGCGGCCGGGCCGGAGCGTCTGGGCGCTGCCGGCGGAGGTCCTGGCGGAGGCGGCTCGCAAGGAGACGGACCGCGAACGGCTGAGGTCGTGGATCAGCCGGAGCGAGGCCGCCAGCCTACCCCCGGCGGACGCATCCGGCCTGGCCTGGGCGGCCGTCTCGCTGCGGGCCCCGCACCCGGACCGGCCGCATCGCGTGACGGTCACCGTGGCCGGCGGCGATCCCGCCGCGCTCGGCGTGGCGGTCGTCGACGCGGGCGGGGCGGGCCGCCGCCCCCGGGTCCTGCTGGATGCCTGCGCCTCGGGGCCGCCGATCCTCAAGGACGGCCCGGCCGTGACGTTCTCCTGGCTCGTCTGGCCGGACTGCCCCGATCCCCTGCTCGTCTTCCTGAACCGCAACGAGGGGGCCTCGGTCCGCCTCGGGACGATCAAGCTCACGGAGCTGCCGGGCGTGCCGCCAGGGCCGTCGATCCGGCCCCCCAACCCGGCGGCCGGCCGCTCGCTGGGGCTCTACCTGACCGGCGAGCACGCGCTCGATCGCTTCGGCGGCCAGGGAGAGGCCGGGCTCGCGGATAACCTCGAGGCGGCCCGGAACCTGGCTTCCTACCTGGGCTACTGCGGGGCCTCGCTGGCCGTCCTGCCGGAGCCGGCGGCCGACCGGGCCGTGCGCCGCGGCCTGCACGGGCAGGCGGACGAGGACGCCACCGGCCCCGACCGGGCCGGCATGGTGCTCCGCCTGCTGGCGAGGCACGGCTGCTCCGCCTGGCTGGAACTCTCGCTGGACGGCCGCGACGCGCTCCCCGACCTGGCCCCGCCGGACTCGCCGGAGGCGCTGCGGCTGGGGCTGGTGCGGGTGGATCGGCAGGGGCTGGCGGACGGCCCGTGCTATCACCCGCTGCATCCGGACGTCCGCAAGGCGATGAAGCGGCGCGTGGAGGCGGCCCTGGCGGCCCGCGACGACGGGGGCAAGGTCGCCGGGATCCTGCTCCGGCTCGGCACCGGGCCGACGTTGCTGGGCTCCCCCGACACCGGGATCGACGACGACACGTTCTCGCGGTTCGTCCGCGAGACCTTCGGCCCGGAGACCGCCGCCAGCATACCGGGGACCGATGCCGTGGATCCCAACCGCTTCGCCGCGCGGTCGAAGTACCTCCTCGGCGTGGGCCGGATGCCCTGGCTGACCTGGAGGTCCCGTGCCATCGCCGCCCTCTACGCGGAGCTCGCGGAGGCGGCCCGGGGCGTGGCCCCGGACGCGTCCCTGGCGCTGGCGACCCCTTCCCTCCACGGCGGCGCGGCCGGCGCGGAGGCGCGGCGGGCGGACCTCGCGGGGCTGGCCCCGAGCCAGGCCTGGCGGAGCGTGGGGCTGGACCTGCAATCGTGGCCGGGCGGCGACGCGGCGCCGATCGTCCTCCGCGGCGCGGAGATCTCGACCGATCCGCTGGCGCATGACTTGGCGGTGAGCCCGGACCTGGACGCCCGCCTGGCGGCCTATCCCAACCGCGGGCTCCTGCTCCGGATCGACCGGGAGGCCGCCGGCCAGGCCGGCGAGGTGGATGCCATCGAAGACGCCCCGCCGGGCTCGGGGCCGCCGGCCGTAATTGGGGCCGTCGAACTCGCCACCCTGCCGCTGGGCGAGGACGGGGCCGCCGACGAGCCGCTCGGGCACGCCGTGGCGGCGCTCGACGCCCGCTGGGTCGTGCTCGCGGCGCCGGCCATCGCCGGGCACGAGGATCGGCTGCGGCGGTTCGCCGCCGTGCTCCGCGGCGTCCCCGCGGGGCCCACGCGCCCGGCCTCCTTCGGCGGCGATCCGAAGGACCTCGGCGTCTCGGTCCGGACCGTCGACCACGGCGGACAGACGTTCCTCCAGATCGCCAACGACACGCCCTATCCCATCCGCCTGGCCGGCCTGATCGACGCCCCGGCCGCCGCCGGGGTGGAGGATCTCGGCCGGAACCTCAAGCTGATCCCCCAGCCCGCGGCGGGGGGGCGGCAGCTCGTGCTGGACCTCCTCCCCTTCGGCGTCTCCGCCGTCCGCGTGGGGGCGCCCGGCGTGCGGATGACCGAGATCACCCCGTATCCGTCCGAGGCGGTCCTCACCAGCCTGGAGGCCCAGTATCGCGAGCTCTCCGCCCAGCTCTCCCGGCTCAATCGCGGGCCGGGCGGGGCGATCGGCGAGCCGCCCAACCCGGGCTTCGAGCCCGCCGGGGCGGAGCCCCTGCGGCGGGCCGGGAACGCCGAGGGGGCCGACACTCCGCCGCCGCCCGCGGACGGGGCCGTCCCCGGCGGCTGGAAGGCGGACGGGGCCGCGGGGGCCGCGATCGCGATCGACGCCGACAGGCCCCACTCCGGCCAGGGCTGCCTGAAGCTCACCGCGCCGGCGGCCTCCGCCTCCGCGACCAGCGGCGACTTCATCCCCGGCGGCTCGCCGAGCATGACGATCCACGCCTTCCTCCGGGCCGAGCCGGCCGACTGCGCCGTGCGGCTCTGGATCCAGGGCGAGGTCGGCGGCCAGCCGTACCTGAGGCGCACCGAGTTCCGCGTCGGCGCCGACTGGGAACCGAAGGCGGTCCGGGCCGCGGACCTGCCGGCGGGGGGACTCGACACGGCCCACCTCCGGTTCGAGATGCTCGGCCCGGGGACCCTCTGGATCGACGACCTCCGGCTCGTCGGCGAGGCCCCGTCGCGGGCGGTCCGGCTGAACGCCCAGCGCACGCTCATCGCCGCCCTCCAGGCCTACCGCGCCCAGCATTACGCCGAGTTCGCCCGGCTCTCCCGCTCGCACTGGGCACGCCATCCCGGCGTCCTCGCCGCCGGCCGCTCGGGACGCCCCGGCGAGATCTCCGAGGCGGCCCGCGATCGGCACCCGGGCCAGGGGCCGGCCGCCGCTTCTGCCCTTTCGCCGGAGAAGACCCTGCGGTAAGATTCCGAGGCGGCGAGGGGACCGGATTCTCCGCCGCGGGCCGCCCGGCCGAGCGAGGACTGGACTGGACAGGAGGGGTCGGTGTTCGTCGCCTGCAGCACACTCTGCTTCGCGAGGGAGCCGCTGGAGAAGGCCCTGCGCCTGATCGCGGAATTCGAGTTCGACAAGTTCGAGCTGGCCCTCATCGAGGACGGCCAGCACCTGCGCCCCTCCGAGGTCGGCGACGACCCCGAGGCCGCGCTCCAGCGACTCCGAAGCGCGCCCAGCCTGATCCCCTCGGCCCTCTACGTGGACTTCGGGCCCGTGGACTGGGCCGACCCCGCCATTCGCAAGCGGTTCGAGTCCATCTGCCGGTTCGCCAAGTCGCTGGGCGTGGCCGTGATCACCATCCACGCCGCGGCCGCGGGCACGCCCGTGGAGGCGGAGATCCGCCGCCTCTCCGGCCTGACCGCGTTCGCCCTCCGCAACGGCCTGGTGCTCGCCCTCCTGACCCACTCGGAGACCCTCGCCGGCGACCCCGCCGTCGCGGCCCAGCTCTGCAAGGCGCTGCCGGGCCTGGGCCTCACGCTCGACCCCAGCCACGGCCTCCAGGGCGGCCACAAGGAGGCGGACCTGGACGCGCTCTACGCGTATGCCCAGAACGTCCACCTCCGCGACACCGGCAAGAACCCCGGCGAGTTCCAGGTCCGCGTCGGGCAGGGGCAGATCGAGTACGCCCGGGTCGTCAGCCAGCTCCAGCGGTTCGGCTACAACCGCGGCCTCACCGTCGCCATCGTCGACCGCCCGGAGAACACCTTCGACCGCGAGGTCGAGGTCCGCAAGCTCAAGCTCCTGCTCGAAACCCTGCTCTGATTCGATTGACCATCTTTTGATCCCATTGCGACCATGCGGGAACTGACCGAGGACAACGCGGCCGACTACCTCCGCGAGGCCGGGCGCGTCCCCGAAGGCGTGGACATCCGCGTCCGCGAGCTGGCCGGCGGCGTCTCCAACGTGGTCCTCCGCGTCGACTTCGACCCCGCCGCGGGCCATCCACCGATCGTCGTCAAGCAGTGCCGCGAGCGGCTCCGCGTCGCCATGGAGTGGCGCGCCCGGCTCGACCGCATCTGGGCGGAGCACGCGGCGCTCGGCCTGCTCGCCACCGTCCTCCCCGACGGCATGGTGCCGGCCCTCCTCTTCGAGGACCGCGACGAGTACCTCTTCGCGATGTCGTGCGCCCCGGACGATTCGGCCACCTGGAAGTCGCACCTGATGGCCGGGCGGGTCGACGAGGCGATCGCCGACGCGCTCGGCACGATCCTGGCCCAGATCCATCTCCTGGCCCCGGCCCGGCCGGCCCTGCGGGAGTCGCTGGCCGACACCTCGCTCTTCGACGAGCTTCGCGTCGACCCTTACTACCGGACGATCGCCCGGGAGCATCCGTCGGTCGCGCCCCGGGTCGACGCCCTGATCGCCGCGATGGAGCAGCTCCCCGAGGGGGAGCGGACGCTCGTCCTGGGGGACTACAGCCCCAAGAACATCCTCGTCCATTCCCGCGGCCTGGTCCTGCTCGATTTCGAGTGCGCCCACGCCGGCGACGCCGCGTTCGACCTCGGCTTCTTCATGAGCCACCTGCTCCTCAAGGCCGTCCGCGCCGACCTCGCCGAGCCCGGCGCCGGCGAGCCGTTCTTCCGGATGGCGGACGGGTTCTGGTTTGCGTACTTCGGGCGGCTGGAGCGAGACGGCTGGCCGCCCCACCTGGCCTCCGAGAAGAACCGCCGGTGGACGCGAGGGCAGGCCCACCTGGCGGCCTGCCTGCTCGCCCGGATCGACGGCAAGAGTCCGGTCGAGTACCTTGACGAGGAGGCCCGGGCACTCGTCCGCGAGTTCGCGATCGAGGCCCTGGGCATGGAGCGTCACGGGTTCGGGGGCGTCCCGCGCCTGCTCAAGTTGAAGCTCGAGGCGCGTCGAGGCGCCGCCAGGGCTGGAGGCTGACGGGATGGCGACAGCGACGGTTCAGGGGCTCAGGGCGCGTCAGGTGCTGGACTCTCGCGGCCGGCCGACCGTCGAGGTGGACGCGATCGCCTCGACCGGCGAGATCGGCCGGGCGATCGTCCCCTCGGGGGCGAGCACCGGCCGGCACGAGGCGCTCGAGCTCCGCGACGGCGACCCGAAGCACTACGGCGGCCTCGGCGTCCTCAAGGCGGTCGGCCACGTCGCCGCGACGATCGCCCCGGCCGTGCGGGGGATGAGCCTGGACGACCAGGCCGCCATCGACGCCAAACTCCTGGAGCTGGACGGCACGCCCAACAAGAGCCGGCTCGGGGCGAACGCCATGCTAGGCGTCTCGCTGGCCGTCGCGCATGCGGCCGCCGCGGCGCGAGGCGAGGAGCTGTACGTCCACCTCAACCGCCTCTGGAAGGGCCGCCTTGACGCCGCCGGCGCGGCAGCCGCCGGGATCGATGCCGGGCCGACGATGCCCCTGCCGATGGTCAACATGATCTCCGGCGGCCTGCACGCCGGCGGCAACCTGGACATCCAGGACGTGCTGGTGATGCCGGTCGGCGCCGAGAGCTACAGCCACGCCCTGGAGATGATCGTCGCCATGTACCGGGCCGTCGGCGCCGTGCTCGCCGAGCGCGGCCTCGAGTCCGCGCTCGTGGGCGACGAGGGGGGCTACGGGCCGAAGCTCCGGAACAACGAGCAGGCGCTCGAGATCGTCGTCGATGCCATGCTCGCCTGCGGCTTCGAGCCGGGCCGGGATGCCGCGATCGCCCTGGACATCGCCTCGACCCACTTCTTCGACCCGGCGTCGAGCTCCTACTCCTTCGCCAACACGAAGGGCTCGACGATCGACAGCGACGCGATGATCGCCATGCTCTCCGATTGGGTTGATCGCTACCCGGTGATCTCGATCGAGGACGGCCTGGCGGAGGACGACTGGGCCGGCTGGGAGCGGTTGACGGTGGCGCTCGGCGGCAAGGTCCAGCTCATCGGCGACGACCTCTTCGCGACCCAGTCCGCCCGATTGGCGAAGGGCATCGAGGCGAAGGCGGCCAACGCGATCCTGATCAAGGTGAACCAGGTCGGGACGCTGAGCGAGACCCTGGACGCCCTGGTCCTGGCCCGCCGGAACGGCTATCGCCCGGTCGTCTCGGCCCGATCCGGCGAGACCGAGGACGCCACGATCGCCGACCTGGCCGTGGCCACCGCCGCCGGCCAGATCAAGATCGGCTCCGTCGCCCGGTCCGAACGCCTGGCCAAGTACAACCGCATGATCCGGATCGAGGAGGCCCTGGGCGAGGGAGCGAGATTCACAAAGATCCGGTGATGTGATCGTCCTTTGTAGGGTGCGTCAAGCGGAGCGCGGACGCACCGCGATCGCCGTTGATGGAGAAATCCCCCCTGTCAAGGAAAGGGCGGTTGCGTTCACCGATTCCGGCCCTGTCTGTATGGCCCAGCCGGTCACGGTGCGTCTGCGCTTCGCTTGACACACCCTACAAGAGATGACGTGTTACCTTGGCTTGTCGGATTTGTCGAGTTTCTCGAGGATGACGTCGAGCTTGCGTTCGATGTCGGTCATGCGGCGCTTCAGGTCGTTCTCGTCCGCGCCGGCCTCGGGAGACTTGTGGCTCGTGGATCGATCGTAGTGAGGTGAAGGACTCCTCGCGGGCTCGGCCACCGCGCCTCGACGGGCGCCCGCCTGAACGGTCGGGTCGAGGGCAGAGCCGGGCAAGGGCCGCTGGGCCTTGGGGTTGGCCGGAACGACGAGCCGATCCCGCGGCATGAGCTGATAGTTGGTCGAGGAGTCGGTCCCCATCGCGATCTGCTCATAGTCGATGGGAAGGACCTGGACCTTGCCGCCGGGAACTTCCCGCACGAGCTTGATTGCGGACCGATCGGCCCAGGAGAGGAGGCCGCCGACGTGATGGATCGCGTCGAGCACGCTCTCGTTGCCGGTGACCGGCAGCCGCCCGGGGCTCGCGACCTCGCCCTCGACGTAGTAGACCTTGCTGTTGTAGGCCGTCACGTCGACGAACACGCGATCGGACTTCGTGGCGAGCTCGGAGAGGCGTGCTTGTGGCGTCGCCGGATCGAGATTCCGAGGCTCTTCCTCCGTGACCTTATCACTGGCACCCGATTCCAGCAGGCCGAGAGTCCCATCGCTGAGGGACTTCCTGAGGTGAAGGACGATCTTCGTCTTCGCCTCGGTCGGGGTCAGGCCGGCGACGTAGACCTCGCCGTAGAAGCCCAGGGAGATCTTGCCATCCGGACGGACGAGCCGCTCGCCGCTGATCGGCCGGCCGGGGTACGCTTCGAGCACTTCCACGAGGATGATGTCCGAGGGCTCGATGACATACTCGGATAGGGATTGCATCGGTGGTGAAGCATGCCCCACGCTCGCCGGGGCCACGACGCGGGTCGGAGTGGCCCCGGCGGCCGGTTTGTCGGGGCCCTGTCGTTGGGCCCACACGTGGGCCGTGGCGAGCAGGGATGCCCCGGCGAGGGGCACGGCGCAGATCCTGGTCAACTTGGTCATGGTCAGGCTCCAGAGCATCCTGCGGGACAGGGCCACCGCGCCCGCCGGGACGATCCCGGCGGCGGGTGTATCGGCGGCGATCTCGATCGCGGCGGCGACGACGGAGCGAACCAGGTCTGGAGGAGGGAGGGGCAGGGGGGGGATCGCCAGGGCGCCCGCATCGGCCGAGGCCGACAGGGCCCCGACAGCCGCCGATGTCAGCGCGACGTCCCTTCGCAGCAACCGCTTGCGGAGCAGGTCGCGGGCGCGGGCCGCGCGGCTCCGGACCGTGCCGAGCGGGCAGCCGAGCCGGGCGGCGGCCTCCTCGTGCGTCAGGCCCTCCCAGTAGCAGAGGAGCACGACGGCCCGGTATTTCTCCGGCAGCCGGCCGACCTCTTGCTGGACCATCGGCGCGGCGAGGGCGTATTCGTCCTCCGCCCGAGGTTCGACCGTCGACGGGGCCAGCCGAACCGCGGCCGATTCGTGCCGTCTTCGCCGGGCGGCCTCGACGCGGGCTCGGGCCGAGACCCGCGCGGCGATGCCGAAGAGCCAGCTCGCCAGCGAGCCCCGCTTGCGGAGCGAGCCCCGCCGCGCGGCCAGCACCAGGAACGTGGCCTGGAAGGCATCTTCGGCGTCGGAGGTCGAGCCCAGCACGTTGCGGCAGACCCGCCAGACCATCGGCCCGTGGCGGCGGACGATCGCCTCGAACGCAGCCTCCGCGCCGGCGTCGGCCGGGCCGAGGGAGCGCTCGACGAGCTCGCCGTCGCCCAGCCCGGTGGACGTCCCGGCCTCGAAGAGGCTGCGAACGTCGCGATCGATGGCCGCCGTCACCCTGCTCATCCTTCCCTCCGGGACCTGGTCTCTTCCGTCGTCTTCCGCGGGTAGTGCCCCGAGCGACCGGGGGCTATCCACGACTTTCGCGGATTTCGCCGGGATCGTAAACGGTCCGGGACGGAGGTTTGACGAGCAACGCGACCGTCGCGGTGTTAGAATCCCGGGCGAGTGGCCGTGTCACCAGAGCCGATCGGGGCGACGGAGACGTCCGCCTGAGGAGATCCGCAACATGAAGAACCGGGCAAGCCGTCGTGATTTCTCTCGCATGGCGCTGGGCACCGCCGCCGCGGCCTCGGCCTCGTTCGCGGTGCCGGCGGCCTCGGGCCGCGTGCTCGGGGCGAACGATCGGGTGACGATTGGCTGCATCGGCGTCGGCAATCGCGGCGTCCAGGTCCTGAACGCCTTCTGCGCCCAGAAGGATGCCCGGGTCGTGGCGCTCGCCGACGTGTACGAGCCGTACCTGCAGGGCAAGTATGACCAGATCGATCCCCGTTTCCGCGACCTGGGCAAGCGCGTGCCCTCGCAGCAGCCGGACTTCGGCGGGCAAGTCGAGCGTTTCAAGGACTTCCGCCGGTTGCTCGACCGCAAGGACGTCGACGCGGTGATCGTCGCCACGCCCGACCACTGGCACGCCATCCAGGTCAGCATGGCCTGCGCCGCCGGCAAGGACGTGTACGCCGAGAAGCCGCTCTGCGCCACGGTCCGCGAGGGCCGCCGGATGGTGGACGCGGCGCGGAAGCATGACCGGGTCGTCCAGGTCGGGCTCCAGCGGCGGTCGTCGCCCCTCTACGCGAGGCTCGGGGAACTCGTGCAGTCGGGGGCGATCGGCAAGGTGACGGTCGCCCGGACCTGCTTCGCCAACAACATGACCCCCAACGGCATCGGCGTCTCGCCCGACTCCGATCCCCCCGCGGGGCTGGACTGGGACATGTGGCTCGGGCCCAGGCCGTCCCGCCCGTTCAATGACCGGATCATGCCGTACAAGTTCCGATGGTGGCAGCTCTACTCGAGCCAGATGGCCAACTGGGGCGTCCATTTCTTCGACGCGATGCGGTGGATCGTCGGCGAGCGGGCCCCGGCCTCGCTCTCGGCGCACGGCGGCAAGTTCGCGGTGAAGGACGCGCGGACGATCCCGGATACGGCCGAGGTGATCTTCGAGATGGCCTCCGGCATGCTGATGACGTTCGGCACCTATGAGGCGAACAATTACGACGAGCTGAAGGGGGGCGAGATGCTCTTCCGCGGCACGCTCGGCACCGTGATCGCCAGCATGGATCGCTTCGAGATCATCCCGGATCGCGGCGGCTCGTTCCAGGATCCGTCGCCCCGCCGCAAGCCCCAGGTCGAGAAGGCCGGGGTGGATTACGACAACCTCGACAAGGCCCACGCCCGCAACTTCCTCGACTGCGTGAAGTCGCGCCAGAAGCCCCACTGCGACGTCGAGGAGGGCCACCGCTCGACGACCTTCGCCCTGCTGGCCAACATCGCCCTGGCGACGAAGGCCCGCCTCGACTGGGACGCCGACGCCGAGCGGTTCACGAACCATGAGGGGGCGAACAAGCTGCTCGACTATGAGTATCGGGCGCCCTGGACTCATGTGTAACGACGAGATTCCTTGAATCGACGAGCGAGTTGTTGCGAAAACAGCCTCGCGTGGACTTGCTCTCGCTCATAGAATTGACGGAAAAGATGGGGTGGGATTGGCGGCTGGATGATATCGGGAGCCCCGGACGATGTCGGATAAGAAGAATGGAACAGCGACTCCCATCCAGGGGAGTGGACCGCTCGGCCAGTCGGGCGTCAGTCCGAGTGGATCAGTCCAGCGGAGCTATTGGGACGAGTTCGTTGGGCGGCATCAGTCCGTGACGAAGGTGGACCAGCCCCCTCAGAAGGCTGAGAAGGAGTCGAGCTCGGAGGACCGGCGGTAATCAGGATCGTCGCCAGGAGAACGATTCCGGCGAGGAGGAAGGACGTCCCTCTCCACAACTGACGGGCCTTCCACTCATTGGTCGCGTACATCCCAATCACGGCGGTATGGTAGGAGCTTGCCAGGACGGCTTCAGCCTTTCCTCGGGTCAGGTCCGGCTGCTCATCCACGACCTTGAGCAGGTTGCGGATTTCGAGGGGAGTGCCATAGGTGGTCGGTCCTCGCGACCAGACCGCCACGAGGACAGATAGGGCAAAGCTGATCACCGCCCAGATGAGTAGAGAAGAGCGGCCGAGAGGTGTATTCGCGCCGAGCACCCGCGCGACGGTCGCGATAATGACACCGATGGCCAGGGAGGTTCGTGCAAGGTCATCCAGCTTCTTGTCCAGGATCTCCGACAGCTTGAGCATTTCCTCGTAGCGATTCTCCGCGTATTTCAGCGCCAGATCATAAATCTCATCCTCTCGCCTTGGGATGTAGTCAAGGGCCCATTGCCGGGTCTCCATGTAACCTTCTGACCTCATCGGGTCGGGAGGCCGGCGCCAGGAATCGAACAGGTTGATGAGTGAGCGTATACGCGGCCCCCATCGTGACGGGACTCGCTTGTCAGGCTGAACGGTCACGTTCAATAACCTCCAGCAGCCGGGGCAACCAATCACCAGGCCCGAGAATCCCATGGGGAGCCGAAAACGGACGCCGCAGAGAGGGCAAGTTAGTTTGGCTCCGAGCTGCACCTCGGCTTGCTCCGAGAGACGCATTGATCTTCGCGTATAGGCTGAGCATACCAGGTTACCGCTGACGGCTCCTTAACGTTGTCCGTCGCGACATGGGAAGCCATCTCATGCGTCTGGTTGCCGGCGCAGGCGGTGCTGCCGTAATCGGTTAGTATGGAGTCGATGCCCAGGATGTGGTGCGGGCACGAAATCGCTGTCCATTGAGGAAGAACTCCACGATGACCCGACGCGAGCTGACGGTGGCCGAGGAGGCCGCCCGCGCCGGCGGTGCGGTGGCGATGCGATACTTCCGGAACGGGCCCGCGGTCTCGTCCAAGGAGGTCGAGGGCAAGGTTGCCGGGTATAACCTGGTGACCGAGGCCGACGTCGCGGCCGAAAAGGCCATCGTCGAGATCATCCGCCGGGCCTTCCCGACGCACGCGGTGCTCGGCGAGGAGCTCAACGGCGGCGACGGCCTCTCCGACGCGGTGCTGGGCGCCCGTGACCTCTGGATCGTGGATCCGATCGACGGTACCAACAACTACGTCCACGGCATCCCCCACTTCGGCGTCTCCGTGGCCTATTACCGCGGCGGCGAACCCGCCTGCGGCGTGATGGGGAACCCGTCCCGCGACGAGTGGTTCATGGCCGCGCGGGGCGAGGGGGCGTTCTTCGCCGGGGAGCGCGTGCACGTCAACACGAACCCGAGGCTTGAAGAAGCCCTCGTCGCCTTCGGCCACTACTATGATCGGGGCGGGATGATGGACGCGGCCTTCGCCGCCGTCCGCGACCTGCTGGTGAGGGAAATCCACGGCGTCCGGCGGATGGGGGCCGCGACGCTCGACCTTGCCTATGTCGCACTCGGGCACTTCGGGGCCTACTTCGAATACGAGCTTGCCCCCTGGGACTTCGCCGCCGGGCGGATCTTCGTCGAGGAGGCCGGCGGCCGGGTCACCGACGGCCGCGGCCGGCCGCTCCCCCTGGCCCGCACCAGCCTCGTCGCCTCCAACGGCCTGATCCACGACGCGGTCCTGGAGGTCGTCGCGGCTCGCCACCCGGCCACGGATGGAGAAAGAGGGGATCTAGCCACAGATGGACACAGATGAACGCGGATAATACGGGAAGGAAAGAGCGGGGTGGGGGATTCCACGAAGCGTTCGAGTGCGACGGGTGCGGGGCCTGCTGCGGGGCGTACCTGATCTTCGCGTCGGTCGAGGACGCGCGGCGGGAGCCGCGGATCGAGGCCGAGACGCAGCGGCTCGGCGACTGGCTGGAGACGTCGAGGTGGGCCTATCGGCTCCATCCCTTGCCGTTCCACGACTCGTGCTGCTTCCTGAATGCCGAACGTCGCTGTTCGATCTACGAGACTCGGCCGGAGGTCTGCCGCGAGTTCGCCGCCGGCAGCGAGCCATGCCAGACCGCCCGCGCGATGCGGGCACTCCCGGCGCTCGCTCCGCTCGCGAGAGAGTCCGCGGGCGAGGGGGGAGCTTAGAGAGGAGGAGGAGATGGGCGTAGGAGGGGTGCGATCCGACGGAATGGACGATCTGCTCGACCGCGCGGCGGAGGCGATCCGCGGGGCGGGGGCGCTGCTCATCGGCGCGGGGGCCGGCATGGGGGTCGATAGCGGGCTGCCGGACTTCCGCGGGGACGACGGGTTCTGGAAGGCCTATCCGCCGTACGCGAAGCGGAAGTTGCGGTTCGTGGAGATGGCCAACCCGCGGTGGTTCACCCGCGACCCGGAGATGGCCTGGGGTTTCTACGGACACCGGATGATGCTCTACCGCGCGACCGAGCCGCACGGGGGCTTTGCGATCCTACGCCGGTGGGGTGAAGCCATGCCGCGCGGGAGCTTCGTCTTCACTTCGAACGTGGATGGCCACTTCCAGAAGGCCGGCTTCGACGAGGGGCGGATCCACGAGGTCCACGGCACGCTCGCCGCCATGCAGTGCATGGCCGACTGCGGCGAGGGGATCTTCCGGGCGGACGATGTCTCGGTCCGGGTCGACGAGACGACCATGCGCGCGATTCCGCCGCTGCCGAGCTGCCCGAAGTGCGGCGGCCTGGCCAGGCCGAACATCCTCATGTTCGGCGACTGGGGCTACGACTCGTCCGCGTCCGCCGAGCAGGAGAGGGCCCTGGAAGCCTGGCTGGGCACGCTCGCGGGCGTCCCGCTCGTCGCCGTCGAGTGCGGCGCCGGCACGGCGATCCCCACCGTCCGGCACACCTGCGAGTACGTCGCCCGGAGGAATTCCGACACGCTGATCCGCATCAACGTCCGCGAGCCGGAGGTGCCGGCCGGCGGCATCTCGCTGGCGATGGGAGCACTCGAGGCCCTCCGCGCGATCGACCAGCGGCTCTCTGCTCAATGATTAGCGTATGATCAGATTTATGTTTTGACGATTACTTTCCGCTGGCCCGGAAGATGGCGCGGAAGTTGAACCGATCGTCCGGGGCGACGTCGCCGTTGAGCGTGAAGTCGGACCAGTCGCCGGTCTCCTGGATGTTGTCGGCCCACTTGAAATCGATCGTCGTCGGGCTGCCGGCCAGGCCGGGCGTTGAGGGCGGCAGCGTCAGCTCGATCTCGCGCAATCCCCGGGCGAACGCCGCCTCGCCGACGGGATCCCAGCGATAGGTCCCGCCGACGTTCCGCTCCACGCTCGCCTTGCCGTCGGCCGACCGCCTGGCATTGACCCGGAGGTCATACCCCAGCCAGCCGGTCTTCGGGTCGTGATCGGCGTCGACGAACAGGATCATCCAGCGCGGGTCCGAGGCCGGCGAGAGTTCCTCGCGAGTGCGGACGTAGAACGAAAGCCCGGCGTCGCCGCGGCTGAGCTTCGCCGAGGCGATGTCGTTGCGGCCCGTCTTGTTGGTGTAGTGCAGCGTCCTGCCCCAGCCCGCATGGTCGCGGTGGACGGGGTCGCCGACGGCGTCCCGGAACTCGGGCTGGACGTCGGCCCAGTCGTCGAACCGGCCGTCGATCGCGATCGGTCGCGAGGCGACCGGTGACACGTCGCGGACGCCCTTGAACCGGCGGACGTTGGCGACGAGCTGGTAGTAGTAGTTGTCCCCGTGACCTCCCTTCATGGGCTCGATGTCGCGGCTGAACTCGGCGTCGAACTCGTCGCAGAAGGTGACCGGGCCGGAGCCGGCGAGCGGGAAGGTCCGGTCGAACCGGCCCGCGATCCACTCGTTCCAGCCGGTCACGAAGACGGCGGCGGGATCGACCTCGAAGGCGCGCTTCCACTGCTCGGCGAAGTTCCTGCCCGAGCCGTCGCGGCCCTCGGGGCCGGGCTCCTTGCCGTCGTGGAAGCTCCGCCCCTGGGACCTCGGGTTGCTGAGCACGCCGAGCTTGCCGTCCACGGCGTTCACCCCCACGCCGACGGCCATCTGCTCGGGCACGCCCGGCTTCGCGTAGAAGGCATGCTGCGGGTAGACCTCCAGCCACGACCATTGCCGCGGGCCGGTCGGCCCGGCGAAGTAATCCGGCTGCGGCTTGCGGAAGGTGAAGAACCTGAGGATCTTCGCGGTCTCCTCGTCGTGCGGCCGGATCCGGAGCGTCTGAGACCCTTTCCCCTTCCACCAGCCCACCTGCCCCTTCGGTGCCGAGAGCACCAGCTCGTAGTCGCCCGCCGGCTGTGGGGCGTCCAGCTCGAGCATGGACCAGGCGTTGTCCTGAACGTCCTCGAACCGTCGCGAGGCGATCGCTCCGCCGGCACGGCCCTTGCGGAAGAGCGACACCGTGACGGCCCCGCCCGTCGTGCCCCAGGTCGGCGTGGAGGCGCCCACGGCGTCGAAGGGGGCGTCCGCGGCGAAGGCCTGCGAGAGCGTCCCGTTCACGGGCACGGGGACCGATGTGCCGTTGCGGCCCTTCTCCACGACCTTGCCGATCATCGCGGGGTCCGCCAGGATCAGCGGCTTGCCTTCCCATTCGAACCAGAGGTCGCGGTAGAGCCCCGGCGCGTAGATGTCGTGCCAGAGCTCGCGGACGACCCTGGGGGGATCGCCGAACGGGCAGAGGAAGCCGATCTTCGGGACCCGGACGCCGTCCTTTCGGGCCCGTTCGAAGACGCGGCAGAGTGCCTTCCAACTGGCGGGATAGGTGACCTGATTCGTGACGTCGAAGAAGACCGCGTCCACGCCCGCGTTGGCCAGCATCTGGGCGTGCTTGCGGAGCACCGCCTCGTCCTCCGAGACGTAGTAGCCGAAGAGCGATTCGCCCCAGTGGTGGGGGGCAAGCATCGGCCCCCAGAGGGGGCTGTCGGGCTTGCTCATCGCCGCCGGATCCCTGGCCAGGATCCGGGTCACGTCGAATGGTCCCATGTCGCCGGACTGGCCCAGCCAGAGGAAATAGAACATCACGACCGTCTTCCCCGGGCGCGGCGGGCCGACGTCCTTCGCCGTCGGCAAGGTCCGGCCCAGGGCGTCGGTGGCGGTCCAGGTGTCGCTGCCCGGCCCGGGAGGGTCGTCGACCGCGGCCTTGGCGGATGCGGAGAGGGCCAGTCCCAGGGCGAGGGTCATCGAGAGGAAATGTCGTCCCGGCATCGGATGATCTCCCGTGGCGTGATGCTCAGCCGATGAGTGCGAAGGCCCTGTCCATGGCGGCCGACGTCCGTGCCACGGCGGCGTCCGGCGTGAGCTTGTTCAGGTCCGCCTTGAACGGCTCGGCGCGGATGGGGCCGTCGAAGCCGATGCGGACGAGGGCGTTCAGGAACGCCTTCACGTCGATGACGCCGGTGTCGCAGGGGAGCTCGCGGGCCAGGTCCTTCTGCTCGTCCACCGGGACGCCGGCGGGGGCGTCGTTCAGGTCGCAGCAGATGACGTCCGTCCCCTTGAGGGCGAGGATGTCCTTGTCGGTCTCGTGCGCCGTGTACCAGTGCCAGCTATCCAGGACCAGGCCGACGTTGGGCTTGTTGATCTCGGCGATCAGGTCGCGCATCTCGGCCATGGTGTGGATGAACGGGTGCTTCGACGCGGCGCGGAAGGTCCTCGGCCCCACGTATTCGAGGCCCAGCCGGAGGCCGTGGTCGTCGAGGATCGCGGCGACCTCGCGGAGGCGGGCGGCGTGTTGCCTGAAGTTCGCCATGTAGGTGAGGTCGTTGCTCACCGGATTGAGCCAGGTGCCGATCCGCGTGGCCCCGGCCCGCTGGAGTGCCGCGGCGTCCGCGGGGAGCTCCTTCAGTCCCTTGCGAAAGACCTCGTCGCCCTGACGAAACTCCACGGGCAGCCCGGCGGCGCCCCAGACGAGTTTCGCGGCCTTCAGGTCCGCCAGGATCTTGGCGAGGGCGTCATCCGCGAGGGGCCGCAACGGCCCGGCCTCGGGCGCGACCGACTCGTAGCCGTGCCGTGCCGCCAGCGCGATGGCCTCGGGCAAGCTCGCGCGGACGCCGATGGCGCCGCAGACCAGGTCCTTGGTGAACTTCCGCGTGGACCGGGCGTCGGCCCCGGTCCGGGCCGATGCGGGTGCGCCGGCCGTGGCGACCAGGGCCGTCCCGGCCAGGCCGCGGAGGGCGGCCCGTCGTGAGATCGTCTCGAGCATGGCTACGGATCTCCAGGGCGTAGGGGTGGAGGGGGGAATCTCGGCGGGAGGAGGGAAGCCATCGCGTCATCGGGCGAAGCGTCCTGGCGCCACTCTACCGCCATGGGCCGGGGAATCAATGACCCTCCGTCGCCCGTCGATCTGGCCCGATTCCCCGGGATCTGAGATGATAGTGACGGCCGGTGTCGTGGGGCGCATCTCCGGGAGGCGAAGACCGTCATGAGCACGATCGAGATCCCGAAGCGAATACTCAACGTCGAGTATCCCGAGAGTGATGGCGAGCCGATGGCCGAGAATACCGAACAGTACAAGTGGATCGTAGTCATCAAGGAGGGGCTGGAGTTCCTCTTCCGCGACCGCGCCGACGTCTTCATCGCCGCAGATCTCTTCTGGTATGCGGAAGAAGGCTATCCCTGGACTCGCCTGGCGCCGGACATCTTGGTCGCGTTTGGCCGGCCGAAGGGACGGCGTGGATCCTACTTGCAGTGGGAGGAAGAGGGGATTGCTCCCCAGGTCATTTTCGAGATACACTCGCCCGGAAATCGGCCCGCGATCATCATGAAGAAGTTCCGCTTCTATGAACGGCATGGCGTCGAGGAGTATTACTACTTCGATCCCGAAGACGGCGAACTCACCGGATGGGTCCGCAACAACGGCAGTCTTGAGGAGGTCCGCGAGATGAACGGCTTCGTCAGCCCGAGGCTGGCCATCCGCTTCGATCGCGTCGATGGCCCGGAGTGGTTGCGGATCATCGGCCCCGACGGCCGTCGATTTCGCACTCCGCTGGAAGTCGCGGAGAGCGAGATCGCCGCGCAGCAACGGGCCGACGCCGAACAGCAACGGGCCGACGCGGCACAGCAGCGGGCGGAACGGCTGGCGGCGCGGCTGCGAGAGCTCGGTGAGGCCCTGGACTGAGCCGCATCTACCTCCGACGGCGCGACCTCGCGGGGATGCCGTCATCGTTGCGGTAAGGCCGGCCGAGGAGCCGCCAGACATTCTCGAAGCCGTCCATCATCCGTTCGGGCCCGACCACGAATCCGACGAACGCCGCGGCCAGGGCCACGCCCCACACCCAGTAGAAGGGGAGCGTGACATCCTGGCCGGCCCGGCCGCCCGCGTACATCACCACGAACCAGATCACGAGCATCGTCCCGAAGGCGAGGATGCCTCCCATCAGCCCGGAGATCAGGCGGTCTCCGACCGTCAAGTTCGGCGTCTTTGGTGGCATGGACCCTCTCCCCGCTCGCCACGGGCCGATGAGGATCGGCCCGATCGATGAGGCACGACCCGACGAATGGCCTACTCCTTCTTCCCCGCGTCCTTGGCGTCCTTCGGGACGTTCTCGGGAGGGGGCTCGATCGCCACCTTGTCCTTCGATTCGGGGATGTCGGGCATCCCGGCCGGCTTCGGGAAGGCGTCCTCGGGGATATCCTTCAGGTCCTTCTTGCGGTCCTTCTCCGCCAGGATCGAGTACCGCTTCTCCCCCCCGGAACCGATCTCGTAGCGGCCCCAGTAGACCTGCCGGGTGGGGTTGTAGTAGTAGATGTATCGAGGGTGGGATGGATAGTAGATGCAGTAGTGGTAGCTGTATTCCTCCGTCGTCACCACGGGCCGATAGTAGTAACGTACGTAGTAGTACTGATGCGTGGGGCTGTACGTGTAGGTGGTCTCGTAGTACTGTCGCTGCGCCGAGGCCTCGCGGCCGGGTGCGAACGCGGCAACGGCCAAGGCCAGGAAGGCGATGGGACGCATCGGTGAGTTCTCCTTCGTTTGGCTCCGCGATCGAGGCATACCGGGGCATTGCTGCGAGATCAGTCTTCCCTCCGGAGGAAGACCGCGGGCGTGCCGAGGCCGAGCTCGGAGGCGGCCTTCTGAAACGCCGACGTCCCCCGACCGGCCGTACCCCACTCGGCGCGGTTGAGGGCACCACCGTCCTTGAGCAGATCTCCCATCCCCAGCCGCTCCAGGCGACGGTTCGAGCGGATCAGGGCCCGGAGGGTCTCGCCCTCCTTGAGGTTGAGCTCGGCCGCGACCGCCTCCAGGTCCATGTCGGCCTGGTAGATCTTGGCGACGGGGATGACCGGCTCCTTCAGGTCTCTTGTCGTCGCCTTCGAGCCCGGCTCGCGGAGGAACGGGCCGATGGCCTGCTCCAGCGCGGCGAGGAACCGGGCCTGGTCCTGCTTCACCAGCCGGTCCATCTCGGCCGGGGCGGGGAAGAGCTGCTCGACCTTGCGGCGGGCCGCCTCGGACACGCCCACGCCCTCGCGGATGCGGTCCTTGAACTCGATCATCCCGTTCCGGTGGCAGCCCATGCAGGACATGCCGTTGATGATCACCGAGCCGCCCGCGGAATCGTTGGCGTCGAAGACGATGTCCGGCGGACCTTCGCCGATCCGTTGGCCCGCGTTGGTCGCCAGCATGTAGCCCTGGAGCCGATTGGGGAGGCTGAAGATCATCTCGCCGCCGGCGTGGGTGAACGCCTCGTCGGGGAAGGGATGGCCGGCGAAGGCCGGACCCAGCGGGAACCGGAAGAGGTTGACCGCCTTGTCCGTGCGGCGGAAGTCGTAGCTCTTCCAGTAGTAGCCGAGCTGCGAGTCGTGGCGATCGACCATCCGCATCTGCTTCGAGACGCCGCTGCGGGTGAACCCGGCGCGGCGGAGCGTGTTGCCGCGGAAGTCCGACTCCACGTCGACCCCCAGCGACCGCTCGAGCTCGGCGACGGTCGGAGGGATGCCGAGGATGTCGTGGTACAGGTCGGGCCTGGCCGCCGCGTCGAGGAACCAGTCGGCGCGGACGTCCGGCAGGCCGGCATCGGGCCCGATGAGATCCTCGATTTCGAGCGCCAGCTCCCGCAAGGACGGGTCGCGGTCGTCGCGGAAGCGCAGGCCATACGGATAGGCGGCCAGGATCCGCGACCAGACCCGGGCGTTGTCCCAGCCCAGCCGGCGGATGTCCACGGCCAGGGCCGAGCCGCCGGGGCCGATGACCTCCGGCACGACGATCTCCGGCTTTCGACTGAGGCTGTTGATCATCTTCGAGATTCCGGCGCGGGCGAGCTTCAGCTCCTCCTCGGTGACCTTCGGGTTGTTGTGCAGGTTCGTGAGCGTGAAGTAACGCCACGAGGGACGGTCCGCGCGATCCCGCCCCTTCAGGTGGTCGCGGATCGCCGAAAGGACCGCGGCCGAGGGGAGGAATGCCCGCCGCGCCGTGGTCGCCGGGAAGGGGGCGCCGGACTCGATCCATTTCCGGATCGTCTCACGCTCCCGGGAGGTCGGCCTGGGGCCCTTCGGTGGCATGTCATCGAAGCGGTTCCAGAGCTCGGACTCGTCGGGCTTGCCGGGCGTGATGTAGGGGGACTTCTCGCCGCGTTTGGCCAGCAGGCCGATGCGGTCAAGGACGTCATAGCCCTCGACCTTGAACTCCTGCCCATGGCATCGGTAGCAATGCGTCCGGAGGATTCCCACGGCCTGGTCGGCCGGCGGAGCAGGAGGGCCATCGGCGCGGATGGGCCACGAAGGTCGGACGATCGTGAGGATCGCCGCGGCTAGCAACCACGGGCGGAGGGGGCGTGCTCGCAACATGCTTCGCGATTCCGGTTGGGACGTCATGGTCAGCGGACCTTCCTCCCCGCCAGCAGGATGAGCCCGGTCGGACGATCGACGACCAGGAAGTAGAACGGGCGATCGGCGTGGAAGGCCTTCGGCTCGGGCCGGTCGCCGCGGATCGTCACCCCCGCCGCGGTGGTGACGGCCTCGGCCTTGACGCCGGCTTCCTCGACGTCGAGCCGGATCGCCTGGCGGATCGCCCCGAGCTTCCACGGCCCCCCGGGGCCGAGGCCGGGGAACTCGGCGTCGTCGGAGAATGCGCGCCTGACCCCCATCGCGGCGAGGTCGGCGTCCAGCCTCCGGGATGCCTCGAGCGTGAACCGCGGCAGGACCACGTCCACGAGCGTCGCCCGCGACGCCGCGATCGCCGTGGCCAGCTCCGTGGCCTCCGGGAGTGGTCCGTCCGGGGCGTCCGGCAGGACGATCGCGAACGAGTACCGACCGTCGTGGAGGGGGAGGTCCAGCATTCGGTATCGTTCACGCTCCACCAGGGGGAAAAGCCCTTCCTGCCGCATCAGCAGAGCGGCGACCTTCGCCCCGTCGATCGTGCGGAACTCGCCGGGACTCGCGGCGGGGAAGGGACGCTGCCAGGCCGCGTGCAGGGCGAGGCGATCGACGAACAGGAGCCGGGTGTCCGCGGAGATGTCGGGAGGATCGACGGCCGCGATTCTCGCCCCCTGGGAAAGCCAGGCGTCAATTGCCTGGCGCGCGTCGTCGGTCCGTTCCCTGAAATCGACCTCTCGGAGCGGGAGGCCGTGGGCCTCCCGGGCGGAGGCACGAAAGGCCTGCGGGAGCGGCGAGCCGGACTGGACCCAGAGGGCCCTCATCGCCGACAGGCCGGGCATCGAGTCGGTCTCGTTCGCGAGGATGACCTTCAGGTCCCGGATCGTCCCGGGCTCGTAGGAATAGACCTGGATCGCGACGGGGAGGCCCGGTTCGGCCTTCCCGGCCGCTTCATCCAGCCGTGCGCGGGACCGCACCGGCCGCCCCTGGAATCCCAGGATCAGGTCGCCGGCCCGGAGGCCGGCGCGGGCCTCCGGAGAGTCGTCCGGCAGGCCGATCACCTTCACGCCATAGCCGTCGTTGTTGGCCAGCGTCGCGGACAGCCTGGGCCGAACGATCGGCCGGGACGGGTCCACGTCGCGGAGCGGGGCACGGGCCCCCGGCGGGCCCAGCGCGGCGGTCAGCTCTTCTGCCGTGGCGGCGGCGGCCGCCTCGCGGAGCAGGTCCAGGACCTCCGCGACGGCGAGGGGCGCGACGGCCCCGTTCTCGCGGGGCGACGCGTCCGAGGCTGCCCGGAGCAGCGTCCGCGCGAACTGGTTCTGACGCTCGACCGCCCGACGCACCGCCTCGGGGAGCGTCCCCGGTCCCGGAGCGGGGGCCGCGGCCGCTGCCCCGGTCGAAGCCGGCGGGAGCGAGCCCAGAGCCAGGACGAGGGCTGGCAAATAGCATGGACCACGTCGCATCGCCTCTCTCTCCCACCCTCAGCGGTCGAGCCGCGTGACCATGCCCTGCTCCCGACCCGTCCTGACGTTGCGCACCGAGTAGATCATCTCATCGGTTGAGATCGCCAGCGCCTTCCCGAGGTCCTCGCGGGTCCGGACGGGCAGGCCGTTGACGGAGACCAGGACGTCGCCCGGATCGATGCCGGAATAGTGGGCCGCGCTGTTGGGCACCACCGCCACGACGGTCAGGCCATTGGGCGTGGGGGTCGCGGAGACGCCGAATACGGAGCGGTTCCCGACCGGCGGAGGCGGCCATCGTCCGACCTCCAGGTCGACGGCGGTCGTCCGCACCTGGCCCGTCCGCACGTCGCGGAACGTCACGGCGATCCGGTTGCCCGCGCCGGCGAGGGCCGCTCCGTAATCGACGGCCGAGTGCAGCGCCCGGCCGTCGATTGCCAGCAGGACGTCGCCCCGCTCGAAGCCGATCCGGGCCGCTGGGCTGCCGGGCCTCGTCGCGTAGACGGTGATCCCGTCCACTCCTCCGATCTCGCCGCCATGGACGCCGAACGTGACGTTCCGGATGCCGACGGGCCCCGGGCCGATGCGCTCCTCGACGGGCCGGGCCAGCGAGACGACCATCGCCTGGGGCTTTCCGGTCCGCGTGTTGATGATTTCAAACGTCATCTCGTCGGGCGAGGAGGAGATGGCCGCGTGGAGCTGCTCCGCGGTGCCGATCGCGCCACCGTTGATCGACGTGATCACGTCGCCGGGCTCCAGCCCGAGGAGCGCGGAAGGGCTGCCCGGGACGGCCGAGTCGACGCGGACGCCGCCGGCGATGGGGGTCGCGGTGACGCCGAACGTCGTCGCCGCGCCCGGCCTCGGCTGGAACGGGAGGATCCGGAAGCCGTCGCCGTCCAGGGTCACGTCCGAGGTGCGTTCCTGCCCGGTCCGCACGTCCCGGAAGGTGAGCCGCACGGCCCCCTCGGATTTCAGAAGGGTCTGCTGGTAGCCTCGCACGGTCCGGATGGTATTGTCGTTGACGGCCAGGATCACGTCGCCCTGTTCCAAGCCCAGTCGCGCGGCGGGGCCTCCCGGCTCGCTGGCGTAGACGAAGAGCCCGTGGCCCCCGTTCTCATAGCCGACGACGCCGAGTGACCACCCCGCGCCGATCGCCTCGATCGGCTCGAAGTCCGGTTGAGGCGGTGCAGGGGGGACGTCGAGGGCGCGGACCATCCGGACGACCAGAGATGCCGTCACGGTCTGGGTCATCTGGGGCTTCTCGGGCTCGTCCGGGTTGTCCAGGCCGTCGGGCTTGAGTCGACGGAAGGCCGCCTGCACGTCCTTGCCGACCCCCTCCGCGACCTGCTCCCATGTCAGCGGCTGCCCGCGATTCCTGCCCAGGTAGCCCACCAGGGCCGTCGTGAACAACCCTCCGCGGGACATCTCGAATCCGTTCTGATCCCGGGTCGTCGGATAGCTGATCGATTCCTCGCCTTGCTTCGAGGAAGTCAGGTCGACGAACCCGGCCGAATTCAGGAAGAGTGCCGCGAAGAGTGGGCTCAACCGGGGCCGTTCTCCCGGAGCTGCGGCCATCGGGGCCGAGGGGGCGGCCTTCCGTGGCAAGATGCTCAGCTTGTTGCAGCAGTCCGTCGCGATCACACCGAGCCGGCCGCCCCGGCCCTTGATCCGGGCCACCAGGTCGGAGCGCGCCAGCACGGCGTCGCCGAGCCTGGGGAATTTCAGGTAGTGGCCGATCATCGGGTCGTACGCACCGTGGCCCTGGTAGAAGACGACCAGCGCATCCTCGGCCCCAACCGGGAGCCGGTCGATGGCCCCTCGGATGCCGTCCGGGGTGCAGTTGGCGCCGACCAGGGTCGTGACCGACAGGATCCTCGCATCCTCCGGCACGTTCTCCATGAATGAGCCGACGACTGAGCTGGAGTCGACCTGGACATTCTTGCCGATCTTGGGGTCCAGGGTATCCGCGGCGACCACCAGGTGGATCCTCTGGGCGAACGCCGGGGCGGCGAGGCCGACGCAGAGGGCGAGACACATGGCCGCCAGTGGGCCGGTCCGGATTCCGGTTCGCACGGGACCGGGTCCTCATCTTGGAGTCATGAGGTCGTCACCATTGAGTCGGCCATATCCTACCGAAAAGGAACTGCATGCTCGCAAAAAATCCTCGGATCCTGTTAATTGAGTGAGGGGAAGGGGAGTCCGTGTTGCAATCCGACCACAGGCGGGCCGGGGCGGCCGACCTCCGCGTACTCATGTCGATTGCCACATCCTTCGAGGTGCAGAGATGAAGCGGCCCTCCGCCATGTCCGTCCCGACTCTCGCCCTGGCCCTGCTCGCGGCCTGGTGGCCCATAGCCGCAACGCCGCCCAGCCTGCGAGCCGACGAGCTCAGCTCGAAGCTGGAGAAGATGCTCGACGGCCTGCGACCCATCTTCGAGGACGAGCACGAGACCTCGGTGACCGTCGGCGACGTGACGGCCGACCCTACCCTGGTCGCCAGCGGCGGGCCGGCGATCGCCAACGCCATGATCGATGCCTTCGGCAAGCTCGGCCTGAAGGTCAGCCGCAAGGCCCGCCTGGCGATCGAGGGCCGCTATCGCCTCTCCGAGGAGCCGGCCAGCAAGCTCAGGTCGCTGCGGATCGACCTGAAGCTCACCGACCGCGTGGCCGGACGTACGCTCACCGACGTGTTCATCAACGTCGTCGACGCGGCCACGATCGTCCGGCTGGCGGGAGGCACCGGCGACATCTCCGGCACCCGCCGCGAGCAGAGCGAGAAGGTCGAGAAGGCGCTCAAGGATCCGACCACGCGGATCGAGTCCGACCCGGGCTCGCAGGTCGCCCGGACCCGGATCTCCGCGGGGCCCGGCAGCCCGTATGCGATCGAGGTCCTGGTCAAGGCCGCCGCGAAGGACTACCGCCCGCGCGCGGTCGAGTTGAATGAGGATCAGGCATTCGTGGGCTTCCGCCCGGGCGAGGTCTACGCGATCCGCCTCATCAACGACTCCGACTCGGCGGCCGGCGTGGACCTGGCGATCGACGGCCTGAGCATCTTCGCCTTCAGCGACGCGACGTCCGATCGATCGAACCGCCTCGTACTCGGCCCGAAGAGCCGCGGCGATATCATCGGCTGGTATCGAAACGGGGGGCCCGGCGGCTCCAGCGAGTTCCTGGTCTCGCGCGCCGCCGAGGCCGCGGCGGCCAAGGAAGTCCCGACGTCCTCCGCCCGGATCGGGATGATCACCGCCACCTTCGCCGCCGCCTGGCCGAGCAGCCAGCCCCCGCCCACCGGCGAGGAACAAGACACCGGCCGCGGCGAGCTCGGGACTGCGCTCGGCGCGAGGACCGATCAGTCCTTCACCCCGGTCAACTTCCAGATCGGCAAGCCGAAGGCCGCCATCACCGTCCGCTACGACCGTCCATCCGAGCCGGCCGATTTGCCGGCGAAGTAGCCGGACCGAACGGGGACCAGGTTCCGGGCGATCTTCGACTCCGCTGAGCACGCGAGGGTGACGAAGTGCGCGAGGGAGAAGTCGGCGACGATCGGGGACGGGGAGAAAACGACCCGGCCGGACGCTCAGGTCCGGCCGGGTCGGTCCGCCGCGAGATCGGGCGGACGATCGGAACGTGGGGGGCACGGATGGCTCCCGCGGCGGGGTGGGATTCACGCGCGAAGGGGCGGTGACCGCGGGAGGAGGTGCCGGAAGAAGCCGGGCCGCCGGCCGGCGTTGCGTCGGGAAGGGGTCCGAGGGCCGCGTTGCGGCGGGGACGCCTTGAGGACGCGCGGCCGGGCGGGCGAGCCGGGGCGAATGTTCCGCAGGCGGACGGCGGTGGCGAGCGACGCCCTGGACGACACGGGCGATCCGGTTCGGGAGGCCGGCGTGCGCCGGTTCCGTCGCCGATCGAGACCTGTCCCGTCGGGGACGTCGGCCCCATCTGCCGTGCTGGCGCGATCGCATTCGTCATCGCCGCGGCCCTGGCCCGCGATCGCATCCATGGCCAGGGCCGCGTCCTCAGTCGCGTACTCGTCGAACCTCTCATCCCGATCCCACTCGTCCGCGTCGAGGTCCACGTCGGATTCCCCGGGCGGTGGCCAGGGGCTGCCTTCGTCGTCCTCGTGGTAGGCGGTGAGGGCCGTTTCGTCCTCGGGCGGCGGAGTTGTCTGCGGGTCGTCGCCGAGTGCAGAGGGTGCGATACCGTACTCCTCGGCGTCGGGTTCCACGTCCATCTCTGGGCCTTCGGCCGGGTCGAGATCCCCGAAAGGACCGTCGTCGGCCTCAGGTTCGTCGCTCGGGTCGGGCTCCTCGGGCAGATCGGGCGAAGCGGACGGTGGTCGTTGCGGCGGAGGCTCCAAGCTCGACCCTGGCTCCGGTGCCTCGGCGGGAGCCGCGAGGGCATCCGCCGACATCGGCGAGGCAGGCTCGACCTCGGACGTGACGTCGGAGGCTCCCGCGGGGGCGCCGGGGTCGGCGTCCTCCGGGCGGGGCTCCTCCAGGTCGGCACGGACGAACTTGCCGGGCGCGACCTGGATCCAGGTCGCCGGGGCCGGCGCGAGCACCGGCTCGACTCCTGGTCGGGCCGTCCGCCTGGCCCGGCCCCGGGTTCGCCGGGGCCTGGCCGCGGTCGGCTCGGCGGGATCGGTCGCGGGGTCGAGGGCCGCCTCGGGGTCGTCAACCCGGAGGCCGGCGTTGCCGTCCTCCGTGCCTTCGCCCGGGGCCATCCCCTCCGACGATGCCCTGGTCCGCGACCGCGACGAGGCCTTGCGGCCCCTCCGCGGGCGTTCCGCGACATCGACGGGCCGGCCGAGATCGGCCGGCGGCTCCGCTTCGTCTCCCCTTGCCTCGGGGGCTTCCCCCTGATTCCCGTCCCGGCGAGGCGCCCGGGGGATGGCGAAGATCAGGACCATCGCGGTCACGTAGGCCGGGACCATCCAGGTGGACACCGACGCGACCACCCAGCTCGTCAGCCCCATGAGGATCGCCAGGGCGACGATTCCCAGCGTCCGGCCGAGTTCCGGCCGGTCCCCGGACGCCTTCGCGTCGAGGGCCGCGCCGGGCTCGCCGGGCGACACGGGACGTCCCGCCGTCGATCGAGGCCGAGTGCCTGATGTGCTCGAGGTCGTGCTCAAAGGAGGACCGTCCTGTGCGCCGTTCTGGAGGGCTGCTTGCGGGGACGAGAGGCCGGGTCGCCCCGACCATCCCGATCCGATCCGCGCGATCGCCCTTGGTCCTGTTCGTCGCCCGGAGGAAGGGCGTGCGACCATTTCGGACGCGCCGCCGGAGGGTCGCGGCTCCCTTTCGGTCGCCCTTGCTCCCCCCGCCTGCTCTATCGGCCGGCCCGACCCGCGAACTCGCGTCGAGAACCGGCCCTCGAAACGGCCGATGACCGCGGCGCCGCACCCTCCCGTCAGGAGCGACAGGGCAGGGATAGCCGGGAGAGTTTTCGCCAATCGCCGCGGCGTCAGGACCGAAACTGATCAGATGTTCTATCCCGTTGCTGGCATCGCGTTTGCAACCTCTACGCGACCTTCGGGGGGACGGAGCGGGCGTGCCCTTTACCGAGGATGTAGACGGTAGGTCATGATGTCGACGCCATCGCCTGTGATCGGTCCGAAGTCGAGGCGGCGGCTCCTCTCGGCGATCCATCTGGGGGGCCTGAGCCTGCGCGACGCGATCATCCGGACCTGGAACAAGATGTCCGAGCATGAGATCCTCACCCGCGCCGCGGCGGTCAGCTTCTACGCGATCGCGGCACTGGTGCCGTTCCTCGCGCTGGTGATCACGCTGACGGCCAACTTCTTCCCGCTGATCGCGCGGACGATCTCGCTGGTGGTCCCGGGGGCGGGCGCGGGCGTCGAGCATGCGACCTCTCAATCCGCCGAGGTCTTCAAGGTACTCCAGAACCTGCTGCCGGCGGATGCCGCGTCGATCGTGGATCGCGAGCTGAAGACCATCCAGGACCGGCCCAAGACCGGGCTCATCTCGTTCGGCGTGGCGGCGCTGATCTGGCTGGCTTCCAGCCTGTTCGTCGCGGTGATGGACGCCATGAACCGGATCATGGGCGTGCAGGAGACCCGGCCGTTCTGGAAGGTCCGCGTCACGGCGATGCTGATGACCCTCAGCCAGGCGGCGATCCTGATCGTCGCCTTCATCACGACGCTCGCCTGGCCGCAGATCCTCAAGCTGATGTGGCTGCAGCCGGGGGCCGCGTGGCTCGCGTCGATCGTCCAGGGATTGATCGTCTTCCTGCTCGTCCTCCTGAGCTTCGCGCTGGCGATGTACTTCGGCCCCGACGCCGACCAGCGATGGGAGTGGATCACGCCCGGCAGCCTGGCCGGGACGCTGATCCTCATGGCCGTGAGCTTCGCCTTCCGATTCTACGTCCAGACCTGGGGCAACTACAGCGCGACCTACGGATCGCTCGCGGGCGTGGTGGTCCTCACGAGCTGGCTCTGGATCACGTCGGTCGTCCTCCTCGCGACGGCCGAGTTCAACAAGGTCATCGAGGACGCCTCGCCCCTCGGCAAGCCGTACGGCCAGCGGCACGAATCGATGGCGTTGCCCAAGGTGTGACGCCCTCGCCGGGCAGTTCATCCCGGACCATCCTCCCCGGCCACCTCCGCGGCCGGATGCCGGCCCATCCCCGCGGGCTCGCCGCGATGCCAGGGCAGCGTGATGACGCCGCCCTTCGCCAGGCTCATCAGCCAGGCGAGGGCGAAGAAGGTCATCCCCAGGAGGAGGTAGTCGAGGCCCTTCACGCGGCCGCGGAGCGGGGCATACCCGCGCCAGGCGGCGGCGAGCCCGCAGCAGGTGAGCACGACCTGACCACCCCGCGTCGAGGGCCCGTGGCCCAGGCTCTTGCCGTAGACCAGCAGGAAGGCGCCCATGGTCGGGAGGTAGGTCCAGGACATCCAGACGGGCCGGACATCCGGGCGGAATCCCGCGGCGAGGGAGCACGCGGCGATCAGGCAGGCCATCAGGGCCAGTGCCGTGCCCGCGGTGCGGAGCCACCGGCCCAGGTCCTCGCGGTAGGCCCCGCCCGCGGCCAGGATGCCGAAGGTCAGGGCGTGATAGACGACCAGGAGGCGTAGGCCCGAGACCGACTCGCCGGGCGGGACGTCGATCAGCCAGGCGACCGCCATGGCGGAGGCGCCGGAGAAGAGCCGCGCCGGCCCTCGCCCCAGGATCCCCGCCGCGAACAGCATCCCGCCGGCCAGCGAGAGCGGCACGGGTTGCGGCATGGTGAGCCGCGACGGATCCGGCGTCTCCGGGCCGACGAAGACCAGGCACAGGATCGTCGCCCAGAGCAGTTGCCGCGAGCCCGCCACGCGGCGCGTCCACGCGTAGGCATAGAAGATGGCCGACGCCGCGAGCGTCAGGAAGAACGGCGTCCCGCCCGACCGACTCGAGAACTGGGACAGGAAGAGGCGGTAGACCGGCTCATCCCGATGCCCGACCGCGGCGAGCACGGCCAGCGCGACCGGGACGGCCAGCGCGATGGCGAGCACGTCGCCCTTGCGCTCCACCAGGCCGATCTCCAGGAGGAGGATGGCCACGGCGAGGAGGAACGGGATCAGGAAGTAAGGCGCGAAGATGAACGGCTCCGCCGCGGCGCTCTCGGGATGGTCCATCGACCAGCAGAGCAGGGGGATGCGCGCCAGCACCGCGAACCCGAGCACGCCGAAGAGCGTCCACGGGTACCAGGCCCACCGCCACGGGCAGCCGGAGCCCTTCGGCCGGCCGTGATCGCGGCCGCGGCGGATCGCCGGGATGAGCGTCAGGGCGACCAGGCCGGCGGCCGGCGAGAAGCCGAAGAGGGCCCACGACAGCGCCTCGCCGCGGGGGCCGTCCAGCAGGGGCATTAGCGCAAGGGGATACAGATAAAAGAGTGCGAGGATCAGGTAGTAGGGGATCCGGAACGCCCGGGCGAGGGGCAGCCGCGTGCCCCGGAGCATCCCCTCGCTGACGATCGCGGCGAAGGCCAGCCCCCCCAGGTAGCAGGAGATGCCTCGCGCGGGGGCCTCGACGAGGACCTCGTCGAACGTCACCGACGTGGCCAGGAACATCAGGACGGTCAGCAGCATCACCGTCCGGACGTCGTCCCAGACGCCCAGCCAGCGCACCAGCAGGCAGGCCGTGACGGCCAGGAGGAGCGTATACCCGGCCAGCCCCCCCATCAGCGCCCAGGCCTGGGAGGCCTCCGACGAGCCGCCGAAGGAGACCCACAGCCCCAGGCAGACGAGCAGCGCGCTCAGGACGTAGAACGGGTTGTTGCAGCTCAGCCACTGGAGCAGCGTCCGCGAATGGACGCCGATCGCCGCCACGCCGGCGCGATCCTCCCCCGCGAGCCCGGTCGCCATGGTCCATGCCTCCGAGATGTGAAGGTCGAGGGGCCGCGGCGGATCGTGGAGCGACGTGAGGATGATGTCTGCCGCGGCCCGACACAAGGAGCGTAGCACTCTATGACAGATGTCACAAGGGGCGGGGCGGAGATTTTCGCGGATGGCCCGGGGGCCGCTCACGAGGGGGGGCGAGGCGTCCCCCGCAGCAGCTCCTCGGCACCCTGGGCGCGCAGCAACGAGGCGACGCGGAGTCCCAGGCCGCGCGGGTCGTCGATCGGGCCGGCATCGGCCGCGTGGACGGCCCGGCGCCCGTCGGCGTCCAGGACCGAGGCATCGAGGGCGAGGCCGCCGTCGGCATCCCGCGCCCAGGCGGCCATGGGGATCAGGCATCCCCCTTCCAGCTCCGCGAGGGCCGCCCGTTCGGCGACGACGGCGCGGTGGCTGGGCGGGTGATCGAGGCCGGCCAGCCGCGATCGCGTCCGTTCGTCGTCCGCGCGGCATTCGATCCCGAGGGCGCCCTGGCCGACCGCCGGCAGGAACCGCGGCGGCGCCAGGCGGTCGGTGACGTGCCCGTGCAGCCCCAGGCGGTGCAGGCCGGCCCAGGCGAGGACGACGGCGTCGAGCGCCCCGTCGAGTGCCTGGCGGAGCCGCGTCTCGACGTTGCCCCGGATCGTGACCACCTCCAGGTCCGGCCGAAGGTGCAGCAACTGGGCCCGCCTGCGGAGCGACCCGGTGCCGACCCGGGCCCCGGCGGGGAGACCCTCGAGCGTGCGGTGGGCCGGGGCGATCAGCGCGTCGGCGACCTCCTCGCGCGGGGGCACGGCGGCCAGCGTCAGCTCCGCCGGGCCGAGCGTCGGCAGGTCCTTGAGGCTGTGCACGGCGACGTCCACGGAGCCGTCGAGCACCGCCCGCTGGATCTCCTTGGTGAACACGCCCGTGCCGCCGATCGCCGCCAGCGGCGAGTTCCGGTCGCGATCGCCGAGGGTCCGGATCTCGATGATCTCCACCGAGAGCCCGGGATGATGCGCGCGGAGGGCGTTAGTCACCCACTCCGCCTGCCAGCGGGCCAGCCGGCTGCCTCGGGTGCCGATGCGGAGTGGTGTCGTAATCATACTTGGAATTCCGAATTGGTCGTCGAGCCCTAGAGCTTTTTCAGGAAGTCGCTGACGGCATCAAACAGCGGGTCGTCGAACGGCCAGACCCCATCATAGGCCGCGATTCCAGGCATCATCTGGGCCTTCCGCCGGGTCGCGAGGAAGACCTGTACTTGATGCTTGGCGATGATTGGCCCTTCAGGAAGCAGCACCCCGGCGGCCGTGGCGCATTCGAAGAAACGCTCCACGCATCGGAATTCCTCGCTTCCAGAGACAGACTGAACAAGAAGGGTCTCAATCATACCCGGCCTGGAGCCATCCGGGATCACCGCAACTTGAACCGCAACTTTCCCGGGCAACGCAGCCGACTTGATCGCGGCCTCCATAGATTGGCGGGCAGCGACCGGATCGTCCTCGGCGTCGCGAGCAATCCCCAGGGACGTCACCCGCTCGCGGAACGCGGCCGTGGCGGCGATCGTTTTTCAGGTAGGTCGCCAACTGCGTGATGCCGCCGTAACTCCGCACCTCGACCTCGTTCGCCCTCGAGAGGTGTCCCAGGAAAGCCTCGAAGAAATGAGCGGGCGTCTCGCCTTCGACGAGCAGTAGTCTCTCGCGCTCGACGTCCCGAGGCGTGACGGCCTCTCGCGGCCTTGGCACGATCATCACCGCAACTCCAAACCGGCCGAGAGGGCTGTCTGGATCATGTCATCATCGAATTGAACCGCCTCGACTTCGCCGTCGATGCGATCGAGTCGATGGATACCAAAATCCGCGGCACCGGAGTCAGCCATTGCCTCGTGGCCGGCACGCAGGCACTCGAAACTGTGCGTCGTCGCGAAGATCTGCACGTCATTATCCCGGGCGGCCTTCGCGATGGCGGACCAGACGCGCGGCATCACCGAATAATGGAACCCCGATTCGATCTCATCGACGAGGACGAGGCCGCCCTCGCAGAAGCTGATGGCGAGCAGGATGGTGATGAGCCGACCGATACCTTCGCCCATCAGGGGTACGGGCACCATCCTTCCAATTCCGATATCGCCGTGGATCATCGGGCCTCCGGCCGTGACCAGCACCGCCAGTCGTTTCAGCCTTGGTTCAAGGACCTTCAGAGGCTCAATCACAGAGTCTTCATCGTCGACCTCAGCCAGGCGGCTGAATCGCTCGGAGTTTTCCGGCGCGTAACCGCCCCTCGCGATCAAGAAGACGCTATTCGGGAATGTGTACCCTTTCGCCCGCTCGAACCCGATGCCGTCCTCCTTGAAGAAGGCCCGGCTGACGGCAGGTTTTTGACTTCCTTCCTGGTAGGCGAGCGTCAGTTCCGCCGGGCCCAGGCTCGCGCTCGTGGCCGAGAACGCCACCTGGCCGCCGAATACGGGCCTCTTCTTCTCCGCCTGGCCGGAGATCCCCGACCTCTCTTTCAAGGAGATCGTCAACTGGCAACGTTTGCTACCGTCGACGATGTTCTTGAGAATGATGGAGCTGTCAATCTTCCTCTCGTAGAAGAGCCAGCCCCACATCTCGTCAGGATCAAAGCGGATCTGCTCGATTCCTCGCAAGGCACTGAGCCGGAGCGGCAACTCCGGATTCGTCGGGCCTGCCAGGAGGAAGAGGGCCTCGAGGATCGCACTCTTTCCCACGTTGTTCCTGCCGAGGAACAAATTGATTCGATCGAGCGATTCAATCTCGAGCTTTCGCAGCCCTCGGAACCGCTCGATGGATAGCTTGGTAAGCATGGATTGCCCGAGGTGATGACGCCCGAGAGTTTGAGAGATCCCCCAGCAAGGGTAAACGATCCCAGCCTTCAGTCCCAGTCGCAAGCCGCGCCCCGTCGGGCGCCTGGCCCGGAGGTGCGGCCGTCATCGAATCGCAGTGTCGCGTCACAGGTCCCGCGCCACGACCGCGACGACGACTCGCTTTGCTCCCGCTTTCTTGAGGGCCCGGGCGGCGGCTCCGGTGGTGGCCCCGGTGGTGAGGATGTCATCGACCAGGAGGACGGTCCGGCCTTTCAGGCGAGGGTCGGGCACGTGGCGGGCCCGGAAGGCGTCCTTCACGGCGAGGAAGCGATCGGCCTTCTTCATCCCGGCGAGCTTGCCCGTCGCCCGCGTCCGCCGGATCGGACGAAGGAGCGGGAGGCCCGCCGCGCGGGCGAGTCCCCGGGCCAGCTCCTCCGCCTGGTTGTAGCCGCGGCCGATCCGACGCGACCAGTGCAGCGGCACGGGGACGACCCAGGTATCGCGGGGCAACGCGGCGAGCTCCAGGGCGCGGGCCGTCGCCAGCAGGGCGCTCAGCCCCGGCGCGATCCACGCATTCGGCTCGTGCTTGAGCTTGAGGCAGACCTCGCGGAGGTCACCCTGGTAGGGCCCCAGCGCGATCGCGGCGTCGAAGCCGAGGGCGTCCCCGCGGCATTGCGAGCATCCCCCCTCGACGAGCGAATGCGGGCCGATCGGCAGCGCACACCGCGGGCAGGTGGACCCGGCCGCGAAGGAGCCGGGGCCGAGCAGCCTGGCTCGGCAGGTCTCGCAGAACGGCCCCCGGGCCGAATGGTCGGACCCGCAGACGGCACAGTACCACGGGAAGAGCAGGTCGCCCGCGGCCCGACCGCACGCATACCAACCACGGACGATCGCCCGCGAGATCACCGCATGACCCCGGAGAATCGCCCCCACGTTCACGCCCCGACCTTCCCTTTCTTCCGCGGATCAATCCGGCATCGGTGGCCGTTCCCCGGCCGAGAGGTAGGGCTCCAGCTTCTCGCGGAGCTCATTCCGGGCCCGGGCCAGGAGCGACTTGACGGCCGCGGGCGAGCGGTTCATGACGCCGCCGATCTCGGCGTAGCTCATGTCCTCGAACTTGTTCAGCAGGACCGCCATTCGCTGGTCCTCGCCGAGGACCGCGAGCGCATCGCGGACGATCTCCGAGAGTTCGATCTTCCGCAACTGGGCCGACGCGGTGATGTCCTTCGAGGGGATCTGGCCGGGGGAGGGGGCGGCGGTCTGCGAGCTCGTGCTGCCGCCGCTCATGGAGATCGACGGGTGCCTGCCCTTGGAGCGGAGGTGGTTGAGCGCCAGGTTGTTGGCGATCGTGAAGAGCCAGGTGGAGAACCGGGCGCGGGGGCGATAGCCCTTGCGGGCCTTGTAGATCCGCAGCATGACCTCCTGGCTGAGGTCCTCCGCCTCCTCGCGGCTGCCGATCAGGTGGAAGAGGATGCCGACCAGCCGGTCCTGGTAGCGCTGGACCAGTTGTTCGAAGGCTCCGGGGACGCCGTCGCGCACCTGGAGCATCAGGCGGACGTCGGGGTCCCTCGCCTCCAGTTGCCGCCCCAGGACATCGAGCTCGCCGTGGCTCACTCAGGCATTTCCCCACTCGTCACCGGCGGCCACCCCGAAAGGCCGCGACCTGCCTCATCACTCTATCCCAATCGCGGTCCCGGGAACATCCGCCGTCGCCGCCGAAATCGGCACGGCGGAGACGGACTCGTCCAGCCGGCGGCGGAGCTGGCCGCAGGCGGCGTCGATGGCCCGGCCCTTGGTCTTCCGCACGGTGACGCTGATCCCTCGCCCCCGGACGATCTCCACGAACCGCCGGATCGCCTCCGGCGTCGGCCGCTCGAAGGGGAGGCCGGCCACGGGATTATAGGGGATCAGGTTGACGTGCGCCTTGCGGCCCTTGAGGCGGGAGCCGAGCGCCTCGGCGTCGCCGGGCCGGTCGTTCAGGCCGTGGAGCAGGACGTACTCGTAGGTCACCTGCCGGCCGGTGGCCCGGAAGTAGTCGTCGGCCGCCTCCAGGACGGCGGTGAGGCCGATCTTCTCGTTCACCGGGACGAGCTCGTTGCGGAGGGCCTCCGTCGGCGCGTGGAGCGAGACCGCCAGGTGATACTGCCGGTCGAGCGCGGCGAGCTCGCGGATCTTGGCGGGGAGGCCGACCGTGGAGATGGTCACCCGCCGCTGGCCCATGCCCAGGCCCTCGGGCGAGCAGACCACGTCGAGCGCGGCGATCAGGTTGTCCAGGTTCGCCAGGCTCTCGCCCATCCCCATGACCACGATGTTCGTGAGCGACTCCCCGGCCGGCAGCAGGTTGCGGAGCCGGATCACCTGCTCGAGGATCTCCCCCTTCGACAGGTTCCGCTCCACGCCCTTCAGCCCGCTGGCGCAGAAGACGCAGCCCATGCCGCAGCCGACCTGGGTGCTGATGCAGATCGTGTGGCGGCGGTCCTCCGCCATCAGGACGCACTCGATCCGCTTGCCGTCGGCGCATTCCAGCAGCAGCTTGTCCGTGCCGTCGGGCGAGACGCCGTGGAACGCGACCTTCGTCCCGAAGACGACCCATTCCTCGTCGAGCTGCCGCCGGAGCGCCAGGGGGACGTCCGTCATCCCCTCGAACGACTCCGCCCGCCGGTCGATCACCCACTGCCTCACCTGCCGGGCCCGGAACGCCTTGTGGCCACGGGCCTCGACCCAGGTCCGCAGGTCCTCCGCGGAGGCATCGAGGAGGGGACGCCGGGCGATGGTCGATGTTCTTCTCTCTTCAGGGGTTGCGTCGTGAATCGGCAGCATCGTCCCGAAGATCCCCACGGCCGGCCTGCGCGGTCGCCGATCGAGGTCCCCCCCCGTCCGGCTCTGGGAGCATTCTAAGGAGAAGCTGACGGCGAGGAAAGGACGGCTCGAACCTCGTTGATGGCCCGATCCCCGGTCGAACGCCTCCTCGCCTACCGTTCCCGAGCCCTACCGGCAGGCTTCAGGACGTATTCAAGGAACCGATAGATCTGCTCGTTCGACTCCTCGGTCGGGTCGTGTCCGGGGCGATTGGTCATCGCGACGCCGTGATCTCGGCCCACGAGCCGGTCGACGGCGGCGGCATGGTTCAGCGCCCGCCACCGCTCGGGCGGGTCTTCCGAGCCGCCGGAGACGAGGAAGGGCCTGGGCGCCATCAGCGCGTGCAGTTCGTGCAGGTCGTGGCCCGCCTCGACGAGCTTCTTGTAGGCGCCCATGCGGGGGCTCTCCGGGGTGAGGACGCCTCGCGGGCGCGTCCGGCCGGGCTCCCAGCCCAGATACCAGGGCTCCCAGTAATTGACGTTCGGACGGGACTCATCGAAGATGATGCCGGGGTCGGACCAGACCCCGCAGGCGAACTTCTCGTAGAGGCAGGAGGCGAACATCGCCCACTTACCGCCGTAGGAATGGCCCATCACGCCGACACGGTCCGCATCCACGTCCGGCATCCCGGCCAGCGCTTCGTAAGCGTTGGCCGCCACATAGGCGAGGTAGGAGAGCGGCTGGATCTCCGGATAACCCCCCTGGCCGGGGGTGATCTGGTCGGGGGGGATGCCCAGCGACAGAACGACGAACCCCCGCCCGGCCAGATGAACGGCGAAGTCGCGGCCCGCCTTGCCCCGGCCGATGGCGGTCTCCGGCTCGTAGTAGACGACGAGCACGGCCGGGCATTTCCCCTCGCCCTTGCCCTTGCCCTCGCGATCGGGCACGAGCAGGTAGCCATCCATCGTGCGCGACCGGGCCACCTCGACCCTCACCCGGCGTTGCTCGAATCGATCCCGGCGCTCCACCCCCAGGACCTCGACCCGGGGCCGCTCGATCAGCAGCGGCCAGGCCCCCATGAACCCGTGCCAGGTCGCCAGGATCTCCTCCCGTCGCCTCCGCCAGTCGCCCGCGTCGCGGACGAGTTTCCCGTCGTTCCGAAGCAGCGGCGATCGGTACGGCCCCAGGTCATCCCGGAACAGGGCAGGCGGGACGAAAGCCGACACGAGCACCTCCGGCACGTCGTCGGGGGCCGCCCCTCGGCCCTCGCCACGCGAGGTTGCTGCGAAGATCGAGAACAGGGCCACGGCGATGGCCACGATCATCCGGCGCGTCATCGGACGTCCCCCTTCGACCGCGATCGAGCTCCTCATACAGCTCGGGCCAGGCCTCCCGCCAGGAGTCTTCGGCAGGCGCGGCGATCCTTTCGCGTGTGTCGGATCGCACCTCGGCGCCCTCCGCTCGCGAGCCTTCCGCCGCAGGTCGTCCGCGCGAGCCCGTACGGCGATCCGCCGGCAGACGCCGAACAACCACGGCCCCGCGGAACGATCGCGGAGGAAGTGATCGAGCAGCTCCTCGTCCGAGAGCACGTCCGTCGATCCCTCTCGGAAGAGCGGCCCGATCGGCCCCAGGACGTCGAGCGGTCCCGCCGCCAGTACCGATTGCCTTCCCATGGTCAGCCTCCCTTTGATGACCATATTGCCGGCAAGGGGCTGGCCGATTCCATGATTCTCGTGTTGGCTCAAGATGGATTCCAGGGGGGGGGGCACCATCTCGAATCGCGATGGCAGCGCCGGAGACTCTTTGCAGCCGTGCAGAGCCTTCGGGTGGCCGTGGTGGAACACCACGGGACCGCCGTGGCCCGGGCGCAAAGTCCGTCCGGCGCCACAGCTTGCCTCGCCATGGTGTCGCTGCGCTTCCACCACGGCCACCCCCCTCAGCTCCATGCCGATTGTCAAGTTCCTCCGATCTCGACACCTGGACCTTCAGGACGGTGCCACCCCCCGGGAATCCATCTTGAGCCCTCGTGTTTTCAACGAGAAGCAGCGACGTTGCGCGGTGCGGGCCCTTTCCAGGCGGACTCAACCCCGATGGGTGGCCGCCCGATGGATCTGTGCCTTCCGCGTCGCGGGGGCGACGGGGAAGAACCTGGCAAGGATCGGGCCGCGGGGGTAGGTGTTGGGATGGGCGGTGCGGACCAGGCCGTTCATCCGGCAGCCGGGAAGCGGCAGGGTGGCGAAGTTGTAGCCGGTCCCCGAGGAGCCGGCGGAGACGGTCACCTGGGCGACCTGCACGCCGCCGACGGCCGTACCGCCGAGCGTGCCGACCGCCGCGCGGGTCGACCGGAAGTAGCGCGAGGGGGCCTGCTCGACGACGGAATAGGTCCCAGGCTGGAGGTCCGGGAAGACGAACGAGCCGTCGGCCGCCGTGGTCGTCGTGATCCGGACGGCATGGCCCTGGGCGTCCGACCCGACCAGGATCACCTTGATCGTGGCCACTCCCAGGTCCTTGCCCGAATCGTAGACGCCGTTGCGATTGCGGTCCAGGTAGACCACGCCCGCAAGGCTGCCCATCGTCGTCGTCGGGTTGGTTGGCGTGGTCGGATTCGTCGGATTCGTTGGGGTCGTCGGCCCGGACTCATTCGAGACCGTGCTGGCGGATGCGATGGCCTCTCCGGAGCCGAACTGGCTCGATGTCGCGGGGCCGGCGGCGACCTGGAGCGTGCCGGAGGAGATCGCCTCGAGGCTCAGCGTCAGCACGACCGAGCCGCCCGAGGGGAGGTCGCCGACGGTCCAGATGCCGGTCCTCGGGTCGAACGAGCCTGCGCCGTCGGTGTGGGCGACGAGGTGGAATCCGGCGGGGATCGTCACCGGCAGTCCCACGCCGGTGGCGTCGTCGGGCCCGGCGTTGGAGACGACGACTCGCAGAGCATTCCGGCCGCCGATGTTGACCTCGACCGGCAGGCCCTCCAGGCGGATCGAGAGATCGACCTGATGCGGGGCGAGGGTGACGGACGACGAATCATCGTTCGTGGTCGCGTCGAACTGGTCCACCGAGGCCAGGTGCGCCGAGGCGATCTCGGTCCCGGCGGCGATCGCGCGGGCCCACAGGTGGAGTACCTGAGAGCCTTCGGCCGCTATCGGCGCAGGCGTCCAGGTGCCGATCGTCGCGTCGTATGTCCCCCCGGCCGCGTCGGCGGAGGCGAACGCCAGGCCGGCCGGCAGCGACGTGGCGACGGTCACGCCGGTCGCCGTGTCCGGGCCCATGTTGGTCGCGGTGATCGTGATCTCGACGAGCTGGCCGGAGTCGGGCCGGCTGCTGTCCACGACGGTCGTGACGGAGACGTTCACGCCTTGAGGGGTGACGGTCGAGACGGCGGGCGAGACGGTGTCGGGGTCCTCTTCGGCGACCGAGCCCAGCTCGGCCGTCAGCGACTTCTCTCCGGGGGCGGTCACCCGGGCCCGGAGCGTGAGGACGACGCTCTCGCCGGCCGGGATGACGGGGATGGTCCAGTCGCCGGTGGTCGGGTCGTAGGTCGCGCCGTCGGCCCCGTTGGAGACCCATTCCATGCCGTCCGGCAGGGGCTGGTGGATCACGACGTTGGTGGCGTCGTCCGGGCCGGCGTTGCTTGCCGTGACCGTGGACGTGACGATCGCCCCGGCCTTCGGCGCGGCGTCGTCCACCTCCTGGGCGAGGGACAGGTTGACCTGCTTCGTCTGGACCGAGGCCTGCACGCTCTGGTCGCCGGTGGTCGGATCGAACTGGTCCATCCCCGCGACCGCCGCGGTCGCGGTCAGGGTGCCCGGCGCGGTCGCCACGGCACGGAGCTGGAGGGTGATGGACGAATTGGCGGCCAGGCTGGGGATGATCCAGTCGCCGGTGGTCGGGTCGAAGGTGGTGCCGATGGGAGCATCGATCGGCTCGTACGAGAGGCCCGCGCCCAGCACGGTGGAGATCCGCAGCGAGGTCGCCGCATCGGGCCCGACGTTGGTGGCCACGATCGAGAACGTCACGACGTCGCCGACGTTCAGCTTCGAGGCGCCTGGCGTGATCGTCAGGCCGACGTCCGCCGCCTGTGCCGTGACCTCGGCCGTCGCGGGGGGCGAGGCCGCGGCGGCGAACTGGTCGAGCGACTCCACGGAGGTCGTCACGGCGATTGCGTCCGGGCCGGTGATCCGGAACTGATAGGTGAGGGTCACGGACGCGCCGGCCGGGATCTCGCCGACGGACCATCGGCCGGTGAGCGGGACGAACTCCCCCTGCTCGGTCGTATAGCCGATGGGGACGACGCCCGAGGGCATGATGCTGTCCACGGTCACGCCGGTGGCCCCGTCGGGGCCGAGGTTGGAGACGGTCACGGTCGCCGTGACGAGGTCGCCGACGTTCGGATGGGGGTCGTCCACGGACGTGGTGACCTGGACATTGGCCGAGCGGGGCGTCTCGGTCGCGGAGGCGAGCAGGGTCCCCTCGCCGGGGTGGAAGGCATCGGAGCGGAGGACCGTCGCGGTGAGGGTCGCGGGCGAGGGGGACGTCACGCGGGCCCAGATCGTGAGGACGCTCGTCGAGCCGTCCGGGGCGTCGGGGAGCGTCCAGCCGCCGGTGTTCGGGTCGTACGACCCGCGAGTCGCCTGCGAGCCGACGTAGGCCAGGCCGGCGGGCAGGAGGGCCTGCACGGCCGCGTTCGTCGCGTCGTCCGGGCCGGCGTTGGTGAGGGTGACCGTGAACGCGACGACCTGGCCGGAGTTCGGCCGGTCGATGTCGACGGCCATCGCGACGGAGAGATCGGCCAGCAGCGGCGTGACGATGGCCGCGATGTTGTCGTCGTCCGGGGCCGGGTCGACCTGGTCGGAGGCCGCCTGGGCATTGAGCGTGATCGGGTCGCCGGCGATCGTCTTCAGCTTCAATGTGAGCCGGGTCGTGCTCCCCGCGGCCAGGGTGCCCACCGTCCAGGTCCCGGTGGCCTGATCATAAGTGCCCGCCGCGGGATCGGAGGAGACGACCTCGAAGCCGGCGGGGATGGGCAACGCGACGGTCGTGCCGGTGGCGTCGTCCGGGCCGGCGTTCCTCAGGTCGAGCCGGGCGGTGACGACCTGGTCTCTCGCGGGTCGCGAATCGTCGATCGTGAACTTCAGGCCGAGGTCGGCCGTCTGCGCGTGGACGGTCGCCGTGGCCGAGTCGTCGTTGACGTTCGGGTCGAACTGGTCGTCGGCGGTGACCGCGGCGGAGAGCGTGGAGACGTCCGTCGAGATGACCGTTGCCGTGAGGGTCAGCGTCGTCGTCTCTCCGACCTCGATGGCTCCAATCGTCCAGATGCCGGTCGCCGGGTCGAACGAGGTGCCGGCCGGGGCATCGGCCGAGTCGAACGCGAGGCCCGCGGGGAGCGTGACCGTCACGGCGACGCCGCTGGCGTCATCCTTGCCCAGGTTCTTGAGGTCGACCGTGAATGTGACGACCTGGCCGAGCAGGGGGCTCGGGTCGTCCACCACGGCCGTGAGCAGGAGGTCGGCCTGCTGGGGATCAACCGTCGTCGTCGCTCCGTCGTTCGCGGAGTGGAGGTCGAACTGATCGACCGTGGCGACGCTCGCGGTGTTAACCGTCGAGAATCCGGTGTCGACGGTCACGAGGACATTCAGCGTCGCCTCGCCCCCCTTGGCGATGGATCCGAGACTCCAGATTCCGGTCGCGATGTCGTAGTTGCCGTCGCCCGCGGAGGAGACATAGTTCATCCCGGTGGGGAGGAGATCCGCGACGCTCACGCCGGTCGCGTCGTCGTTGCCGCCGTTCTTGACGACGATCGTGTAGGTGACGGTGTCCCCGACGTTCGGAGTCGGGTTGCCAACGACCTTGCCGACGACCAGGTCGACCGTCTTCGGCTTGATGAAGACGCTGGCCGAGTTGTTGGCGGGACTGGCGTCGAACTGGTCGGCCCCGGCGATCGTCGCGACCATCGGCGGGACGCTGGACGCGGTCACGGCCGCCTGGAGGGTCAGGACGACGGGGGTTCCCGGATCGACCATACCGACGGTCCAGACGCCGCTCTCCGAGTCGTACGAGCCCGCGGTCGCGGACGAGGAGCTGAACGTGTAGCCGGCGGGGATCGGGATCGAGACCGAGACATTCGTCGCCGGGTCGGGGCCGAGGTCGTTGAGCGTGAATGTGAACGTGACGACCTGGTTCGCATTCGGACGGGTCACGTCGGCCGTGGCGGCGAGGGAGAGGTCGGCCTGCTGCGGGGTGATCGAGACGGAGGACGTCGCGTGGGCGGGGTCCGTGTTGAACGCGTCCACGGCCTGGATCGCCGCGGCGAACGGCTTGACGATCGGGTCCACGACGAGGAGCTTCATCGCCAGGGTGGCCGACCCTCCGGACGCGAGGCCGGGGATGGTCCACGTGCCGTCGACCGGGTCATACGTCGTCCCCCCGGGGATGTTCGGGGTGTCGAGCGTCGTCCCGGCCGGTATGGCGACGTGGACGACGAGGTTGCCGGCCGCGTCCGGCCCGGCATTGGTCACGGTGACCGAGGTCGTGATCAGGTCGCCGACGTTCGGGCGATCGAAGTCCACGGAGGTTGCGACGGAGAGGGCGGCCGACAACGGGGCGATCAAGATCGAGGCGGAGTCGTCGGCCGGGTTCGAGTCGTACTGCTCCTGCGTCAGGAAGGACCCGGTGAAGTCGCCGGCCGTCGGGCCGGTGGCGACGGCCTTGATCGTCAGCGTCGCGGTCCCGGTAGCGCCGGCCGGAAGGCCGCCGACGGCCCAGACGCCGTCGGCCGTCCGGTAGGTCCCCGGGCCGCTCGCCGAGACGAAACTGAGCCCCGCCGGGAGCGCCGTCTGGACGCGGACGTTGGTGGCGGCGTCCGGGCCGGCGTTGTTCACGACGACGGTGATGGTCACCGTCTCGCCCGGCTTCGGCGCCGGGTCGTCCACATCCGTGGAGACGGAGAGCTCCGCCTCCTGGGCCTCGAACGGCACCGAGGCCGTGTTGTTGGAGTCGTCGCCGTCGAACTGGTCCGAGGAGACGATGCTCGCGGAGATGGTGTGCGGGTCGGCGTCGGTCGGGTTTGCCTGGATCCTCAGGGTCGCCGACTGGCCCGGCTTCAGGACGGTCGAGCCCAGGCTCCATGTGTCGGTCCCCGGGACGTAGGTGCCGTCGCCGCTGATGCCCACGAAGGTGAGCCCGCTCGGGATCGGCTGATGCTGGACGACGATGTTGGTGGCGTCGCCGGGCCCTCGGTTCGTCACCGTCAGGGTGAACGTCATCGTGGTCTGCATCTTCGGCGTCGCGTCGTCCACCGTGCCCGCCAGGGCAAGGTCGGCGGACTGGGCGGTGAGCGAGGCCGATGCGGTATCATTGGCGGCGACCGCGTCGCCGGACGGGGCCGGAGAGAGCGAGGCCGTGGCCGTCGTCTTCGTGGTCGCGGCGGAGCCGACCCTGGCCTGGATGGTCAGGACGGTGGACGACCCGTGGGCGACGGAGCCGACCGTCCAGACGCCCGACCCCGAGTCGTACGTCCCCGCGCCGGCGGCGGCGGAGACGAACGTCAGGCCCGCCGGCAGGGGCGCAGAGACCTGCACGCCGGCCGCGTCCGCGGTCCCCGGCGAGGTCAGCGTGACGACGTAGCGGATCGTGTCGCCCACCTTCGGATTGGCGTCCGAGAAGGCCGAGGCGAGGGCGAGGTCCACCTGGATGGCGGAGCTGGTGACGGACGCGGAGTTGTTCCCTGCATTCGGGTCGTACTGGTCCGAGGCCGAGACCGAGGCCACGCTCGTCGCCGACCCGGCGAATAGGACCTTGGCGACGATCGTCAGCGTCCGCGTCTGGCCGGAGGGGATCGAGGCGAGGCTCCAAACGTTGGTCGCCGAGCTGTACGTCCCGGCGTCGGCCGAGGAAGAGACGTACTGGAAGCTGGCCGGCAGGGCCTCCGCGATCCTGACGTTGGTGGCGGCGTCAGGGCCCGTGTTCGTGACCTGGACGGTCAGGGTCACGTCCTGCCCGGCCACCGGCGAGGAGGAGCTGATGGCGATCGTCGGCGCGAGGTCGGCCGACTGCGGCGTGACCGTGACGGACGACGTGTCGTCGGCCGATGCGGTGTCGTACTGGTCCACGTACGAGAGCGAGGCCGAGCTGGTGATCAGGTCGGGCGACGAGACCGTCGCCGTGATGGCCAGGACGAGCTCGCCGGAGGCGGCCAGCGAGCCGACCGTCCAGAGGCCCGTCGCCTGGTTGTATGCGGTCCCCGCAGGCGCGGAGACGGCGGCGATCGACAGCCCCGCGCCGACCGGCGAGAGGACGACGATCCCGGACGCCGCGTCGGGCCCGAGGTTCCTGACCCGGGTCGTCAGCACGACCGTCCCGCCGACGTTCGGCCGCGCGATGTTGACCGCCTTGGTGATCGCGACGTCCACCTGCTGCGGCGTGACCGAGACCGTCGCGGTGTTGTTCGACGACGTCGGGTCGTATGTCGAGCTGGACAGGACCTTCGCCGTCATGGTCGAGGCCGACGGGCTGGCCACCACGGCCTTGATCGTCAGCGTGGTCGTCCCGACAGGGACCGAGGAGAGGCTCCACGTCCCCGCGTCGTAAGAACCGCCGGAGGCGTTCACGAAGGTGAAGCCGGCCGGCAGGGCGTCCTGGATGGTCACGTTCGCGGCCGCCGTCGGCCCGAGGTTCGTCACGGTCGTCGTGAACGTGACCGTGTCGCCGACGTTCGGCTTCGCGACGGTCACCGATTTCGCCAGCGACAGGTCGGCCACCTGCGGCGTGATCGTCACGGCGGCGGTGTTGTTCGCGGTGTCGGAGTCGGGGGCGCCGGAGGCGGTGATCGAGGCCGTGTTCGTCAGGGCGGAAGTCCCGACGACCTTCGCGTAGATGGTCAGGGTCACCGGCGAAAGGCCATCCACGCCGCCGACGTTCCAGACGCCGGTCGTCGGATCGTACGTCGTCCCCGCCGCGGGGCTCGAGGAGACGTAGGTCAGGCCGGCCGGCAGCAGGTCGTTGACCGTGATTCCGGAGACGAAGACGTCCTCCGAGTTGACGATCGAAAGCCTGATCTGGATCGTCTGGCCGACCTGGGGGTTGGGATCGTCCACGGTCTGCGTCAGCGCGAGGTCTTCCTCGCGAGCGACGACTTTCTGGACGTCATTGCTGGTGGCCGTGAGGCTGGCCCCGGTGGACTGGCCGACGAATGAGGCCGAGCCCTGGGAATCCACCACGTCGCCGTTCAGGGCGGTGCCGTTGACGACGACCCGGTACTTGACCGTCACCGACTGCCCGACCGCAAGCGTGCCGCCGGCCGACGAAGTCGCCCCGGTCCCCAGGCGGTAGACGATCTGGCTGAGCGCGGCCTGGTAGTCCGCCTGGTCGTCCCCGGTGGCGTCGGTCTTGGACGTACCGCCGATCGAGAGCGAGCCCGCCTGGAAGGTCGTGTTCGAGGGGATTGGATTGGTGTAGACGAACTGGGTCGCGGCCTCGCCCGCGGTGAGGCTGATGGTGTCGGTGTACTCGAGGACGTCGCCCGGTTCCACGCCGCCGCCGTTCAGGTCCACGACCGACTTGGCCACGTTGATGATGGGAGCGTACAGGTCGATGGCCGTGGTGACGACGCCCGGATAGTACGTCTCGCCGCCGGTGGTCAAGGCGATCGACGCCGAGGTTGCACCGTTGGCGATAAGGCCGGACTTGGTGATGATGTCGGCGTCCATCCCCATCTGGTTGACGTAGTTGGGGTTCTTTGCCGTCACCAGGGTGCCGCGGTTGCTGATGGTGCTGTTGAAGAAGTTGTCGGCCGGGTTCTGGGCGTCCGAAAGGGTCGTGCCGTTGAACTTGACGGCGTCGCCCGTGAAACCAAGGTCCCCCTCGTAGCTGACGAACCCGAGGCTCGCGTTGACGGTGCCGGTGAGGGGCGCCTTGAAGCCGCTGATCGGGATGGTGACGTTGGGAGTCCTCGAGTCGACGACGGCGAACCCGTCGAAGACGGTGAGGTTGCGCGGCGTGGCCGAGGGGTCGCCGTAGACGACCACGAGCGACCAACCGGCCTCCTGGTCGCTCCCCGTGGTCGCCTGGACGTTGGCCACCCCATACGTCCCGGACCCGGCGGCGCGGACGGTGGCGGTGACGTCGGCGAACCCCTGGTAATCCCCGTCCGAGGTCGAGCCGATCACCGTGCCGGTCACCGTCGAGTACCCGGAGGCTCCAGGGGCCTTGAACAGGACCTTGCTGCGGCTCGACGAGGACGATTCAGCCCCCCAGTAGAGCCCCGCGAAGAGGACCGAGCCGCCGGCCGGCAGCGAGAGGTTGGCCGTGCTGGAGTTGAACGTCGATCCGTCGGAGTCGACGTCCACGAACACCTGGGAGAAGTCGTTGTTGTTGACCGAGGACCCCGTCCCGTTCCGCGCGTTGACCGAGGCCGAGCCATTCCCCGGCGCCGTCATCAGCGTGTTCGCCGCGAAGACGATGTCGCCGTTGGCATTCGTCGAGAACCGGACGGCGAACGGGGTGATCACCGCGGGCATCATCCGCGGCTCGAGCCGGGCCTGATCGGCCATCGGGATCGCGCGACGGTTCGATTTCCGGACGCTTCGGGGAGTGCGGCGGGGATGGATCATCGCGGTGCATCCTGGCGGTGAGGAAACGGCGGGCGCTCGTCATGGAGCGCGCAGCCCGGCACGGAGGCATCCATGCGGGGTGCGACATGGTTTCCCCAAACCTAGAACGCGAAATGGCGGGATGAGAACTGAGAGTCTGGCCCGAATGCACCGGCCAACTGTGGCGCCGAGGCTGGGGAAGGGGGACAGGCACCTCGATGGCTCGGAGCCAGTCCCAGTTTCCCTCCGTCCCTCGGCGCTATGGGACAGTCCCCGACCCGGCGTCGGGGAGAGAATCGCGGGGCCTCAGCCCTTGATGAGCGCAGCGAGCCGCGTCTCCTTCTCCTGAAAGAGTGTCTTCAACTCCGTGTCTTCCGGCTCGATCCTGCGGGCCTGTCGGAGTGCCTCGACTGAGGCGTTCAAGGACTTGATCAGCTCCTCCCGAGAGCGGTGGAGTCTCCACTTATGCTTGTAAACCTGGCTATGGGCCTCGCTGAGGAATTGGTAGGCGTAGGCCCAATCGGGGCGTTCCCGCACGAGTCGCTCCGCGATGGCCATGTGGAGGTCGACGGCATTCTCTTCCCGGTCGAGTTGCAAGTCCTTGCGACGGATTGCTGCCTCCGAGACCAGTACCCCGCTCAACCGATCCAACGCCCCCTTCCCGCTCCGATCGGTAACTGGCAGCGATTTCAACATTCGGAAGAGATCGCTTGTGACACGATCTGCTTCTTGTTGAATCGCACTGGCCTCGACTCGCTGGGCGTCGGCAAGGGCAGTCGAGGCTCGGGCTTCCCGGAGGAACCACGCCGCGATCCCGTTGTCAACGGATTCCAGATACCACATTTCCCGGGGCTGCTCCGACGCACCCATCGGTGGGATCGCATCGAGAATCCCATTGGCCCCGGCCCACTCCTCTTCCCGATCGGCGAGGAGGCAGGCGGTGAAGAGAATACGGTCCGGACGGTTCTTTGGGACGCCTTCGAGGAGACCGCCGAGTCGAGCCTGGAGCGACCTCGTCCGCCCCACGAGTGTCTCGTCCGCCGCGGCCATCGCTCTTTCCCTGATCCGCGTGCAATGATCGGAAATCTCCACGGCGAAACGACTCTGACGATGAGGCATTTCGGAAAGTGCCCAGGCTTCCGTAGCGGCCTGGTCGAGACAATCCATCACCTCGTCCAGGCAGCCGACTTTCAGCTCCTCGCGGCCCGCTCTCAACAGGGCATCGACCATGGCGAATCTGAGACCCTCGGATTCGGGGCGCCTCCGGATATTCTCGCGGAGGAGATCAATACACTCCCGGTTCAGGTCCCTCGCCTCATCGATCCGGCCTCTGGATTGCAGCAAGTCCTCGAGGTTTCCTTCGATTCCCGCCAGGCGACCCAGGATGGTCTCGTCGCACTGCCCGGCGGCTCTCATCAAGGAGACCTGCGGCCGCAATACGTTCAGTTGATTCTCCATCCCTTTCGTCCAGCGGCCGTTCAACTCCGTGAGGTCGTTGAGCAGGGACGCTTCCATGGTGAGGACCAGGTGCGTTGTGGTCTCGATGTGGCTTGACTCTGATGGGTGCCCTCTCGGTTCCGGCGACTCGTTTCGAGGGAGGAGGATGAGCATCGCCGCGATCAGCGCAGTCAATGCGATCCCTGCCGCCGCGAGATACCCGGAAGGCACCGGCCGCCGCAGCGTCCGCCAGGCCCGCTCGATCGTCGTGACGGGGCGGGCCTGGATGGAGAGGCCGTCGAGCCAGCGGCGGAGGTCGTCGGCCAGCGCGGAGGCCGTGGCGTAGCGGCGGCCCGGCGCCTTCTCCAGGCACTTCATCGCGATCGTCTCCAGGTCGCGAGAGATATTCGGGTTGAGCGTCCGGACGGAGGCAGGCGTCTGCAGCCGGACGCGGTCCAATGTTCCGAGGTGAGTCTCGGCCTCGAAGGGATTCCGGCCGGTCAGGAGCTCGTAGAGGATGACGCCCAGCGCCCAGACGTCGGTCGCGGGGCCGAGCGCCTTGACGTCGCCGGCCGCCTGCTCCGGGGCCATGTAGGCGGGAGTGCCGCGGGGGGCCTGCTGGCTGAGGTCCGGATCGGCGAGCGCCTCGAGCGTGAGCGACAGGCCGAAGTCCGCCACCTTCGGGACCACGTCCCGCCAGCCGCCCTCGGCGGGGCCGTCGAGGAGGATATTCGAGGGCTTGAGATCGAGGTGGAGCTGGTCGAGCGCGTGCAGGTGCCCGACCGCTCGCGCGATGACCTCGATCAATCGGGCCGCATCGCGTGTGGTCGGTCGGTCCGCCATCCGCCGCTTCAGGCTGCCGCTGGGGACGTACTCCATCACCAGGAAGAAGCGGCCGTCTTCCTCCTTGCAGTCGTGGAGCTGGACGATGTGAGGATGGTTCCCGCGGGCCGTCGCCCGCGCCTCGCGGAGCCATCGTCGCCGGGCCTTGAGCACGGCCTTATCGGAATCCGCCCCCCCCGGGAGGATCTTCAGGGCGACCAGCCGGTCGGCGTCGGGCTGGCGGGCCAGGTAGACGACCCCCATGCCGCCTCGGCCGAGCTCGTCGAGGATCTCGAACCCGCGGATCTCGGGCAGCTCCCCCTTCGGGCGGGCCCCGGGCTCGAGATCGCCGGTGGGGCCGGAGATCTCCCACATCAGCCGCCCCAGGCGTCCCTGGCAGGACTCGCACGCCGCGATGTGCGCGTCCAGCTCGGCGAGGCGATCGGGGTCATGGTCCTCGTCGCTGAGCCGCCGCAACGAATCATCCGACGGGCATTCGGGGGACATCGTCAATCCTCCGCGAAGGTCGACGCCTCGGGATCGCGCCTCGCCTCGTCGCGGAGCATCTTCAACACCCGCTGCCGGGCCTTGTAGACCGAGGCGGGGGCCAGCCCCGTCCGCCGCTTTGCCTCGACGACGTCGAGGCCCAGGACGGCCACGATCCAGAACGCCTCCCAGGTCTCCGGCAGGACGCGGAGCCGGACCGATTCCTGGATCCGGCGGGCGATCCGGCGCCGCCTGTCGAGCTCCGGAGTGCCCCCCGCCGCGTCGTCGACCGTCTCGCGGGCCGCCTGCCACGCCGCGGCCTCATCGCGCTCGTCGATCGACAGCCACCGTTCCTCGTCGCGCCTGGCGAGGAAATCGAGCCCGGTCCGCCAGGCCACCCTCCAGACCCATCCCCGGAAGCTCTGGCTGGGATCGTAGACGAAGACCTTCATCCGGTGGGCGATCTTGATCCAGGCTTGCTGGCGGAACTCCTCCACCTCGTCGTCGTGGAGCCTCTGGGCCCGGCCGCACGCCCGGACCAGCGGGTCGTACTTCGCCTGGAAGGCCCGCCAGTCATGCCGGTTGTCCCAGTCCTTGACCCCCAGCAGCAGCGAGGGCCGGGTGTCGCTCAGATCGGCGCGTTCCATCCTGTCGCCCCCGTTCAGCGTGATCTGGTCGGAACGGATCGGAAAATGGGCCGGACGTGTCCAGGGATTCGGTAGACCATGTGGCGAATGATCTGTGAGGTGCTCACAGCAAGCCAAGATGATGGCACACAGCCTAGTCCAGTGACGGTGAACTGTCAAGAAACGGCGTGAATCGAGCCTCGGGTATGCCGGCATGTTCTCCTGATGTCCCTCGGAATGGTGACGTCATCGTCGTTGCGCGGCAGAGATCATCAGCCATGATGTCGGGCGATGGTGTTCCTTAACTCATGCTGGAGCCGTTCATGAAGTTGCCTTGCCGTGTGCGACCGCTAGTGATCGGGTGCTTGCTGACTCTGTTTGCGCCTTCCCGACTGGTGAAGGCCGATATCCTCCTTGAGCGCCCGCCAACGGTACAGGACGGATACTACTACGTCTGGGGATCGAGCCTGGCACCGGCCGGCGATTCCTGGATGACGCTTGATGACATCCGCCTGTCGACCGACTCGGTCGTGACCGGGATCTCCTGGCAAGGGATGTACCTCCGGCCGGATCCCTCGACGGGGGACATCATCGATGGCACACCGAACACATACTCCTGGTATCTGGGCATCTACAAGAGCGGCGGGACCGCGTCCTTCCCCTACGACCTCGTGGCATCTCAGTTCGTGGACGCGAGCGCCGTCACCACCACCCTCGGCGGGACCACCTATTGGGGTTCCAACAAGGTCAACTACTACAACGAGTCCGTCGATCTGACGACGGGCTTCTCGCTCGAGGCGAATCAGACGTACTACCTGGCGATCTACTCCCTGGGCACGTCAACCAGCGACGGCTGGCTTTGGCTTTCCGGCACCGGGGGCAACGGGGTGTCGTACCAGTATTCAAGCGCTTATGACGCGACCTTCACGAGGGAGCTCGATCGAACCTTCACACTGACCGGGCATGCGATACCCGAGCCGCCGTCGTTCGCCTTGGTGGCGATCGGAATCCTGGGATTGGCCGGCTGGCGAGCACTTGGTGGCCGGCTGGCTTGATCCGACCGACGGCTGCGCCGGTCGGGCAAGGTGCCGGGACATCCGGTCGCCAACTCGTCCTCGGCGATTACCCGCGATGCCGCTGCATGGAGCATGGCTCTTGCGGCCGAGATCTCTCCCCCCTGGACCGAACTTACGCAGACTCAAGTCGTCAAGAGGGTCGATGGGTTACCGGCATAAGGATGCGTTCAATGGCGCTCGTCACTTGCCTCTGCTGCCCGCACTGCAAGAAGGACATCCGGACGAAGAAGATCATCACGCCCGGGGCGCTCGTGCGGTGCCCCGGTTGCGAGAACAACTTCCGGATCGCGCCTTCTCTCTCGGGCGATCATCAGATCCTCGAGGAGATCATCCCGGTCACGCCGAGGTTCCCGGTCGTGGACATCGCGGAAGCCTCCCCCCGGCCGCTGCCGCCGGCGATGTCGCCCGCTCCGTCCGGCGGCTTCATGAGGCGGTCGATGGAGCAGCTCCCTTACGAATCCAGGGCCAGGTACAAGGAGCCGTTCGGGCACTCGCGCAGCATCTTCGCGACCATGGGGGTTAGCTGCCTGGCGCTCATGGGCTATGGATTCGGCAGTTGGTACTGCGACAAGGTCGTGGAGCTGGACAACACGATCGTGAAAGCAGCTCCCGCTCGCGGCAAGAAGCTCGACCCTGACGCGGTGGCCAAGGCCGAGAAATCGAAGAAGACGGCCCCCCCGGTCGCCGATGTCCCGCCCCAGGAGGACCCGGCGAACGTCAGGACGCTGGCCCCCGGCACGGTCATGATCGGCAAGCTGCGCGTCGGGGTGGCGGAGGCGATGATCGGGTCGCTGAACCTCCCGTCCGGGAAGGCCATCGAGTGCCTGGCGCTGACGGTGCAGGTGATGAACGAGGGGGGGACGCCCTTCGCGTATAACGGGTGGACCGACAAGCCGGGGGCGATCCTCCGCAACAAGCTCGGCTACCGGTTCAACCGGATCTCGTTGCGAGCCGACGACAGCCCGCCGGGACGCTACGGCGGGGGGCCCATCGACCCGAACACGTCCGCGACCGACCTGATCGTCTTCGACAAGCCGAAGATCGTCAAGGAGAGCGCGGCGATGAACTCCCCCGACAATGAGCTCGAGCTGGACCTGCCGATCGGTTCCCAGGCGTTCAAGTTCCGCATCCCATGGACCTTCCTGAAGCCGACCAATACCGTCCTCGATACCAGGCCCCGGGTCGAGACGCAGGTGATCGTCCCCCCTCCTCCCAAGGAGCCGTTCAACCCGGAGTCCGACAGTTCCATCCGGACGGCCATCCGGCGGGAATACGATTCGGGCATGCGGAACATCCGCCATGCCATGAAGGGGATGTCGACCAACCACGCCAGCGAGTACAGGCGCGAGGCGGAGCGGGATCTCCTCACCAAGCTCGTGAAGGACTACAGCGAGTACAAGCTCACGCGGCAGCAGATCACCCGAATCCTCAAGGACATCCCCACCCCGCCCAGGAAGAACTGACGCCCGGCAGGAGCCGTGGGTGATCATCGAACCGCCGATCTCAGAACGCCAACCCTCTCGACGTGAGGCCGTACGGGGCTCCATGGTGTTGAATTCCAAGATGGACAACCCCGGCTATGGCCCATTCCTCAGGATGAGCCAGGGAGCGCCGGCCGCTCGCGGCGAGTCGGAACGGCCCTTGTTCAGGCTGGCGCTCTGGCTCGCCCGGCAGGACCCGCACGTCCTGGGCATCCGCCTGGTCGCGGCGGACGACGAGGCCGGCGGCCTGCCCATGATCCACATCGCCTTCCCGCTGGGGCACCGGAGGACGCGCGGGCCGGGCGCGCCGTTCGATCCCGCGAATCCGACGATCGCGGACCTGCTCGGGCCGGAGATCGCGGCGGGGAAGAGGCTGAACATCCAGGCAAACGGCGATTTCAGCCAGCCATTCAGCTACATCCGGATCCCGCCGAGTGTCCTGGAGGACAAGATCGAGGGGGACAGGCGAAGGTTGTCCGAGGCGATCCAGAACCTGGACCGGGAGATCCGGCCGGTCGTGGCGGCGATCCTGGCGGACGCCTCCGGCGAGATCGATCACGCGACGGTGGCCGCCCCGGCCGACTGGCAAGAGCGCCAATGGGCCGAGGGACGGGCGGGGGCGGGGGCGGGTGCGATCGGCGGCGACGCGGACACCCCCTCGACGCACGACTCGCCGGCGCCGGCCGACGATCCGGCCCGGGCGGCGAGGGAGTACCTGGCGTCGCGCGGGGTCAAGGCGGACACCGTCGCGGCCATCCGGATCACGCCCTTCGTCCGGGGCAACGAGCCGTGGCTGCGGTTCGACATCCCCCGCGGCGGCAACCTCCGCGGCGAGGTCCCGCTCCTCCTCAACGAGGCCGGCGTCAGGACCATGCGGAACACGAAGGCCGCGACCGATGAGGAGATCCTGGGCGCGATCTACTGCAAGGCCGCGGAGGTCGCCGGCCTGGCCGCCTCGGGCCAGGGCTCCATGAAGGAGTTCCAGCCCCGGAAGCACGGCCGCCACTGAGCGGAAGCACGGCGGGGACGATCTGCGTGGCGGGATCGCCGTCGCCTGCCCCTGGCCCCGATTCCTCGATAGAATGCGCCCGCGTCGCGGCCCTCGCCGTCGGATCATCCGCGGCCGCCCGCGCCGCCGCAACGCACTTCATCGAGGAGCGTCGTCATGGAGCGTGCCGAGAAGCTGATCGAGCTCTGCCGGGTCTCGACCGGGAAGAAATTCCGGCTCAAGGACCACGACCCGGACTGGGCCGGCGACTCCGACATCCCCAAGGAGGAACGGAAGGCGTACGCCAAGGAGTCGCTCACCGAGGACGTCTCCGCCCTGGCCGAGGCGCAGGACCGGCTCTATGCGTCGGATAGCTGGTCCATCCTGATGATCTTCCAGGCGATGGACGCCGCCGGCAAGGACTCCACGATCAAGCACGTCATGTCGGGCGTGAACCCCCAGGGATGCCAGGTCTTCAGCTTCAAGCACCCCTCGACCGAGGAACTCGACCACAACTTCCTCTGGCGGTACACCCGGGCCCTCCCCGAGCGGGGGCGGATCGGGATCTTCAACCGGTCGTACTACGAGGAGGTCCTGATCGTTCGCGTCCACCCGGAGCTCGCCCAGGCGGAACGCCTGCCCGACGCGAAGATCAACGGCAAGTTCTGGGAGGCCCGGTTCGAGGACATCAACAACCTCGAGCGGCATCTCACCCGCAACGGCACGGTCGTCCTCAAGTTCTTCCTGAACATCGACAAGGACGAGCAGCGCAAGCGGTTCCTCAAGCGGCTCGACGATCCCCGCAAGCACTGGAAGTTCAGCTCGGCGGACATCACCGAGCGCGGCTTCTGGGACGACTACATGGTCGCCTACGAGCAGGCGATCGCCGCCACCAGCACCAAGTGGGCCCCCTGGCACGTCATCCCCGCCAACCACAAATGGGTCGCCCGCGCCCTGGTCGCCCGGATCCTCGTCTCGGCGATCGACGGCCTGAAGGTGGGCTATCCGGAGGTCACCCCCGCCCAGGAGGAGGCCATCGAGGCGGGCCGCAAGCAGCTCGAGGCGGAGGCCGAGGGAGGCGATTGACGTCCGCCGGCGGCGCCCGGTGCGTTGCGATGGCCCGACGGCGCCCCTTAGGATGGTCACTGCGTCGGAGCGAGGCGAGGCCCGGCCGCGAGGGCCGGACTCCTCCCGCGAAGGCGAAGGGGGGGATGCCATGGCGATTTCGTCCGGGCGGTCGGGAAGGTCCTCCGGCCCGTGCTCGCGTGCGCTGGCGGCGATGATGACGGTGATGCTCGGCGCGGGAGACGCGGGTGCCGGGGACGTCGGCCCCACTCAACGGGAGATCGTCCTGAGGGCGATGCGGGACCGGCCCGGCGACCCGTGGCCGAGGGGCAGGGCTCACGTCGTGCTGGCCGTGCCCGGCAGCCAGCAGGCGGAGAAGGGATACCTCGAGCCGGGCGGGAGCGCCAGCCCCGCGGTGGGCAGCTTCGGCGTGTCCATCTGGGGCCGGGACGCCGCGGGGAACCTGCGGACGACGAGCGACGGCGTGCCGATGGATGGCGTCCGTCAGCGGCTCAGTTGGCCGAACCCCGGCGGCATCCCCTCGATCGCGACGACCACCACCGACTACGAGGCGACGTGGTCCTGTCGCGATTCCGGGGACCTGGTGCTCGATCTCGCCCCTCAGGGGAATGGCGGGCGGCTGGAGGTGGCCGTGCGGAGCGTCGGGCCGGCCGGCGGCCCGATCACGAAGATCGCCTTCGACGACGGATCCCTGACGGTCAACGATCGCTGGGCGGCGACCATCGATCCCGCCCCCGTCGCCGTTGCGGTCGGTCATGAAGGCGACCCCGGCTGGAGGGATGGCCGCACGTCCTCGAGGCGCTGGGAAGGTTCGGACGGCTGGGGTTTCGCCCGGCTGGGCCTCGAGGCCGGCCGGCCCGCCCGGCTGACGCTCCACCAACTGGCCCGGCGGCAGCCTTCCCCGTTGCGGTATCCGGCCGTGCGTTCCACGCTCGAATTGAATCTCCCGGACCCGCGGTTCAAGGAGAGCCTGGACGCCCAGGTCGCCCACCTGATGATGGGGCTGCTCGACCGGGGCAGGCTCGGCGCGTGAGAAAACCCCGGCGAACGCCCAGGTCGCCCACCTGATGATGGGGCTGCTCGACCTCCGGACGCCGCCGGGAGAGCCCACCAACTATCCCCTGGCCTGGCAGCGCGACGGCGCGACGGTCGTCGCGGGGCTGGTCCGCGCCGGCCAGGTCGAGGTCGCCCGCCAGCTCGCCGTCTATTTCGCCGAGAACGACTTCTTCGGCGGCTTCGGGGCCGAGGGGGATGCACCCGGCCAGGGGCTGCGCGTGATGGAGGACGTGGCCGTCCGTGTGGGCGACCCGGGCTTCGACGCCCGGCTCTGGCCGCATGCACGCCGCAAGGTGGAGCTCATCCTCCGGATGGCCTCCACGGACCGGCCCATCCGCATGCCGTACGTCGGCCCGATCGTGCCCATCAATCAGAAGCGGGACGACCTCGACCTGGTCTGCGAGCCGGCGAAGGACGGCCGGATCGTCGGGCGGATGGACTTCGGCCGCCCCGTATCCTACGTCACGGGCATCAGCTACCGAGGGCTCGTCTCGGCGGCCGCGCTGGCGCGGCGGCTGAAGCACGACGAGGAGTCTCGGCGGTGGCTGGACGCCGCGGATCGCCTGCGGCAGGCGTGGCTCCGGGCGCCCCAATGGGGAGAGGACCGGACCTACATCTCGGGCCTCTGGCCGACCTGGGCCGCCGCCCCGATCAAGGAGGAATTTGGCGATCGACTGGGGGCCCGCTCCGACCCCGCTCGGTATCTCCCCTGGACCTACTTCGGCGCGGCGGTCGCCCACCAGTGGCTGCCGCTGGGCCGCCCCGAACGCGCCTGGGAAAGCCTGGGGTGGTTCTGGGATCACCAGACCTCGCCGGGCCTGTACACCTGGTGGGAAGGCGATGGAGAGGAGAATACGTTCCACCTCTGGGAGGGCATCCGCGGCTGGGTGAAGCCTCCACACATCACGCCGCACTACTGGACCGCGGGCGAGATCCTGGCGCTTCAGGTGGAGATGCTCGCCTACGTGGACGAGTCGGGGCCGGAGCCGGTCCTCGTGATCGGCGGCGGCATCCCCAGTCCCTGGGTCGACAGGGCGATGAGCGCCCGGGGGCTCCCGACGAGCCTGGGCGTGGTGGATTGGAGCTGGAAGGATCGCCGGATGGAGGTGCACGTGTCCGGCTCGAAACCCGCGATCCGCCTCGGCCCCTCCTTCGTCGCGGCGACCAGGTAGGCGACGCCGGGGGGGCGCGGCGTGGAACCCCGGGCGGGCCCCGGGGCGCTTTGACGCTTCTTACAAAGCCGGCCCCCGGCAGAGTCAAACTTTCAATCATCGGCAGCAAGGCGAGGCTGGCATTGCCTTTTTCCGGGCTTTGGTCAGAATGCCGCGACCTCCACGCAAGGCATCTCCGCGAGGCGAGACCACGGACCGATCCCACCCACCCTAGGCACTCGGGGAAGTTCCCGTATGGGGCACTGTTAGCGAAGGAACGGCTCCGCCCGCGACGGGGCGGGACGCGATGATCGAGCGATGCGCGAGCCGTCGGCGGAAATGGAATGACGCCGAGGGCACCGGCAAGGGACCGGGGCGAATCGCGAGTCGGAGGGGCAGAAGGGGCAACCCGGGCGGACGACCCGAGCGATCGGGCCGGCCGACCGGCGATGCCGAGCAAGGCAGGGCAGAGCTAGGCAAGGAGGCGCAGGCCCATGGCACGCTGGTTCGTCGACCGTCAGCCGCAGCGGGGGATCCCCTCGGTGAGCCTGAGGAGGCTGCTCCCGGAAGCCCGGTTCGTGGGCTGCCCCGACTGGGAGGTCTCCGGCTGCACGGACGACCACAGGCGGCTCGATCCCGGGCAGGTCTTCGTGGCGATCCGCGACGCCCGCTATGACGGGCAGGCCTACGTGGGCGAGGCCCTGGACCGGGGGGCCGCGGGCGTGGTCGTGGAGCGGCATTGCCCGGAGGCCGGGCGGCTCCAGGTGATCGTCGACGACGCCCGGACCGCCCACGCGCGGATCTGCCAGGCCCTCGCCGGCGACCCCTCGCGGCAGATGGAGACCATCGGCGTCACCGGGACCTACGGCAAGACGATCGCCAGCCTCTTCATCCGCTCCATCCTCGAGGCGAGCGGCCGTCGTTGCGGGCTGATCGGCGCCCTGGAATGGTCGGACGGCCTGGCCAGCCGCCCCATGGGAGCGGGGATCGGCCAGCCCGGGCTGATCGGGCCCGACATGGCCGCTTCCGGCGCCGGCGGCACCGCGGCCCGGCTCCGGACCCCCGGCAAGGGGCCCTGGCCCGGGGGCGCGGCCGGGCTCGCCTCGATCCTCGCCTACATGGTGGACCAGAACTGCTCCGCGGGCGTCGTCGAGGCCTCCAGCGGGGCCCTCGAGGGCCGCTGCTTCGAGGGCGTCGAGTTCCAGGCCGCGATCGCGACCGACGTGGGCGTCCCCCTGGGAATCCCCACCGAGGTCGCCCTCCGGAAGCGCCGCGCCAAGGCCAAGCTCTTCCAGAAGGTCGCCCCGGGCGGCCTCGCGGTCGTCAACGCCGACGATCCGCACGCCGAGATCCTGGGCGGCGTCAACCTGCTGGCCCGCCGCCTGAGCTACGGGACGGCGGAGCCCGCCGGGGTGGACGTCTGGGGGCGGATCGATCGCATGGACGCCTCCGGGACGCGGTTCATCCTCCACGGCTTCGGCCGGCCGGTCCCGGTGGATCTCCGGCTGATCGGCCCGCGCCACGTGAGCCATGCCCTGGCCGCCGCGACGCTCGCCCTGGGCCTGGATCTCGACCGCGAGGCCGTGGTCGCCGGCCTGGAGGGAGTCGCCAACGTCGCCGGCCATCTCGAGGCCGTCCACGAGGGCCAGGGCTTCGACGTCCGGATCGACGCGGCCGACGCCGCCATGCCGCTGGGCCAGGCGCTGGCGTCGCTCCGCGCCATCGCGGCCGGCCACATCCATCTCGTCCTCAGCGGCGAGGGGAACCAGGAGGCGGCCGACCGCCGCTCCCTGGCGGAGGCCGCCGAACGGGGCGCCGATCGGGTGATCCTCACGCTCGGCAACCCCCGGACCGAAGAGCCCGACGCCATCCTTGATGAACTGCTGGGCGGCTTCCGCCGGCCCGGGAAGGTCCGGGTCCTGCCCGACCGCCGGTCCGCCATCGAGGCCGCCCTCGCCGATGCCCGGCCCGGAGACGCCGTGCTGATCGCCGGCAAGGGCCGCAATGCCTACCAGATCCTCGCCGACCGCATCATCCCCTTCGACGATTTCGCCGTCGCTCGCGCGTGGCTTCGCGGGCCCCACGCCCTCCCCCCCGCTCGCACCCGGCTCCCCGCATGAATCAACCCTCGTGCTGCCCCCAGGGATTCGCGACGCGGCCACGGCCGGGAGATTTCACGTGGCCCCGGCACTGGTTCTTAACGTCTTTTAAGAAAAGGACTTGGGAGGCGATTGGCTGGTCGGAAGCCGGGAAAAACGGGACGAAACGCCTCTCTCTGACAATTGTCTCGCGTCGTTCTTACGTATAGAATGACATGTGCCACGCATGGCAGCGGTCATACCCACCGGGCGAGCCCTCCTCGCCCCTTGTGAAGCTCGCGGCGATGTCCGCGCCACCTTCAAGATTTGTGGTCGTGCTCCGAAGCTACTGGTGAACTCCTTGCGAGCCTCTCGTGTCCGCCTGGGCATCGGGATGCGATAGGAGTTCGCGGGGGCAAGGCTGCCATGCCGCTAACGCTTAACTAAGGAAAGAGTCACAAGGACGTCTTATCATGACCAGGACCCTAATCAAACGACCGAGCCGTCATCCGTCCCCCTCCGATCTCCCCCCGAGGACCGAGGGCCGTGCCATGGGTTCGCCTCCGAATCTCCGCCACGACCCGGCCGATCTGGCCGCCGCGCTCCGCTCCGTGACCACGCGAGCCCACCGGGCCGTGAAGGATGCCGGGTCGAGCCCGAATCCCGGCAACCGTGAGGAGCTGACCGCGTTACAGGTGGCCGTCCAGGAGCTCGAGAACGAGTTCCGCAGCCAGAATCTCGGCCGTCTTGTCCCCTTCGTCGTCTCGCTTCGGCGGAAGATCGACGCCAGGCTTTGCTGAATCGCGCCCGCCCTCCAGCCCTGCCTATCTTGCCCGCCCCGTTTCCACGGCTCATTTCCTGTTCCTGCGGGGCGTCACCAGTGCATCACATAGCCGCCGTCGACGTTCAGGGTCTGGCCGGTGATGTTCCGGCCCCGGTGGCTGGCGAGGAAGACGGCCATCGCGGCAATGTCCTCGGGCTGCTGCCAGCGGTTCAGGGGGACGAGCTGCTTGATCTTGGCCGCCGCCCAGTCCTCGTAGCTCTGCCGTGATTCCTCCGGCTGACGACGGTTCCAGGCATCCCAGGTCGAGCGGTTCAGGGGCGTCTGAACCATCCCGGGGCAGAGCGCATTGACGCGCACGCCGTGGGGGGCCAGGTCCTTCGCGGCGCACTGGGCGAAGTTGATCAGCCCGGCCTTCGAGGCGCTATAGGGGGGATCGGTCTGAGAGCCGATCTGTCCGGCGACCGAGGCGAGGAAGAGCATCGACCCGTCCTTCGTCTCCACGAGCAGGGGAGCGAACGCGTGCGCCACGGCCACGGCGCCGATGAGGTTGACGCGGAGGACCCGGTCCCAGTCGTCGGGATCGAGGTTCCAGAAGGGGAAGCCGAACTTCCCGGAGCCGATCGCCACGGCGAAGACGACGTGGTCGCAGCGGCCGAGGTCGCCACGGATGGAATCGGCCGCGCGACGAATCGCGGCATGGTCGGTGACGTCGGCGACGATCCCGAGCGCCCTCCCGGTGCCGCCGGTCGCCTCCAATCTCCCGGCCACCTCCGCCACCCGCGGGTCCCGATCGATGGCCGCGACGCACGCCCCCTCCGCCGCGAACGCCACGGCGATCGCCTCGCCGATCCCCCTGGCGGCGCCGAGGACCGCCACGACCTGGCCGTTCAATCCCAGATCCATCGCGTTGACTCCTGGACTTGCCTGGAGGCCGTTCGCACGACCAGGCCTCCGTGAGTAGAATATTCCGAGGCTCTGGAGCCCGATGACCCTAACCAGGTCTCTTGCGAATCATGATCGAACGGCTGTACGTCCACAACTACCGTTGCTTCGAGAACTTCTCCCTCGACCTGGCGGGACGGCCGTCTTGCCTGATCATCGGCAAGAACGGATCGGGGAAGTCCACGCTCCGCGAGGCGCTGGGTGTACTCCAGAAGATCGCCCGGGGGACGAATCGGGTTCGCGACCTCATCGAGCCTGGCGACTTCACCCAGGATCGCAGGGACGTGATGATGCGGTTCGCGGTGGACGTGCGGCTCGAGGAGAAGCTCTTCGAGTATTCCATCGCCTTCGAGTTACCATCGAACCATCGCGAAGCCAGGGTGGTCGAGGAATCCCTGCTGGTCGACGGCCGAGAGATCTTCGTTCGGCGTCTGTCGAAAGTCCACCTCGAGAGGGGTGTGAGTTTCGGTGCCGACTGGCATGTGGTCGTGCTGCCGGTGGTTTTCGAGGAGCCCGGGGAGCGTTCCATCCATCGCATCCGCTCCTTCCTCGGCTCGATGCTCCTCCTCTCTCCGTCGCCGTCCAGAATGTCGGGTTTCTCCGAACGAGAGTCATGGAAGCTTGAGCCGGACGCGAGCAATTTCTCATCCTGGCTGAACGCGATCCTCGGCCGCTTCCCCGCGGCTTACGCCATCATGGAGTCGTACCTGAAATCGACGATCTTGGATTTCCACTCCTTCGAGAATGTCCCTCGTGGCGAGGACGGCAGGCAATTGCGAGTCCGCTTCGAGGACAGCAATGGGGGAGGCTCCCTCTCCATCGATTTCGGTCGACTCTCCGATGGAGAGAAGTCCTTCTTCCTGAGCGCACTGATTACAGCCGCGAGCAAGGCGGGCGATCCGATCTCCTGCTTCTGGGACGAGCCCGACCATCATCTGTCGATCTCCGAGGTCGGTCATTTCGTCGCGGAACTGCGGCGAATCGGCAACCGTCGGGGTCAACTGATCGCCACCTCCCATCATCCGACGACCATCCGCAGCTTCTCCGACGAGAACACCCTCGTCTTCCATCGAAACTCTCACCTCGAGCCCACCATCGTCCGCCCTCTCACGGATTTCCCCTATCAGGGCGACCTCATCGAGGCGATGGCACGCGATGAGGTCATCGGATGAGCGTCAACCGCTACAAGGATCACGTCTACGTCATTCCCGAGGACGATGCGGATCGACAGATCATCAATGGCTTCCTGACGCATGACGCGGTTGCCTTGCGCCCTATCGAGGTGAGGGGACCCGCCGGCGGTTGGCCCAGAGTGCAGTCCACGTTCGTGGAAGAATACGTCCCGCTGCTCCGCAAGTGGCCCCGCACGCACGTCATCATGGTCATCGATTTCGATGAGGACGTCGGGCGCCGGAGTCTGTTCGATGAGGCGATTCCCGAGGACCTGCGACATCGGGTCTTCCTGATCGGCTCCGCAAGCACACCGGAGAAACTCCGGTCCGCACTCGGCAAGTCCTTCGAGGAAATCGGCCGGCAGGTTGCGGAAGACTGCCTCCGGGAGGTTCCCGATCCGATATGGCTTCATGACCTGCTGAAGGACAATGAGGCCGAGTTCCAACGATTGGGCCAGACGGTCCGGCCCATCGTCCTGCCGGGGCGCTGACGGTCGTCGCTACAAATAGCTCAGCCAGGTCAGGTCCTTCCTCCGTTGCCTCAGTCGAGCGTACCACCGGCAGGGGAGGTAGAGGATCGCGACGGCGAGGAGCCACATGGCGTAGGCGAAGCCGAGGCTGTAGGAAGGGAAGGGCACATCGAAGGGGGCACCCGTCCACGGGGCCGGCCGGCCGTTGACCAGGCCGGCGGCGATGGCCAGGAGGTGCAGCAGCGGCCACTGGAGCACGTAATAGAAAAGCGGCACGCGGCCCAGGGTCGAGAGCAACCGGCGGAGCCTGCCGGCGAGTCCCTCGCGGCCTGCGCCGGAGGTCGGTCCGTCCTCCTGAGAAGCATCCAGCGCCGCCAGGATGAGCAACCCCGGGCCGAGGGTCATCAGCACATAGATCAGGCTGGGCGGGTACTTCTGGCAGTTGAGGAACGCCATCAGGGTCTTCATCGCCGAATCCTGGGCGTGGAACGGAACCGGATCCCCGTACACCGCGAGGAGCCGCAACGCGAGGAAGGCCAGGCAGGCCGCGAGCCCGAGCGCGGCCGTCCGTCGGATCCGCGTCGGGCGGGCCCGGGCCAGCACGGTCCCGAAGGCGTACCCCAGGCACATGATGCCGAACCAGGGGAGCAGCGGATAGGCCACGAACCATCGCACCCCGTCCGCGAGCGAGATCGGGCCGGGGCGAAGCAGCAGCGCGAACCACCAGGGAATGGCCCGATCGGGAGGGCCTGCAGTAGGCTGGCCGGCGGCGAGGTCGAGCAGGTTGTGGCCGAGCACGATGAAGCCGCCGACGGTGCCTATCACGACCGGCGAGAAGCCCATCCCCACGAGCGCCGCGAGCGCGACCATCGCCAGGCCGATCACCCAGATGACCTGGAGGAACATGCCGTCGAGGCCCCACCCGAAGAAGATGCCCAGGCGGACGAGCGTCAGCTCGACGACCATGAGGAAGAGCCCGCGCGAGGCCAGGAACCGCGCCAGCGACCGGGCGTCCGGCTCCTTGCCGAGCGCCCGCATCAGGTAGGCGGATGCACCCGCCAGGAAGACGAACAGGGGGGCGCAGAAGTGGGTGATCCAGCGGGTGAAGTACAGCGGGAGCGTCGAGGTCTGCGGATCCATGGGATCCGCCTGAATGTCCGTGAAGAAGTCCCGGGTGTGGTCCAGCAGCATCAGGACCATGATGATCCCGCGGAGCGTGTCGACCGACGTCAGCCGGCCCCCCGCCGCACCAACCTCGACGGCGGTGGACTCGTCCGCGGTCACGGCCGCTTCGATTTCGATACCCGGATCGGTCGGAGTCTGCATCCGAGGAGGTCCCCTGATCCTGGAGGCGCGACGGGCGAGACATTGGCGATCCGTGAGCGAGATGCCGATATTACCAGAGATCGCCATCCGGTCGGGATCGCGGACGGCGCCGGATCGAGGAATTCGACCCATGCGGCTGCCAGGATCGAGGATGCGGAAGGATCGCAAGTTCCGGCCGGGGACCGAGGCCGGGCAGGGGCTGGGGCTGGAGCCCCGCGTGCTGCTCAGCGCGGCGGGCGCCGCCGCGGCGCGGAGGCAGGCGCAGGCGCTCGCCCGGGCGGATGCGCGGATGACGCCCACGGCGAAGGTCACGGCGGTCTTCAACGCGTTCGCGACCGACTTCGCGGCGACCGAGAAGGGTTACATCAAGGCGATCTCCGAGCAGGCCTCGTCGACGGTCACCCTTTCCACCACGCTGACGCAGCCCTACGCCGCGGGCTCGGCCACGATGGTCGTCGAGGATGCCACCGCGTTCGGGCCCGAGGGCACGTTCTCCGCGCCGGTCGTCGCGGGGGCCAGCATCGGCGGGGTCTCCACTGGGGCCCAGTACGTGCTCACCGGGCGGAGCGGCACGAACACCCTGATCGTCGACATCACCAGCTCGAGCCAGACCTCCCTGCCGGCGGGAGCCGGCCTCTCGGCCACCATCTCCGCCACCAGCACCTCGAGCGCCGCGTCCATCTTCCCCATCTTCATCACCAACCGCACCAACCAGATGGCCACGGAGCTGGTCCGGTATTTCAACAACCTCCCCGCCAAGCTCCCCTACTTCAACGCCCCGCCGCGGACTCCCAACAACCGAGGGGCCATCCAGTCCTTCGTCTACAGCAGCCTGACGGGGAATACCACCAACGGCCTCACCTCGCCGACCGGCAACTACGCCATCGGACTGCAGCAAGCCTTGCTGGCGATCCCGATGCCCGCCACCCCCGGCGGCGACCTGACGGTCTACAACGCCGCCGTGACGAGCGCGGTGCAGCAGGCCTATCTCCAGGTGCTCAACGGGATCAAGCAGATCTACGCGGGCAAGCTCAGGGTCAACATCCCCGCGTCCAACAACCGATTCGGGGCCGACGCGAGCGGCAGCGTGCCTTCGATCTATCTCGATTCCGGATCGTCGGGGGGATCGTCGGGCGGTTCCTCGGGAAGTACGTCGGGCTGACGCCGACGAGGGCGGATCTCAACGGCTCGCCTCGGCGGGCAGCGGTTCGGTCTCGACGCGGATCTCGATGGCGCGATCGCCCGAGGGGAGGATCCGGATCCGCACCCGGCTATCGGGCTCGATCTCGATATCCCGCTCCGCCGCGCTGCCGGAAGAGCCGAGCACGCGGAGCCGGTAGGTTCCCGGGCGTAGCTTGCGCGACCACGGCCGTTCCTTCTCCCCGGGCGTCGTCCAGGTGATGATCCCTTCGTCGACGGGCACGCCGTCCGGCCCGAGCAGCTCACAGACCGGGCCGGCGGAGACCACGGTACGGAGGTCGGTGATCAGTGTCCCCAGGTCCTCCGGAGCGAGGAACGTGCCGGGAGGGTCGAGCGCGGCCAGGGGGGCCTGGAAGTCGTTCCTCACCTGCTCCCGTTCCGACTGGGCACCGTCTCCCGCGTCGAAGAAGATCACATGAATCTGGATTCCCAGGTCCTTGAACCGACTTCGCAGGAACTCCCCGACGTCGAGTCCCGTGCTTGCCTTCAGCCGCGTGTCCGCCCCATCGGTGAGGACCAGCAGCTTGCGCGGGCCGGCCACCGCTTTCAGGTCGGACTCCGCGGCTCGCCACATCGCCTCCGCGAGCGGGGTCTCAAGGGACGGCGAATGGCGATCCAGCGCGGCGAGCAGCCGCTCCGACTCCGAAGATCTCCAGCGCGTGGGCGAGTAGATGCGGGTTATCGTGAGTTCCGGGCGCAATACGACCGGATCGCTCTTGAGCGGTGTGGTTCCCTCCGGCACCTGGCCGAACATCCACACGCTGACCGTGGTCCCCTCCGACACGCCAGTCGCCAGCACCCGGCCGAGAGCCTCCCTGACCTGGCTTGCCCGAGTCCCCTTCCTGTCCCGTTGAATCATGCTCCCGGACCAGTCCAGGACGATCGCCAGCGATCCCGGATCGGCCTTCATCCGATCGATGACCGCGGGCGCGACCTGGACCGCGATCTGGACGGGGGCTGCTGGGAGCAATGGAGGTGGCTCGGGCGACGCGACGAGAACCTCGGTGCTCGGTACGGAAGGCGGTAGGGGGGGCGCCTGATCCCGGGGGCGATTCCTGAACAGCAGCGGCACGCCAGCGAGCAGGAGCACCGCGAGAACCGCCCCGGCCGCGGCGGCCCGGCGGAGCAGGACGGCGGAGCCGGCCCCGGTCCGGGTCGGCATCGGCGCCCGCCACGAGAGGTCCTCGCGTTGCGGACGGTTGCCCTGCTTGAGCGAGCGGTCGGCGGTCCATCCCCGGCGCCCCGTCCCGTGCGGCTTACGTTCGCTCCCCGAGTCGCCCGGACTGGCCAGCCACGACCGCAGGGCGTCGGCCACGTCGCGGGCCGAGGCGTAACGATCGGCCGGCTCCTTGCTCAGGCAACGGCGGCAGATCCGCTCGAGCCCGGGGGGGATGTCGGCGCGTAGCGCGCCCGGGGATCGGACCGGCGCGTCGGAGATGAGCTGCGTGAGGACGTGCGTCAGGGAATCGCCCGCGATCGGCGGCTTGCCCGTCAGGAGCGCGAACAGGATCCCGCCCAGGCCGTAGACGTCGGTACGGGGCGTGATCGGCCCGCGATGGGGATTGGCCTGCTCCGGGCTCATGTAGTGGGGCGTGCCGAGTATGTGGTCGGCCGAGGTCAGCGGCTGGTCGGGATCCGCCTCGTCGAACACCTTGGCCAGGCCGAAGTCCGTGATGTGCGGCTCACCGTCGCCGTCCAGGAGCACGTTGGAGGGCTTCAGGTCGCGATGGACGACCCCCCGGCCGTGGGCGTGCTCGATCGTCTCCGCGATGCCGGCGACGAGCGCCGCGGCGCGTTCGGGCTCCGCGGGCCCGTCCTTGACCAGATCGGCCAGCGTCTTGCCGCCGGGGACCAGGTCCATCACCAGGAAGTAGCAGCCGTCCGCCGCCCGGCCGATGCCGTGCACGCCGACGACCCGCGGGTGGCGGAGGCGGGCGAGGGCGCGGGCCTCGGCCACGAACCGCCGGACTCGCCCCGGAGAGGCCAGCGCGTCGCGATGGATCCGCTTCAGGGCGACGCGACGGCGGAGGCTCTTCTGGAAGGCCGTGTGGACCTCCCCCATGCCACCCTCGCCGAGCAGGCCCTCGAGCTCGAAGTCGGACTCGTCGAGCGGGGCGTCGACCCGGTCGACGGGGCGAGGTCCTGCCGCGTCGGCCTTGACTCCGAGCGAGCTCTCGCCGGAGCCCGTCGCCTCGGTGCTCTCTTGCGGCACGGCCGCCGTGTCCGAGAAGGGATCGGTCGGCGGCAGCCATCCCGGCCCGTCGCCGGGCCAGGTCCCCGCCTCGCAGCGAGCGAGGATCTCGGTCGCGAGCGAGGGGAAGCGGGCGGCGAACGACGCGGGGTCCGTGGCCTCTCCCCGTTCCCGCAGCGCCAGGAACTCGCCGCGGATCAGCTCGAGCAGCAGGGCCTCATCGCCTGCGAGCGACGGATCGGCGTCCAGGTAGTCCTCCACGCGACGCGGGGTGCCGGCCCGCCATCGACGGCGAAGGTCCTGCAGGAGTGCCTCGACCCGCGCCTCCCGGGCGGAGGATCGGGGCTCGGAGCTGCGAGGGGCCGGCGAATCGTCGGGCCTGGGCATGTTCCGGCTCCCCCTCCGCCGGGCCCGGGCCGGCGGCGATCCGCCGCGCGGGACGCGGCCGCTACTTGCCCTTCTGCTGTCGTCCGGACTGCTGTCGGACCTGCTCGGTGGGCTCGGAGCGGGATCCCCCGGCGCCGCCCGAGGTCCCCTTCTTGCCCCGGGCCTTGGCCTTGGGCATCCCCTTCACGGGCGGGCCGGCGGACGCGGAGTCGCCGCCGGTGCCCGCGGTGTCTTTCGGAAGCGCGTCGCTCAGCTTGAACTTGCCGAAGCCGGCCATCATCTGCTCCTTTTCCTTGATTCGAGGAGATCGATCGTAGTTGACGGAACCTCTGGCCTCAAGCCCGGCCCCGGTCGAATGGGCGAGGGGACGAGAACGAGAACGCCTCCCCGGGCCCGTCGACGGGCCGGGGAGGCGTGGTGTGTGACGACGAATCGCGGAGGCTGCTCCGCCCGATCAGACGCCCGAGGCCGCGGTCTCGGCGGCGCCGGAGAGCTCGGACTCCATCTCGCGGAGCTCCTTGCTCTCGGTCTTCGACCGCCAGACGGCCCAGGCGACGCCGGCCAGGCAGAGGACGCCGACGACGTAGAGGACCCAGTAGTAGTCCTTCTGACCCACGGCCAGGATGGTCGGGATGGCCAGCAGGCTGACCATGTTCATGACCTTGATCAGCGGGTTGAGCGCCGGGCCGGCCGTATCCTTGAGCGGGTCGCCGACGGTGTCGCCGGTGACGGCCGCCTTGTGCTTCTCGGAGCCCTTGCCGGAGGTGGCGGTGCGGGGCTCATCCTCGATCAGCTTCTTGGCGTTGTCCCAGGCACCGCCCGCGTTCGACATGAACACGGCCAGGAGCTGGCCGACGATGATCATGCCGGCGAGGAAGCCGCCGAGCGCCTGGGGGCCCAGGAAGATGCCGACCATCACGGGGACCAGGATCGCCAGCAGCGCGGGGCCGATCAGCTCCTGCTGGGCGGACGACGTGCAGATGTTCACGACCCGGCCGTAGTCGGGCTTCTTGGTGCCGGCCCAGATCTCCTTGTCGCGGAACTGGACGCGGCACTCCTTGACGATCAGGAACGCGGCCCGGCCCACGGCGCGGATCAGCATGGAGCTGAACAGGAGCGGCACGACGCCGCCGATCAGGGCGCCGATGAACACCTTGGGATCGGAGATCGAGAGCTTGCCGGCCTCGGCCAGGTAGAGGCTCAGCGGCATGGTGCCGACCTTGCTCTCGCTGCCGACCGCGACGACCGCGATGAAGCTGGAGAAGAGGCTGACCGCGGCGATGACCGCGGAGCCGATGGCGATGCCCTTGGTCTCGGCCTTGGTGGTGTTGCCCACCGCGTCGAGGTCGGCGAGGATCTGGCGGGCCCGCTTGTAGTTGGCCTCGCCCATCTCCTTCTCCTCGTAGCCCATCTCGCCGATGCCGTTGGCGTTGTCGGCCACCGGGCCGAAGACGTCCATCGAGATCGTGTTGCCGGTGAGCGTGAGCATGCCGATGCCGCACATGGCCACGCCGTAGGCGATGAACAGCGGGCTCGACCCGGCGTAGATCACCACCGAGAAGAAGATCGCCGCGGCGATGATCAGGGTGCCCACGACGGCCGACTCGTAGCCGACCGCGAAGCCCTGGATGATGTTCGTCGCGTGGCCGGTCTGGCAGGCCTTGGCCATGCTCTGCACGGGCGGGAACTGGGTGTGGGTGTAGTAGCTCGTGCACTTGTTGAGGGCGATGGCCAGGATGATCCCGATCAGGCACGTGAACGCCGGCCGCAGGTCGAGCCCGCCCCAGACGCCCAGGTTGGACCAGAACGACTGGGTGTCGTCGAGGATCTTGCCCGTGTAGCCGGAGACGAACGTGGCCAGCGGGGTCCCGTTGGCGATCGCCGCGTCGCGGGCCTTCGCGAAGTCGTCGGTGACCTTGAACCCGTAGTTGGCCTGCGGGTAGGCCTTGACGTAGCTGTCGTCGAAGTGGAGGTAGGCCAGCCCCAGGAGCATGAAGCCGACGACGCTGATGATCGAGCCGATGATGAAGCCGCGGTGCACCGAGTGCAGGGCCTCGTCGCTGGTGCTGTCGGCCCCGGCGCGGACGCTGTAGGTGCTGATGATCGAGCCGACGACGCCGATGGCCCGGACCAGGAGCGGGAAGATCACGCCCTTGTGGCCGAAGCTGGCGTAGCCGAGGATCATGGCGGCGACGATCGTCACCTCGTAGCTCTCGAAGATGTCGGCCGCCATGCCGGCACAGTCGCCGACGTTGTCGCCCACGTTGTCGGCGATCGTCGCGGCGTTGCGGGGGTCGTCCTCGGGGATGTTCGCCTCGACCTTGCCGACGAGGTCCGCGCCCACGTCCGCGGCCTTGGTGTAGATGCCGCCGCCGACCCGCATGAACAGGGCCAGCAGGGTGCCGCCGAAGCCGAAGCCGAGGAGCACCTCATACGCCTGCTCGCCGAAGATGATGAAGATCAGGGTGCCGCCCAGCAGCCCCAGGCCGTCGGTCAGCATGCCCGTGATGGTCCCGGTCCGATAGCCGAGCTGGAGGGCGTTGCCGTAGCTCGTGCGGGCGGCCGCCGCCACGCGGAGATTGCCGCGGACGGCCAGGTTCATGCCCACGAAGCCGACCAGCCAGGAGAAGAACGCACCCAGGAAGAAAGCCGCCGCGCGGCCGACCTGGACGGCCCCGCTCACCTCGGCCGTGAAATAGAGGATCGCCGTGATCAGGAAGACCAGGGGCAGGAGCGCCTTGGCCTGCCGCATCAGGTATGCCCACGCCCCCTCGCGGACGGCGTCGGCCACCTCGCGCATCTTGGCCGTACCCTGGTCGGCCCCGATAACCTGGCCGACGAGCATGCCCGCGTAGCCGAGGCCGGCCACCGCGACCAGCAGCGTGAGGATCAGCCCGACCTTCTCCGACAAATCGTACTTGGTCAGGGGGACGAATAGCTCATGGGACTCCTCGTGCGCGGCCGCGACCGGGGCCGCCGGGGCCGGCGCCGCCTTCGTCGCTTCCTGGGCGAACAGATAGGACGGACCCACCAGGACGGCCGACGCGATGGCCGCATAACATAACACTCGCCAGCGTTGCATGATCACTATCTCCAAACTTCCAAGAGTCAGCCAAACTCGGATCGGGATAGAAGGTCTCCATCGGTGGCGTTCGCCATCGAGGCGCGCCACGGGGGCCCGAGCTCACATGCAGGGCCCGTTCGCGAAGTCCTTCCGGCTGGATCCCTTCCGTGGGGGGCGGCGGCACCGTCGCGGTGGCTTCGCCGCTCTTTGCGTCGATCTCGGCTTGTCGCCTCGCCCAGCCATTTTTCCCGATTAGACACCAGGATCCGCCCTCGCGAAAGGGCCTAGGGGGGATTTCTGGACGCGATTCTCCGCCGAGTCCCCCGCGCCGCCGACGCCCCCGCGCGGCCGGGGACGCGGGCCGCCCGGGCCGCCCACGCCGTCGATGCCGCGGGCTCAGAGCCCGCGGGCTGACTTCGGGAAATTCATCACGTCGATATATCGGTATGTCCCGCCGGTGGTCGTCGCCAGGCGGCGGAGCGGCGTCCCGGTCCCCAGGTCGCTCCCGCGGCCGAACTCCACCGCCTGGATCCGCACCCCCGCCGCCAGCGGCAGGATCTTGTCCACCTCGGAGTTGCTCATCATGTCCGCGTCGGTGAGGAAGAAGACGACCTCGGGCTTCAGCCCCAGGGCCGTGCGGAGCGCCAGCATGTGATCGGTCCCGCCGTCGGGGCCGACCGACCGGAGCTGGGCCTCCACCCGCGCCTTGTTGGCGGCCGTCGCCGGCATCATCCCCTGCTGCCCGGACGGGTCCGCCAGGATCCGGACCTTGAGGTTGTAGAAGATGGCCGCGAAGCGAGCGTCCGGCGGCAGCGGGTTGAGGCTATTCATCAGCTCCCGCTTGGCCACGCCCAGCGAGTCCTGGGCCACCATGCTCCCGGAACAGTCGATAACATAGACGAACGAATGTGCGTTGTCGCGGGCCCCGAAGAACTCGGTGCCCGGGCCGACCTCGCGGCCCTCGCCCCCGCCGGACCCCCCGCCCGAGCCGCCGCCGCCGCCCGACCCGGAGCCCGGGATCAGGCCGATGCCGGTCGTCTGCGGGCCGGGCAGGGCACGCTCCAGGTCGCGCGGCGACCGGTCCGGGAGGATCTCGTTGAGGATCGCGTCGGCCGCGGGGTCCGGGCCCGCGCCGCGGGGGTCGGTCCCGGAGGACGGGGCGCGGAATTCCACCGTCCCCAGCCCGCCGATCTCGCCCTCCGACCCGCCGCCGGAGCCCGCGGCATCGCGCCGGTCCGCGCGGGTGTCCGCGGGGCCGATCTCCCCCCGCAGGGTCGCCGGCCGCTCGGCCTCGCGCGGCCGCGTCGCCTGGAGCACCGTCAGCGAGGCGACCGCGACCAGGAGCAGGTGGACCAGGGCCGACGACGCGAGCGAGCGGGGGTCGGTCAGCGGCGTCTCGCCGAAGCCGCCGTGCGCGGGCTCGAAGCCCTGGTCGAGATCGGCGGCCTCGCGCGACCCGCGCCCGCGCCCGGGCTCCTCCCCGGCCCGCGGTCCCTCGTCGGGGCGGAACGAGAATCGGATCTGCATCACGGGATCTTCGCCCCCTCGCCGGCCGCTCATCTCCGGGCCCCCTCGTCCAGGAACCCCGGCACCGCGCCGGCCGCGGCCGCCGGCCGCGGCGGCTCCTTCAGGTGCCGCCACGCGAGCGCGCCGGCCGCCGCCAGGCCGATCGCGGCCCCCGCCGCCCAGGCCGCCGGCGGCAGCGACACCGGCCACGGATTCGCCGGGGCGCTGCCGCCGCCGGCAGGCGCGGGCGGGCCGTCCGCCGCGGGGGGCACGCCGCCCACGATCAGCGGCGCCAGCCGTGGCTCGTCGCCGGCCGCGTATCGAATCGTCTTCAGGTAAATACCTTTAAAATGAATCGGCGTGCCGATGTCTGGAATCGGCCCGGCCTCCTCCGCGGGACTCCCCCTCGCCGGGATCGGGCAGTGGGCGCAGAAGAGGTCCCCGTCGGCCGTGCCCAGCCAGAGCTCCGCCAGCGCGGGGAAGCTGCCGACGGGATCCTGCCGGAAGATCCGCGCGACCCGTCCCCGGACCTCCACCCGGCGGCCCTTCCACGCCTCCGGATGGTCCCAGAGGTCGCGGAACGTGGCGGCCTTCGCGTCACTCCCGTCGCCGCCGTCCGCGAGCGCCGCGCGGTAGGCGGGGAGGTCGGCCAGGCCGATGCGGGTGTCCGGGTCGTCGCGGGCGGCGTCGGGCGGCGACGTCGCCTGTGCGTTCGCGGCGGCCGTCGGCAGGAGCAGGGCCGCGGGCAGGATGAGGCCGCGGGCCATCCGTCGGACGATCGAGCCCGATCCCCTCCATCCGCGGTGGGGGGAGGGGACAGGAAGGCGCGTCTCGCACCGTGGACAATTCCGATCATTCCGGTTCATCTCGGCCCTCCCCGTCCCACGCCCGCGGGCATGGGGGCGCCGGCCTGGGCCAGGCGGATCGAGGAAACCCCGGCCGCGGAGCAGGTCGCGACGATCCTCGCGGCGGGCTCGTAGCGGAGGCGGTCGTCGGCGACCAGGCGGACTCGCAGGGGGCGGCCGCGGAGGAGGGCGGCGTAGCGATGCAGCCGATCGGCCAGGGCCGACAGGTCGGGGAGCGTGGCGTCGCCGAGCCTCAGTGCCTTGAGGTCGCCGAGGTCGTCGGCCTCGGCCCGGATCAGGAGGTCGTTCTCCAGGTCGGCGTCCACCGAGCGGACCGCGCCGGGGCGGGCGCGGCCCTCCGGCGCCGCCGGCAGCGCGGCGGGCGTCGTCGGCAGGTGGAGGTCGATGTGGGTCTCCGCCGACGGGGCCTTGAACGTGAGCACGAAGAAGGCCAGGAGCTGGAAGGCCATGTCGAGCATGGGCGCGACCGGGAACATCACCTCCTCCGGCGGGCCGGGCCGATATCGCCGGCCCGTGCGGGGGTCGGCCGCGGCGACCGGATCGGTCATCGTGCCGATCGGCTCCGGCGTGGACGCGGGCATCTCCGGGCCCAGGCTCATGGCTGCTCCCTCCGGAGGACGACCAGGCTGAACTGGGCGAAGCCTCGCTCCTGCGCCTCGGCCAGGGTGCGGCGGACGGCGCCGTAGGACGCGTCCCGATCGGCCCGCAGGATCACCACGGTCGGCAGCTCATCGCCGCCCAGGCTCGAGGAGGCGGCCTCCGCCGCCGCCCCGCCGCCGCGTTGCAGGAGCTCCAGGCCCGAGCGCCGCGCCCGGGCCTGCTCGTCCCACCAGGCGGCCGTCTCGTCGGCGCCCAGCACGCGGCTCCCCACGCGCAGGCCGCCGCGCCGGTCCATCGCGACGGAGAGCCGATCGATTGTCAGGTCCGAGCCCGGCAAGGCGGCGGGCGCCACCGGCAGCCGGACGGCGCGGTCGGCCCCTTCCAGGCGGGTGCCGAAGTGGACGAGCATCATGAAGAACGTGATCAACTGGAGGACGATGTCCAGCAGCGGCGTCAGGTTCGGGCTGATCATGCCCGCGGATCGCGATCGCCGGGATGACCTCGGCATGGCCGGCCTCCGGGAGCCCAGGGGTTCAGGCGCAACTCGACGCCTTGACGCTCACGACTCTTCCGAAGACGCGGGGGGCAGGGCCGTCCGCGGGTGCCCCGCGCCGGCCGCCGCGGCCAGGGCCGCGCTCGCCGCATAGGGGTGGGGGTGCGACGAGGGCCCGGGCATCGGCACGGGGACGGTGACCGCGGGCTGCGCGGGAGCCTGCGCCGGGGCCGCGTCCTGCGGGCGGATGCCGGGCGCGAATCGCTCCAGCAGCGGCTCGGCGGCCATCGCCACCTCGAGCGAGAGCCGGGAGATCCGGTTGCGGAACATCGAGTAGAAGTAGATGGCCGGGATCGAGATCGCGATCCCCTCGAGGGTCGCGAAGAGCGCCGTAGAGATGCCCGCGGCGAGCTGGCTCGCCTGCGGCGACGAGCCCTCGGTGGCGATGACCCGGAAGGAGAGGATCATGCCGTAGACGGTCCCGACCAGCCCGATCATCGGGCCCAGCGTCCCCACCGTGGCGAGGTACGTGGTCCGATGCTCCATCTCCATCGTGGCGTCCTCGTTGGCCATCTCCATGGCTCGATGCGCCGGGATGATCCCGGCGGGGAGCTTGCGGACGCCGGCCGCCAGCACCCGCCCGAGGAACGACTCGCTGGCATCGGCGCGGTGGTAGGCCTCGCTGTACTTCCGGTCCTCCAGGAGCGCGTCGATCTCGCGGGCGAGGGTCCGCGGGATCGCCACCGAGGTCCGATACCGGAGCGCCATCCAGACCACCAGCGCGATCAGGTAGAACGACATCGCCAGGATCACCAGCCCGATCGGCCCGGACGCCCGGGCCATCCACGAGAGGAACGACTCCCTGGCATCCACGCGCGGCGGGTTCGCGCCGTCGGCCGGGGACGAGGACGAGGACGAGGTCTCGCCATCGTCGCGATGGGCCTCGGACCGGGGCCCGCTGGCCGGGCCGTCCTGCGCCCGGGCCGGGGCGGGAGTCATCGCCAGCGAAAGGCCGAGTAGCCCCGCGCCGCAGGCCAGCGCCAATCGGAGCCAGCCGGCCGCGGCCGCAAACCAGAGCGCTCGTGGCATCCTCACCCGCCGACCTCCCACCGCTTTCCGCACCGGATCGTTCCGCCTCGCCAGGGTTTCGGCTCCTGCCGGCCCGGCCCTCATGCCCCCCCTCAACGTATCCAATTCGCTCCCGCGGGACAACGCAAGGTGTTGGGGGGACCTTCGGGCCGTCGCGAGGGGGCGGCTCCGGCCGGTTGCGGCCGGACGTGACCCCGGCCCGGCTCGATCACCGCTTCTTGAGGGTGATCCCGATGCCGGCGCCGTCCATCAGGACGAACGAGGTGTCGAGCTCGGGACTGGTCGTGATGGCCTGGAGGTAGCGCGGGTTCGGGGCGGGCGTCCGCATGTTGTGGGCGACGATCAGGCCGCCCGGGCGGACGTACGGCAGCAGCTCCTTGAGGTAAGCATCGTACCCGTCCTTCTCGGCGTCGATGAACAGGAGGTCGATCGGCTCCTTGTTCCTCGGCGCCGTCACGTGGGCGTCCCCCTCGACGATGACGACGAGGTCCTCCACGCCGGCCCGCTTGAAGTTCTCTCGGGCGACGGCGATCCGCCCGGCGTCCAGGTCGTGGGTGTAGAGCTTGCCGCCGGTCTTGCGGAGGGCCATGCAGAACCAGAGCCCGGATTCGCCCGTCGAGGTCCCCAGCTCGACCACCCGCTTGGCGCCGATCGACTCGGCGAGCTGGCGGAGCAGGCGCCCGTCGGACGTGGAGACGTTCGCGTACCGTTCGCCGTGTCGGGCCCGGTCGAGGGCCTCGAGGATCCGCTTCTCGCCGTCGTCCTTCGGGACCACAGGGCGGCTCGGATCCTGGGCCATCGCGGCGCACGCCGACAGGGACGCGCCTAGCATCAGAACACCGGCGACCACGGGAATGTTCATCGAATCGGATCCTGCAAGGGGGAGCTTCAGGGGGGGGCCCGCTCGGGGACGTCGTTGGGGATCGGCCCCGTCGGCACGGGGCGGCAGGGCTCGTCCGCGGGGCGAGTTCCAGGGTAAGATCCCTTTCATCGTACCGCCACGGTCCGCGGTCGCCAGGGAGTCGCCCGCGAGGACGCAGGGGCGGGACGTCCCGGGCCCGCGTCCTGCCTCCTCGCCGGCGTGCTGCCGTCGCCCGGGCCGGCGATCGAACCTCATTCCGGAAGGCGTCTTGCATGTCGGTCCCCCTGCGAAACCTCCCCGTGATGCAGAACTGGGATTGCCGGACCTGCGGCGACTGCTGCCGGACGCTCGAGGGGGTGATCACCGACGAGGAGAAGCGGCGGATCGAGGCGTTGATCCCGCCGGGCGATCCCGATTTCGCCCCGGGCCCGTGGTTCGTGCCTCGGGGGCGCAACTCCGGGAAGTGGACGCTGACGCATCGGCCATCCGGGGGCTGCGTCTTCCTGACGGACGAAAACCACTGCCGGATCCAGGAGCGGTTCGGCGCCGAGGCCAAGCCGTTCGTCTGCCGCCTCTTCCCCTTCATCCTCGTCCCCGCGGGCGACCACTGGCGCGTCGGGATCCGCTACTCCTGCCCGTCGGCCGCGGCCAACTTCGGTCGCCCGGTGGTCGATGCCGAGGAGGACCTCGTGGGGCTGTCGCGCCTCCTGGAAGCACACACGGGCCGGTCGGCCGACAGCGCGCCGCCACCGTCGCTCCAGGAGGGCCAGACCCTCTCGTGGCCGGACGTCTGTCGCGTCGTCCAGGTGCTCGTCGAGATCGTCGAGGACCGCCGCGATCCCCTCGAGCGTCGGCTCCGCAAGTGCCTGGCGATGGTCCGGATCGGCGGCCGGACGGAATGGAATAACCTGGGCGGTCACAAGGTGACCAAGTTCTTGCAGGCGGTGCGCAACGCCATGGATGCGGAGGTGCCGCGCGAGCCCGCGGACCTGCCGCCGCCCGACCGCCTGCTCGGCCGCATCCCGTTCCGCACCGTGCTCGCGATCTACGCCCGCAAGGATCCGGACGCCTACGGGGGATTGCGGATCCCGAAGCGGCTGGGCCGCGTGGTCGCGGGCTGGCGATTCCTCCGGGGCCGCGGCAGGGTCCCCCGCGTGAACCCCTTCCTGCCGGACGTCCGCTTCCAGGAGATCGAACGGGAAGGGGGGAAGCTCCCGGAGCTGGAGGAGACCCTGGAGCGCTATTACGCCGTGAAGCTGAACTCGCTCCAGTTCTGCGGGCCGCCCAATTTCGACATGTCCCTCTGGGACGGCCTGGAATCCCTGTTCCTCACGCTGCCGATGATCCTCTGGCTGAGGCGAGCGTTCCGGGACCAACCCCCGGTGGAGGCGCTCGAGCGGGCGATCCAGATCGTCGACAACCATTTCGGGGGCGACCCGATGCTGGGATTCCCCCACGTCCGATACCTGGTCCGTCTCATGGCCGAGCGCGGCGAGATCGAGAAGCTCGTCGCCTGGTACAGCCGGTGATCGGATGGGTACGAGAGGATCCGGCTTGTTCCGCGCTGATGAGGACGGGCGTGGCGACCAACTCCATTCGTCGCGACCGCGCGGCCGCTGCTCGACCGGTTGCTCGAGTAGCTGCTCGATAACGCGTGCAAGTACAGCGAGCCGAACACGCCCATCGTCGCCCGCGTCCGGGCCGAGACCTCCGCCGCGGTCCTGTCTGTGGAGGGCCACGGCTGCGGCATCCCGCAGGCGGACCTGCCCCGCCGCTTCGAGCCCTTCTATCGCTCCGACCTGGCCCGCCGCCTCGGCCTCGCCGAGGTCGGCCTGGGCCTCGCCGTCGCGTGCCGGATCGCCGAGCCCCACGGCGGCACGAGCGCCGCCGAGGCCGTGCCCGATGGCGGCAGCCGATTCCTCGTCCGCCTGCCGAAGGACCCTGCGCCCTCGGCGGCCAGGGTCACCCCCTGCCGGGCTGAGCCGGGTAGACCGACGATCCCCACAGGCTGACCGATCGCACCGGCATTGCTCGACGCAACCCGGTCGACGGGACCGGAGGCAGGATCCCGGCGATCCTCCACAATTCCCTCCGCGTCGAAGAAACCGACCTGCACCTTCGCGGTCGTGTATGAGGTATTGGCTGCGCGAGGCCACACGCGTTGATCCCGGGACGCCCGACGCGGAGGCGACCGACGTGGACGAGCTATACCTCTGCGAACAGGCGAGGTCCGGGGTTCTCGGCCGGACCCATGACGAAGCCGGGCAAGGCCTGTCTCGCCACTCGGTGATGGCCACAGAGTCGCTGATCAGGAAGACCCCTCCTTCGACCCGGTCGACGAGGGAGGTGCGGGCCGCCCAGGAGACTTTGATGTTATCGGTAAAGTCGCAGTATCGGTTCCCGGCACCCTTGACTTCAATCACCGTGATCGCGACGACCTCGCGGAGGTTTATCCCGCCCCATCAATCGAGGTAGCTCCATCTGCGTGTGTTGAAGTCGTAGATTCTCCGCAAGAACCCGAAGACTTCCCACCAGAGAAGGGGCTGTTTGCTGTAGTATTGGAAGCGGCTCCCCGGACCTAGACAATACTTCGCGACTGGAACGGAATTCATATAATTCGGCACGAGTTCATCAAGCTTCTCGGGGAACCTGCCGTGAGCGGCGTGATAGGCCTCGCAAGCCGCCACGATTCGCCGAGCATTCGCCTCGGCGATCTTGAGTTGAACGTCGGTGTTGATCCAAACGAGCCCCAACGTCAGGGCCGGAAGTCCGATCCTCACAAGGGCGAGGCACCAACCGGGACGCTGGATTGCGTTCCTGATGAGACTGACGAGAAACCAGATCGGACAGACGATTATTGACATGAGGTACGATCCAGAGAACGCCACGTCGCAGGCCAATAGGACGGCTGCAGCGACGACGCCCCCTCGAATGTCACGAAAGAAGCCCCTCACACCGGTCCCATTCGCAGCCGTCTCGTTCCGCATCCGCTCAGTCCCCGTGTGACGCGATTGGATCGATGGCCAGGCACCCCGGGGGAGTCATCTGGGCAAGGCGGAGACGATGGCGGGTCGATCCGGTCGGGGCTGTTGCCGGCTGGCCCAACGCTCAACGAGGAACGAGCGAGGCTGACGACGCGAGGGGCCGGAGGGCGCGGAGTGATCTGGGGGATCGACAAGTCGCCTGGCCCATACTCGCCGGCACTTTCTTCCGCCTCCCCAACTTGCTGTCTTGAGTGCGTGGTCACCGATTCCCTGCCGATTCCCGTGGCCACGTTTCCCCGAGAGGCCTGAGTTCTGACATCAGCCGTCCTCGGCAGGCTGCGGTGCCCCCGGGTGGGGGTGTTTCAGCTTCTCCTTGACGTCATCCGGGGCGGCCAGGAGCGACACGATGAAGTGGTGGCGGGTGGCCCTGTTGGGGGCGAACCCAAGCTCGAGGGCCTGCTCCCACCGCTTCACGGCCGTTGCCCAGTCGCCGGCCGCGGCCAACTTCTCGGCCTCCCCGATCAGGGCATGGATCGCCTTCTTCTCCGCTTTCCCGCTGGGGTTCATGGTGGCCTCCGAAGGAAAACCCGGCAAAAGCCATCACGATCATAGCCGATATCGGGATGGGTTGTTGGATTGGCGGGTCTGCCAGGAGGCGTTTGATCGGAGAAACAGGGAGGCCTACTCCATGCGGGGATCGCGTTCTGAGGCCGACCCATGGCCGCGTGAATCGCCATTTTGCCGCGGCCGGCTCCGTCCGGCGATCGGGTGGGCTGTGGCCGATCCGCAGGCTGTTGACTACCTGCGAGCTCCCTGATCGTTTGACCGGGCGGGCCGACCGTCGCCGCCGCAGGCCGGACCCCGCAGGCCATGAGAACTCGCAGGCTGTGAGAACCCGCACGCCGTGAGAACCGGGTGGGGCAGATCCTCATGCGGGTGAGGGAGGGACTGCGACCGAAGGGCTCAGCGGGGCGGGACTGAGCGTATCGGACGTGATCGTGATGTCGAGGTTCTCCGGATCAGGAAGGGCGGCCCGTATCTGATGGGACAGCCCGCTCCTCTCCCACGGCAGGGCTGGCGACGACCACGGCCTGTTTCTTCGGCTTCGGAGGCTCCGACTGCTTCGCGGCACACTGGGGGTGGATGCCCGCCCGTGAGTAGACCTCTTCATGGCAGACCGGGCAGCGCACCCTGGTCGAGACGCGCCTGGGCGGCGTGTGAGAATAGTGGGGGAACATCGAGTTCGCCTTCGCCTTTGAGTGCCTTCATCCCTGGTGCGTGGCGCACGAAGCGGTTCAGCCCGGAAGGGGTCCGCCGAGAGATGATGAGGCCTGAGGAAAGGAGGGAGGAAGCCAGGACGGACTCGCCCTCTGCCCGATTGTCAGGCTCGAGCGGAGTGCCCGCTCAACCATACCGATGAGCGGCGTGTTTGGCGCTGCGCCTGGCTTGGTGCGCAGGGGGGACGTCCTGTCCCAGCGGCTTCCAGCTCAGTTGAAAAAGGGGCTCACCCGAGGCGGGATCGGCCGTGCCGAGGTCGAAGACATCGGTCAGGACGACGAGAACCGAATCGCCACCCTTGACGTATTCGGGCGACTGCCCCGGACGGGCGAAGGAGTGAGCGAACAGCACGCTGTCACCGGCGGTGATCGACTCGCCGTGGGGCAAGGACACGATCGCCCGGCAACTGCGACCACGCTCGACTTCCGAGATCCTCTGTTCGCCCGCAGGGAAGATGTTCATCGGGGTTTCCTCGACGGGTAGGGAGTTCCAAACGACACCGAGCCGGTGTCACACTCGAGTCGCGCGCGGACGTCCGCATAACGTGGAGCGGGCCAGGACACAGGCCGAACGGCGAGGTTCAGGCTGGTCCGGCCCGCGTGAAACATCAAGTTGGCAGGAATCGCGGGCAGGAGCTCCTCAGTCCAGTCTCTCTGGACTCCCGGAAATTGCTCCCTCCCGCGAATCGATCGCCGGTCGCGGTCGGTCAATACCGGTTACCGCCGCCGCCGTAGCCACCGCCGTAGCCGCCGCCGCCGCCGTAGCCACCACCCCCACCGCTGCGACCCCCGCCGCTGCCGGCACGGGCCTCGCGGGGCTTGGCCTCGTTGACGGTGAGGTTACGACCGTCGTGCTCATGGGCATTGAGCCCCTGGATGGCCGCCTGGGCCTGGTCATCCGTGTCCATCTCCACGAACCCGAAGCCCTTCGACCGGTTCGTGTCCCGGTCGACGATGATCTGGGCACTCTGGACGGTCCCGAACGGCGTGAACAACGCCTCCAGGTCGGACTGGTTGACGTTGTAGGTGAGGTTCCCGACGTACAGTTTCTTGGACAAGATCGAACTCCGCAGGAGAAGCGCCGACCCGCATTGGGCTTTCGGGGTCGAGGAGAAAGGTGGGCTCAGGGCGAGCCCGTCAGGAGGGAAAGGCGAGAGAAGTGAGCAAGAACCGGATCGGGTCGAACCAGCGGTGCCACACGGTCGTCAGACCAACCGAGTTCACTATAGCAGTGGATTCAACAAATAGACAGACCTAATCCTGCGATTTTTCCGATTCGGTCGCGCAGGCCGTGGGGGGCAGACCCCGCAGGCGGAAACGGCAATCAAAAGACAGGAGGGAACTTGTCGGCACGGCATCGATGGCCAGGCATCGATGGCCATGGTCAAGCATCGATGGCCAGGCACGTAAGGGGAGTCATCTGGTCAAGGCGGAGGCGATGGCGGGGCGATCCGGTCGGGGCTGTCGCCGGCTCGCCCGACGCTCAACGAGGAACGAGCGGGGCTGACGACGCGAGTGGCCGGCGGGCGCGGAGCGCTCCTGAGCCGGCGGCGGGCCCGGGGGCCTCGGGATGGGATCGGACGATGACCGGGGTGCGAGGTGTCGTGATTCCTACCTCGGCCGGCACTACCGTCCGCCTCCCCAACTCATCTGTCTTGGGTGCGTGGCCACTGATTCCGCGCCATCTCCGCTGAGACTCGCGATCAGGCGGCCGTCATGGCCGGTCGGGGACGTCGCGACGCGGCTCCGCCACCAGCCGGCCCCGGAGCGTGAGCAATTGCACCAGGCCCGCGTTGACCAGCCGCTCGCCGGCGCCGACTTCGGCCTGGGTGGTGTTGCTCGCCCCGTACCCGCCGCGCGCCGCCGACATCAGGTCGGGCAGGTAGCTGGGCCAGGAGTAAGGCCCGTCGCAGCAATAGCCGAACAGGTAAGCGTGCGGCACGCCGGCCTGGCGGCTGAACTCCACCTGGAATCGGTGGAACGGCTCGCCCGGCATCGTCACGATCCCGATGTCGTCGTTGATGAGCAGCGCCGTGGTGCCGAGGGCGACCTCCTCGCCCGGCTTCCAGCGGCTCGCCACCCTCATGGCCTTCGAGCCGACCGTCAGTCGGTCCGACCGGCCCGGCCGGCTCCCCATGCCCTTCAGGACCTCGAGCACCTCGTCGGCCAGCCGACTGCCGACCCGCTCGACGACCTGGAAGTCGCCGCCGCGGTCCTCGCCCCGCGCCATCATCAGCGGGTTGATGTCGCCCCCGCCCCCCTGGATGAAGACGCACACCGCGTCCCCGCCGAGCTTCGCCTCCACGAGTCGCCGCGTGACTCCGGGGTAGTCGGCCGAGAGCTTGCGGTTGTGCGGCCCGAGGACGACGGGGTGGCAAGCGTAGGCGACGAGCACGGCGCGGGTGCGCGCCGCGGCGTCGGTGACGCGGATCACGCCGACGGTCGGGTCGACCGGCCCGTAGGGGATGTGGTCGGGGTTGTCGAAGTGCGTCACGGCCGACTGCCCCTTCGGCACCAGGCGGTTGTAGCCCAGTTGCAGCCTCCCCTCCTCGGCGAGGAAGGAGGCCTCGAACATCCCCTCCTTGGCCCGCCGGATGGCGTCGAGGACGCGTCGCTCCACCGTCCGTCGCCAGGGCTCCTGGGCGCTCGGGAAGTCGTCCTGGTCGAGCTTCGGGCCGGCGTGGGTGTGCGTGTTGAGCAGCAGGAGCCGATCGACGCCGAGCGCGGGCATCTGCTCGTGCAGCCAGGCGGAGTTGAAGATGCAGAGGTCGCACACCGCCAGCGCGACGGTCGATTGCCCCGACGCCAGGACGAGCACCCGCGCCGAGAGCGGGTCGTGGACCCCGTCGGTCGGCCTCGCGTCGGAGTAGCCGGTCGTGAGCCCGCCGATCGGGGGCGTGATGTCGGCCTGCGCCACGCCGACGCGAATCCCCGCGGCCGAGCCGCCCCGCGCCGCGACCAGGCACAGCAGCGCGACTCCCAGCGACGAGACGGCGTTGCGGAGTCGGCGCGGCAGGGGATCTCGATGCCTCATCAGGTTGCTCCAGGAAGGGCCGCCGGACGTCCCGGGCCGGGGCGTCATCGCGGGAGAGGCGGGTACGGACGCCGAGGGAGACAACACGTCCGGCCCAGGCGTCTCACGAGTCCTACCAGGAAGTCCGGACCGACGCAAGCGGCACCCCTGGCCGACGATCCGAGTCCCCCCCGTTCACGCGCCGCGACGTCCCCGCGCCTCAGCCGCTGACCTGGACCTCGATGCCGTCCGGGTCTTCGAAGTAGATCCGATCCGACTCCCGGCGGATCTTCAGCCCGGCGGCCCTGAGCTTCGCCTCGGCCCGATCGACGTCGAAGTCCTTGATGGCGTAGCAGTAATGGTTCAGGCCCGGCTTGTCCCCGCGGAACAGCGTCAGGAAGAAGCCGCCGCCGGAGCCGAGGAAGCAGTTGTCCGCGCCTCCGTCCCGGATGACGTCCAGCCCCAGGTGCTTGATGTACCAGTCCCGGGATCTGGGCACATCACGGACGTTCAAGGCGACGTGATCCAGCCGGGTCGCCCGGAAGGTGCTCTCTCCGCCCTGATCGGCGTGGGCGGTGCCCGGCATGACGGCGAGGACCGCCCCCAGGCCCATCAGCCGGGAGGCAAGCTGGCGGCGGGAAATGTCGCCCCGCTCGAATTGCTCGACGATCTCGTCGGCGAAGTCGGGTCGCATGGTCTGGCTCCGAAGTCAGAGGATCATGAACCTTGGGCGAGGTCGGCCGCGATCGTTCGTCCCCGCCACCACCGGCTCACCTCAACCCCGCAGAGGTCATGCCGGTCGGAAGCCAACCTGGGATTCGAGGGCCAGGAACCGATCCAACTGGACCCAGGCTCGTTTGTCAACATCCCACCCCAACGACGGCACCGGGTCGTGCGCCCCATGAGTGCCTGGTCACGATCCTCGGAACCCGAGTGATGGAGCCCGGGCTCCGGGTGGCCGTGGTGGAACACCACGGGACCGCCTCGTCTCCGGAGCAAAGTCCGTCCGGCGTGACCGCTTGCCTCACCGTGGTGTCGCTGCGCTTCCACCACAGCCACCCCACTGCCGCTTTGTGCCAACTGTCAAACGTCCCACGCCCTGACTCCCAGCAATTTGGGACGGTGCCGCTCGGACCCGAGAATCAAGCATTGCCAAAGCACTACGGGATGATGGACTTGAGGTTGAACCGGACGCCCTTGTGGAAACCGACGCCGGCGGGGGGGCCGGTCGGGCTGCCGGTCAGGTCGGCGATCCGGGTCACGCGGTCGGTCGTCTCGATCAGGCCGCGGTTCCCCTCGGCCGTGGTGTAGAGGAAGGCCCCGTTCGCGTCCTCCACGGTCGTCCTCGACGCCTCGTCGAGGTGGACCAGCAGGTCGCCGACCTCGCGGCCCGTCGGGGGCGTCCCGGCCCCGAGCGTCCGGTCCAGGTTGCGAAGGTCCGACTTGCCGATCTCCCGGACCTCCATGCCGAACTGGCGGAGGGCGTATGTCGTCGCCCCGCTCGGCGTCCGTCGCGTGACGCACATCAGGTCCACGCCGGTGGTCCGGGCCCAGGCGGCGAGGGCCGCGAAGTCGATCCGCGCTTCATCCCTGGGGATGTGGTCGGGCCATCGGGGTTCCGCCCCGGTGTCCAGGTCGTAGAAGTAAACGGCGTGGCCGCCTCCCTCGTTCGGGGGGGACAGGACCTGGCCGATCACGCCATCGCCCAGGCGGGCACCCGCCTTCAACGGGGACGATCCTCGAGCCGGGGCGTCGTCTTCCGGCTCGAGGCCGACGCTCAGGTACGCGGGGTCCTCGACGCGCTCTCGCCCGTGCGTCTCCCACCAGGACGCCCAGCGCCTGGCTTGCCGTGAGAAGAGCCGGCGCTGGATCGCTTGCCGACCCGGATCCTCGCTGCGGCTGAGCATCATCAGCTCGCCGTCGCCGAACTCCTGGCCCGTCAGCTTCCGGAGCGCGGCGATCACCTCGCGATAGGCCCGCCCGAAGTCGAAGTAACGGCCGCCGGACTTCCCCGGATTCAGGTCATGTTCATGCATGAACTCGGCCACCCGGGGATCCTCGACAATCAGGCCGTAGTCGCTGGCGGAGGGGAGGAGCGTCCGGGGGATCGCCCGGACCAGTGCCGGCACGGCGCGCGGGTCGCCGATGGCCCGGAGTGCGAACGCCAGTCGCCTGATCGCCTTGTCCTCGACCGTGCGGTCCAGCTCCTCGCAGAGCCTCGGCACGGCGGGACGGCCGACGGCGACCAGCTCGCGCATCAGGGCGCACCAGGATTCCGTCTCGTCCACGGTGCGGGCGAGTTTGCGGAACGCCCCGAGGATGCGGTCGACCCGGGCTTTCGGCTCGGCGGGGAGCTCCGCGACGGCGTCGCGGGCCGCCTTCATCTCCTCCGCGGGGGTGGGCTTCCTCGTCACGAGCATGTCGTAGGAGGTGGTCTCGCCTTCCTTCACCACGACCGGGGGCTGTTTGGTGGTGTCCCATCCCATCCGGTCGCCCTGGAGGTTGATGAAATACGGGAAGTTGTCCCCCGGGGCTGCGCGGAGGGTGAAGCGGCCCTCGGCGTCGACGATCGCCGCCCGATGGGGCGAGATCACCTTCCCCAGTGGCCGGGCCGGGCCGAAGAGGCCGAGGGCGATCGGGGCGCCCCGCTCGGTGACGGCGATCGGCTTCCGCGTCGAGGCGTCGACGACCCTCCCCGTGATGAGCCCCCCCGGGACGAGCCGGAACGGCGGGAGCACCCGCGCCTGGCCGACGGGGCAATCCTGGTCCACGATGGCGACGGCGACGTGGTCCCCGGCCTCGACCCGGAAGGTGTAGCGATCCTCGATGAGGGTCATCGAGAACCGGCCGTCGGCGCCGGTCGAGCTCCTGATCTCGTCGAATTCACCCAGCCGCTCGGCCGTCACGACGACCCCCGCCGCGGGGCTTCCCGTCGCGCCGTCGGTCACGGAACCCGTGATCCGGCAGCCGTCCGGAAGGGTGATGACGGTGTCCGCGGGCGGGTTGCCGATCGGTGACGTCGTCGACGGGTGGGCCGGGTGGAAGATCCGGACGGTCTCGAGCACGCCCTTCGGCAGCCCGTCGATCGCGAACCGGCCGTCGGGCCCGGTCTCGGACGCATGCAGCGCCGTGAACGGCCGGTCTCCGAGCATCCAGGCCGCCACGATGGCCCCGGCGACGGGCCTGCCGCCCGAGTCTCGGACCGCGCCCGTGAACCTGACGGCCTCCCTGCCGACGTGGACGTCGACTTCCCTGTTCAATTCCGGGTACCAGAGGCCGCCGGATTCGATCGGCCGGCCGTCGATCTCGGCGAAGACGATGTAATCCAGCGGGTCGTCCGGATCCGCCGGCCGGGGCGGCTCCAGGCCCGGGAACGCGTATCGACCGTCGGCGTCGGACGTGGTCGAGGCGATCTCTCGGATCGGCTCGCTCACCGTCCGGCCCTGGAGCAGGATGGCACGTGACCGCCCCCGGAACAGCCGGACGCGTGCCCCCTCGATCGGCGTCCGGTCCTGACGATCCAGGATCCGCCCGCGGAGCGTCGCGGGAGTCGCCTTCGCGGGCTCCTCCACTACCGGCTCTCCGGTCGAGCCTGGGACGAGTGCGGCCGGCTCCCGGGCTTCGGTCGCCGTCCGGGCGTCGAGATTGGCCGCGGCCGTCACGACCCCCGCGGCCGTGAGGACGGCCGCGACGAGCTTCATCGCGTTCATCGGCTGGTTCCTCCTCGCGGACTCCATCAGCGCGGCGACGGCACCGGCCGCCGCCCCTCGTCCCGCGGCGAGCCGCGCGGCGGCGCGGGCCGTCGAGGCCAGCAGGCCGGCCGGCACTTCGTGGTTCGCTTCGGGGAACGGGCCCGCGGGGGCGAGCCCGGTGGTCGCCAGGAGGCCGCGGCGGCCCAGGCTTTCGCGAAGCCGATCGCGGGCGCGGGACAGGCGGCTCTTGACCGTCCCGACCGGCCGACGGATCATCGCCGCGGCCTGTTCGTGGGTCCTCCCCTCGAGGTCGCAGAGGATCAGCGGCGTCCGATATCGCTCGGGCAGCCGCGCCAGCTCCTCATCGAGGACGGCTCGCCGCTCGGCCGTCTCGGCGGAATCGGCCGGGGCCGGCGGCTCGTCCCCTCGCCGGCCGTCGACCCCGCGACCCTCGAACTCCCGGCGCCGCCGTGCGTCGACGCGGGCCCGAGTCGCCACGCGATGCGCCACCCGATGCAGCCAGACGCCCAGGACATCGCGGTCGCGGAGGGCCTGAGCCCTCTCGACCAGGATGAGGAACGTGGCCTGGAACGCGTCGTCCACGTCGCTCGGATCGGCCAGCCGGCGGCGGCAGACGCCCAGGACCATCGGCCCGTGGCTCCGCAGGATCGCCTCGAAAGCGGCCTCGTCCCCGTAATCCAGGAAGCGCCCCAGGAGCTGAGCATCGCTCAGCCCCGCCACGCTCCCGCCCGAGAACAGCGCCTCGACGTCCGCAAGATTGGCGTTTCGATGTCCGTGTGCCACGGCCCGAGAATCCTCCGATTGGCGATCTCGAAGAGGATAGAGGAACGGGACGCCTCGATCGTTCCAATTATTTCCGGGAACACGCGTGCCGCGGGGTCAGCCAGGGCGGCATCATCCCAAACGCGGAAGCCACGGATTGACAGTCCTGCGCGAGCTTTCCGGACGGGTGACCATCCGCGTGAGCGGGTGGTTCGGACGGGGCGTAGCCCACCAGCCTCCGGCGTAAGCCGGACCGCCTTCGAGCGAGCGACGGCCTGCCCCGCGGATCGCACTGACGTGCGAGGCTGGAGGCTTCGCCCGTCCTAACCACGATCTGACGATCGTGGTCACCCAGGCTTGCAGGGCCATGCCGGCTGTCAACCCTTGGGGCCGAACTCTCACCGTCTCGGAACGATGCCGCACGCGCCGATCCGGGGCCGGCCCGGAGGATTCGGATGGCAGGACGGCAATCCCGTGATACAATCTGCACTTCGTCAATCATGCCCTTCTGAGTGCACTCGCACCCCAGTCGTCTCAAATCCGTGCGTAAGAGGAAGGCCAATGGCCATCACCGTCACCTGCGGTCGATGCAAGAAGGCGCTCCAGATCCCGGGGCGCTTCGCCGGCAGGCGCGTCCAGTGCAAGAGTTGCGGGGAGCGATTGGTGGTTCCCGCCGAGGCCCAGGACACGGCGCCTTCCGTCGTCGACGCTTACGAGCTGGTCGAGCCGGCCGCCCAGGCGGCGACCGAGCCGCCGCCGCCGCCGCCGCTGCCGCCGATAACGGACCGAGGTGTCTCCAGCAGGGGCCCTGCCCGGAGCGTGTCGAACCGTTCGAAATCCGACGGAGGGATTCGGTGGGGGAAAACCCTGGGGATCGGGGTGGGGATCTGCGCGATGGTGGCGGTCTCGGCACTCGTCCTGTGGCCGGCCTTCAAGGCGGCTCGGCGAAAGGCAATCGAGAACGTCCAGAGGAGCAAGTCTCAGGGCGTCGGGCGTGCGAACCCGCCGGCCGCTCCCGGGAAGGTCATGTCGCCCCAGCCCGACGGCCTGCCGCCGCGCGAGGCCGATCCCGAACTTGAGCAGGTGGAGAGCTTCGTCCGCGACCTCTTCCTGACGGCGACCCGGCTGAGGCAGCTCATCGAGCCCGTCAAGACCCTCGCCGAGGCCCAACGGATCGCGCCCGAGGTCGCACGCCTCGGCGCGATCCTGAGCAGTGCCGAGCAGAGGCAGGGCGCCCTCCCAAAGCTGGCACCCGAACAGGAGCGTCGGATTGACGAGAAGTACAAGGTCCTGGTGACGGGGGCGCTGGACGCCGCCATGAAGGAAGTGGGGCGGTATGAGTCGCTTGCGAAGGCGCCGGCGGCCCCCGTCGGGGCAGGGACGGCGGGGCATCCCGCGACCGCGGCGACCTCGTCGCAGCCGGAGATGGTCCCGCCGGGGGAGGACGAACTCCTGATCGTCGCCGCGGGCATCTCGGGCGAAGCCGAGCTGAATGAGCTGACGAAGCAACTCTCGCGGAGGACGCACGAGCTGCACCCCGGCTCCTCATCCGTCTCTGGCCATCTAAGGTCGGATGGACGCTGGGCCTTTCGTGTCGGCAATTCGGGGAATCCGGTCACGTTCGCGAGCGGCCTCAATGTCGGCGAAATCTCCCGGATCGAGGGTCGGACGATCGAGGTACACGTCCGTCCGGTCGTCGCGAAGGGTCCCCCGCCCGTGCCCGATCACTTCCTCTTCCGCCCGCGGATCCAAACCAAGGCGGGCCTGGTCCGAGGCGGCACCGTCTTCGCCGCCAGGGTACCCGACGAGCTGCGTCCGGTCCTCTTCACCGCCCTCCACGTCTTCGG
>NZ_JAALJH010000032.1 GCF_011064615.1 Aquisphaera insulae | reverse complement strand
ATTTGAGGTCTTCGCCGTCTGGGACGTAAGTCCTTGCCCTGAAAGAGTCGCTCTCTCGTCGTGCAACGGGGTGGCTGTGGCGGAACGGAGCGACCCCGCGACCGGCGAGCCGTCGCCCTCCCCTTCGGCCACCGGGACCGACAACGGGGTGGCTGTGGAGGAGCGCAGCGACCCCACGGCCGGCGAGCCTTCGCCCTCCCCTTCGGCCACCGGGACCGGCAAGTGGGTGGCTGTGGAGGAGCGCAGCGACCCCACGGCCGGCGAGCCGTCGCCGCCCGCGCAGGCCGTCTCCGTGCCAGGCCGATCTCGTGGTGTCGCCTGCGTCTCCACCACAGCCATCCGGACTTCTGGCTCCCTCGAACTGGGTTCGATCGTCGTTGCCTCGGTCGGCTCCTCCGAATCCACGACGGTCTCATCATGGCTCATGCCCGGGCACTTCTTGAGCCGGACGACCGCGTCCAGGATCCGGAGCAGCTCCCGCCCTCGCGCCGAGGAGGTCCGCCGGTGCCGGTCCAGCTCCGGGCCGGCGTCGAACGCCGCCGCGTCGGCCCGCTCGTCGGCGTCGACGTCGTCGTCGGTCGCGGCGGCCTGCATCGCCTCCAGCCGCGCCAGCCTCTGCTCCGCCAGGTCGATCAGGAAGTCCTGGGCCGCGTCCGAGCTCGCCGGCGGCTCGCCGAGCAATCGCCAGGCGCGATGGTGCTCGTAGAACTTGTCGTAGATCCGCGTCCGGCGGCAGTAATACTCGTAGAAGGCCTGCCCCTTGCCGCCGCCGAGGAACGCGTCGAAGGCGGCGATCACGGCGTTCAGCTCCATGTCGACGTTGGCCTCGGTCTGGAGCTTGCCCAGGAGTCGAACATACCGATAGAAGTCGCCCCAGCCGAACTGGTCGCGGCCGCAGAGCAGGTTGATCTGGGTCAGCCACTGGCGGATCAGCCAGGCGCGTCCTTCGTGCATCTCCTCGAGCCCGGCCAGGAACGCGGCCGGGACGTCGCGGAAGATATCGGAGTTGCGGTGGCAGCCGGGGGCGGCCTCGAGGAAGAGGTCCCGCGCCAGCCGCTCGACGCGGAGCTCGCGCTCCTCACTGGGTTCGTTCGCCTCGGCCTTGAGTGCCGCGCGGGCGAGTTTGGCCAGGTAGGCGGCCTCGGCGCGGTCGGACCGCTCGAGCATGAACGAGAGCCGCGCCGCGCGGGTCAGCAGGTCGCGCTCGATGGCGTTGCTCGCCTTGCCGGCCTGGACGTACTCGCGGACGCGGCGGTCCAGCTCCTTCGGGTCCTCCTGGGGGAGCACCGGCATGGCGAGCTGCTTGGAGCGATTGCCGTGCTTAAGCGCGTTCATGCGAGCGGCAGCCTTGCCCGCCTCGGTCTTCGGTCCGCTGCTCTTCTTCGCATTGCTTTGGTTGGCTTGGATCTGGGCGGCGGTGGCCATGGGAGTGTCTCCGGGTGCCGGCCGCGCGCTCGATGGGCGCGGCCTTTACTCAGTACAATCCCGAATTTGGCCGGGCCAGTTTCACCAAAGTCGGTAATCTGTTTCGAATTCGGAATCGGTCCGGGCTGGATGCGTGACGACGGCCGGTCGGCGAAGCCGCCCGACCAGGCGTGAGACCATGTGTCCGGATGGTGCCGATCGTCCTTGTGAGCTCGGGCATCGCGTCGTCGACTGATGGCCCGGATCGCCCCGTTCTTGACGACGACTCGCCCGGGTTAGCACAGGCAGGACTCGGCGATCCGGGAGCGTAGGAGTTCCGAATCCGCAGGTTCGTTCCCTGTTCACACGCGGGATCGTCGACGTTCTCGTGCAGAATGGATCCTGTCGAATCACGAGTCAGGTTTCCGGAGGTCCGGCCGTGGAGCCATCCAGCATGAACTTCGAGGGCAGGGTCGTTGTCGTCTACGTCAACTCCGGGGGCCTGTTCCGTTCGGGGCAAACCGGCTGGACGCTTGATAGTCCCCGCTTCGAGGAGCAGTTGGGTCGCACGTTCCTCGTCGGTAGGGCGATCGCCGATCAGCCCGACATCCCGACGTGGCATCATGGGGCGAGCATCAACATCCCCTGGGAGTCGGTGTCCTACTACTACGTGTTCGACTCGATCGAGGCCTACCGTGAGGCGGTCGCCCGATCTCGATCGGGGGCCAGGAGGACCTGGTTCACTCGAGGTCGCGGCGCCTAGCACGCCGAACGCTCGGAACGCGGGGGACTCGAAATCCCGTAAGAGCCGCCTCCGTCCGGCGACCGGTATGCGGTGGAGACATTTGAACCGCGAGAGGGCGCACCCATGCGGGAATACCAACCGTACAATGTGGCGATCGCGGAGGTCGAGCGCGACGGACGAATCGCGCGCATCACGGGCAACGCCGCCACGGAAGACGACGACGCCATACGGTTCATCGTCGATCAGATGACCCAGGAGGGTATCCCGGGTGAACGGGTGTGCCGACCCGTCTGTCCACATCGACGAGACGTCGTGGGCTCAGGCCAACTGGAAGGCGTGGCTCTGGGTCGCCTTGACCGATGATCAGATGGCCTTCACGATCGCCGATAATCGGGGTGCTGATGTCACTCGGTCGATCCTCGGAACCGACAAGTCCAAGGTCGTCAGTGACCGCTTTTCCGGCTATGACTGGGTCAAGCAGCATCAGTATTGCTGGTCGCATCTGCGTCGCGACATGCAGGCGATGATCAATCGCCGAGACCAGGGGTCGGCGGTCGGCTCGGAATTGTTGGGGTTCTCCCAACGCTTGTTTCACTGGTGGCATCAGCATCGTGACGGGAAGATGGCCTGGAGCACATTCCTGGGTTACGCCCGGCTGTTCCGTTGGGGCGTGCGGCAGATGCTCAGCCGGGCGGCAACCTGTGGCAGCGAGAAGTCGGCGGCGACGTGCCGAAGGTTGCTGGAGGGCGAGGATGACTTGTGGACCTTCCTCAAGGAACCAGGGATTGAACTCACCAACAACTCAGTGGAGCGGGCGATGCGGCACGCGGAGCTGTGGCGGAAGTCGAGCGGCGGGACAGCCAGCCCGTGGGGCCCCCGGTTTGTTGAGCGGGGGCTGAGCGTGGCGGCGACCTGCCGCCAGCAGAGGCGGAATGAGCTGGAGTACCTGACCGACTGCTTGCGAGCGAGGCTCGACGGCACCGCTGCTCCGTCGCTCTTGGCCGGCGTGTGAGCCGCAATAAGCAAGAGGCGGGGCCGGCACTCCGCCGGCCTTATCATGGATCGCCCGCCGCGACGGGGGTGCCTAGCCGGAGGAGTGCATCCCGAACCATCTCCCAACCGAACTCGGTGAGGCCCAACTCCCGTGGCCTGGCCGAGTCGAGCCATCGGGACACCAGCGGGACGACGATACCCTCCTCGGGGCCTCCTAGCTCAAGGAGCACCGCCCCGGGCTTTTGGGGATGCCGCGCCAGATCGAAGAGCCGATGCCGGGTGGGACTGCGCTCGCGGCCATCGATACAAAGGGTGGCCCCTCCGCTTCCGGAATCCTCGATGGCGAACCAGACCGTACCGTCCCCGTAGCCGTCCACCAAGGTGACGCGGAGAGAGCCGACGAGGGACAAGACCGGGAGGTGCATGGTGAGAAGCCGAACGGTCTCAAGTCGCGCGGTTTACCGTGCCAAAAGGCAAACCTCCATCATAACCAGGGCGATAGTATTCGAGGGAGATCCAACGACAGCCGTGAACGATCGCGCCTCGAATGATGCGACGAGGACGGTCCCATCGGCAAGGCGACGGCCGACGCCTACGAGATCGTCCCCGAAGCCTGACCTCGTGTCGCGGCGGACCTCTTCCACCCCGGCATCCCTCACAGCGCGGGGGGCGTGACGGGTGGATCGAACCGTGTCATCCGACGCACTCGGGGCGTTGCAAGGCGCTGTGGCCGGAGCGAGTGTGGTGTAAATTAGAGAGTGAGAGACGTCAAACGGAGGTATCCCATGTCCCTGACCATCGATGTGGATCTCCCCGCGGACCTGGCCCGATTCCGGCTCCCGTCGGCTGTCGCCTCTCGATTGCAGAGCCTGCTGGATCGCCAGGATGCCGGCTCGGTACTCACCGCCGACGAGCGTGCCGAGGCTGAGGGTCTGGTCGACCTGGCCGACTTGCTCACCCTGCTGCGGCTGAGGGCCGAGCGGGCGAGGTCGTGAGCGACATCCCGGCCGTTCTGCGCGAAGAGGTCGTGCTCCGGGCCGGCAACCGCTGTGAATACTGCGGGCTCTCGCAGGCCGGCCAGGAGGCCGCATGCCACGTCGACCACGTGGTGCCGCGGGTTGCCGGTGGTCCAACCGACGTCCGTAACCTCGCCCTGGCCTGTGTGTCGTGTTCGCTACGGAAGTGGGCACGGCGCTCGGCGCCCGATCCCGCGACGGGGGAGGTGGTTCCCTTGTTCAGCCCGCGCGATCAGGTCTGGGCGGACTATTTCCAGTGGAACGGGGCCGTTGTGGTGCCGCTGACGCCGACGGGTCGGGCGACGGTTGCGGCGTTGGCGATGAATCGTTCGCTCGCGCTCGCGATCCGTTCGGAAGAAGCCGAGCGCGGCCGCCATCCGCCGCCCTGAGCCGTGCCCGAGGGCGGCTGAGGTGAAGCGTCGTGCCGAACCTCACGCCGAAGTGGCGCCCGCACCGCCGCGACACTCCATTGTGGTCTCATCGCTCAGTCGGCGGGTGGGGCCGCTGAGCGTTGGTCGATAGGAAGAGGGGAAGCCAATGCCTCGAGGCAAAGCCAGCTCGCTGAGCCCGTCCGTCGCCGCCATCTTCGGCGGACTCGTCGGCGCCGGCCTCATGGGTGGCGTTGCCTACACGCACTGGGGCAACATCTCCTTCGGTGCCCTGGCCGGCGCGGTGCTCGTCGGGGCCCTCTCCTTCGGCGTCGCTACGGGCACGATGAGCCCGGTGACGCTCTGTGCCGTCCTCCTGGCTCTCTTCTTCGCCATGATCGGTCCCGGTTGTGACGACTACGGAGGCACGACGGTCATCCCTGGCGCGACTTTCGGCGCCTTGCTGGGCTGGCTGTTCTTCGGTCGCCGTCGTGCCATCCAACCTCGTACTGCGGCGGACTCCGCACCGCCTCGGCATTGAGTGTCCGATCCAAGGTTCACACGGCGGTACGAGTCCGCTGAGCTTTGATATTGGGAAGCGGACTTCCAACGCCAGATCAGAGGTCAAGCAGCGTGGTCTCATGAGGGATGAGTTCAGGTGGGCTTTGGGTCGTCAAGCCTCTTGCCGCAGTGGACTCCCACACCGCCACGGCACTTGCTCCGCGGTCATGGCCTTTTTCAGCGGTGGGGACTGTTGAGACCTGACACGAGGTGATGGTGAGCGATGCCTGTCCCCTTCCTGCATCAACCCGGTGACGAGATCGAATTGCTCGACCTGGTCGCCTGCTGCGCGTTCACGTCCGCGACCAGCATCTCATTCGACCTGAACCGACGCTCGCCGGGGATGCTCAATGGGGTCGGATGGCTCGACGTGCATCATCCCTGTGATGACCCGTACATCAAGGCTCAACTCCGCGTCTGGCTGCCGGCCGAGTACGAGCGATCCGACCTGATGGAACAGCTCGTCCGGGAGGTCTTTGCCGCCCTGGCCATCCCTTCGAACGAGGTCTACGAGCTGAGTTTCCTTAGCGGGGGCCGTCACGTCGGGTTCTCCAACCGGAAGGACTCCCTCGGGGGGAGGCTTTGTGACTCTTGAGGCGAATGTGCTCACCACCTCGATTCACGGTTGATTCCCCGGCGTGGCCCTCTGAGCGTCAATCCGGCGGCGGTTCCTGCGCTGCGGCGATGGTGGTTCCGCATCGGTCCGATCTTGTGCCCGACGATCGGGTCGGGTCAACTCAGGCGATCACAGGATCGACGGGCGAGGGGCGTTCTGTCGTGAGCAAGGTCTCGAAAACCCTGGAGCGAGTCCTTCGCGGCACCGGGGACGCGGGCATTCGGTTCGACGATACTTGCTCGCTGCGGCTCCACCTGGGCTTCACCGAACGGATCCGCGGCGACCACCACATGTTTACCCGGGATGGCGTGGCCGAGATCCTCAATCTCCAGCCCCACGGAGCCCAGGCGAAAGCGCATCAGATCAAGCAGGTCCGCGGGGTCATCGTGTCCCATGGATTAGCGGGCGAACCGGAGGCGGGGCCAGCCGCCGAAGGGTATGCCCCGGGGAAGACGCCGAGGGCGCGGATTCGGAGGGCGATCATGGGGAATGACGTTCGCTACGAGATCATCCTCTCCTGGAGCCAGGGCGACCAGGCGTTCATCGCCGAGGTGCCAGAGCTCCCGGGCTGCACCGAGGCGCGGGAGAATTACCGGCGGTACTCCGCCTGCGACGAGCGATCGATCGGGCACGTGAGACCGCCACGTCCCGAGGAACGACCGGACGCCTGACCTCGACCTGCAAGAGTCGCCGATCCACCCCTGCCGACTGGCACATGCAGGTCGGCGGAGGCATGATCGTTGAGGGATCTCCGATCATGTTTGAGCCCTGCGGGTCCGACGTCTCTTTCGAGACGTACTGACCACGAAGCATCGCCCGTAGGTGGGACTTGTCGGCCGTCCGTGGAGGATCGCCTAGATGGGATTTCCGACGGGAGACAATCCGGAGGTCGTCACCGCGCTGGCCGAGTTCATCGCGGATCCGAAGCCATACCCTATAGGCTCGGACCCGGCGCTGGACTTGCGATCCATCGCGGCCGAGCTGCGGCTGCTCCCCGTCTGGCTCGACATGGGCGGTTGTTATGGCATTCGCCCGTGCGGGGCCGTGGCGTCGTTCGCGTGGGACGAGGAGCACGAAGCCCGGACCGAGACGGATGAGCGGATTCGCAACATGGTGTACCATCGCGCCGGACTCAAGTTCCCGGCGCTCGCCGTGCTCTCGCCCCGTCGGCCGGCCGACGCCATCGTGTGCGAGTCGTGCGGAGGGACGGGGCGATGCCTGGGGCTGTCCGCCGATCTGGCGGCGAGGATCGTGTGTTACTGTGGCGGTCTCGGATGGCTGCCGCCAAGCCGACCGTAGCGGAGCCCCTGTCCACTCATGATCAACAAACTCTTCGTCTACGGCACGCTGGCCCCGGGCCGGCCCAACGCGCACGTCCTGGCCGAGGTCCCCGGCACGTGGGAGCCGGCCACGGTCCGGGGGACGCTGCTCCCGCAGGGCTGGGGCGCGACGCTCGGCTATCCCGCCATCGTCCCGGGCGACTCCGGCGAGGAGGTGCCCGGCCTGGTCTTCCGCTCCGAGGAACTGCCCGCGCACTGGGAGCGGCTGGACGAATTCGAGGGGGAGGGCTACGTCCGCGTCGTCGTCCCGGCGCGGCTTGCGACCGGCGAGGTCGTCGAGGCGTATGTCTATGCACTCCGCGAGGTGCCGCCGGAGACGTCCTCGTCGGAGGAGATCGCGTGATGCGTGTCCGGTCGATCCAGTTCGTGAAGCGCGGGTGATCCCGGAGGATGAGATCCGCTTTTCGGAAGAGGTCCCGATCCTCCTCGCTGATCGGGAGCGCGACCTCTTCCTGGCGGCGCTCGATCAGCCTCCGGAGCCGGACGCCGAGCTCGGTCGACGGATAGGGGGAAGGCGAAGCGGCGTGGCTGACTGGTAGGTGGGTGGGTGGGTGGAGCGGCTCGACCGAGGTCACGTTCGCGAGGCGATCGAAGCCTCACAGTCAAGTCGCCCTTATGCCGGCTGGGTGGATCGAGTAGACTAAGCTTGAAGGGTGTTGTGTCCGAAGGGCTTAACGCACTAAGCCCTCTTCTGGCGAGGTGTTGGCATGGATCTCCATACCGTTCTCAGCGCGGTCGAATCCTGGCCGGCCGATGAGCGTCTGCGGCTCATCGAGGAAGTCTGGGAGAGCCTCGATGCGGCCCCCGAGGCCCTGGCATTGACCGATTCCCAGAAGCAGGATCTTCAGCGCCGCCTGGATGCCTACCGTGATAATCCCGGGGCAGGCTCTCCCTGGGAGGAAGTCAAGGCTCGCCTTCGCGGGGACAAGGCGTGAATCTGCCCCTGATCGTCAACCCCGAGGCCGAGGCCGATCTGGCCGACGCCTGGGCGTGGTATGAGAATCAGCGTGCCGGGCTGGGCGATACCCTGATCGAACGAGTGGACGAGGTTCTTGCACGCCTCCGGAGCATGCCCGAGCTGTACAGCCCGGTCTTTCATGAACTTCGGGTAGCCCGCGTCCGACGTTTCCCCTACATCGTGGTTTACCGAATCGATGTCGGCCAGGTCACGGTGGTGGCGGTTTATCACACGAGTCGTAACCCGCGTGGTTGGCAGTCCAGGGCCTGATCGGAGTATGACCTGACCCCGGCTCTCCGATCGTCTCGGTCGCTTGCGGACGGAGATCTGTCAGGCCTTCGGCGATGCGGACCGAGTCGCTCGCCTGGGATAGGCTAAAAGACGGTCCTTCACGCGCAGGCGGCGCCCGACTTCTGCCCGCGGCGGGCGATCGGGCCGTACTCGACGCGGGACAGGGCCGAGGGGCGAAGATGGGCCCGGGCGGCCGCGCGGACCTGGGCGGGCGTGACGGCGGCGATCCGGTCCGGCCATGTGAGGGGCTCGTCGAGGGGGAGGCCCAGGCGCTCGAGCTCGTAGAGGCGGTCGGCGCGGTGCTCGACGGTCTGGAGGTCGAAGACGTGGGCGCCGGTGAGATACCGTTTGGCGCGGTCGACCTCGTCGTCGGAGAAGGCCCCCTCGTGCATGGCACGGACCTGGCCGGCGATCGCGGCGACGACGCGGTTGACCTCCTCGGGCCGGGTGCCGGCGTAGATCCGGAGCAGGCCCGGCAACTGATCGGCGGTGTCGGTGAGGCCGCCGCCGATCGTGTAGACGAGCCCCATCTCGTCGCGGACGATCCGCCCCAATCGATCGGCGAAGCCCGGGCCGGTGCCGAGGATGTGGTCGAGCACGACCAGGGCGTGGTAGTCCGGGACGTGGCGGGGGACGCCCAGGTGGCCCATCAGGATGTGGACCTGCTCGCCCGGGACGTCGACGCGGCGGACTTTCCGCCGGGGGACCTCCCGGACCGGCGGCAAGGGGCCGGCGGGCGTGCCGGCCTTCCACGATCCGAAGTGGGACTTCACCAGCCGGGCGAGGGCCCGCGGGTCGAAGTCGCCGACGGCGACGAGGAAGGACCGGCCGGGGCCGTAATTCTCGAGGTGGTGGGCCTTCACGTCGTCACGGGTCAGGGCGCGGACCTCGCGCGCGGATCCGCGCGGGTCACGGCCCATCGGATGCGAGCCGTAGATCAGGCCGCGAAACAGGCCGTCGGCGTGGAAGGCCGGGTCGTCCAGGTCGGCCTTGAGCTCGGACAGGATCCGCTGCCTGGCCCAGTCGACGGCCTCGGCCGGGAAGGCCGGCTCGCGGACGAGGTCGGCCGTCAGGGCGACGGCCATGGCCAGGTCCTCGGCCCGGACCCGGAGCGAGACGCCCGCGGACGAGGTCTCGAGCGTGCCGCCGACATCCTCCACCGCGGCCGCGATCTCGGCCATCGATCGGGCCCTCGTCCCCTCCTCGAGGAGCCGGCCGGTCAGCACGGCGGCGCCCGGCCTGGCCTCGCGGAGCCAGCCGGCGTCGCTGTGGAGATCGAGGGCCACGACGCCGGATCCGGGGCGGGGCTCGTGGAGGACGCGGAGCCCGTTCTCCAGTTGGGATCGCTTCGGCCGGTAGTCGGTCAGGTGGGTGATCGTCCGGGGGACCTCGATGGTCGGCTCGCGGCCGACGTCGGGGGCCGTCGGGGTGACGGCCCGGGGCGCGGGACGGTTGGCGACGGGGCGGCCGGAGATCGGTTCCAGGCCGGCGACCGGCGCGGCGGCCACGGCCTTGCTCCGCCCGCGGCGGGGGAGCGACCAGCCGACGGTGAGATTCTCCCGGATGAGGTGGCGCGAGGCGACGCGGCGGACGGCCGCGGCGGTCACGCCGAGCGCCTCGCGGTGCTCGCGCGGGTATTCGTGCCAGTCGCCGCGGAGGGCCGCCTGGCCGAGCCCGGCGGCGAGGCCGGCGAGGTCCCCCTGCTCCCATCGCCAGCCGGCCTCGATCCGGTTGCGGGCGCGGGCGAGCTCCTCGGCGGTCGGCCCGTCCGCGGCGAGGCCCTCGATCACGCCGAGGATCCGGGCCTCCAGCTCCGCCGGCCTGGCGCCGGGGGCCGCCTCGACGTGGATGAAGAGCTGCCCGGCGCGGTGGGCCGGCGCGTGGGCGGCCTCGATCCAGGTCGCCTTGCGGTCGTCCTCGACGAGCGACGACCAGAGGCGGGACCGTCGCCCCGCGCTGATCAGGTCGGCGAGGACGTCGAGCGCCGGGGCGTCGCGGTGGCCGCGAGGGACGGTGTGCCAGCCCAGGAGCCCGCGGGTGAGCGACTCCGACTCGACCAGCGAGAACTCGCGGCGGCCGGCCTGCGGCGGCTCGTCCCAGGCCCGCGACTGCGGCTCGCCGCCGCGGCTCGGGATCGCGCCGAAGTGGCCGCGGACCCGCTCGAAGGCGTCCTTCGGGTCGAGGTCGCCGGCCAGGACGAGGACCGCGTCGTCGGGCCGGTAATGCCGCTCGTAGAAGGCTCGCAGGTCGTCGGTCGAGATCCGCGCCAGGTCTTCGGGCCAGCCGAGCACCGGGTTGCGGTAGGGGTGGTTCAGGTAGGAGAGGAGCAAATGCCCCTGGTCGAGCCGGACCTGGGGCGACTCCATGTCGCGGGCCCGCTCCTCGCCGATGACGGCGCGCTCGGCCTCGACCTCGTCGGCGAGGATCCGGGCCCTGGCCATGCGGTCGGCCTCGACCTGGAGGGCGAGCTCCCACCGGTCCGACGGCAGGAGGAACCAGTAATGGGTGAAGTCCTCGCCGGTCTCCGCGTTCGCCTGCCCCCCGGCGACGAACGCGAGCTGGTCGATCTGGCCCTTGGGGAAGCGGTCGGTCCCCTTGAAGAGCATGTGCTCGAGGAAGTGCGCCAGCCCGGTCTGCCCCGGCGGCTCGTCGAACGAGCCGACCGGATAGTACAGGTCGCAAACCACGATCGGCACGTCGGATCGGGGCAGGATCAGGGCCCGCAAGCCGTTGCCCAGCACGCCTTCGAAGACGGGCAAGCCGCCCGGCGTCGGGGCCTTGAGGCGCCCCTCGAGTCGTCGCGCCATGGCCCTGCCGTCCTCCCAACCGTCGCGCACGGAACCGGCGCCGCGGTTGGCCTCGCAGACGCGGGCCGGCGCCACGGTGGAATTGTATCATCCGGCCGTGGGTTTGGTCAGGACAATCGACGGGAGGGCCTGCGCCAGACGGCCGAGGTAGTCGCTCGTCCCCAGCCCGTGCACTCTTGCCAGCGCGGCGAGTGCCGAGGACGTGGCCCGGCATTCGCCCCGCTCGATCCTCCGTAACTGACGCTCGGTGAGCCCCGGGATCTTCGATTGGAGGATGCCGGCCTGCACGCGGACCTCCCGGATTGCGGCGCCGTATCTCCTGTTGAACTCATCGGTTTTCTGCTGGGCCTTGCGGAGTGCCGACGGGTCGACGACCTGGAGGAACTGATCCCAGCCGAGGTGGACGTCGAGGTCCGGCCAGTAGACGAACGAGCCGTCAGGATCGATCTCGAAGTTGTGCAGGATGGCGGGGGGCTGGCCATTCAAACAGTCAAGTGCGCGGATCGGAACGCGGAGGACGCGTGAGCTTGATCCACGAACGACGAGGGCCTCGTCCGCGAGACGTGCGTCAAGGATCTTGCGGCCATCGTCGCGCGTGGTCAAATACGTGGACTCGCTCGTTGGGCCGATTCGCACACCCATCCGGGTTCGGGTGGATGTGGTGGAGTGAAACGACACCACGGGATGGCCGTCTCTCGGAGACTGCCTGTGCAAGGAGCGAAGGCACGCTGGCTGTGGGATCGCGTTTCTCTCCCACAGCCGTCCCGATGTTCGCCCGTCGCGGTGGTGGGGCCTGTCCGGCTCGCTCGCCATCATCAGAAGGGGCCCGACCTCTAGACCCGATCACGACGAATCCGGTTCACCGATCTGAGCTGGCGGCGCCCTCACCCCTTGCCCACCGGAGGCATGTACTTCTGGAGCCAGTCCAGGGTCAGCTTGCGGGACTCGACGTCGGCCTTGCCGCCGGGGGTGAAGACGTGGTTGGCGACCTCGGGGTTGGGGTTGGTCTCGGTGTATTCCAGGTACTCGTGGTCGATGTGCGTGAGCTTGGCGCCGGAGGTCGACCTGTTGTGGTCGTCCACGGCCTTGTCGTGGGCCACCAGGGCCTTCTCGAGGAGCCGGGAGTTCATGTCGGGGTTGACGAACCGGCGGTCGTTGCTGTTGTGGAAGATGAGCGTGGGCGGGAACTTCGAGACGCCGCTGCCGAGGAGCGGGTTGACGTAGCCGTAGAAGTCGATGAACGCCTTGAGGCGGCCCGCCTGATGCCGCTGGATGTAGGACATCGCGATGCCGCCTCCCAGCGAGAAGCCGACGAGGGCGAGGCGGTCGACGTCGGCGGTCGACGCGTGCTTCTTGCCGACGTGCTCGATCGCGGCCTCCAAGATGGGGACCTTGTGGGTGATGTCGGCGTCGAACAGGTGGGGCACGCCGTCGGAGTAGAGCGACGGCAGCGCCGCGACGTAGCCGAGGGCCCCGATCGCCTCGGTGAACTGGGCGAGCTGCGTCCCGGAGTCGCCGACCAGGCCGAAGTTGCCGTGGACCACCACGACCACGGGGTACTTCTTGCCGTCGCGGGTCTTTTCCGCGATCCGGATCGGGTGCGACTGGCCGGCGGGATATTCGAACGTCTCGGGCTTGAGAGGCATGGTTCGAAGCTCCTTGCGACTGCACGACTCGGCGAAGGGAAGACGGGAATGCCGGCATCGTAGCACGACGGTCGCGGATGCGCAAGGAATTTCGGGAGAAGTTGACCTCTCGATCCGGGACACGGGATCGGTTCGGCCCGGGAGGGATGAGGCGCGGTCGCCCGAGCCCCGGTTCGTCCGCGACGTTTCATCCCCGGGCGGCCGGTCCGGCGCCCGGCCGGCCTTCGGCTCAGGGTGCGGGGCGGATGCCGTCGGCTCCGGATCGACTCAGGGCCCCGGGATCGTCAGGCCGGATCAGCCCCAGGGCCTCGCGGCGGAGGATGTGGACGATCCAATCATCCTGGTCCCGAATCCGATCTTCGCTCCAGTCGTGGCTTTTCAGGGCCGTCGCGAGGGCCTCTCGGGCGTCGGCCTCGCGTCCGATCCGGTGCAGCGCCATGGAGCGGACCAGCCCCGGGGCGGGGCCGAGCACGCCCGATGCCTCGCCCTCCATCAGGGCGATGGAGCGGTCGAAGCGACCCTCGCGGTAATCCGCCAGGCCTCGAAGGAACTGGAAGAAGGGGAACGGCCCGGGATAGGCGGCCCGATCCGCCTCCCACGCCCGCTTGCCGAGGGCGACCGCCGTGCGGAGCCCCGCTTCCGAATCGGGGGAGATCAGGCAGGCGCGGGCGGCCCTCTCGGCGACGATGGGGTCGTCGGACGTGCCGAATCTCGCCAGCAACGCCCGCCTGGTGTTGCGATAGTCCTCATGCCGGCCGAGGAACAGGCAAAGCTCGGCGTAGCCGTACCATTCGTCGTGGCCGGAGGGGGAATCGGCGAGGCTCTGCTTCCAGGCGGAGTGCGCCTCGCCGAAGCGACGCTCGCGGATCAGGGCCGTCCGCAGGTCGGCTTGCGCGAACGTACCGGCCGGGCCCAGCTCGACGGCCCGACGGTACTCGCGGATCGCCTCGTCGCGGGAGCCATTCGCCTCGAGGCACCGGCCGAACAACCAACGCACCTTCGCCACCGCCGGGAAGTACCGGGCGGCCAGCCGTGCGTGCTCGAGGGCCTCCTTCGGACGCTCGAGGGCCAGCAGGGTGTTGGCCAGGTTGTGATGATAGGGGGCCGAGTCCGGATCGAGCCGGAGGGCGAGATGATGCAGCTCGACGGCCTCCTCGCGATGCCCGGCGCCGCTGAGCACCATGGCGAGGTTGTTGTAAACCAGGGCGGTGCCCGGGCGGATGGCCAGGGCCGCCTGATAATAGCGGGCCGATTCGGCGAATTCGTTCTTCTCGCGGAGGACATCGGCGGCCCGCAGATTGACCCAGAAATCCTCAGGATGCTCCCGCAGGATCCGCCTGAGGAACGGGCTCGAATCCTGGCCGAGTACGTTCCACTGCTCCTCGAGCGCCAGCAGCAGGGGTATCGATGCGTCCGCGACCGGGGCATCCTTGAGCACGCTCGCGAGCTTCGCGCGGTCCTTCCAGGTGGCGCGGTCGCGGGCCCGCTGGCTCCAGCCCGTCGGGTGATCGTCGCTCTGGCGGGCGACCGCCAGGGCCCAGTCCTTCTCGTCCTCATTGTCGACCGCGTGGAGGGCCCAGTCGTCGAGCATGGCGACCAGCGCCTTCCGGACGCTCGATGCTCGGACGCGACCGGCGACGACCTCGGGGCGCTCGCCGGGGCTCCCCAGCCCGGCCTCCTCGAAGGCGGACCTGTATTCCCGCACCGAGGGGAGGGTATTGAAGACGCCGCCGACGGTGTGGACGCGATTGAGGCGGATGGCGTCGAGCCTGGAGACGAGCTTCAGCTCGAGATCCCCCCGGTCCAGGAGGGCGCGGGACCGGCCCGAGGCGCCGAGCGACCCGAGCCGGCCCCTCGCCCGCTCGAGCGCCGTGTGGGCCTCCGGCCATGCGGACCGTTCCAGGGCCCGCACCATCTCCCGGATGTCGACCTCGGCGGCGTGTTCCGTGGCCAGTCGTTCGGAGAGGAACCAGAGGCCGCCGAGGATCACGGTCGTCACCAGGATCAGGACCGCCACGAAGGCCGCCGAGAAGGCCGGCCGCCGGCGGATCCTCCGGGCCAGGCGTCCCAGCCCGCCCTCGGGCCGGGCCGCGATCGCCTCGCCGCGGCGGAAGCAGCTCAGGTCTCGAGCGAGGGCGTCGGCGTCGGCATAGCGGAGCCGAGGGTCCTTGTTCAGGCAGGTGAGGCAGATCGTCTCGAGGTCCCGCGGCACCCGCGAGTTCAGGCGTTTCGGCGGCACGGGATCGTCGTGGATGACCTGGCGTTCGGTCTCGGCCCCCGTCGCGGCGCGGAACGGAGGCCGTCCCGTCAGCGCCTCATAGAGGATCGCGCCCAGGGAGTAGATGTCCGTGGCCGGGCCGAACGCGAGGGAGTGCCCGGCGGCCTGTTCGGGGGCCATGTAGCTGGGGGTCCCCACCCGGACGCCGGTGCGGGTCAGCGCGACGCCCGTGTCGTGCCTCCACGCCAGGCCGAAGTCGGTGATCCTGGGCACGCCGTCGCCGGTCATCAGGACGTTGGCCGGCTTGAGGTCCCGGTGGACGATGCCGGCCGCATGGGCCGCCTGCATCGCGCCCGCGAGGATCTCCAGCAGGGCCGAGGCCCGCTCGGCGGTGATGGGGACGCCGCCGAGCCGCTCGGCCAGGGTCTCGCCCTCGACGTACTCCATCGTGAAGAAGGGCAGCCCGTCGACGTCGCCGACCTCGTAGATCCGGACGATGTTCGGGTGCACGACGGCGGCGAGCGCCTCGGCCTCCCTGAGGAACCGGGCCAGCTCCGGAGGGCCCGCGTAGCCGGCGTTGAGCATCATCTTGACCGCGACCGGCCGGTTCAGGCGGAGGTTGCGGGCCTTGTAGACGACGCCCATGCCCCCCCTGCCGAGCACGGACTCGATCGCGTGCCCGGGGATGTCCGGGGTGAAGGATGGCCGCGATACCGACAGCCGCCGGAGCGACTCAGCCGGCTCCGGGAAGAGCGCATCGAGCTCGTCGCAGACCCGCCCCACCCGCTCCAGCCGGGCCCGGACCTCCTCCAGCAGGCCCGGGTGGTCCGCGCAGGCTTCCTCGGGCGTCTTCCCGGCCTCCACCTCCTCCAGGAGTTCCAGCACGAGCGGGTCGATGGGCATGATTCGGCTCGAGAAGGGGCTTCGTCCCGGCGGGCACACGCGCCGCTTTGCCGCGGCGTCGGCCGGCTGCTACTGTGGACGGAGATCGGAGAGTCGATCGGCCAGGAGATGCAATGCTCGATTCAATCGTCTCTGGATGGTCTTGGTCGACACGCCGAGCACGTCGGCGGCCTCGTCGTGGGTCAAGCCGTGGATCCGCACCAGCTCGAGGGCCTCTCGCTCGTCGTCGGGGAGGTCCTCGAGGGCGTCCAGCAGCCGCCTGGCCGTCGTCCCCACGCTCGAACCGCCGCTCTCCGGCGCCGCCACGTCGATGGCGTGGAGATCGCCGGGCACCTCACGATCATCAAGGCGGCGGGCCAGGTCATTCAACTCCCACCGCACGTGCCGGCTGGCCAGGGCGAAGAACCCTCGCACCGATTTGGGCCGGGTCTCCCGCAGCGCCTTCAGGAGGCGTTCGACGACCGCGCCGAGCAGCTCGTCGGCCTCCAGCCCGTGGGGTGGCCTTGTCAGGCGCGGATAACTCCGATAGAGCAGGGAGTTGCACAGGAGCCGCAACCGCCCGGTGGCGCGGCCGAGGATCGCGGAGATCAGCGGGCCGGCGTCGGCGTCGCCCGGGGCGTCCGCCAGGTCGTCCAGGTATCGTTGCACCACCAGCGTTGTGCGGCCCTCGTCCATGCGGGCCGATTCTACCGGAGTGGGCTCGCCGAGTCACCCTCGCGGATGGCCATCCGAGGCAGCCGTGTCCACCCCCGACGCCATAGGATAGCAACCCGAGGAGGAGGTCTCTCATGCCCGACACGGAACCAGAAGCCGACGGCCGTCGGACCGAACCCGCGATCGGGTACGGGCCGAATCGGGGGGGCAAGTTCTCGCAGCAGGACTACCACCACCCGGCCGCGGGCTGGGGCGCCGCCGTGAGCGTCGGCCTGGTCCTGCTGAAGCAGCACGAGCTGATCGACGGCACCCGCGTCGTCTTCGACATGAACCACGAGGACGGCGGCTACGACTGCCCCGGCTGCGCCTGGCCCGACGACCGCCACGGCCTGACGATGGACATCTGCGAGAACGGCATCAAGCACGCCACCTGGGAGCTGACCAAGAAGCAGGCCACGCCCGAGTTCTTCGCGAGCCATACCGTCGCCGAGCTTTCGACCTGGTCCGACTTCGCCCTGGAGGACGCCGGCCGGCTCACGGAGCCGCTCCGCTACGAGGCCGCGACCGACCGGTACGTGCCGATCTCGTGGGACGACGCCTTCGCGATGGTCGGCCGGCACGTCCGGGCGCTGTCGAGCCCCGACGAGGCCGCCTTCTACACCTCCGGCCGCCTCAGCAACGAGGGGACCTTCCTGTACCAGCTCTGGGCCCGGGAGCTCGGCACGAACAACCTGCCCGATTGCTCGAACATGTGCCACGAGGCGAGCGGCCGGGCCCTCCAGGAGGCGCTCGGCACCGGCAAGGGGACGTGCGACCTGGTCGACTGGCAGAAGGCCGACTGCCTGATCGTCATGGGGGTGAACGCCGCCTCGAACGCGCCCCGGATGCTCACCACGCTGGCGGAGGCCTACCGCCGGGGCGCGAGCATCGTCCACGTCAACCCGATGGTGGAGGCGGCCGCCCGTCGCACGATCGTGCCGCACGAGATCCTCCGGATGGCGACCTTCCGATCCACCCGGACCAGCACGCTCAACATCCAGCCCCGGATCGCGGGGGACCAGGCCCTGCTGCGGGGGGTGGCCAAGCACCTCTTCGAGTCCGAGAAGACCGACCCCAAGGCGATCGCGCGCGAGTTCATCGAGCGGCATACGTCGGGGTTCGACGCCTATCGCGCGGCCGTCGAGGCGACGCCGTGGGGGGAGATCGAGCGGCAATCCGGCGTCCCCGAGGCGAAGGTCCGCGAGCTCGGGGAGATCTACCGCAAGTCGCGGTCGGCGATCATCTCGTGGTGCCTGGGCCTGACCCAGCAGGAGCAGGCCTGCGACACGATCCGCGAGATCGTGAACGTCCTCCTGCTCCGGGGCAACCTCGGCCGCGAGGGGGCCGGCCCGAGCCCGATCCGCGGCCACTCCAACGTCCAGGGCAATCGGACCTGCGGCGTCGATCATCGGCCCTCCGAGGCCTGGCTCGCCCGGCTCGACCGGGCGTGCGGCATCGCGTCGCCGCGGGCGCACGGGATGGATACGGTCCGCGTCATCCCGGCGATGATGCGGGGCGAGGTCAAGGTGTTCGTCGGCCTGGGCGGCAACTTCGTCCGGGCCGTCCCGGATTACGAGTACGCCGCCGCCGCCATGCGGAAGTGCGACCTGACCGTCCAGGTCAGCACCAAGCTGAACCGGGGCCACCTCGACCACGGCAGGGACGCCCTGATCCTGCCCTGCCTCGGCCGGACCGAGATCGATCGCGGCGAGCGAGGGCCGCAGGGGATCACGGTGGAGGACGCGATGAGCATGGTCCACCTCTCCTTCGGCATGAAGGAGGCTCGCTCGCGCCACCTGCGGTCGGAGATCGCGATCATCGCCGGCATGGCCGCCGCGTCGCTGCCCGAAACGCGGACGCCCTGGGCCCGCTACGCGGGCGATTACGATCGGATCCGCGACAAGATGGCCGAGGCGATCGACGGCTTCGAGGACTTCAACCGCCGGGTCCGCCAGCCGCTGGGCTTCCGCCTCAGGCAGCCCGCTCGCGAGCTCGTCTTCCACACTCGGACCGGCAAGGCGGAGTTCTCCTCCGCCCCGCTCGCCGACGTCGCCCCCGGGCCGGGCCGCCTGCTGCTCGGGACGATGCGGTCGCACGACCAGTGGAACACCACGATCTACTCCGACGACGACCGCTATCGGGGCGTGAAGAACCTCCGCACCCTGGTGTTCATGAACGCCGACGACATGGCGGAGCGCGGGCTCGCGAAATTCGACCTCGTCGACATCACGAGCTTCGCCAAGGACGGGTCGACGCGCCAGGTCCGGGGCTATCGGGCCATCCCCTACGACATCCCCCGCGGCGCGTCCATGGGCTACATGCCCGAGCTGAACGTACTCTGCCCCGTCGGCGATTACAGCGCTCAGAGCGACCAGCCGCTCATGAAGCACGTGGTCGTCGAGGTCGTCCGGTCGGGGGCGAGGCCATGAATCACCCCTGCCCCCGGGCCGGCGTCGCGACCGTCGCGGTCGCCCGCGTCAACGGCCTGGACTCGGTGCCCGATTCCGACGAGCTTTCCGTCGAGGAGCCGCTCGAGATCCGGGTGGCGATCGCCGGGGAACCTGACCCCAGGCCCGTGGCGGTGACGATGCGGACGCCGGGCCAGGACATCGACCTGGCGGCGGGGTTCCTGGTCACCGAGGGGATCGTCTCCGCCCGGGAGGCGGTCGAGGCCGTGGAGCGGGGCGGCCGGAACGCCGTCGTGGCGAGGCTCAGGGCGGGGGTCGCGCCGGACCTGTCCGGGCTCGGCCGGCATTCGTTCGTCTCGTCGAGCTGCGGCGCCTGCGGCAAGCGGACGATCGAGGCGGTCCGGGTGGCGGGCCGCTACGCGATCCCGCCGGGCGAGCCGCGCCTGACCGCGGGGCTGATCCACGGCCTGCCCGGCGCCCTCCGGTCCGCGCAGTCCGAGTTCGCCCGGACCGGGGGGATCCACGCCTCGGGCCTCTTCGATCGCGACGGGCGACTGGTCGCGGCCCGCGAGGATGTGGGGCGTCACAACGCGCTCGACAAGCTCATCGGCTCGGAGTTCCTCGCCGGCCGCCTGCCCCTGGCCGGCGGGATCATCCTGGTCAGCGGCCGGGTCAGCTTCGAGCTGGTCCAGAAGGCGGCGATCGCCGGCGTGCCCGTCCTGGGCGCCGTCGGGGCCCCGTCGAGCCTGGCGGTCGACCTGGCCCGTGAGTTCGGGATGACCCTGCTCGGCTTCGTCCGCGACGCGCGGTTCAACGTCTATGCCGACGCCGGGCGAATCGCGACCCCGGCGACCTCGGCCCATTCCTCCTGGGGGATCTCATGAAGCTGCGAATCAAGGGGAATTCGATCCGGATCCGGCTCGATCGTCGCGACCTCAAGGCCCTGGTCGAGCAAGGTCGGGTGGACGACGCACTCCGTTTCGGCCCCGACCTGGCGTTCACCTACGCCGTGGCGATCGGCCCGGCGCCCCGCGAGCGACCCCGCGCCTCGTACGAGGACGGCCGGCTCGTGATCCGGATCCTGGCCGAGGACGCCGCCGGATGGCTCGCGGGCGACCGGGTGGGGTTCGACCACCGGCAGGACGTCGACGGCGGCACGATCCGGGTGCTGATCGAGAAGGACTTCGCCTGCATCGACCGCCCCGCCGGCGAGGCGGACGACGACGCCTTCGCCTTCCCCAACCCGTCGCTGTCCTGCTGAGATCCGACCCTGAATTCCCCGGGAGGAGAGGCGATGAGCGACGGGCTGCCCTGGCATCGCATCCAGTTTGCATTCACGATTACGTATCATTACTTGTTCCCTCAACTGACGATGGGGCTGGCCCTCTTCCTCGTCGCGTTCAAGGCGCTGGCGCTCCGCCATCCGGGCGGGTCGTACGACGAGGTCGCCCGGTTCTGGGGCCGGATCTTCGCCATCAACTTCGCCATGGGCGTCGTGACCGGGATCCCGATGGAGTTCCAGTTCGGCACGAACTGGTCGCGGTTCTCGCGGTTCTCGGGCGAGGTCGTGGGGCAGGCGTTGGCGATGGAGGGGGTCTTCGCGTTCTTCCTCGAATCGACGTTCCTGGGGCTCTTCCTCTTCGGCGAGTCGCGGCTCGGCCCGCGCAAGCACCTCGCGGCGACGATCGCCCTGGCGGCGGGCTCGTGGCTGTCGGGCTACTTCATCATCGTCGCCAACGCCTTCATGCAGCACCCGGTGGGCTACCGGCTGGGGGCGGACGGCGTCCTGCACCTGGAGAGCTTCGCGGCCTACATCCTCAACCCGTGGGCGATCTGGCAATTCGCCCACAACATGGCGGCCTCGGTCGTGACGGCGTCGTTCGTGGTGGCCGCGGTCGGGGCCTACTGGTCGCTCCTGGGCCGCCACCCTCGGCACGCCGCGACCTGCCTGCGGGCGGGGGTCGTCGGGGGCCTGGCGTCGAGCCTGCTGGTCGCCTTCCCGACCGGGGACCAGGCCGGGAAGATGGTGACGCGATACCAGCCCGTGACCCTGGCGGCGATGGAGGGGCTCTTCGACGGCGGGCCGTACGCCGAGCTGGCGATCATCGGCCAGCCCGACGTCGCCGCGGGGAAGCTGGAGAACCCGGTCGTCGTGCCCGGGATCCTCAGCTTCCTGGCCTACGGCTCGTTCGGCAGCACGGTCCACGGGCTGAGCGACTTCCCGAGGGAGCAATGGCCCCGCAGCGTGGAGCTGCTCTACTACAGCTACCACATCATGGTCGGGCTCGGGACGCTCTTCATCCTGGCCATGGGGCTCTCCGTCTTCCTGCTCCTGCGGGGACGCCTGGCGACGTCTCGCCCGATGCTCTGGGTGCTGATGCTGTCCTTCCCCTTCCCGTACATCGCGACGACCGCCGGCTGGTGGACCGCCGAACTGGGGCGGCAGCCGTGGGTGATCCACGGGCTGATGCGGACCGACCAGGCCCACTCCGACCTCGTCAACCCGGGCGACGTGGTCTTCACCCTGCTCGGCTTCGCGGGGCTCTATCTCCTGCTCGGGGGGCTCTTCGTCGTCCAGATCCTCGGGCAGATCGACCGTGGCCCCGAGAGATCGTCGGCCCATCACCCCTGACTCCCACGAGCCCTTCTGACCGAGGAGACGCCCATGTCGAAGGACCCGAGCCCGCAACCGGCCGCGGAGGCGCCCCCCACGACCGTCCAATACGTGCTGGGCCGATTGCGCCAGATCGGCGTGACGGATTACTTCGGCGTGCCCGGCGACTTCGCATTCCCGATCAGCGACGCGATCTGCGCGGATCCGGGCCTCCGATTCATCGGCTCGTGCAACGAGCTCAACGCGGCCTACGCGGCGGACGGATACGCCCGCATCAGGGGGCTGGCCGCGATCAGCACCACGTTCGGACCAGGCGAGCTCGGCGCGCTGCCCGGCATCGCCGGGGCCTACGCCGAACATCTGCCCATCTTCCACATCACGGGCCGGCCGACGCGGGCCGCCCAGGCCGCGCGGGCGATCGTCCACCACACGCTGGGGGACGGCGAGTTCGATCACTTCCGTCGGATGACCGCCCCGGCGGTCTGCGCCAGCACGATCATCACGCCGGAGAATTGCGCCTCGGAGACCGAGCGGCTGATCGCCGCCGCCCTCTACGATCGGCGGCCCGTGTACATGGCGATCCCGAGCGACGTCGCGGATCGGCCGATCGCCCCGCCGGCGCCTCCCGTCGCCGAGAGGCGGAGCGATCCCGCCGCCCTGGAGGGCGCCGTCGCCGCGATCGTCGACGCCGTGGCCCGGGCGAAGACCGCGTGCATCCTGCCGGGGATCCTGGTCGTCCGCCTCGGCCTCCGGAGCCGGGCGACGGCCGTGATCGACGCCTCCGGCCTGCCGTTCGCCACCATGCTGATGGACAAGGCCACGCTCGACGAAGCGCACCCGAGCTACATCGGCATGTACGAGGGCGCCTGGTCCGACGAGGGCGTGCGCGAATACGTCGAGGGCGCCGACTGCGTGCTGGCGATCGGGGGGCTCCCGAGCGACTTCAACACGGGGGCGTTCACGGCGCGGCTCGATCGGTCGAGGACGATCAACGTCCTGCACCACCGGACCCGCGTCGGCCACGCCTGGTACGAGGGCGTCGAGATGGGGGACGTGCTCGCGGCCCTGGCGGGCCGGCTGCCGAGGCGGACCGACCTGGCCGGGCCGAGGCCGGTCGCCGCGGTCGAGCCGCGCGACGGCGGAGAGGACCGGATCACGGCCGCGGGGCTCTACCCGCGCTGGGCCCGCTTCCTCAGGCCGGACGACATCCTCGTCGCCGAGACGGGCACGAGTTCCCTGGGGATGGCGTCCGCCCGGATGCCGGCCGGCTCGACGTTCCACAACCAGACCCTCTGGGGCGCCATCGGCTGGGCCACGCCCGCGGCCTTCGGCGCGGCGATGGCGGCCCCCGACCGCCGGACGGTCCTGATCACCGGCGACGGCTCGCACCAGCTCACGGCCCAGGAAGTCGGGCAGTTCCATCGGTTCGGCCTGAAGCCGATCATCTTCGTGCTGAACAACGACGGCTATCTCATCGAACGCCTCCTGTGCAAGGATCCGGACGCGCGGTACAACGACCTCGCGCCCTGGCGGTATCACGAGCTCCCGCGAGCCCTCGGCTGCGACGGCTGGTACACCGCCCGCGTCGCCACCTGCGGCGAGCTGGACGCCGCGCTCGATCGGGCGCGGACCTGCGGGACCGGGGCTTACATCGAGGTCGTCACCGACAGGTATGAGGCGCCTCCGACCGCGCTGAAGCTGCATGAATCGACCAGGACCCTCTACGGGGAGCCGTCCGCCCCCTCGCACGGGCCAGCCGCCGCGGGCCGCGTGCCGACGCCCGTTGCGGATCGTGGCGGACGACGTGCCGCGAATGAGGCCGGATGACCCGCGGACCGAAAGGGAGCTATCCATGGAAACCGTCTGGTTCGCCATCGTCTCGGGGATGCTCGCGACCTATGCCGTCCTCGACGGCTTCGACTTCGGCGTTGGGATACTCCAGCGCCTCGTGGCCAGGACCGACGATGAGAGGCGGACGGTGCTCGCCGCGATCGGCCCGGTCTGGGACGGCAACGAGGTCTGGCTGATCGCGGCCGGGGGCGTGCTGTTCATGGCATTCCCGAGGGTCTACGCGACCGCATTCAGCGGCTTCTACATGGCCCTCATGATCGTGCTCTGGCTGCTGATCCTCCGCGGCGTGGCGATCGAGTACCGCTCCCACCAGGAGAACCCCCTCTGGCGCGAGTTCTGGGACTCGGTCTTCTCGATCGCCTCGGCGCTGCTCGCCGTCACCTTCGGCGCGACGATCGGCAACCTCGTCCGCGGCGTGCCCGTGGCCGAGGATGGCCTGCGTGCCATGCCCCTCTTCACGGACTTCCGCACCGGGCCGAGGCCGGGCATCCTCGACTGGTACACGATCCTCACCGGCCTGCTCACGCTCACCGCCCTGGCGGGGCACGGCGCGCTCTATCTCGCGTGGAGGACGCGCGGGGCGATCCGGGACCGCAGCCTGGCCCTCGCCGGGCCCATCTGGACGGCGACCCTCGTGCTCTGGGCGGTCGCGACGGCCGCCACGGCCTGGGTCCGGCCGGGCGTCCTCTCCGGCTTCGCCTCCCGCCCCTGGAACCTGGCGTTCGTCGTCCCGTCGATCGTCGGCGCGTGGGGCGTCTTCTCCCATCCGAAGAAGGGGCACGACCTGGCGGCGTTCCTGTCGTCCTCCGCGTTCCTGTTCGGGCTCGTGGCCACGGCGCAGGCGGGCAACTACCCGTACTGGCTGCGGTCGAGCCTCGACCCCTCGCTCGGCCTGACGGCGTCGAACTCCGCCGCGGCCCGCTACGGGCTGGGCATCGCCCTGGCCTGGTGGGGGCTGGGGATCGTCCTGGTCGCGGCCTACTTCGCCAATCTGTTCCGCTCGATGAGAGGAAAGCTCGAGACAAGCCCCGGCGATTCGTACTGATCGCATCGGCGAGATATCGACCGGGTTCGCCTCGATCACGCCCGCTGGCTTGATTTCCCAATCCCAGACGGAAGGCATGAACCATGTCAACGAATCCCCCGACCCCGGCGCCGATCCTCGTTCCGCCTTTCACCCCGGAGACGGCCAGGCTCAAGGTCCGTCAGGCGGAGAACGGCTGGAACTCGAGAGATCCGGAGCGTGTCTCGCTGGCCTATTCGGAAGACTCGGTCTGGCGCAACCGCAGCGAGTTCATCACCGGCCGCGACGCGATCCGGCGCTTCCTGGCCGGGAAGTGGGAACGGGAGCTCGACTATCGGCTCGTGAAGGACCTCTGGGCGTTCACCGACGACCGGATCGCGGTGCGATTCCAGTACGAATGGCACGACGCGGCCGGGCGGTGGTTCCGGAGCTACGGCAACGAGCTCTGGGAATTCGACGACCGCGGCCTGATGCGGCGCCGCGAGGCCAGCATCAACGACGTCGCGATCGAGGAAGGAGATCGTCGGTTCTTCTGGCCGGCCCCCGGCCCCCGTCCCGCCGATCACCCCGACATCCCCGAGGTCCGCTGAGGGGATCTCCGTTGCCGACATCGGAGCCCCGGGCCGACCGGCCCTTCCGGCACGATCACCGTTCCGGCCGGTCCTCGATTCGATCGCGCCGCGGAGAGGGGCGTCCGGCGATCCGATCGCCGGCCCGGAATCGGGCGCGCGGTTGTCCACCTCAATCGCCTAGATTGCAAGCGGCACGAGACCAACCACCACCAGTCGGGGAGCCCCGCGTCATGCCGATCATTGATCCCGCGGCGGATGAGGCCATCGATCACCGCATTCGCGCCTTCCTGAAAGGACTGAATGCCGCCGGCGGCAAGCCGGTCGAGGAGCTTGCGCCCCGCGATGCCCGTCAGGTCCTGATCAGTCTCCAGGCGATGAGCCCGGACGACCTGCCCCCCGCGAGCGTGTCCACCAGGACGATCGAACAGGACGGCCTGGCTGTCGACCTCACGATCGTTCGACCGGCCGGGGTCGGCGGGATCGTCCCGGCCTTCATGTTCTTCCACGGGGGTGGCTGGGTGCTCGGCGATTTCTCGACGCACGAGCGATTCGTGCGCGACCTGGTCGCCCTCTCGGGCCTGGCGGCGGTGTTCGTGAATTACACGCCGTCCCCGGAAGCGAAATACCCGGTGGCCATCAACCAGGCGTACGCCGCGACCCGGTGGGTGTCGGAGCACGGGCCCGAGATCCATGTGGACGGGCGGCGGCTGGCCGTGGTCGGCAACAGCGTCGGCGGGAACATGGCGGCCGTCGTCGCGCTGATGGCCAAGGAGAGGGGCGGCCCGGATATCCGGTTCCAGGCGTTGATGTGGCCGGTGACCGACGCCCGCTTCGACACCGGATCCTATCACGAGTATGCGGAGGGCCGCTTCCTGACCCTCAACATGATGAGATGGTTCTGGGACAACTACACGACGGAGCCCTCGGAACGGGCCAACATTCACGCGTCGCCCCTCCGGGCGATGACGGAGGAGCTGCGCGGACTGCCGCCGGCTCTGGTCCAGACCGCGGGCAACGACGTCCTCCGTGACGAGGGCGAGGCGTATGCCCGCAAGCTCGACGTCGCCGGCGTGGACGTGATCGCCGCGCGCTACAGCGGCATGATCCACGACTGGGGCCTGCTCAACCCGATCAGCCAGGTCCCGGCGACCCGCGCGTCGCTCTTGCAGGTGGCCGAGGAGCTGAAACGAAGGCTCCGATAGGATCGCGGCCCGCCGCGGGCGTCGGATGTCCCGATTCCGATCATTCCCATCCAGGACTTCAACGAAGAGAGGAAGCCATGTCCACATCCCCGAGCGCACCGAGAGGATCGACCGTGAACCCGGCCCTGGCGACGCCGACCGACCTGTCGCCGGACGGGGTGGCCGCGATCGCGGCCCAACTGCGCGGCCTGCTGGCCGACGCGTTCGCGCTCTACGTCAAGACGAAGAACTTCCACTGGCACATGAGCGGGCCCCATTTCCGCGACTACCACCTGCTCCTGGATGAGCAGGCCGGCCAGGTCTTCGCGATGACCGACGACCTGGCGGAGCGGGCCCGCAAGATCGGCGGGACGAGCCTGCGCTCGATCGGCGACATCGCGCGGCATCAACGCCTCCGCGACAACGACGAGGATTTCGTCGGGCCTCGTGAGATGCTCGCGGAGCTGGCGGCCGACAACCAGGAGCTCACGCGATTGCTCCGCGCCGCCCATGACGTCTGCGACGAGCATCGCGACGTCGCCACGGCCAGCCTGATCGAGAACTGGATCGACGAGGCCGAACGCAGGACCTGGTTCCTGTTCGAGACCGCCGGCCGGGGGTGAATCCGCGTCGCAATGGCATCGCCGTACCGCGAAAGGAGGTTCAGCGAGCGAAGCGGTACGTCGCCCCAAAGATACGAGAGGCCATCGCCGAGAGTGTGAAGCCCGTCGACATTGACCGGGAGGCACGACGCTTCGCCAGGACCAAGGTGCGTGAGCTCAAACCGACCAAACGCTCACGGCCTTAGGGCCCCGTGGCCGTAGCCCGTGAGGGCATCTGACTCCTGGCCATGCACTCATCGACGCGCTGCTTTGCCAGAGTTATTTTCCCCTATGACTCACAGCCCACTCGCTACCCCCAGGGACCCCGACCTCGCCCAGCTCTACGTCCAAGCCTCCAGGGTCCGCCAGGCCATCGAGGCGACTCCATCGACCGAGCGAGCCGGGAACCTGGTGAGCGACCCGAGGGAATGCTGCGACCACGGCATGAAGCTGCTCACCCTTCATCTGGTAAGCCTTGGGTTTTCCGGTCTCGTGCGGGCCAGGGGCGTCCGTCCCAAATCCGGGAGGCGGCACGTCTGGCTCGAATGGGACAGCGTCATCCTCGACATCACCGCCGATCAGTTCGGAAAGATCTATCGCCCGGTCATCGTGACCCGCCGCTCTCGCTGGCACGAGGCATGGCGGCCCGAGCGTGAGGAGCTCTCCGGAAAATCGCTGACCAGGTGGCGAGAGGCCGACACGGAAGCCTACCGGAACTACCGCCTGATCCTGACGAGGCTACCCGGGAGTGGGCCGGAACACGGGGGCTAGAGGGGACCAGACTGGCAAGGCAGACCCGGAAGAAACGTCCAATAATCTGATTTATGTTCACTTAATGTTAAAAGTAATACTTATAACGACTGTATGGCCGAGCGGGAACCCACAGGGAACATGGAACGAGTGCCCATCACCCGGCTCAAGGCGGAACTCGCCCGCTACCTGACGACGCTCAAGGCCGGACGTCCATTCCTCGTCACCGACCGGGGACGGCCGGTGGCGGTCTTCGAGCCCATGGCGTTCGACCGATTCGACGACGCGACGAAGACGCTCGTGATGACGGGGTTGGTGAGGCCGCCGGAGCGAGAGCTCCCGATGGACTTCTACGAGCGGCCCGGGCCCAAGGATCCCGAGGGACGAGTCCTGGCGTATCTCCTGGAGGAGAGAGCATACGGGCGTTGAACTCCAGCGGGTCTTATTTTGACCTAGCGTAGCCTCGGCGAAGACCGGCCCGAGCACAGAGACGAGGCGGATTCTTCGCCACGGCTGGCGAAGCTTTGTCCCGAGCGGAGCTGGTAATCTCCGGAAAACCCGGGGAGAATCGTGGTCTCCCCCCAGCAAGACCAATGGTCCTGGTTTTGCTAATAACGTAGAGGCTCGCCTCGCTCGCCTATCTAGCCCGGACTCGCGAACCGGCGACTCTGGCTTATTAACCCTCGAGACACCCACATGACGAAGAGGACATTGCGTCTCACTCATATATTCAACCTTGTCCTTTTAACAGCCCTTGTTTCCGGAATCGCCGGAGCCTCTCCGGCGATTGAATCCGCGACGATTCGCTCGACCAAGAGCGGAGACTGGTCGGACGCGAAGACCTGGGAGGGAGGGGCGGTGCCGCCACCGGGTGCCGTCGTCTTGATTCGCCCCGGGCACACCGTGCGATTCGACACGACCCTCGAGAAGCCGGTCAGGGCCCTCCACATCGGCGGAACCCTGAGTTTCGCCCGAGACCGCGACACGGTCCTCTCTGCGGGGCTCATCCGCATCCAGGACGGCGAGGAGACGTCCGAGGACGGCTTCGACTGTGCCGCCATGCACATGACGGGCGATGGTCCTGCCATGACTTCGAAGGCCGCCCTGGAGGTGGGGACGGCCGAGGAGCCAATCCCGGCGGGCATTCGGGCCGTAATCCGGCTGACCTACATCGAGGGGATGGACAAGGCCAACTTCCCGGCCCTGGTCTGCTGCGGCGGCCGGATGGACCTCCACGGGGCCTCGATGGGACGCACCTGGACCAAGCTGAAGTCGCCCGTGGCCGTCGGTGACCGCTCGGCCAGGACGGCCGACTACACGGCCGGCTGGCGTCCTGGCGACCGCCTGATTTTCACCGCCACCGACGCCCCGCAGCTCTTCGGCCGCGACGACGAGGACGGTAAAATCCTCTATAAGACCTCCCGCCACACGACGCACACCGAGGAACGGACCCTGAAGCGGGTCGACACTCCGCCAGAGGAGGGGTACTTCAGCATCCTCGTTGACAGGCCCCTGGACTTTCCGCACGAGGCTAACGAGTCCTTCGCCGGGGTCGTCGCCAACCTCTCCCGCAACGTCGTCATCGAGTCGGCCGACCCCGATGGCGTCCGCGGGCATACGATGTATCACCGGAACTCTTCCGGCTCGATTTCCTACGCCGAGTTCCGCCACCTTGGGAAGAAGGGGGTCCTCGGCCGCTACAACCTCCACTTCCACCTCGTCGGCGACACGATGCGGGGCACGAGCCTCGTCGGGGCCTCCTTCTGGGACAGTCACAACCGCTGGCTCACGGTCCACGGCACCAACCGGCTCGTCGTGCGAGACTGCGTCGGCTATCGGTCGCTCGGCCACGGCTTCTTCCTGGAGGACGGCACCGAGGTCGAGAACCTGTTCGACCGCAACCTCGCCGTTCAGGCCCTCCGCGGCGGCAAGCTTCCCGACCAGATACTCCCCTTCGACCGCAACGACGGGGCTGGCTTCTGGTGGGCCAACAGCAAGAACGCCTTCACCCGCAACGTGGCCGTCGAGGCCGACCAGTACGGCTACCGCTTCGAGATGACGACCGACGGCGGCTTCGACCCCGTCCGGTCGGTGAGGCAGCCGGACGGCAAGAAGGCGAGGGTCGACGTGCGGACGCTGCCCTTCCTGCGATTCGAGGGGAACGAGGCCCATGCGATGCGGCGGTTCGGCCTGAACCTGGGGGGCACGCAGGGGGTCGCCTCGCAGGAGGACCTGGACGACTACTCGGCCGGTAAGAAGACGAGCCTGCGGAACGACGTGGGGGGTGTCGGCCCCGACGCCCGGCACCCGTTCATCATCCGCGACTTCCGGGCCTGGAAGTCGGGCTGGCCGGTCCACATCGGGTCGCCGTCGGTGCTCATCGACGGCCTGACGATTCACGACAGCACCTACGGCATCTGGCGATGCCGGATGGAGCGACACGAGTATCGCGGGCTGGACATCCGGAGGGTCGATGCGTTCGCGATTTACAACCCATGGGGCATGAGCAAGGAGGCCGACGAGGGGAAGGATGACAACCTCGACCCGGTGGACGACCAGCCGCCGGTCACCATGGTCACAGAAGCCCGGCTCGGCGAGTTGGGTAGGCTCGTGGTGCGCGGGGTATCGCTCGACTCGGGAGTAATCCGGAAGGTCGCCGTGAACGGCGTCGAGGCCCGTTCGCTCCGAGGCGGCTTCGCCGAATGGGAGGCGGTACTCGCCACACTTGCCGACGTCAGCGAGGTCGCCGTCGAGGCGGCCGCGGAGGACGAGGCGGGGAACCGCGAGAAGACCCCCCATCGGCTCGCCGTCCGACGCATCGGGCTCTGAGCGAAGAGCGTGGGTCGGTTCGCGGGCCCAAATTCACGACGAAGTTTCAACGCCCTATCATCACCGAGAACATCGATGCCTGAACTTTCACGGATAAAGGCCCGACGCGGATTCACGCTGATTGAGCTGCTGGTGGTCATCTCCATCATCGCCGTGCTCATCTCGCTCCTGCTACCGGCCGTGCAGTCGGCCCGCGAGGCGGCGAGGCGTGCCCAGTGCACGAACAACCTGAAGCAAATCGCCCTCGCGATGCTCAACTACGAGTCGGCCTTCGGCTCGCTACCCGGCTCCTTCTACGCCTGGGACTACGACGCCAGCGGGGACATCGGATGCTATTACGGATTCGGGGTCGCCATCCTGCCCTATCTGGAACAGAGGCCGCTTTACGAGGCCTTCAACATCGGCTACCCATCTTGGGCGTTCGTCGACCGGATGAATCAGACCGTGGTGAACACCAAGGTCAACGCCTACATCTGCCCGTCAACGCCCGGGGACCACAAGGCCACGGGCCTCTATCGCTACCCCGACTGGACCATCGACCAGACGCTCACCGCCGAGTGCAGCGACTACGCCGTGCCCCGCGGCTACTCGCACGACGGCAACGACTACAGGAACGACGCGAGCGACTGGACCGTCAGTGCGATGGGGCTCTACAACGAATGGCCGAAGCTCAGCAAAATCACGGACGGGACCTCCAACACGCTGCTGGTCGGCGAGAGTGCGGGGAGCCCGCAGCTCTACCATCGCCGGAATCTCGATACGACCTACGTCGACGACAACTGGTTCACGCCCTGGACCTCCTACAGGAACAGCGGGTGGAATAGCTGGACCTACGACGGGTCGCTCTCGCCGGGCCCGTGCACGGTCAACTGCACGAACGCGTCGTGGGGCGGCGGCCTGTACTCGTTCCACCCGGGAGGGGCGAACCTGGCGATGTGCGACGGGTCGGTGAGATTCCTCAAGGAGAGCACCAATCGGAATATCACCCGCGGCCTAATCGGCCGGAGCGAGGGCATGATTCTGTCGGGGGACTCCTATTGATGGCGTCTCGACTCCGCGGGATGGTGCTCGCGGCCATGTGCCTGCCGCTCTCGGCATTACTCGGGTGCGGCGACGCACGGCCGTACGCCCCCGTGCCGCTCTTCCCGGCAGCCGGCAAGGTCCTGAATCAAGGAAATCCGGCCGTCGGTGCCACCGTCCATCTCAATCCCGACCCGCCCCGACCGGACGGCCTCGCCCCGGTCGGCCGCGTGGGAGAGGTTGGCACGTACCGGCTCTCGACCTATGAGGCTGAAGATGGTGCCCCGCCCGGCAAATATCGCGTAACCATCCGATGGCCGGAGGCCCAGGAAAGGTCTGGCCCGCCTTCCGATCGGCTCCAAGGTCGCTATGCCGACCCTGGGAAGTCTCAATGGTCGGTCATGATTGTCGAGTCCGCGAATACGCTGCCTACATTCGAGGTCGAAGTCCCTCCCGCTGACATGCGGACCCCACGCAAATCGTCGCCCACCAAATCGCCAGCCGTCAAGGAAGACCCGAAGGCCAAAGGTCCGCGGGGGCGTAAATACTGACCCCGTTTTTCAAGCCATCATCGCCTCGCTTCCGACTTCTTCGGCCCGCACAGGGTCTAGGGTCTTTGGGGACATAATGTACCTTATGACCCCGAAGGACCGCCGGATGACCCGATTCGGCGGTTGCTTCGGCCCCGATTCCGTGCCAATCTTTGGGAACATAGGATTTTTTTGAGCGGCCCGGCATACGCGCGCACGCAGACTGCCATGAAACGAGAGCCCGAAGACCGACGCGAGGAGAGAGAGGCCGACACCGCGAGGGAGTTTCGCTGCTTCCTGACCACATACCGTTCCGCCATCTCCCTCGCCGCCCAGGGGGAGAGCGGGGAGACGGTCTCCATCCACGCCAACAATGCCAGGCTCCACGGGCGAGACGTCCTCGCCCGCCTCTTCGGGCGGGAACCGACCGAGGTCGAGACTCTCATCCGCTTCTGAGGCGACGATGACCAGGACCGAGCTCACCATCCCTGAGACGCCCTCCCATCTACCGGCCACTGACGCGGGGACGGGCCTCATCGGCTGGCTCGTCGCTTACTGCCACGCCGAGGTGGCAGGCTCGCCCATGACGACCCTCGCCGCCAAAAAGCGGGACTTCGAGCTCTTCCTCGGCCACTTTTCCCAGATGATGCGGATCTCGGAGAGCCTGCCGATCACCATGGACCAGTACGACGGGAATTACTTCCGCAACGTGAAGCGGAAGGGCAAGCGGCGGGATGACGTCTACGTTTCGCCCGAGGCGAGGGCGGCCCTGGCCGACTACTTCGAGCACGAGCGAGGCAAGGCGGCCGGGCCGCTATTCCTGAGCCGGACCGGCCAGGCCATGCTCAGGAAGGACGCCGACCGCTACTTGAAGCAGATCGCCGCCATGGCCAACGCGAACTTGCCCGAGGAGGAGCGGGTCAATCTCCACGCCCACCTCACGCGGCACACGGCCCTCAAGCAGGCCGAGCAGAAGTTCGGACGGGCCTTCGTCCAGAGGAAGAGCGGCAACGCCGGCATGCAGAACATCGAACGGTACGTCCAGACAGCGGATGCCGACTACGAAGAGGCGATGGACAGGCTTTATCAGTAGAATTCATCGTCGAGCCCTTAACGGAACGGCCAAAGGCGGAAGCTGATGCCTCGAGAATTAAACACGTCGTTGAACTTCCTGCCGTTGGAGCCTTACCAATTCCATTTTCCGATCTATGCCCGCATCGTGGCGTCACCGGACGAGTCGAAACCGGAGGGGGTATATCGGTACGACCTTCCAGACACCCGGGGCAACCAGTCGGAACCCGCCCAATACGTCCCACACGATGTCTCTTTCACGTCGCGGCCTGGATTCGCGTATCGCGATATCGCCAGCAGCGTCAAGCCTCCCCTCAGTTGCCGATATGTCGGCAGCCTTCTGCAACAGACCTGCATCGCGAGGCTGAGTCCCATCTCATTCGAGGAAAGCAAGTCCTTTGGCCAGAAGATTTTCTTCCTCCTGGCGGAGTTCCCGGAGGGCAGACAAATGGTCTGGTTGTCGCCCTACTACCTGCGAGCGACAAAGACATTTGGATTTCTTGCCGACTTCCGCTTCAAGCTGCAACCAGGGAAGACTTTCAGCCGAAAGGTTCAGCAACTCAGCCTGAGCTTAGACTCCCACTTCCGGGATAACAGCAACTTCTACGTCGATCGCTTCCAAAAGCTCCAGCAGTTCCTGACCCGGTACGCATCGAGGCTCTTTCCCCTTCAATGCTCGAACGGAGACGAGTTGAACGTTTCCCTCCAACTCCAAGGGCTCCCCACGCGGAGCTTGAAGCCGAAGGTCTTCCTTTTCGGGGACGGGACGAGTTCCAATTCCCAGTTCCTAGGCGTTAAGGAACACGGGCCGCTCGAGCCCGCCGACGAGAACACGCTCCTATGCTTCATTTACAAGGAGCCGGACAGGCCTCTCTCGCACGACCTATTCCGAGCTCTTCGGGGAGACACCTTCACGACATTCCCCGGAATGCAGAAGATGTTCCGCTTCCAACTGGACCGGGTCCATGTGCAGGGTGTCGCCGTCGACGGCTTCAGCGTCTCCGACGTCGAGGGCACCGTTCAACGACTGGTGGACGCCCGTGGCAGCCGTTTGGTCGTCCCCATCGTCCTAGTGCCCTGGAACCGGCATGATGGCCCGGAAGCGAGTGACAGTTACTACCGCCTCAAGCACCTCTTCTTGAGCAACGGCCTTCCGTCTCAGTTCATCTGCAGCAGGACGGTCGAGGACCCCAACGCCCTGAAGTGGTCAGTCTCGAACATCGGGCTTGGCATCTTCTCCAAACTCGGCGGCCAGCCGTGGAAAATCCGGCCTCAAAACAATCGGTGCCTCATCATCGGCGTCGGTCAGGCCCACGAGTTCGACCGCGATCACCGGATAACTCGGCACTTCGCCTATTCGGTGCTGACCGATTCAAGCGGCCTCTATACCGACCTCAAGATCCTAAGTCGCGAACCTTCCGAGCCGACGTACCTCAAGACACTGACCCATCGGCTCATGGACATATTCGCGTCCTATTCAGCCAAGGGCTACGACAAGTTCGCCATCCACGCGACGTTCTCGCTCAGGCAACAAGAGATGGACGCCATCAGAGAATCTATTCGGGCGTACACTCATGACGCGGAGGGCGGCAAGGAATTCGTCGTCCTGAAGTTCGACGACGACAGCAAGTACTTCGGCTACGACGAATCGGCCAACAGCATGGTTCCCTACGAGGGAAGTTACATCAAATTATCCAAGACTGAGTTTCTCATGTGGTTCGAGGGCTTGCAGAAGAACCGGCCTAACGTCCGCGGCAAAATCGGCAGGCCCGTGCACGTCGAGTTCCGCTACCCGGCACGGGATGAATTGAGCGACGACCAGATGAGAGGGCACGTCCAAGACGCCGTCAATCTGTCCGGTGCCAACTGGCGAGGATTCAACGCAAAGTCTCTCCCCATTTCGATCTACTATGCGAAGCTCATCGCAGATTATTTCCGAGAATTCCACCGCCTCGGCTTGGACGAACTCAACCTCGAAAACCTCACCCCATGGTTCCTCTGATGGCCAGTCGAACGAAATTCAAGAGAGACGAAATCATCATCCTTCTCGGGGCAGGTGCCAGCGTCGAAGCTGGTATCCCCGCTTCCCAAGGGATGATTTCGAAGATTGAGGAGTTGCTCAAGAGCGAAGACCAGACCTGGAATCAACATACGCAGCTATATAACTATATCAAGAGTTCTATATACTTTTCTGACGGCATCAAAGGCAAGTTCGATAACGGCAGCAGCTATAACGTCGAGACGCTCGTCAACACGCTCTACGAGCTCCGCCGCTGGGAGGACCATCCGCTCTACCCGTTCGTCGGAGCATGGAATCCGAAGCTCCTCGCCGTAGCCGGCTCCGACCTGAGCAAGATTAACGCGTTCAGACGCAACATCGTCTTCAAGCTTCGTGACGAGTGGGTGCCGCTCCTTTACGACAAGAAGGCGAGCTACTACGAAGGCCTCACGAAGTTTCAGGAGACCTACCAGCACCCGCTCCGAATCTTCACGCTGAACTACGATCTTTGCGTGGAGAAGGGCTGTTCGGCGTGTTCGGTCGAGCGAGGGTTCAACGAGGACCATCAATGGGATTGGAGGCGCTTCTCGAGCAGCGATGGCGAGTTCGACCAGAAACAGATTTACCTCTACAAGATGCATGGCTCTATCGATTGGACCCGCGACAAGAACGGCTTCCTCATCTACTTTGATTCCCCCTCCATGATCGACCCCGACGAGATCGCAATCATCTTCGGGGTCACGTACAAGCTCCAATACCTCGACCCGTTCCTGTTCTTCGCCTACGAGCTCCGGCGATGGACGCTTGACCAGGCACGCCTCATCGTCTCGGTCGGTTACGGCTTTGCCGACGAGCACATCAACGGGATTCTCAAGCAGTCGCTCAACAACAACCCTCAGAGGAAGCTCCTCATCGTCTCGCCCCGCTGGAAGACGAAGGGCGACGAGGAGGACAGGGCTCAGCTCGAGCACTACGTCAACGCCCTGGGCATCAAGGAGCATACGCAGGTCGAATGGCGGCCCTTCAGAGCAGGTGAGTTCTTCCACGATTATTTGAACATGGAGTTTCTCGGTAGTCTTTTTCCGCCGGAGAGCGAAGAACTTTTCAGCGAGATTCCGCCGCCCCCATCCAAGAACGGAGATTCCACAGGATCGCCGTCGGGACTCGACAAGGAGGCCGCTCTCGACGAGCTTGGGGCGGACTTCCCTCAGCCGCCTTCCAACGGGCGTTGATTCTCTCTTGATGCTCTTAAGCGTCCAAGCACGCGGTACGGGGTTAAGCCTACCGACATCCCCGCCCCGCCTCCAAGCTCGAAATGAATTCCTTACGCGGAGACGACCCGCGTGTCGGCCTCCCTGTCCTCCCGTGCGGGGCGGATCACGATTTCCACATCGCTCCCCAGGGCGTTCAAGAACCGGAAGAGCCGGTCGGTCGAGAAGCCCTCGAGCTTGCCCTTGAGCAGGGCCGACACCTTGGGCTGGTCGATCCCCAGGAGCTTCGCCGCCCGGATCTGCGTGAGCTTACGCTCCGCGATGATGTCGGCGATGCGTTGCACGAGATGGGCCTTCGCCAGGAGTTCCTCGGGGTTCTTGAGCCCCAGGTCGGCGAACACGTTCCCGCTCGACTCCCTCATGCTCTCGGGAGCGTCGTCTCTCTTCTTCCGCTCTTCTTTCCTCATGATGTTTCTCCGCCGTCTTCAACCTCCGCCGAATCAGGTCCATCTCGGCCCGCGGCGTCTTGATGCCCTGCTTCGATTTCTTCTGGAAGGCATGGAGCACGTAGATGGCACCGGCGAACTTGACCGTGTAGACCGCCCGGTACGTGGCCCCGTCGTGGTCCTCGACCACCTCGAGCACTCCGGCCCCGCCGAAGCCCTTCAGGACCTTCGCGTCCCGGTGCTTCCTCCCGACCTGGGCCTGCCAGAGGGCGAAGCCCATCATGTCGCAGACCTCGCCGGGGAAATCCCGCAGGTCCTCCAGGCTGGATCCCATCCAGAAGACGGGTTTTGATTCCTCGATCGGTCCGCGACTCATAATATGCCAATTCTGGCATGGACGACGATTGGGGGCAAGTCTTTTCTTTACCCGCGGGCCTGCCCGCAATTCGGCCTCTGGCCGCATGCTCGGCACTTGGCCGCCGGTTGCCGGACCGGGATTTCGCGGCCGATTTCCCGCCGGTGTTCCCTGATCTGGTCGGCGATCGCCAGGACCGTCGAGCGGAGCTTGGCGGTGTTCTCGACCCGGACCCGCGACCCGTCGCCGAGCACGACGAAGCCGTGCGGGGGCCGCACGCCGTATTCCTCCTCGATGAGCAGGACGTGGGCCCCGAGCTGGGCCCGGTGCCCGTCGCTTATCCGCCGCTTGGTGAGGCCTCGTCCCAGGCGCGAGGCTCGGCATCGAGATCAGCCGGCGATCCGCCTTCGACCCCATGGGGCCGGATCGAGGAATGACGAGATCCCGGATGCGTCCGCCGCGTCCAGCAGGGCGAACAGGACGACCTCCAGGGCGCGGCCGGGCTGCGGGACCGACAAAACCGTCAAGGTTGACCCGCTCGTCTTCCGATAACCCATGGGATGCTGCGCGCGATTTCGGCTCGGCGCCCGGACATCCGGGAGCGAGGAAGTGGGAGGATCTTGATGACGAGGAGCGATTGCATCGTCGCTCCCGAGTGGACGACTGCCCGAAGGATCGGATGGGAGACGGGATGTACGGCGTTCGGCAAGGAGGCCATCGCTCCCATCGTGTGTTGATCGGGCTCTGGATTGCGCTCGTCGGCACCGGGCTTGCCTCCGCCCAGGGGCCGCTGGTCCCTCCTCCGGCCGGCCCGGCGTCCCCTCCTCGCGTCACGAACGGGGAAGGAGACTCGCTCTCGGAGCGACTCCGCAGGATGGAGGAGACGAACGCACTTCTCCTCAAGAAATTCGACGACCTGGCGCGTCAGAATGCGGACCTCGCCGGCCAGAACGCGGGGCTCGCTCGCCGCAACGCCGAGCTTTCGAGCCGGCTGGACCGACTGGTCGGCGCCGAGGAGCTATCGGCGACCGACCGCGAGTCGCCGGGAGGGGCCGAGGGCGGCGGGGCCGGAAGCCCGCCGACGGCGGGCGGGGGATCGAAGACCGGCGGCGGCGATCCCACCGCAACCGGAAAGGCCCAGGAGATCGGGAATCGCCATCTCGGCAAGCGGCCGATCACCGGCGTCTATGACTTCGATAACGATGGCTTCCGCTGGTCGACGCACGACGACGAGGCCACGTTGGGCATCCGCGCGATGTCCCAGGTCGAGGCTCGTCTCTACCAGCAGCAGGGCCAGCATCCGGTCAGCAGCGGCATCTACAATCCACGGACCCGTGTCTACTTCGAAGGGCACTTCACCAGGCCGGTCCAGTATGAATTCTCGTTTCAGAACACCTTCGACAGCGTCAACCTGCTCGACGCCTACCTCAACTTCAATTACGACCCACGCTTCCAGGTCCGCATCGGGCGTTACAAGACCCCGTTCACCTACGAGTTCTATCGCATCCACGTCTGGCACCTGCTCGCGCCGGAACGGTCCCTCTTCGCCAACAACTACGAGGGCAATCGCCGATTCGGCGTGATGGGTTGGGGCACGCTCTTCGAGAACCGGATCGAATACGCCGTGGGGACGTTCAACACCCAGAGGAACTCGTTCCGTCCCTTCAACGATCGCCAGGACGTCATGGCGTTCGTCAACTTCAAGCCCTTCTACAACCGCGAGGAAGGACATCCGCTCCGGGACCTCCATTTCGGCGGCTCTGTGGACGGCGGGCTCCAGGACCAGCCCGCCGTGCCGGCCGTCCTGAGGACCAACTCGGCCCCTTCGGCCCAGGGCGTCGACGACGCCGGGGCCGTCAACGCGGCCACGGTCCCGTTCCTGGCCTTCAATCCGGGGGTCATGGAGCGAGGCGGCAGGGTCCTGTGGGAAGGGCACGTCGCGTACTACCACGGCGGGCTGTCGCTCCTGGGGGCGTGGCAAGGGGGCTACGAGAGTTACGCGCCGAGCGCCGCCGGGCCCACAACCCGGATCCCGATCGGCGGCTGGTTCGTGCAGGCCGGCTACCTCGTCACCGGCGAGACGATCCGCGACCGGACCCTCGTCGAGCCGCTCCGCCCGTTCGACCTGAGGCCCGGCCGATTCGGCCTGGGGACCTTCGAACTCTCGGCCCGATACAGCCTGCTCGACCTCGATCCCCGGGTGCTCGACGCGGGGCTCGCCGACCGGACGCTCTGGACCGATCGCGCCGGCATGACCGACCTGGGATTCAACTGGTACATAAACAAGTTCGTCAAGGTCTACTTCGACTGGGAACGCTCCATCTTCGGCCAGCCGGTGCTGGTCAACGACCTCACCGGCGCCCGCCGTTCGACGAATGACCTGTTCTGGCTGCGATTCCAGGTCTACTCCTGAATCGACCGATGCGACCAATCGGGGTATGGTCTGGCGATGGTTCCATGGTGTCCGGGGATCGGCCGTCATCGCCGCACCGGGCGGCGGGGGCGATCCCTGTCCAGTGCCCACGCCCAGTTTGGAAGGGCCGCCCGCGATCGATCGATTTCGGCCGACGCGCGGCGCGGCCCGGCTTGCCGCGGAAATCCAGGATCAGCAGGAGATTCCCCCATGAGCGGCGTACACCGACGAAATTTCCTGACGGCGGCCACGGCCGGGTCGCTGGCCGTCCCCCTGGCGGGCTCGAGGTCGGCCGAGGCCGGCGACGAGAGCTTCTCGAACAACGTGCCCGACCCGCTGCTCGCGGGCAAGGAGTTGCCGACCTTCAAGTTCGAGCTGGAGAAGTCCGAGGGCAAGGTCATCGGCGGCAGCTACGGCAAGGAGGCGACCGTCGAGCAGTTGCCGATCTCGAAGGGGATCGCCGGGGTCTCGATGCGGCTGGAGCCCGGGGCGATGCGCGAGCTCCACTGGCACGCCACCGCCGCCGAGTGGGCTTTCATCGTCGAAGGGCGCGTCCGGACCACGGTCATCGACCCGGACGGCGCGGCCGAGACGAACGACTTCAATCCCGGCGACGTCTGGTACTTCCCCCGCGGCCATGGCCACATGCTGGAATGCCTGGGGGACCGGCCGTGCCATTTCATCCTGATCTTCGACAACGGCTACTTCTCCGAGTTCGGCACGTTCAGCATCAGCGACTGGATCGGCCACGTCCCCAGGCCGCTCCTCGCCAAGAACTTCGGCCTCCCCGAATCGGCCTTCGAGGGCTTCCCGACCGAGGAGGTCTACTTCGCCCGGGGGAAGCTCCCGCCGGCCGAACCGGCCCGGCCGCTCCAGGGGTGGAAGCCGCCGGCGTTGACCCACAAGTACGAGCTGCTCAAGCGGCCGCCGAACGGGGTCTTCAAGGGGGGCCGCGAATGGCGCGTCGACTCCACCACGTTCCCGATCTCGCGGACGATCACCGGCGTCGTCTTCGACCTGGAACCGGGTGGCCTCCGCGAGCTCCACTGGCATCCGACCGCCGACGAGTGGCAGTACGTCATCGAGGGGGAGCTCAGCGTCACCCTGTTCGGCTCGCACGGGCGATACCGGGCCGAGCGGCTCTCGAAGGGTGATGTCGGCTACATCCCCCAGGGGTACGGGCATTCGCTCGAGAACGTGGGGACCAAACCCTGCCGGGTCCTGATCGGGCTCAACGCGGGCGTCTACGCGAAGATCGACCTCTCGGAATGGATCGCGGGGAATCCGCTCGACGTGCTCGCCACCAACTTCGGCAAGCCCGCATCGCTCTTCGAGAGGTTCCCCAGGCGCGACGTGTTCATCGCCCCGAACGACGATGCCGCTCCGGCCAGGCCGGTCGGATCTCCGGATCGATGAACCGATCGCCCGCCCCGGTCGAGCATCCCGATTCGTCGGGGCGAGGCTGGCGCGATGAAAAGTTGGCCTGGACGCCCCGGGCGTTCTGTTCAGGAATTGGTGCGCGGGAACGAGGCCTGTCGGCAAGCCTCGGCCTGCGCCTGGCTCGGCAGGAGCCTCGCCCTCCCGAGTCCGGAGCGGCTCTCGTCCGAATGGGAGGGCGAGGCTCCTGCCGAGCCTGGCACGGGCTGCCGATCGCGCCGGGGCCTGGTTCCCAACCGCATCGCGGGCCGCGTCAGGCGCGACAGAAACCGTCACGTCCAGATCCCGGCCGTGGGGCAGTCCATACTTAACTTTCATCGCGTCGGGGCGAGGCCGCCGCTCGTCGCGGCCGCCCTCGGCGCACGGACCGATCGACCGGCTCACGGGCCGACAGCCCAGCGAGATGGCAACCGCAATGGAAGTCGAAGACCTTGCATACCTCGGGTCGAGACCAGGCGAGAGGCCGAGGCATCGGCTCGACTCGGAGAAGCTGATCGAGACGGCGAGGCATCTCTCGGACGACATCAACGAGCGATTGCCGAGCAGCAGCCTGTCCGAGCTGGCCCGGGAGCTGGTCAAGGTCGCGGTCGCCACCGTCGAGCGAGGCCGGTCCGCCCGCCGGCCGATCCTCGCCGTGAGGGCGTTCTCGGCCGCGGCCGTCTTCTCGGCGCTGATCCTCTTCGGGCTGCTCGCCTCGCACATCCGGGCGCGATGGTCCGTCCAGACCGTCGGCGACCTGTTCGTCGCCTTCAGCGCCGGGACCAATCTCGTGATCCTCTCGGCGGGCGCCCTCTGGTCCTGCGTCACCCTCGAGCTCCGCCTCAAGCGACGACAGGCCCTCGGCTTCATCGAGGAGCTGCGAGAGTTCATCCACGTCATCGACCTGACTCAGCTCTACTACACGCCGGACCTCTACCGGACCCGGCTCGGCGCCGGCCATGCGCGGTTGGCGATCGACGAGACCTACCTCCTCTACTGCACCCAGATGCTCGCCGTCATCGGCAACCTGGTGCCGCTCTACGCGCGGGGCGTGACCGGCGACTCGATCCTGCGGGCGGCTTCGGAGGTCGAGATGCTCGCGATCGCGGTCTCGACCAAGCACATGACCAAGGCCGGGGCCGTCAGCCTGATGAGCAAGGACTTCGGGCGGCCGAACAGGGCGGGCGATTGAACCCGGGCGGGGCTAGTGTTCTGTCACGGCCAAAATGTCGGATTGGCTACGGGACAGGCAGGAATGCCTGTCCTCCGAAATGACCGACTCGCCCGGCTTTAAACCCGGGGGACAGACATTCCTGTCTGTCCTGCAACCCGAATTCCTGGTGTCGACAAAGCACTGGTCCGCCGCTCCTCGGAGGGGCCGGATCCCGCGGGGAAAGTCCATCTCGCCCGAGGTCGAGCCCGGGCTCCCCCGGCCGGTGCTCGCTGGCCTTCGACCCCCGCGCCGGGTAAGACGGAAGGGAGAGCGGATCGGGCGCGGACGTGCGAGGGAGTCCGGCCCGGCGATCGGCCGCGGCCCTCGCGTGGATCGAGCCAGCTTGTAGAGGATGAGGACGACGATGACGACACCCTGGATCGGGACCCTGCCGCGGATCGGCATCCGCCCCGTGATCGACGGCCGCGAGCGAGGCGTCCGCGAGTCGCTCGAAGAGCAGGTCATGGGCATGGCGAGGAACGCGGCCGCGTTCCTCTCCGAGAACCTGAAGTATCCGGACGGCACGCCGGTCCAGTGCGTGGTGGCCGACTCCAACATCGGCGGCGTCGCCGAGGCCGCCGCCTGCGCCGAGAAGTTCGCCCGCGAGCGCGTCGGCGTCTCCCTGACGGTCACCCCCTGCTGGTGCTACGGCAGCGAGACCATGGACATGGACCCGCTCCTGCCCAAGGCCGTCTGGGGCTTCAACGGCACCGAGCGGCCGGGGGCTGTCTACCTCGCGGCGGTGCTCGCGGCCCACAACCAGAAGGGCCTGCCCGCCTTCGGCATCTACGGCCGCGAGGTCCAGGATGCGGGCGACACCCGGATCCCCGACGACGTCCAGGAGAAGCTCCTCCGGTTCGCCAAGGCCGGGCTGGCCGTCGCCACCATGAGAGGGAAGTCCTACCTCTCGCTGGGCGGCGTCTCCATGGGGATCGCCGGGTCGATCGTCGATCAGCCGTTCTTCGAGCAGTACCTCGGCATGCGGGTCGAGTGCGTCGACATGTCGGAGGTCACCCGCCGGATCGAGGAAGAAATCTACGACAAGGACGAGTACGCCCGCGCTCTTGCCTGGACGAAGGAGCACTGCAAGGAGGGGAAGGACTACAACCCGGCGGGGAAGCAAAAGTCGGCCGCGGCCAAGGCGAAGGACTGGGAGACGGTCGTCAAGATGACGCTGATCATCCGCGACCTGATGATCGGCAATCCGAAGCTGGCGAAGCAAGGTTACGGCGAGGAGGCGCTGGGCCACAACGCCATCGCCGGCGGCTTCCAGGGCCAGCGGGCCTGGACCGACCACGCACCCAACGGCGACTTCCCCGAGGCCATCCTCACGTCCTCGTTCGACTGGAACGGCATCCGGATGCCCTACGTGGTGGCCACGGAGAACGACTGCCTCAACGGCGTCGGCATGCTGTTCAACTACCTGCTGACGAACACGGCCCAGATCTTCGCCGACGTCCGGACCTTCTGGAGCCCGGAGGCCGTCAAGCGGGTCACCGGCCATACCCTGGAAGACGCCGCGGCCGGCGGGATCATCCACCTGATCAACTCCGGCGCCGCGACCCTGGACGGCACCGGCGAGCAGTCCCGCGACGGCAAGCCCGCGATGAAGCCGTTCTGGGAGATCACCGAGGCCGAGGCCAAGAAGTGCCTGGCCGCCACGAGCTGGCCGACGGCGATGCTCGAGTACTTCCGCGGCGGCGGCTACTCGTCGTGCTACCTGTCCCGCGGCGGCATGCCGCTGACCATGATGCGGCTCAGCCTGGTGAAGGGCCTGGGACCCGTGATCCAGATCGCCGAGGGCTACTCCGTGGACCTGCCGCCGAAGGTCCACGAGGTCCTCAACGAGCGGACCAACCCGACCTGGCCGACCACCTGGTTCGCCCCCATCGTCACCGGCTCCGGCCCGTTCCGGGACGTCTACACGGTGATGAACCACTGGAGCGCCAACCACGGCGCCATCAGCTACGGCCACATCGGCGCCGACCTCATCGCGCTGGCGTCGCTGCTGCGGATCCCGGTGGCCATGCACAACGTCCCGGAGGAGAAGATCTTCCGCCCCAGCACCTGGGGCCTCTTCGGGGCGCTCGAGCCCCAGGCCGCGGACTACCGGGCCTGCGCCAACTTCGGCCCGCTCTACGGCTGACGCGGAACTTCGCGGCCGGCCCCCTCGGCACCGTCGAAGGGGGCCCGGCCGCTCGCCTCGATCCCGCCCGCGAGATCGCTCCCTCCCTCCCTCCCTCCTTCCTTGAGATCCTACCATGAAACGCGCCTCGCTCTCCCTCCTGCTCGCGCTGGCCGTCGCCGCCCCGGCGGCCGGCCAATCCCCGCTCATCGACGAGACCCCCGCCCAGCATGACGCCCGGATGGCCTGGTTCCGCGACGCCCGCTTCGGCATGTTCATCCACTGGGGCGTCTATGCCGTCCCGGCCGGCGTCTTCAAGGACCAGACCGGGTTCGCCGAGTGGTATCTCGAGGAATCGAAGATGCCCGTCTCGGAATACGAGAAGTTCGCCGGCCAGTTCAACCCGGTGAAGTTCGACGCCCATGCATGGGCCGCCCTGGCGAAGCGGGCCGGGATGAAGTACCTGGTCATCACCTCGAAGCACCACGACGGCTTCGCGATCTATCCCTCCGCCCTGACCGACTGGTCCATCAAGAGCACCCCGTTCGGCAAGTCCGGGCGCGACCCGCTCGCGGAGCTGGCCGCGGCCTGCAAGGACGAGGGGGTCCGCTTCTGCACGTATCACTCGATCATGGACTGGCACCATCCCGACTGGGGGCTCCGCCGCGCCTGGAATGATCGGGCCACCGGCACGCCGGACATGGACCGCTTCAACGACTACCTCACCGGCCAGGTGACCGAGGTCGTCAAGAACTACCACCCCGGCATCATGTGGTTCGACGGCCAGTGGGAGAAGCCGTGGACCGAGGCCCGCGGCAAGGCGATGTACGCCTACCTGAGGAAGCTCGACCCGCAGCTCATCATCAACAACCGGGTCGGCGGCGGCACCGGCGACTACGGCACCCCGGAGCAGACCATCCCGGCCACCGGGTTCGGCCCCGGCGTGGATTGGGAGTCGTGCATGACGCTCAACGACCACTGGGGCTTCAACAAGAATGACCACAACTGGAAGTCGGTGACGACGATCATCCACAACCTGGTCGACTGCGCCAGCAAGGGGGGCAACTACCTCCTCAACGTCGGCCCGACGGCCGAGGGCGTGATCCCGGCGGAGAGCGTCGAGCGGCTGACGAAGGTGGGCGACTGGATGAGGGTGAACGGCGAGTCGATCTACGGGACCTCGGCGAGCCCGTTCCGGTCCACGCCGTGGGGCCGTTGCACCCGCCGTGGCCAGACGCTCTACCTGCACGTCTTCGCCCGGCCGGTCGGCGGCGTGCTGGTCGTGCCGATGTCCAACGAGGTCCGCTCCGCCCGCTTCCTGGCCGAGCCCGCCACCACGCTGAGCGCGGAATCCACCGCCGACGGCCTGAGGATCGCCCTGCCGGCCTCGCTGCCGGACGCGGACGACTCGGTCATCGCCCTCGACGTGCTGGACGGGATCCGGCCGATCGTCGTCCGGTTCCCCCAGGCGGCCGACGGCTCGCTGACCCTGAAGGCGGCCGACGCCGACCTCGTCGGCGGGGTCCAGGTCCAGAACGAACCGCCCGACGTCGGCTACTGGACGGCCGCCGAGGGGACCGTCTCATGGCCGGTCGACATCTCCCGGGCAGGGACCTTCACGGTCAGCCTCGACTACGCGCTGCCGCCGGGCGGCTCGCCGAGCGACTACATCGTGACGGTCGGCGACCAGTGCATCGCCGGCACGCTGGCCCCGACGAAGGGGTGGGGCGACTTCACGCGCGTCCAGGCCGGGACCCTGACGCTGCCCCAGGCGGGTCATGCCGTCGTCGCGGTCAAGCCCGCGAAGGCCGTCCCAAGCGGCCTCATGAACCTCCGCTCGGTGACCCTGACGCCTCGCCCGTGAGCTGGGGCGTGACGCCTCGTCTCTTCCACCACGCCAGCCCGGGGCTCTCCGGCGTCCCGCCTTGGGAACGGGCCGGGGAGTCCCCTATCGGAAGCCGGCCCTCACCGCGCGGCGCCTGAGTCGCCGTCCTCAGCGGCGGGCGGCGGATCGCCCACGGGCCTGGTCCCCTGGACGAGGTTGGCGAGCTCGTCGCGATAGGCGGCCATGTAAGCGTCCTCGACCTCGGTGGAGGCCGGGCTGCCCTTGAGGGCCTCGAGGAGCATCGACCGATGCTGGCTCAGCATCGAGACCTTGTCGGGGAACCCGGCGAGGTTGAACGTGGCCTGGGGGTCTCGCCAGAGATTGAAGATCATCTCCGTCCCGTCGCCGTTGCGGACGTACTGGACCCCGAACGAGGAGACGAGTGAGAACTGCAATCCCTCGCCTCCCGGGCCCTCGCCGTGCGGCGACGGGAAGGCGGTCTGATCGGCCTTCTCCGAGAGGGCGGGACTCGTCGGGCGTGGAGGGGCCTGCCCGGCCGGGGCGTTCCAGTAGGCCGCCAGCGATCGGCCCGGGAACGGCGAGTCCTCGCCGAATCCCAGCAGATCGGTCAGCGTCACGGCGAGGTCGCGCAGGCCCACGGCGGTCAGCTCCCTGCGGCCCCGGGGCAGCCCCGGGGCGATCACCATCAGCGGGACGCCCACCTCCTGGATCTCCACCGAGTACGCGTGCCCGCAGACGCCATGCTCGCCGAACCCCTCCCCGTGGTCCGAGGTCAGGACCACGATCGTGTTCTCGAGCACCCCGCGCTTCTCCAGGTCGTCCATCATCCGCCCGAACTGCTCGTCCAGGTAGGCGATGCAATTCTCGTACGAGTCCCGGACCAGGTCCAAATCCTGGGGCGTCAACCGCCCCTTGTCCACCCCGACGTAATCGATCAGGGCCTGATAGTCCTTCACCCCCTTGGGGGCGACGCCGAAACGGCCGGCGAACTGGTCCGGGGGGATGTACGGCTCGTGGGCGTCGAAGAAGTTGAGGAAGGCGAAGAACGGCCGATCGGTCCGCCGGCCGTCCAGCCATTTCAGGAACGAGGCGTTGATCCCCTCGGCCCCTCGTGCCTGGAGGCCGGCCCACTTCCGCTCGAACGGGTCGACCCGGAGCAGCAGTTGCTCCAGCATCCACTTCCCGGGGACCGTGCGGGTCAGCAGCGATCGGGGCGTCAGCGCGTAATCGTCGTAGTGGATGAAGCCCCGATCCAGCGCCGTCTCGTAGTTGCAGGAGTTGGTGTTCCCCACGAAGCCCGCCGTCTGGTAGCCGCGAGACTTCAGGAACTCCGCGATGGTGGGCCTGGGCGTGTCGAGCGAGAATTTCCACTGGGCGTTGATCTCGAACGGCCAGCTCCCCGTGAAATAGCTGGCGTGCGACGGATAGGTCCAGGGGGAAGGCGAGAGCGCCATGTCGAACACGACCCCGCGTTCCGCCCACCGCTTGAGGTTGGGGGTCGTCTCGCGCCGATACCCATACAGGCTGAGGCTGGAGTTGCGGACCGTGTCCCAGACCAGGAACACCACATTGGGCGCGGAGGCCGGCCGCGGGGGTAGTGCGGCAACCGCCCTCGCCTCGCCGATCATCCGTCGTCCCGTGCTCGCCGCGAAGCAGACGATCAGCAGGCAGGCGAACCCGGCCAGGCTCTTTCGCACCCAGCCCACCCGGAGGCCGAAGCCTCGGTCCGCCACCAGGTCGGCGATCAGCTTCCCGATCCCGAAGGCCAGCACGAGCGAGGCCCCGGGATGGAGCGAGAGGCGCAGCAAGGCCCCCCAGAGCGCGACCGTCGCCATCAGCCAGGCCCAGCCCCGGAGCGTCGGCCGCCTCGGCCGGATCCACGCCAGGACGGCCACCACCACCCCGAGGGCCAGCATCAGCGCGACATGGCCCAGCGGGACCGTCCAGGGGAAGTCGCGGGCCGTCCGGAACGAGCCTTCCTTGTTGATCGCCAGCTTCTTGAAAATGATCAGCGCCAGGTCGAGATACCCGGCGAGGAAACCCAGCCAGATCGCCAGCACGAGCGCGACCGACAGCGTCAGCCGGGGCGTGGCCGGCCGGCCATCCGCCGCCTTCGAAGGCGCATCATCATCCATCAGGATCGACCCCAAGTAACCCGGTACGGCCCGGCCCGGTCAGCTCGCCCGCCCTTTCAGCCGGCGACTCATCCACGAAAGGACAGGGCGACCGCCGGCCAGCACGAAACCGATCACGGTGGCGAAGACCGAGGCCACCGGCATGGCGACTTCCGGGGCGAAGTAAGCGAGGAGCATGACGATCTACCCTGTGCTGGGAGGCTGGTCCGCGATCAGATGGCGGTGGAGGAGATAGACCCAGTCTCTCCTAACAAACTAATAGCGTCATCCATGGTCGGCCCGTCCCCATTTTTCTCGACAAAGCCTCGACTCAAGCCGCCGGGGCTTCACCAGGCTCGGTCGAGGAGGTCTTCCATGTCCGCCTGGGTGCAGGCGCGGGGATTGGTGCGATGGCAATGGTCGAGCATCGCCAGGCGGGCATAGTGCGGGATCCGCCCGCGATCCAGCCCGGCGGATTCGAGCTCGGAGAGGCGCCGGGGGAGCGGCAGCCGCGCCAGGACGATCTGCATGAGCGTGACCAGGTGCCCGGCGCCGTCCCCGCCGCGGCCGAGTCCGACCCGGGAGGCCAGCTCCGCGATCCTGGGCTCCGCCGCCTCGCGGTTGAACCGCAGCGCGTGCGGCAGCAGGATCGCGTTGAGCGTGCCGTGGTGGACGCGTCCCTCGCCCCCCAGGGCGTGCGAGAGCGAGTGGACCACGCCGAGCCCCTTGTGGAAGCTGATCCCCCCGAGCAGCGCCCCCATCATCATCGCCGAGCGAGCCTCGAGCCGGGAGCCATCCCGGACCGCCTCTTCCAGCCCCCGGAAGATGGACTTCAGGCCCTCGATGGCGATGCCGTCGCAGATCGGGTGGAAGGTCGGGGAGAGGTAGCTCTCCACGCAGTGCGTCAGGGCATCCATGCCGGTGCCCGCGGTCAGCTCCGGGGTCAGGCCGAGTGTCAGCTCGGGGTCGCAGATCGCGACGCTCGGGAGGAGGTGGATCGACAGCGCGATCGTCTTCCGGCCGGTCTGGGGGAGCTGGATCAGCGTCCCGCGGCCCGCCTCCGAGCCCGTGCCCGCGGTCGTCGGCACCGCCGCCATCGGGGGCATCTCCGCCGTGATCCGGTCCCCGCCCCCGGCCGTGAGGTCGTAATCGGCCAGTCGGCCCGGATGCGTCGCCAGCAGCCGCACGGCCTTGGCCGCGTCGATCGCGGATCCGCCGCCCAGGCCAACCAGCCCGTCGCAGCCGGCTTCGCGATAGCGATCCACCGCGCGGAGGACGTTTTCCTCCGTCGGATTGGCCTGCACGTCGGTGAAGACCTGAGGAGAATCGAGCAGGTCCGCCACCCGACCGGCCAGGCCGCAGGCGACCAGCCCCGGGTCGGTCACCACGAGCGGCCGGGCGACCCCCAGCCGCGCCAGCTCCGCCGCGAGCGAACGCCTGGCCCCCGCGCCGAAGAGCACGCGGTTGGGGAAGGTGAACAGGGCCGGTGCCGACGTCTCGGCGCCGGGGCCGGGCCCGGCGGCGATGTCGGTGGACTCCGAGGACTCAGGCACGAACAGGCCTCCGGCGACTTACTCCAGGGTATCCAGCAAGCCCTGCATCTCCGCCGCGGCGTGCATGTCGCCGCGAGTCCTGGCCTTCGAGATGCCCGTCCGCAGGACCGACACGGCGTCCTCCACCTCGCCCGCCTCCGCATGGGACTGGCCGAGCTGCTGATAGGCCGGGATCTGATCGTCGGGACGATCCGCGATCAACGCCCGGAGACGGTCGCGGCCCTCTTCCACGTCCCCCTCGCGGAGGCACTGCATCGCCACCCCGTAACGCAGGAAGGGATCGCCCGGATCCTCCGCCAGGCTCGCCTCGAGCTTCAGCCGCCGCGCCGATTTCTCCGCCATCACCCCCACCTTTCCCGAGGCCGGGCCCTTCGCCACCACCCAACGACGCCCCACCTACCTTTGTGGACTCCCCGGCCGCCATCCGTCAACCCGGCCTCCGACACGGAATCTTCCCCGCAAACCTCCCGCCGTGACACCGATCGCGAGAAGATCGGAAACCTCTCCCCGTTGGCGCGATTTCGAAGCCTCGTCGGCTCCCGGAAAACAGGGGATCTGCGGAGTCTGACTGGGTCGTATGGATAATTACGAAACAAGGGCAAGCTAGGGGTTTTCGATATGACAAGGTTCAAGCTGGAAAGAGGGGTAACCGATCCAAGTCCAAGCCGGACGGAGCCGCGGAAACGAGGGTAACGTGGGCAACCACGGGGCCTCGAGGTCAAGACGACCAGGAAGCCGCCGGGTTTCCAGAGCGAATGGGGACGAACGCCGTGCCAATGCCCTTGTCGCGATACGGAGTGCGAGTTCCCTCGTGGATCACCCTGGGGCTGAGCCTGGCGGCGATCGCGTGGGGGACGACCCCGAGGCCGGCGGCCGCGGGTCAGGGACCGGGATCGGCATCGAGCCCGGTCGCGACCAACCGCAGGACGGTGATCGTCGAGGCGGTCGAGAAGGCGCTCCCCTGCATGGTGAACATCTCGAGCGAGAAGAAGGCGGCGTCGACGAGCCGCTGGCCCTTCTCGGCGGAGGAGAACCAGCGGCCTCGGATCAACGGGATGGGGAGCGGCGTGATCGTGGATCCGCGCGGCTACATCCTCACCAACCACCATGTCGTGGACAAGGTCCAGGGGGTGGAGGTCCAGCTCGCCGACGGCACGACCTACCCCGGCCGGGTCCTCCAGTATGATCCGGTGATGGACCTGGCCCTGTTGAAGGTGGACCCGGCCCGGCCGCTCCGGGCGATCGTCATCGGGACGTCCACCGACCTCATGGTCGGCGAGACGGTGATCACGATCGGCAACGCCTTCGGCTACGAGAACACGGTCTCGGTCGGGATCGTCAGCGCCCTGCATCGGGACGTGACGCTCTCCGACGAGCAGGTCTACCGCAACCTGATTCAGACCGACGCCAGCATCAACCCGGGGAACTCGGGGGGCCCGCTGGTGAACGTGGACGGCGAGCTGATCGGCATCAACGTCGCCACCCGCGCCGGGGCCCAGGGGATCGGCTTCGCCCTGCCCATCGACGAGGTGAAGCGGGTGGCCGCCGAGATGCTCAGCACCCGCCGGATCGCCGCCACCTGGCACGGCCTGGTGGTCGAGGACCTGGTCCGGGGCTCGCAGCGGTCGGTCGTGCTCACGAGCGTCCAGCCGGGGAGCCCCGGCGAGTCGGCCGGCTTCAAGCCCGGCGACGAACTCGTCCGGGTGGGCGACCTCCAGGTCGGCAACATGGTCGACCTCGAGCGGGGCCTCCTCGACGCCCGGCCCGGCCGGCCGACCCGGCTGACGGTCCGCCGCGGCGGCGTCGAGCAGCCGCTCCCCCTGGACGTCCAGCCCCTGCCCAAGGGGATGAACGTCGCCGCCGCCGAGCCCTCCGACCAGGTCTGGGAGCGGCTGGGAGTGAAGACCATGCCGGTCTCTCCCGAGTGGGTCGCCACCGTCTCCCGCAAGCTCCGGGGTGGGCTCTACATCGAGGCCGTCCTCCCCGGCAGCCCGGCCGCCGCCGCCGCCGTCCAGAAGGGGGACATCCTCGTCGGCATGAACGTCGGCACCCGGAACTGGGAGACCATCCGCCCGGACAACATCCTCTACGTCCTCCGCCAGCCGGAGGCCCTCCAGACCGGCGGCGCCGTGCTGCTCCTGATCCGCAAGAATGAGCTCCAGCCCTGCAAGGTCACCCTGGCCGAGCCCCGCACCCGCAAGGTCTCCACCCGCTGACAGGGCGAATCAGGGCCTTACGGGCAATCCGACGGCTCCCCCGGGGCTCGGCAGGAGCCTCGCCCTCCCGACGAACGCCGATCCCGGCCCGTGGGAGGGCGAGGCTCCTGCCGAGCCCGGCGCAGGCTGGTGACCACGCCGGGGCCCTGTTCCCATCGGCTACCTATGGCCTGATCCGCGCGACGGTCACCGAGTTGCCCGGGAAGGCGTGGCGGATCGTCGTCCCTTCCGCCGCCAGCGACGTCGCCCTCGGGGCGACCTTCTCCGGCGAGGCCAGCGAGTTCTCGTCGGTGGGATGCTCCGAGGCGAGGACCTGGGCGGGGATCGACGACGCCAGCCGGCCGACGCCCGCGACCTCCACGGTCGTCTCGATCGGCTCGGCCCCGGCGTTCACCACCTTGAGGATCAGCTCTCCCGACGATCGGACGCGAGTCACCGAGGCGTGGATCGGCCGCAGCGACGGCATCCTCACGTCATGGACGAGCTGGCCGTCGAGATAGCACCGGATCCGCGGACCGGTCACCTCCACCTTGACGTCATACCAGCGGTTGTCCTCGATCCGACCGGGCACGCTCCGGCCGATCTCGCCGCCGATCTCGATCGCGTGCCGCGTGTTCCCCCAGCCGCCGATGTTCCACCACGACTTCTGATTCTCGTCCCCCACCCGGAAGAGGATCAGGAAGCCCTCGGCGCCGCCGAGCTTCCGGGCCTTCAGGCTGAAGGTGTAGTCGGTCCAGCCCTTCTCGCCGGCGAGGGCCCGGACGTTCTCGGTCGGGGCGGTCTGGCGGAGCGCACCGTCGACGACGTCCCACGTCCCGTTCAGCGGCCGGAAGCCCGCCAGCTTCGCGGCCGGGTCCGACGACCAGAGGACCTCGCCTCCCCTCGTCACCTTCATGTCCTTGAACTCGGCCCGCGTCAGCCAGGTCCCCACCCCGACGGCTCCCCCCGGGGGCGTGGGCTCGACCGAAGGCGCCTGCACGTCCACCGGCACCGTGACGTCGCCGAGGTTCTCGGCGAACAGCTTCTGGACGTGATACGAGGGGATGCCGTACGACCGCGTGCCGTCGAAGTTGATCAGGTCCGGGTTCCAGCCGCGGTGGTTGACGTTGACGAAGAGGGGGGCGTATGACGACATCGCCACGACGTCCGAGTTCCGCTCCATGCCCAGCATGAACGCCGCCTCGCCGACCGCCCCGCGGAGGTTCCCCTGGCCCGCACCCATCGTCACGGCGTACTCGCCGACGTAGATCCGCGGCCCCTTGCGGTCGTAGTCGTCGTACCGGTTCGCCTGCTGGATGAAGAACTCCGGCGTGTTGTAGTAGTGCTCGTCGACGATGTCCGCCGGGCGCCTCTCCGTGGGGACGTTGGCGATCAGCGTGATGTCGGGATGGGCCTTCTTGATGGCGTCGTGGAAGAGGGCGAAGCGCTCCTGGTAGGGCGGGCCGCCGTTCTCGTTGCCGATCTCCATGTACTTCAGCGCGAAGGGGGCGGGGTGCCCGTTGCGGGCGCGGACCGCTCCCCACCGGCTGTCGGCCGGGCCGTTGCAATACTCGATGGCGTCGAGCGCGTCCTGGACGAACTCCGGCATTTTGTCCATCGGGATGACCTCCTTGTGGGACATCCCGCAGTTGATGACGAAGAGGGGTTCCGCCTTCAGGTCCTCGCAGAGTTGGAGGTATTCGTGGAAGCCCAGGCCGTGGGTCGCGTGGTAGTTCCAGATGTTGAACTGCGTCCGCCGCTCCGAGGGATCGCCGATCGTCTCCTTCCAGCGATAGGCGAACTTCATGGTGTCCCCCTCGACCCAGCAGCCGCCGGGGAATCGGACGAAGGCCGGGTGCAGGTCGGCCAGCCGCCCCGCCAGGTCCGGCCTCAATCCGAACGGGCGATCCTTCCAGGTCTTCTCCGGGAAGAGGGAGACCATGTCGAGCCAGATCGAGCCGTTGCCGACGACCTTGATCTCGAGCCGGGCCTTCGGGTCGGTCGCGGACGACTTGAGCGTGGCGGTGAACGGTGCCCAGTCCTCCGTCGGGCTCGGGAATCTCTCGGACGCATAGACGCGGCCGTCGGCCCCGACGAGCGAGACGATCGGCGAGTCCTGGAACCGGCCCTCGGCGCGGGCGAGGAACGAGAGGCGATAGCTCGCCCCTTGCGTCACGGGGATCCCCCAGAAGCCCTCGTTGGTGATCGTCGCGAGGGCCAGCGTCGGGCTCTCGAGCGTGACCCGGAGCGACCGCGGGTTCTTCGGGCTGGCCGGATCCGCGTCGTCGATCTCGGCCCGGACCTTCAGGCCGTCGCCGGAGACCTTCCAGTGCTCCGGCCGGTCGGAGTCCTCGAACGACCGATTGCGGACGAGCTCCGCGTAGAGGCCGCCGTCGGCCGAGCAGTTGATGTCCTCGAAGAAGATCCCGTAGAGCGTGGGGCTGACCGGGTGGCCTGCCTTGTCGGCGTGGACGCGGATCGTCGCCCTCGCGGGTTCGGCGGCCGTGATGGCGAAGGTCGAGGACAGGAATGATGCGGTCGCAATGCAGGATAGGGCGAGCGATCGGAGGAGGCTCATGGTCGGGTTCCAGGGAGGGCATCATTGCTAGGATTCCAGCCCGATCATAGCGCAGGGGTGGGCCGCGTGCCATTGAGGTCTGGTGGCCGCGATGTGCGATCAGCGCCCTGCTGGAAGGACCAGTAAGGATCGAAGGCCCGCCGGCCGTGGGGTCGCTGCGCTCCTCCACAGCCACCCGATTGCTCGCTCGCGGCCGGGGGAGAGCCTGACGATCGAAGGCCCGCTGGCCGTGGGGTCGCTGCGCTCCTCCACAGCCACCCGATTGCTCGCTCGCGGCCGGGGGAGAGCCTGACGATCGAAGGCCCGCCGGCCGTGGGGTCGCTGCGCTCCTCCACAGCCACCCATCGCTCGCTCATGCTTGATTTATGATGGAGTTGTCCACTCCGGGGGGATCAGGTCGGGGATCAGGTCACAGGTCGGTTCGTCGGCAAACCAGCCTGCACTCGACCAGGTCCACTCCGTGGCCCGATCAACAAGTTCCCGGCGAACTGGATTCTCATGGACATACCCGATCATGGTCATCAGGACTTTGGGATCCCAGACGTTGCGATCGTAGCCGCCTCCTGATTGCCAGAACAGGCGTTCGGTCCGGTCACCTCTTTGGCGCGTCACACGAGAGATCCAGGTCGGAGCGAATTCCTCGATGTAGGCGAGGCCCCGCCGTCCCACCGGCCCCTTGATGGCCCTGATGATCTCCGCCATTTGGTAAACAGGCCTCCGAGGGCAAACGATGAGATGCGCGTGCTCTGGCATGAAAACGAAGGCTCAGAGCGCGAAGTCGAGAGCCGCCCTGGCCTCCTGGACCGACTCGCTGAGCCATCGACACACCCTGTCCGCGCTCAGAAAACGATGGCGTCGATAGCACGTAAACGTGAGTTCATGAGCCTCTCCCGGCTCATTGCAGGCGTGACGACGAGAATAGCGCTTTCTGTGATCCATGAGAGTGAAAGTAGGTCACAAGCCTGGGATGTACAAGCCGTGTGCATAGGGGTCGGCACGCCTCTGATCTCCACAGGCTTCTCCCCCCGGCCGCGAGCGAGCAATGGGGTGGCTGTGGAGGATCGCAGCGACCCCCCGGCCGGCGGGCCTTGGATCGTCAGGCTTCTCCCCCCGGCCGCGAGCGAGCAATGGGGTGGCTGTGGAGGAGCGCAGCGACCCCACGGCCGGCGGGCCTTCGATCGTCAGGCTCTCCCCCGGCCGCGAGCGAGCAATGGGGTGGCTGTGGAGGAGCGCAGCGACCCCACGGCCGGCGGGCCTTCGATCGTCGTCGGCGTGAGGTTCGCTTCAGGCGCACGGACCTCAGAGCGAGGGCCAGAGCGTTTCTTTCGACCCAGGGCACCGGGTCCAGGTCCATTCCGGGCGGACGGCATACGAACAGAACGCCGCCGAGAATCCGCTCCCAGTGCCCACCCCGCGCCGTCAATTCGGCGAGCATGGCCTGGGCCTTGTCGCCGCCAAGCTTGTAAGCCGGCAGGATGTAGCAGAAGGTCCGCCATCCTCCAGGCGTCCTCGCCTCCGTGCCTCCGAGGTTGGTCCCTTCCTACTTCGGCCCGGAGACCTGACACTCGGCGACCTGCTTGCGGTAGAAGTCCTCGGTGAGCAGCTCTTCCTCATAGAGGACCTTCAGCTCGCGGAGCCGGCCGGCGACCTGCTTCGCGGTGAACTTCTTGGCGGGCCTGGCCGGGGCCGGAGCCGCGGCGGTTCCGGTTCCGTCGGCCGCCTTCGCCTTGGTCATCGCCTTCTCCGCGGCCGGTTTGGCGGCGGGCTTGGCGGGGGAGGCCTCGTCGTCGTCATCGTCGGCGAGGTTCAGGACGATGGTGGGGACCTTGCGCCTCGGCTCGGGCTCGGCCTTGGGGTCGAAGACGAGGACCGGGAAATCCTCGGTCGGGACGAGGTGGCGCCAGAGGAAGGCCTGCATGCGATCCTCGGCCCCCACGGCACGGTGGACGACCTCGCGGCCGTCGATCTGGGCGACGCCCTCCACGACCAGGTTCACCGGCGCGGGCGTCGCCGTGAGCGTCGTCTTCACCGGCATGGGGGCCTTGGCCTGGCCGGCCGCCAGCATCGCCGGCGCCGCGGTGAAGCCGGCGGTCGTGGTCGCCAGGCGGAGATCGATGTGACCGATGAACCCGTCGGTCCGGATCGCGTGGACCGTGATCGACGCCTCGCCCTTGCTCCGCATCGCCAGGCTCGACGGCACCAGCCGGAGGCTGAAGTCGGGCCGCGGCGGGCTGACCCGGAGACGATACCCGTACGCCTCGCCGCCCCCCTTCGCCGCGTCCTCGAGCAGGAGCCGGTAGGTCCCGTCCGCGGGCAGCTCCTGGAGGATGAACGAATCCGCATTGTGGGTGTTGATCCCCGCCCCGAGATCCTCGCGGTCGTCGTTCCGCGCCAGGATCTTGCCCGAGGGGTCGAACAGGGTCAGCACCGAGTCGAGCGGCGAGTCGAGCCGGCGGGCGACGACCTCGGCGACGACCTGGTCGCCGACGTGCCCCTGGAACTCGAACACGTCGCGATCCCCGGGCCGCTCGATCCGCCCGTTGACGATCACGGGCATGGTCAATTTCCGAGGGGCCTCCGACCCGGCTGGCGAGGACGACGTCGCTCCGCCCTGGGCCTCGCCCTCGAGGATCTCCGGCAGGTTGTCGATCGCGAACGGCATCGGGTTGGACGCGAACGCAGAGGTCCTGGCGGTCAGCGAGACGATGCCGGGCCCGGCCCCCTTCGGCGGCGGGTCGAGCGTGGCGCCGTCGAGGTTCCAGCCCGTCATGCTCACCTTCGCCGGATTCCCGGCGGGGCCGCCCAGGGGGAAGAGGCTGGTGACGAACGGCAGCTCGCCCGCGGTGATCCGGTAGAGGAAATCCTCCCGGCCGCGGAAGATGGCGTCGTTGATCACCAGGACGTACTCGCCGTCCTTCGGGACCTTGAAGAGGATGACCGGATCGGGCTTGAACCGGTAGTCGTCGTCGTACGCGACCTCGTGCCCCGAGGCGTCGTAGAGGGTCAGGACCGGCTGGAACCAGCCGGGCACGGCGTCGGCCAGGAACGGGATCAGCCGCCTGGCCGCCGTGGAGAAGACCAGCTTCTGGCCCTTCTTCGCGGCGAATCGATAGCGGTTGACCTCGCCCGAGGCGATCTGGCCGTTGAGCGTGCAGGGGAGCGTCACCGCCTGCTCGACCTCGTCCGCCGGCCGGTTCCGGAGCGATTGCTCCTCCTTGCCGAGCACCTGGATCTGGGCGGTGTTCATCGGCTCGCGACGGATCTCCGGCAACTCCCCGATGTCGAAGACCAGCGGGTTGGAGACCCCCTTCCACGTCACCAGGCGGATCTCGCGCGGGCCGGGCGGGGCGTCCTTCGCGACGGTCACCTCGACCTCGACGATGTTCGAGATCGCGTTGCTGGCCGGCTGCTGGACGTAGGTCTCGATCCGCCTGTTGACACGCTCGACCAGCCGCTTCATGTCCGGCGAGAGGGCCGCGAAGGCGGGGGACGCCGCCGCCGCGTCCGCGCCCATGCCCATCCCCGGCATCGCCATCGCTTCTGTTGCATTCGTGTTCGTGTTCGCATTCGCATTCGCCCCCCCCTTCCCCTTCGGCCTGAGCGGCTTCGGCTTCGCCTTCGCCCTGGCGGCGGCGGCCTGCTTCGCCTTCGGCGTGAGGGGCGGGCGGACGCCGATCGCGTCGAGCTGCCCGCGAAGGAGCTGGATCTCCTGGGGATTCAGGTGGCGATGGTATTCGAGCACCTTCGCCTCCACGCCGGTCCCCGTGACGACCACGCGGTCCACGTCGTTGAGCTGCTGGCCGCCCAGCCGGACCTTCACGGTCGTCCCCCGCTGGGCTCCCGCGGGATAGGCGTAGCCGATGTAGGGCTTCGGCTGCGCCACCGCGGCGCCCTCGAGGAGGACCAGGGTCAAGCCGGCCAGGCCCGTGATCGTGAACCGCTGCGCGATGGACATGACGAGTGCCTTGTCACGGCTCCATTGTGGGTTGGCTTCGGGACAGGCAAGAATGCCTGTCCCCCGATTTCTTGCTAAGGACCGGGCTTCAAAGCCGGGGGGCAGGCCTTCCTGCCTGCCCTTCAACCCGGGTTCTGCCTGTTGACGGGCCGCGGGGGACCTTGCGGCTACATGATCTCGGCGAGCAGGCCGGCCGACTTCACCCCCTCGGAGCTGGCGGGGAGGATGTGGGCCTCCAGGCCCTCGGGGTGGGGCAGGCTGGCGGTCGCGTCGATCCCGCCGAGCTTGTAGATGCTGCCCAGCAGGTCCACCGGGTAGACGGGCCGGTCGCGGACCTCCTCGGCCTTGCCGTCGGAGGATCCCACGATGTGGCCCCCCTTGAACCCGCCGCCGGCCACGAGCACGCTGAAGACGGCCCCGTGATGGTTCCGGCCGCCGTTCCAGGGGGGCTGCCAGTCCACCTTCGGGCCGCGGCCGAACTCGCCGGAGCACCAGACGAGCGTCGTGTCGAGCAGCCGACGGTCCTGGAGGTCCGCCAGCAGCGCGGCGATCCCCTGGTCGAGCTGCGGGCACTGCCGCCGCATGGTGGCGAAATGGTTGCTGTGGGTGTCCCAGCCGCCGGGGTAGTTGATCGCCACGTAGGGGACGCCGGATTCCACCAGCCGCCGGGCCACCAGGCATTCCTGGCCGAAGGTGTTGCGGCCGTAGCGGTCGCGCAGGTCGGCCTTCTCCTTGGTCAGGTCGAAGACCTCCTTGCCCTTGCCCAGGATCAGCTCGTCGGCGCGGGCCTTGGCCTCGCGGGCGGCCTCGAGCTCGGCGCTGCCGGCCATCGCCCGGCCCATGGTGTCAAGCCCGTCGAGCAGCTCGCGGCGTGACCGCTGGCGGTCGTCGGAGATCCCCCGCGCGATGATCCCCTCGACCTCGAACCTGGGGGCGTTGGGATCCCCGCCGGTGGCGAACGGCTTGTACTTGGGGCCGAGGAATCCCTCCTCGGAGAACCGCCCCGCCGCGCTCGTCAGGACGATGTAGGGCGGGATGATCCCCTTGTACTCGTTCCCCTTGAACATCGAGAAGACCGCGCCGACGCTCGGATAGGCCAGCCGCTCGCCCGGGGCGTGGCCGGTCTGCATCAGGTAGGCGGCGGTCTCGTGGCCGTTGTTGCCGTGGGTCATGCTCCGGATCAGCGAGAACTTGTCGGCCTGGGTCGCCAGCTTGGGGAAGAGCTGGTTGATCTGGAAGCCCGCGACGTTGGTGTCGATGACCTTGGAGAACTCGCCCATGTAGTCGTAGCCCGCCTCGGGCTTGGGGTCCCAGGTGTCGTTGTGGGACATCCCGCCCCAGAGGAAGACCTGGATCACCGACTTCGCCCGGACCGGGCCGGCGGGCTTCGCCGCCGCCGGGGTCGTGGTCGCGGTGTCGGCGTCGAAATCATCGGCCGGCGCGGCGGGCCAGGCGGAGAGCCCGTCGGCCACGGCCAGGCCGGCCGCACACTGGAGGCCCCGCCGCAGCGCCTCGCGCCGGGTCGTCCCGGTCGGGTCATCAAGGCCGTGGGGAGGGTTCATGATCGGTATCCTCGGCAGATCGGGCGATCAGTGCCTGTAAAGGAACTCGTAACTGTTGATCAGGGTCCAGGGGAGGTCGACGGCCAGCGTGCTCCGCGCCTCGGCGGTGCGGAAGTACGCCGTGATGATCTTCTTCTCCGAGGCCAAGGGCGGCCGGGAGAGGATGGTCAGGTAGAGGTCGTTGAGGATGTCCGCCGCGCGGCGGTCGCCGGCGAAGATCGCCTTGATCCTGGGGCCGTCTTCCAGCTTCCGCTGGATGTGCGACGAGTTCAGGGTCTCGAGCCACTGGGCGGGCATGGTCCGGTTGTTCCGCTCGTTCTCCATGCCGGTGGCCCGCGCCGAGCGGCCGAAGAGCGTCAGGAACGGGCTGCTGATGCTGCCGTCGGCGATCGCGATCGCCGGCATGTCCCCGGGGATATACGTGAACGGCTCGGGGATGGGACTGGTGTAGAGTTCGGTCGTCCCGGTGATCTTGTTGATGGCGTCGATCAGGACCTCGGCGTCGAGCCGCCGGACCGGATAGCTCGCGAAGTTCGCCGCGGCGGCCGGATCCTCCGATCGGACGATCGACGTGAGCTGATAGGTCTGGCTGTTGAGCACGGTCCGATAGTACTGCTTCAGGTCGTACTTCGCCTCGATCATCGCCCGCTCGAGGCAGGCGAGGAGCTCCGGGTTGCACGGGGGATTGTCGTCGCGGAAGTCGTCCGGCTCGTGGACGACGCCCCGGCCCAGCAGCCAGGACCAGATCCGATTGGCGATCGTCCGGGTGAACCACGGGTTCTCGGGCCGGATCAGCCAGTCGGCGAAGACCTCGCGGGGGTCGCGGTCGGGCTGGATCGTGATCGAGGTCCCGTCGGGGAAGACGGCGAGCAACGGTTTGGGGGCGACGGGCGCCGGGTCGTCGTCGAAGCCCTTGGGCATCTGGGTCGCGTTCTCATCCCGCTGGGTCACGGTGCGGAAGGGGTCCCAGACCACGCACTGTTCCTTCCACTCCCGGGTCGGCTTGTAGCTGATCTGGGAGAAGAACGCGGCCATCCCCTTGAGCCGCTCCGGGGGCCAGTTGCCGGCGCGGGTGCCCATCAGGGTCAGTGCGGTCGCGGTGGCGATCCCCTCGGGCGTCCGGTTCTGCACGGCCCGGTAGAAGTTCACCGGGCCGACCCGGAAGTTGCTGCCGCTGGACGTGAGCAACTCGCGGGCGAACTGGTCATACGGCTTGTTGGCGGCGATCGAGTCCCGGACCCAGCGATGATACGCCTGGGCGGCGTTCGGCCAGAGGTTCACCGGGAACTCGGCCTTGATCCGGAGCACGTCCCCCCAGCGCATCGCCTGGTAGGTGGCGAACTCATCCCGCTCGAGCAGGCGGTCGACCAGGGCGCCCCGGCGTTTGGAGCTGTCGGACTCGTTGAAGAAATGGCGGGCCTCGGCCGCCGTGGGCAGGGTGCCGATCACGTCGAGATAGGCGCGGCGGAGGAAGACCGCGTCCGAGCAGAGCACCGGCTCGACGCCGAGCTCCGCCAGCTTCGCGAAGACCGCGCGGTCGATCGGGCCGGTCGCCTCCGGCTTCTTGCTCGACTCATAGAGCGGGTCGATGGGCTTCTTGCGGGCCGGCGCCGACGTGGATGTTGACGGCTTCGGCTTCGACTGCGTGGGGGTGGGGGTGGGCGTGGGCGTGGTCTGGGCCGCCACCTGGCCGATCGAGACAACCAGGAGGATTACCGTCAGGCCCAGGCGAGACAGCGTCGTCGCCATGATCGAACCTGCTCATTCCGAGTGCATGCCGCAAGGACCATGCGGGGCCGCCAGTCGCGGCGGGGAGGGGACGATCGCGTGATCGCCCTGAGCATGAAACACCGCTCGCCGTCCGGTGTATCGCGGTCGGCGGGTGTCGTGTTCGCGAGCTCGCTGCCTTCCCGTGGAGAAGACCCTCGCGGAGCCTCACCTTGACTTTAGCACACCCCGGTTGAAGGGGCCAGGGTGGATGGAGCCGAACCAGGGCCCTGCACCGCCTCCGAAGCCGCTACGTCCACGGGTTCATAACGGCGACGCCCGCGGCCTCGAAGGCGCTCGTGTCGCGCGTTGCCACGATGGAGCCGCGGGCGACGGCGATCGCGGCGATGTAGCCGTCAGGCATCGGGAAGCCCTTGCCCGCACGGCGGGCCGCGACGGCCAGATCGCCATAGCAGCGGGCAGCCTCCGTGTCGAAGGGGAGGATGCGGCCGTCGAACAGGTCGAGGAGCCCATCCAGGGCCATGCTCAGCTTCTTCTTCCGTTGCCCTTCGGGGAGTGCGCCGATGCCGAACAGCAACTCGGCGATCGTGACGCTCGACAGATAGAGCGTCTCCGCAATCTGTTCGTCCAGCCAGTCGCGGACTGCGGGAGCCGGATCCGGCTTCATCGCTTCCGAGATGACATTCGTGTCGAGGATAATCATTCGAAGCTCAACGGATCGGCAGGGCTCCTGTCCCGAGCCTGTTCGAGCGCCTCCAAATCGGCGTCGGACAACCCCGCATCGCGACCCAGCGCGGACAGCGCCGAGCCGATGCGAACGCGATTCGCCGGACGAACCGCGTCCTCCAGGATCGCGCGCATTTCGGCCTCGGCACTGCGGCCATGAAGAGCCGCTCGCAGTTTCAGCGCGCGGTGGACTTCCTCGGAGAGATTGCGAATGGTGACGGCGGGCATCTGATGGCGACTCCGAAGGATCGACAGCACTGCTATCAGTATGCAGGAAATGCTATCATCCCGCAAGCGGCCCACCGCCTCGGCGCCGCGCGAAACCCGCCGCCGCGGCCAGGCCGATCGCCAGCAGGACGACGCTCGACGGCTCGGGGACGACCGAGCCCGCCACGGCGAACGTGGGGCTGAAGTTGTTGAACGCCAGGCCGATGCCGTCGGATTTGTCGCCGATGAATGTCAGCCGGATCGCCACCACGCCGTCGGCGAGATCCTTGAAGCCGAACAGCCACGGCAGGCTGTCCAGGCTGTCCGGATTGTTGACCCCGACCCCTTTTGGGGACCTGAGCGTGGCCAGGACGTCATTCGACGCGTTCAGCACGTCCACCCGCCACTGCTCGCCCGCGTCGATGTCCCAGATCTCGCCCGAGAACTCGCGGATCGTCTGGGTCGTGTCATAGGCGATGATGAATGGGCCCGGCAGGGTGCCGATCCCATCCGGCTGCCGGAGGAAGAAATGCCCGAGCTCGTCGCCGTAGCCTCGCCGCGCCCGGTCGTGGACGCCATCGCCCACGGAGCGGGCCACGAACCCGTCGTTGCCGTCGGTGCCGACCTCCTCGAACCGGGGCAGGCGGTCCACGCCGGCGTCGAATACGTTGTTATCGTTCGTGTCGAAGAAGAACCGGACCGTCCCCCCTCCGGAGATCGCGTACGGATCGATGAGCCGAGCGTTGTCGATGGGCGTGCTCCCGTCGGGCGTGGTCTCGAAGGTGATCAGGTCGCCGGCGCGAACGGAGGCCGAGCCGGCGACACCGAGGAGGACGGTGAGCGTGAGGATCCGGCGGGCGATCGAGCGAGGCATGAGGCACTCCTTGTTGCGGCCTGCGGGGCAAAAATACGACACGCAATGGCCCGGCGAATCGGCCATCGAGTAGTCTGAACGGGGTCCAACAATCATGACGAAGTGGATTAACTCGATCCCGAGGGATCGACATCGCCCGGGCGCGGGGAGGTGATCGATGCGGACCGAGCCGGGAGAGACCACGGACGGGGCCCTCCTCGAACGGCTGGGCGACTGGGCCGACCACGACGCCTGGGCCGAGTTCATCCGCCGCTACGACCGGGCGATCCGTCGGGGCGTCGCGGCCGGCCGGTTCCAGCCGGCCGCGGCGGAGGACCTCTGCCAGCGGATCTGGATCGAGCTGGCGGGGCGGATGCGGGGCTATCGCTACGACCCGTCGCGGCGGTTCCGCGGCTGGCTCGGCCGGCTTTGCCGGTCGCGAATGATCGACGAGTGGCGGCGGCAGCGGGCGAAGCCGGAGCGGGCGGCCGCCGCCGATCCGGCGGGGCTGGACGCCATCGCCGCGGAGGAGGCCCCGGACGAGGGTCCGGCGCGGCCCGCGCTGCTCTCGCAGGCGGCGGAGGCCCAGGCGGCGGTCCGGGCCCGCGTCGACGCCCGGACGTGGGACGTCTTCTGGCGGATCGCCGTCGAGGACGCGCCGGTCCGCGAGGTCGCGGAGTCGGCCGGGCTCTCCTACGCGGCGGCCTTCGCCGCGCAGAAGCGAGTCCGCCGGATGCTTCGGGAGGAAGCGACGAAGCTGTCGGCTCCGGCGTTCGCCTCCGCCGGGGAGACGTCGCGATGACGTCGTGCCCCTCCGCGGAGCGGCTCGGTCGGCTGGGGTCCGACTCGCTGGCCAGCGACGAGTTTCGCGCCCTGGAGGCTCACCTCGTCGCGTGCACCGAGTGTCGCGATCGGCTCGACGGGCTGGCCCGGCTCGACACGCCGGAGCGACCTGCAAGGGCCCTCGCCGCCGCGAAGCCGCCGGAGATCCCCGGCTGCGTCCTGGGCCGGAAGCTCGGCCGTGGCGGCTCCGGGGTGGTCTACGAGGCGTTCCAGCCGACGCTCGAGCGGCGGGTCGCGGTCAAGATCCTGACGGCCGGGGCCGCGGCCGACGAGGCCGCCCGCCGCCGCTGGCTGCGCGAGGCCCGCGCAATCGCCCGGGTGCGGCATCCCAACATCGTCCACCTGCATGACGCGGGCGAGCACGAGGGCCGGCTCTTCCTGGTCCTCGACCTGGTCGAAGGCGGAAGCCTCCGCGACCGGCTGGCGGGCCGGCCAATACCGCCCGGTGACGCGGCCAGGATCGTCGAGGCCACGGCCCGCGCCGTCGAGGAGAGCCACAAGGCCGGGATCGTCCACCTGGATGTGAAACCCTCGAACATCCTGATGGACGGCCCCGGCCAGGCGGACTGGGGCGACCTGACGCCGATGCTCTCCGACTTCGGCATCGCCCGCCCCGCGGGGGAGCGGACGCGCGAGGCCATGATCTCCGGCGCGCTCGGCGTGGGGGGGACGCCGGCCTTCATGGCCCCGGAGCAGGTCGCCGGCCGACCGGAAGAGATCGGCCCGGCCGCCGACGTCCACGCGCTGGGCGCCACGCTCTACGCGCTGCTGACGGGCCGCCCCCCGTTCCTGGGCGCCTCCCCGGTCGAGACCATCGACCTGCTCCGGACCGCCGAGCCGCCGCCGCCCCGGGCCCTGGCGCCGGGCGTCCCCCGCGACCTGGAGACGATCTGCCTCAAGGCGCTCGAGAAGGCGCCGGCCCGGCGTTACGCCTCGGCCGTCGCACTGGCCGACGACCTGGCACGGTTCCGCGAGGGTCGGCCGATCCTGGCGCGGCCGATCTCGGCGGCGGGCCGGCTGACGCGCTGGGCCCGCCGCCGGCCGACCTCCGCCGCCCTCGGCGCCTCGCTGATCGCGACGATCCTGGCGGCGCTCCTCGCCCTGACGATCCTCTGGAGGCGCTCCGAGGCCGCCCTGGCGCGGGCCGTGGAGGGCGAGTCGGCCGCCGAGGCGGCGGTGACCGACCTGCTCGGCCTGCTCCGCCGCTCCATCGACCCCCTGGGCGGATTCGTCGACGAGCGCACCGAGAAGGCGACCGACGCCGTGCTCGCCCTCACGGCCCGCCTCCGGAGCACGCCCGGCCTGTCCGCGGGCCAGGTGCTCGTCGTCGCCGACCTGGAGGTCGATCTCAGCAAGCTGCTCTCCCGCAAGGGCTATCTCCCGTCGAACCTCCGCCCCCTGGAAGACGCCGAGTCCTTGCTGGCCGTCGCGACGGACCCTGCCGGTTCCGGCGACGACCGTTCTCGCCTGGAGATCCGCCGGGCCGAGATCCTCCTGATCCGCGCGGGAGGGCTCGTATGCTGCGGCCTCACCGCGGAGGCCGCCGCCCTGGTCCCGCGAATCGACCTGCTCCTGGAGCCCCACCGGGCCGAACCCCGAGTCCTCGATGCTCTGGCGACCCTGCGCGATCTTCGGGGACGGCTCGCGCGGATGATCCCGTCCTTCCCCGCCCCCGATTCGCCGGGCGACGACCTGCGGCTGCGGCTCGTCGATGCCTGCCTGAGATATGAAGCGGACTGGCCCGATTGGCCGTCGGACGACGTTTGGGAGGTGTACCGACGGCTGCCGGCCGATCTCGCCCTGCCGCCCAACCTCGCGTCTCGCGTCCATACCCTGGCGGCGCTCGACCTCTGCCGATCCGCCATCGCCGAGGCCCGGACCTCCTCGACGTTCGACCCGCAATCCCTCACCCGCAGGCTCCTCGTCGAGCTCGACGCCATGACGGCTCGACTCCGGCCCGCCGAGCGGGATTTCGACGGGATCGTCGAGCAGCTCAGCCAGTCGACCTCCTCCCAGTGTATCTACGCCCGGCGGGCCGGTCGCATCGACGAGGTCCACCGTCACATCGCCTGGATGATCGCCGTGGGCCGGGAACTGGCCCGTCGCAACCCTCGCGCCGCCGCCCCCCATCTCATGATCGGCAGGGCATACGAGCAGGGGGCCAAGCTCGCCTGGGGCCCGCCGGCCAACCTCGCCGCCGTCGAACGCTCGCTCCGCGCGGCGCTCGACGAGGCATCCCTCGCCCAGACACTCGAGCCCGACCGCGAGGAGGTGCGTCGGGCCTTCGGCGGCATCCGCGACAAGTATCTCCGGTGCATCATCCGCGAGCCGGAGAGCCCCGGCCCGGCGGCGTCGCGGTGATGCGGTCCCGCGGCCGCACATTCGCTCGCCTCGTGGATTGGACAGCTTCAAGGATTGGGGTGGCAAAGGCGGATTCGGTATACTTGCTCGCAAGGAGGGTATCGAGTCGATGCCCTCGAGATGTCAGGATGAGCACCCGACGCTGGACGTACCCAGCACGTACGGAGGCCGCGGCATGAGCACGAAGACCACCCCCGCGCCAGCTCGACGATGGACGGCCGCGGAATTGCGCAGGTGGTCTCCGCCAGAGCGGGCGCAGATTCTCGAGGCGGCGGCTCTCGCCGAGTCAGACTACCGGAATGATCCCCACCTGACGGCTTTCGAAGCCTTCGGCAAGGATGACCTTCATGGCCGCAGCACATCGACCGAGTCGCGGTGAAATCCGGCTGGTCGACTTCGATCCCGCCGTCGGTGCCGAGATTCGGAAAATCAGGCCGGCACTTGTCATCAGCATGGATACGATCGGTCGCCTCCCCCTGCGGCTGATCGTCCCCATCACGGACTGGAAGCCCCAGTACATGAATTACCCGTGGTTCGTTGAGATCCCAGCCACCTCTGAAAACGGCTTGATCAAGGACTCAGGGGCCGACGCCTTTCAGACCAAGTCGGTTTCGGGGTCGCGGTTCGTACGCCGGCTTGGTTGGGTTAACGAGGATCAACTGGAAGAAGCGGCGGCGGCGATCGCAATCTGTGTGGGTCCTCCTTGACCAGTTCTTCCGCCCTGGAAGCTTGTCGTCGGCTCCGGTCTTACCGGCAACCTCCACCCACTTCCCTGCGTCGCGTCTCCGGCATCGCGACGTAGAAGAACACCGCGGCGGCGGCGGCGACGGCGGCCAGGAAGAGGAATCCGGCGTCGAAGCCGGACGCCTTGACGAGGAAGCCGGCCAGCACGTTGCTCAGCCCCGCGCCGATGCCCGTCGCGGTGGCGATGGCCCCCTGGGCCAGGTTGAATCGGCCCGTCCCCTTCGTCAGGTCGGCGATCACGAGGACGGACACCACGCCGAAGATCCCCGCGCCGATGCCGTCGAGGAGCTGGACGCCGACGAGATACGCCGGGTTCACGCTCAGGCAGTAGAGCAGGCCCCGGACCGGGAGCACGGCGAAGCCGACCAGGAAGACGGGCTTCCGCCCCCACGAGGCGGCCAGGCGGCTGGCGACGATCGCCACCGGGATCATCACCACCTGGGCGGCGATGATGCAGGCCGACATCAGGACCGCCGCCCCCTCCTTCATCCCGTCGGCCGCCTTCTGGCCCACGAGCGGCAGCATCGCCGCGTTGGCGAAGTGGAAGAGGACCACCGAGGCCGCGAAGATCAGGATGCGGCGGTCCTTCAGCAACACCGAAACACCCGCGGCCGGATGAACGCGAGCCGGATCCGTGGATTCGTCCGCTTCCGGATCCTCATCGGCCCCCCGGGCCAGCTCGTGGTCGATGTCTTGCTCGCGGATCCGCATCACGGCGACGGCTGAGCCGGCGGCCATCGCCGAGACCAGGGCGAACATCGCGCCGTAGCCGAAGAGGTAGGCGAGCCCCCCCGCGAGCGCCGCGGCGACGACGTTGCCGGCGTGGTTCAGGGCCTCGTTCCGGCCGGTCCGCCGGGCCATCGCGGCGCGGCCGACGATGCCGAGCGTGAGCGCCGCCACCGCCGGCGGGAAGACCGCGGCCATGGCGCCGATGAGCATCTGGGCCGCGACCACCACCGGCATGACCGGGACCAGGTAGAGCAGCAGGCAGCCGACCGCCACGGCCACCGCGGCGATCGCCACCGCCAGCCGCTTCCACCGGACCCGGTCGACGAGCGCGCCGGCCGGCGTCTGGGCGAGCACCGTGCCGATCTGGGAGACGGCCATCGCGATGCCGACCTGCCCGGTGTCCCACTTGTGGGCGTCCCGCAGGAAGGTCCCCAGGAACGGCCCCATGCCGTCGCGGACGTCCGCCAGGAAGAAGTTCACGGCGTCGAGCGCCCGCAGGCTCGTCGAGGAGGGATTGCGACCGTCGCCCTGGGGCTCTGCGGACCGGGCCCGGGTCGGCGTCTCGAGTGTGGTCATGAGAGCCTCAGTAGGTGACAAATTTGAGCCAGGCGACCCCGGCAAGGGTCGTGAGGATGGTCAACGGCACGCCGACCTTGAGGTATTCCCGGAAGGTCAGCTCGATGCCGGCACGGCGGGCGTTCTCGACGACGATCAGGTTGGCCACCGAGCCCAGGACCGTGAGGTTCCCGGCCAGGGTGCTGGACATGGCCAGGGCCAGCCAGCCGAGCTCCTTCTCCGGCATCGCGTCCATGAGCGGCCGGAAGAGGAGCACCGCCGGGACGTTCGAGACCAGGTTGGACAGCAGCACGGACAGGCCGCTCACCATCACGACCGGCGATTCGAGCAGGGCGTGCCAGCGCTCGATGCCCCAGGTCCGGACGACGTTCACCTCGAACGCGTGCACCACGATGAACAGGCCGCAGAACATCACCAGCAGGGGCCAGTCCACCGACCGATAGACCTTCTCCGGCCGGACCCGATCGAGCATCATCACCGCCGCGCCCCCCAGCGCCACCAGGGCGATCGGCGCCCCGGAGAAGAAGAGGGCGACGACGCCGAGCGTCACGGTCACGCTCTTGATCAGCAGGCCCCGGTGCACCCGCGGATCCGCCCCGGCCTCGTCGGGCGGGCTCGTGTCCCGCGACTGCTCGAGCGCCCGCCGATAGACGAGCGCCACGACGGCGAAGGTCAGCACCAGGCCGATGCCCGCCACCGGGGCGAGCCGGGCCGCGAACCTCAGGTAGGAGATGTGCGAGAGCGAGCCGATGATGATGTTCTGCGGGTTCCCCGTGATCGTCGCCACCGACCCCACGTTCGCCGCCGTGGCCAGCCCGACCAGGTAGGGGATCGGCGGCCGGCCCAGCCGCTCGCAGAGATGCAGCACCAGGGGCGTGAGCGCGACGCAGACGACGTCGTTGACGAGGAACGCGGAGAGCACCCCGGAGATCCCGATCACGGTCGCCAGCAGGGTGTACGGCCCGGAGAGCTTGCCGGCGATCTGGTCCGTCGCCAGGGCGAAGAAGCCGGCCAGGCGGAGGTAGGCGACGACGACCATCATCCCGAAGAGGAGGACGATCGTGTCGACGTCGACGGCCTTCGCCGCCTCGTCCAGCGAGAGGACGCCCGCGGCCATCATGGCCGTCGCGCCGACCAGCGCGATGCCGGCGCGGTCGATCCGCAGGCCCGGGATCTTGCCGACGGCCAACCCCAGGTAGGTCAGGCCGAAGAGTGTGGAGACGAGCGGGATGGAGGCCGTTGGCGACGTCACGGGAATCGAGCTCTCCGGGCGAGGGTTTGAGGGACTGTTTCCGATGGAAGCGACCGGGAATCAGGGGACGGTGGACAGGTCGGACGTCGTCCCCATCGGCTCGACGGTATGGTCGCCGTGAACCTCGTCGTGGTTGCGGAGCGTTTCGGGCACCAGGAAGACGACGATCGCCGTGGCGAGGCCGCCGAGCCCGGCCAGGGTGGCGAAGAGGCCGCGATAACCGAGCGGATCGACGAGGAACCCGGCCGCGGCCGGGCCGATGGCCGAGCCGAGGACCAGGCAGGAGCCCACGAGCACCTGGGCCTCGCCGGCCCGCCTGGGATCCGCCAGCCGGTCCGTGACCCAGGCCGCGGCGAGCACCGCGAAGAGGCCGTTGCCCAGGCCGTCGAGCGCCTGGTTGGCCACCGCCAGCCACGGGGCGTGGATCACCGCGACCAGCCCCAGGCGGACGGCCATGATCGCCCAGCCGGCGACCAGCAACGGCTTGCGGCCCCAGCGGTCGGCGAGCCGGCCGGCGGGCCAGACGACGAGCATCCAGGCGACCATGCTGACCGCGAACGCATAGGCGAGCATCCGCTCCGGGGCGTGGAGGTCACGCTTGAGGAACAGCCCGAGGTAGACGCCGCCGGGGGCGTTCGCCGCGTGGTAGAGGACCATCGCCGCGACGAATGCCCAGAGCGCCGGGTCCTTCGGCCGCCGGCCGCCGGCGGGGCCGGCGGGGCTATTCGCAGGCCCGTCGGGTTTCCTCTCGTGCCCCTCCGCCTCGCGGATGAGGAGGGCGAAGGCGACGGCGAGCCCCTGCGCGACGGCCAGCGGCATGAGGATGGAGTCGACGCCGTACCGCTCCGACATCCAGCTCCCCAGCAGCGCCACCAGGACGATGCCGATCGGCTTCCAGAACCGGAGCGCACCGAGGGCCGCGCCGACGCCCCCCTCCGGGGCGAGCGCCGCGGCCTCGGCCCCGGAGAGGCTCTCGACGACGGCCCGGCCGATGCCGTTCTCGGCGAAGAGGATCACGAGGAACCCCAGCCAGGCCACCCCCTCCGCCTTCCGGATCAGGACCGTCGCGAGGGCCGTGACCACCAGGGCCGCGATCAGGAACGGCTTCCGCCGGCCGATCCGGTCGGACCAGAGCCCGACCGGGAACTGCGCCAGCCCCGAGATGGCCGCGAGCGTGGAGACGATCCCGATCGCCCGATCGGAGAGCCCCTTCTCGCCGAGGAAGAGCGGCAGGTAGGGGAGCGTGAACCCGATCGCCGCCATCCCGAAGAAGTAGGAGCCGTACAGTCCGATTCGATTCCGCATGTCCATGATTAGGCTCGGAGGGGGGGCGGGGTAGGTTTCAGTCCAGCGGCGGGGGGAGTTCACGGCCCGGGGCGGCGGGCCGCTCCGCTTTCGGGTCCGGCGGGTCGAAGAGCCCCCCCGGCCCTGCCTTCTTGCGGGCGTCCGCCTCCTTCCGCTTCGGCGGCTCATCCTTCGCGGGCGGGCCGTCCGGATCGCCGGCATGGGCCAGGTGCTCGGGGACGTGGGTCATGGCCTCGGCGGCGCGGGCGAGCTCGCCGCCTCGTTCGATCCGGCCGGCCTCGACGTCGCGACGAGCGGCATTGTAGAGGTCGCGAGCACCACGCAAGTAGAATGCCGAATCGACGACGGATCCGTAGGAATCGGCCTCGCGGATCCTCTCATAGGCGCGGCGGAGATCGCGATGGGTCCGCTCGGCCAGGTCCTCCGGCCCGTCGTCCTCCGGGGGCGGTGGGAGGTCCGGGTCGGTTCGGTCGAGCTGGGCGGCGTTCCGGGCATGATCGGCGGCCCGGGCCAGGTCGTGCGAGGCGACGGCCAGCTCGCGGGCCTGACGTCGCTCGCCCTGCTCGTGGGCGCGGAGGGCCTTGCGGTAGAGGTCCGTCGCCCGGACGGTCCAGTCCTTGATACGCTCCTCCGTCCGGCCCCCCTCGGATCCGGAGCGGACCCGGCGGAGGATGTCATAGGTCTTGCGAAGCTCGTCGCCGGGCTCCCCCTTCCTCTTCGCCTTCGCTTTTGGCTCTGGGGGCGGCGGGCCGTCCGGCGGCTGTGAGCCGCCGAGGAGTCCCGCCAGGCCGATCCCCAGGAGGCTCGAGAGCCCCATGGCGGTGAGTTTCATCATGGCGTCCTGACCTTCCTTTCTGATGGGTCTCTGGTCGATTCGTCGGGGATCGTTCCCCGCTGCGGTCGGCCCTCAATCGCAGGTCTGGTGCCAGGTCGAAAAACGCACGAATCCCAGCAATTGCCTGCAAAAATGCCCCGACGTTGGGCGGAAACCGCCCGCCCATGGCGGGGGGATTCCGCCCGGCCGAAGTACGGAACGGCCCCCGCGGCGTGTGCCGATCGAATGGCCCGCCGCTTGCATCCCGCGACGATGGGGTACAATCCACGCGGAGGTCGCCTGGATGCACCGAATGAGATGGGACTGGCCGCTGGCGCTCCAGGTTGGCGTTGTGGTCGCGCTCTTCGGCGCGGCGATCGGGACGCTCTGGTACACGAGCTCGCGCGTGGTCGAACGCGAGGACCGGCGGACCCGCGCGAATTCGCGGCTGAAGGAGGCCACCGACGAGCTCGAGGCCCGGGGGAAGGACGCCCTGGCGGGAGTGCGGCAGTTCCCGGACTTCATGGATTCGGAGGACTGGGCCGCCCTCGATCGACGGCTCTCGGAGGCGGCGACCAGGATCGATGAAGGGAGGCCGGGGGTCGAAGGTGGCTACTACGTCCCTTCGCGGCCGGAGCGGCCGTTCCTGCCGGCGCTCCCCCAGGAGCCGATCGGCGGTCCCCCCCACGCGGGACCGGACCCATCCCCGGCCGGCCCGCCGAGGAGCCTCTACGACTACGTGGACACCCAGGTGGACGCCGCCTACCGGAAGCAGACCGAGCTGTCCGTCGTCGAGGACGTCAGCCCCTACACGATCGCCATCCGGACCGCCCCCGTTCGCGTGAATGGCCGGGTCGTCGCCGCCACCTGGACGATGACCCGGCTGGTGGACCCGATCTACGTCGACCAGGCGGCGCGCGGCTATCGATGGTTCGCCGGCCTCAGCCTGGCGGGCCTGGCGCTCTCGCTGGTGCTCACGTTCCGGCTGGCCGGGACGGTGCGGAAGCAGGTGGCGGAGCGGGAGCGGCTGCGGATCGACCTGAGGCGGAGCGAACGGCTGGCGGCGCTCGGCAAGCTGCTGGCCGGGGTGGCGCACGAGGTCCGCAACCCGCTGGCCGGGATCCGCGGGATCACCCAGCTCTGGCAGAAGGGGCTGGGCCTCAATGACGAGGGGTTCGGCCACCTGATCGACGAGGTCGATCGGCTGGAGGGGATCGTCTCGCGGCTCCTCCAGTTCTCCCGGGCGGACGCCCAGGACCTGGCCCCCGGCGACCTGAACGGCGTGGCCGCGGAGGCCGCCCGCCTGGTCGAGGGGAAGGCCCAGGATCAGCGGGTCCGGGTCGTTTTGGACCTCGAGCCCGACCTGCCGCCGGTCCGGATGGCCAGGCCCGCGCTCGTGCAGGTCTTCCGCAACCTGACGACCAACGCGCTCCAGGTCATGGCGTCCGGCGGCGTGCTCCGGATCGCGACCCGGCGCGACCCGGCCGGCGGGGCGGTCACGGCCACCGTGTCCGACGACGGCCCCGGGCTCTCGGCGGAGGTCCAGGCCCATCTCTTCGAACCGTTCTTCACCACCAAGGCGGAGGGGACCGGCCTGGGCCTGGCCATCGCCCGCGAGATCGCCCTGGCCCACCGCGGCGAGCTCCGCGCGGCCAACCTCTCCGGCGGCGGTGCCGAGTTCACGCTGTCGCTTCCCGTCCTCGACGCGGCCGACGCGAAGGGAGCCCACTGATGCCCACCGAGACGACGACCGCCGCGACGATCCTGGTCGCCGAGGACGACCGGGCCATCCGGTTCAGCCTGGCCTGCTCGCTCCAGGCCGAGGGCTACCGGGTCCTCGAGGCCGGCGACGGCGCGGAGGCCCTGGCGCGGATCGAGGCCGACCGCCCCGACGCCGTCCTCCTGGACCTGAAGATGCCCGGCAAGGACGGCTTCGCCGTGCTCGAGGCCCTCGGCCCGGCGCTCGCGGAGCTCCCCGTGATCGTGATCACCGCCTACGGCGGCTCCTCGGTCGCGATCGAGGCGATGCGCCAGGGGGCGTACGACTACCTGACCAAGCCGTTCGACCTCGACGAGGTGCAGATCACCCTCCGGCGGGCACTCCGCCAGCGCGAGCTCGCCTCCGAGGTGAAGGCGCTGCGGGCGAGGTCCGCCGAGGCATCGGACGACGCGGACGAGGCGAGGGCGGAGCCGGAGATCGTCGGCAAGAGCCCGGCCATGCGCGCGGTCTTCAAGTCGATCGGCCTGGCCGCCGCCACCGACGCCGCCGTGCTGATCCTGGGCGAGAGCGGCACCGGCAAGGAGCTGGTGGCCTCGGCCCTGCACCGGCATTCGAACCGCGGCGCCAAGCCGTTCATCCGCGTCAACTGCGGGGCGCTGCCGGAGGGCCTGGTCGAGAGCGAGCTGTTCGGCCACGAGCGCGGCGCGTTCACCGGGGCGGACCGCCAGAAGCCGGGCCGATTCGAGCGGGCCGATGGGGGGACGATCTTCCTGGATGAGGTCGCGGAGCTGCCCCAGTCGGCCCAGGCCAAGCTCCTCCGCGTCCTCCAGCAGCGGGAGTTCGAACGCGTCGGCGGGACCGAGACGCTTCGCACCGACGCCCGCGTGATCGCGGCGACGCATCGCGACCTGCCGGCGGAGGTCGCCGCGGGCCGGTTCCGCGAGGACCTCTTCTACCGCCTGGACGTCGTCCGGATCGTCATCCCGCCGCTACGAGAGCGGCGCGAGGACATCGTCCCCCTGATCCGGCACATCCTCCGCCGGGTCCAGAGTCGCCACGGCTGGGGCGAGCTCTCGCTCTCCCCCGAGGCCCTGGCGACGATCCGGGAACGAGACTGGCCGGGGAACGTCCGGCAGCTCGAGAACGCGCTGGCGAGGGCCGCGATCGCCGCCCGCGGCCGGCCGATCCTGCCCGAGCACCTCGACGCGGGCGGCCGATCCGAGCCGGCCGTCACCCCGGACGTGGACCTCGGCGACGAGTCCGAGCCGATGCCGCTTCGCGCCCTCCTTGCCGAGGTCGAACGCGCCGCCATCGAGCGGGCCCTCCGCGCCTGCAACGGCAACCGGACCAGGACCGCCGAGCGCCTGGGCATCAGCCGCCGCCAGCTCTTCGAGAAGATCCGGGAGTACGATCTGAACCCATGAGGCTCACCACCCCGAACGCATCAGGGGTCAACGGGCACGCCCGTGGCGCGCTGACTGAGGCGCTCGTAATCCGCCTGGATCAGGGCGTTGCCGCTCGCCACGACGAGGGCCGCCAGGATCCAGCACAGTCCCAGGACCCGAGCACATCGATCGGGCCAGCCTCGGGCGGCATGCCACCGCCGGCCGACCAGCAAGGTCGTCCATGAGACAAGGACCGCGAAGCCGCCGGACATCGCCAGGCGCGTCTGCATCTCCTTGCCGAGGAGCCATTCCGGGAAGGCAGAGATCTCCTCCCAGAACTGGCCATCGTCCGAGAAGGCGAAGTTCGTCAGGAGTATGACGATCAACTCGAGGCCGATCAGGGCCATCGACAGCCCCGAGGCACAACCTGCCAGCATCCCCGGTTGGCGTGCAAGCCGGCGGAAGCGTGGCCCGACGCAGACCAGTCGGATCGCGAGCAAGGCCGTGGTCACCACCGCAACTACCGGCATCAAGGTCGCGTTGACCTGGAGAATTCCTCGACCGACGCCCTCAACGACCGAGGGAGAGTCGACCACGGGCCTCGCGTAACAGCGCGTCGCCGTCATCTCGACGAATAGGAGGACCGGCCACACCGCGGATGCCGCCACGATCCAGGAAAGCCCCAGCGCCCTCCCGAGTCGATCGATCCAACTCGCCTCGGCACTCCAGGCCCCGCCGAGAAGCAGGGTCAGCCACGACACCAGGACCGCCAACCCTCCATACATCGTTACGGACAAGACTTTCTCTTCCCGGGTGAGCAATCTGCAGAGAGCCTCCCCGTCACACCCCGCAGCCATCGCCCCGATCGTGACCGGCAGCACAACGAAGGCCACCGCCAGGGCCGAAGCGCATGAGGTCGTTAGGCCCGGCTGGCGAGCGAGCCGGTGGAACCGAGGCCGGGCTCCGAACAGCCGGATCGGGAGCAGGGCGAGCGTCACCGCCGCAATCATCGGCATCGCGAGCAGGGCCAGTTCGAGGATCTTCCCGACGACGCCCCTCACGTCGAACCAGGAATCCGGTCTGACGAAATTCGCGAACAGGTCGTACGGGGACTGTCTCCCCGCACGGGCGATCGTCAGCGTCACGCCCCAGCCGATGGCCGTGGCGGCCACCAGGATCATCGCATCGGCGAGCAGAAATCGCCGTCGAGGTGAAGCGGGCGTCGGTCCCGAGTCGGGCGTCACGGTCTCGTGGCGGCACACCGTGGGGCCTCCTCTCCCGGTCGGTCTATCGAAACCGCTGGTTCCGGAGACGATCGCCAGGCTATCACCACGAGGCCGGACCGTCCATTCGGAGTTGGGAGACCAAGGGGGGAGCCGTCCCCGGATCGTCCGCTCGCCCATGGATTTTGTCACGGCGAGATGACTATAAGATCCAGCATCGTGAATCCACTTCGACGGGCAGGATCTCGACCGCGGCACCGATGACGGGGGCTTGAGATGGCGATCAATTTCACCTGCTCGCACTGCGGCCAGGCGTTCTCGCTGGACGAATCGCTGGCGGGGAAGCACGGGCACTGCAAGCATTGCGGTAAGGAGATGCTCGTTCCCTCCGCGGCGGCGACGGCCGCGGCGACGAAGGCGGAGCGGCGGAGCTACTCCGGGGACGACGAGGACGACGGCACGCCCTACGAGCTCGACGCCGATTTCGAGCCGCCGCCGTCCGCGGTGAGCCCCCCTTCCCCGCCCATTGCGGTGATGGAGGCCCGGGCCGGCTGGCGGCACACGGTCCGGGTGATCCGGGGCAAGCTCGCGAAGTTCGAGGACGCGATCTACATGGTCCTCATGCTCTTCTGGCTGATCGGGGCGGTCGCGTTCCTCTTCGAGCTCAAGCCGCTGGCGTGGACCATGCTCGGCCTGCTCGTGATCCTGAGCGTCCTCCTGCTGATCCTGGGCGGCTTCGACCTGTTCGTCCAGCCGTTCCAGGAGAGCCTCCGGCACGGCCTGGCCTTCGTCCTGATCCCGCCGTATGCGATCTACTACGTAGCGACGCGCTGGGAGGCCATGAAGAAGCCGTTCCGGAAGGCACTCGGGGCCTTCGGCCCGCTCCTCGTGCTGCTCGCCCTGGCCTTCTTGAGCCGGCCGATCCGCGACTGGTATCTCCATCCCAAGCCGAAGGACGAGTTCGGCGCCCCGGCCACGAGCTGGCATCAAGGGCCGGGCACGCCCGACGCGTTCGGCCTCCTCGAGACCTGAGAGGCTCTTGCTTGTCGAAGGGTGACCGCTGGCGACGGCGCCGAGGCCTTTCGACAGGCGGGGCGTGCGGCTCCCCTCAGGGCGATTCCTTCTCCGGCTTGCCGCCGCCGCCGGCCTTGCCGGCGCGGGCGTGGGCATCGGCCCGGGCGCGTTGCAGGGCCGGGTAGTGGACGGAGAGGGGCCCTTCGAAGGTCGGGCTGAGGCCCTGGTTGAGCGCGAGCACCCGGTCGAGATCGGCGAGGGCGCGGGACGGCTCCCCCTTGGCGAGCAGCGCCAGGCCACGGTTCAGGAGCGCCTCGGCGTGGTCGGGGGCGCCGCGGAGCACGGCGTCGCAGTCGGCGATGGCGCGATCGTAATCGCCGCGAGCGTGATGGAGGTAGCGTGCGCGACGCACTCGCCCCGTCGGCGAGTCCCCGTCTATTCGCATCGCCTCGTCGAAGTCGGCCTCGGCCTCCCTGTAATGGCCGCCGAGCGCCTGGGCCGAGGCCCGGTCGATGAGCCACGTCGCCTCGCGGGGGCGGTCTCGGAGGGCTCGGGAGAAATCGGCGACGGCGTGGTCGTGGTCGCGGCGGAGCGAGTGGGCCCAGCCGCGGTCGTGGTAGTAGGCGGGCTCATTCGGATTGATCCGGATCGCCTCGTCCAGGTCGATCAGGGCGCGGGCCGGATCGAGCTTCCAGCCGTGGATGAGGCCCCGGCGGGCGCGGTATGCGGCGTTGCGAGGTTCCATCTCGGTCGCCGTGGCGGCATCGGCGAGGGCGCTGTCGAAGTCCTGCTTGCCGAGGTAGGAGCCGGCGCGAAGATGATAGCTGATGGCGTGGTTCGGCACACGCCGGATCGTCTCGCCGAAGCTGGTGATCGCGTCGTCCCATTGCCCAAGGGCGTGGTAGGCGCGGCCGCGGTGGAAGTAGGGATAGGGCCGTTCGGGCTCGAGCCGCACCGCCTCGCTGGCGTCGGCAATCGCCTCGGCGAACCGGCCGGCATCCGCCCGGGCCTTGCTCCGGACGTCGTATCCGCCGGCGAAGCCGGGCGCGAGTCGGATCGCCTCGTCGCAGTCGGCGAGCGATCGCTTCAGGTCGCCCCATTCGTCGTAGACGTTGGCTCGGCCGAGCAGGGCCATGACACACCTCGGGTCGAGTCGGAGCGCCTCGGAGAATCGATCGAACGCAAGGGGAAGCTGGCGCTGCGCGACCAGCCCCCAGCCCTGGGCCTGCAGCCGGTCGGCGGCCTGCCGGTCCGCGGCGGGATCCGGCCCGGCGGGGGTGGGCAGGGCCGGAGCCGAACCGGGGGCCGGCGCGACGGGCGGCGGGCCGGCGAGTCCCGGCGCGGGCCCGGGAACGGCCTCGGGCCTGCGGAGATGGAGGGCCGCCGGGATGGCGATCGCAGCCAGGCCGACGAGGATTCCCGCTGCCAGCACGCCCGCGCGTGGCCTGCGGTCCCGTCGCGGATGGTCCCCGGCCGTCGCCGCCGGGACGAGGCCCTGGACCTCGGCCAGCCGACGGCCGAGGAGATCCGCGACCTCCGCGGCCGACTTCGGCCTCGCGGCCGGGTCCTTGGCCATCAGCCGGGCGATCAGCGCGGCGAGCCATTTCGGGACCTCGGGATTGAGCTCGCGGACCGGGCGAGGTGCCTCGTCGCAGACGCGGCGGAGCACGGCCATGGTGGACTCTCCGGGGAACGGAGTCTGCCCCGTGACCGCGGCATAGAGGACGCCACCAAGGCTGAACAGGTCGGAACGATGATCGACGACCTCGCCGCGCGCCTGCTCGGGGGCCATGTAGTCGGGCGTTCCCAGGATCGTCCCCGACCTGGTGAGCCGGGCGTCGTCCACGGCCAGGGCCAGGCCGAAGTCGGTGATCCGGGCCCGCTCCACCCCGTTCTCCAGCAGGATGTTGGCCGGCTTGATGTCGCGATGAACGAGCCCCTGCTGGTGCGCGGCGGCGAGCCCGGCGGCGGTCTGCATGCCGATCCGGAGGGTCTCCTTCAGCCCCAGGGGGGCCTCGCGGTCGATCTTCTCCTGGAGCGACTTGCCGGCGATGTACTGCATCACGAGGTAGGGATGCCCGGCCGCCTCGTCGACCGCGTGGATCGTCACGACGTGCTCGTGGCAGACGGCGGCGGCGGCCCTCGCCTCGCGGAGGAACCGCCTCCGCGCCGCCGGGCTGGTGGCCAGCGCTGGGGCCAGCACCTTGATCGCCACGACGCGATCGAGCGAGGGGTCGACGGCCTTCAGGACGATCCCCATCCCGCCGTGGCCCACCCGGGCGATGACCTCGTAAGGGCCGATCCGGCCCAACCCCCCGGGCCGATCCGTGGGCTCGAGGAACGTGAGCGGCGGCTCTCCCTCCTCGGCCGCGGCCGCGGCCGCGGCCGGGCCGGGCCGGAGGCGGTCCATGACGAGCCTGAGCGTCGTCGGCGGGGGCGTCATCGGCTCCGTCCTCGGGATCAGGCCTCCCAGCCCACTCGGCTCCGCGGCCCAGCCGTCGAGCAGGCTCCGGCAGCGGGCGCAGCGATCGAGGTGGGCCGTGATCGCCGGGTCCTCGACCTCCGACGGGCTGCCGTCGAAGAACGCCCTCAGCCGCGATGGATCGGGGCAGGCTTCCGCCGGTTCCATGGGGCCGCAATCCTCAGGGGTGATCGTCATCGTCCCGCAACTGCCGGACCCGCTCGCGAAGCCGCGCCAGCACGCGGCACCTGGCCGCGTAGACGGCGCCGATGGTCATCCCCAGGCGGCTCGCCACCTCCTGGGGGGCGGCGTGCTCCACGAACGTCTGCCAGAAGGCCTGCCAGGTGGGCTCGCGGAACTCGCCGCGGATCTGCTCGGCGGCCAGGTCGACGAGCCGCTGCTCGCAGGCGAGGCGCCACTCGGCCTCCTCGGCCTCGCCGTCCCTCGGGCCGGCGAGCTCGCCGAGCTGCTCCATGACGGAGCTCCGCCCGGACCCTCGCGGATGCCTCGCCAGTCGCGCGGCCAGGTCCAGTCGCTTGGTCCGCGCCACGGTGAACAGCCAGCTCCGGAACGAGCCCCGGGCGGGGTCGTACTCGAATCGCCCCGCGGCGCCGGCGACGGCCTGGAGCACCTCCTGGGCGAGGTCGGCCGCGTCGGCGTCCTGGAATCCCCCGCGGCGACCGTAGTCGTAGATCAAGGGCCCGTACATCTCCACGAATTGGGACCAGGCTTCGGCATCGCGACCGTCCCGGATGCGCACCAGCAGGCTGGCCCGAGTGTCCGGCGAAGCTCGCATCGAGTTCGTGTCCACGAGAGGAGTACTGGGCAGGTGGCGGGATCTTACGCGGATTTGCATCCCGGGCACCGAGATTGATCCTACCAGAGGACTTCGGAACGAGCACCGACCCGCTTTGCCGGATTCGCGACATTTTCCCGTAAGAAGTCCGCGGCCCGCCGGTACTCCTCCCAATGGCGGCGTCCGCGGCGCCAGGTTTTCCCGTCGTCCCCGTCGGCCCGAGCGGCCACTCCGTCATCAGAGAGAGACCAACGCCATGCGTCCCCCTCGCCCTCGCTCCCTGTCCCGAGTGCCCCGGGCCCGGCGAACCCACTCGCATCATCCCTCCCTCGAACCGGTCGAGGATCGCCTGCTGATGACCCGGATCACGGTGACCGGGACCGGTGATGCCATCGACGCGAACGACGGCCAGGTGACGCTCCGCGAGGCGATCACGGCGGCGAACACGAATCGTCCCTCGGGGGACGCGGCGGCCGGCAGCCCCGGGCTGGACACGATCGCGTTCGACATCCCCGGCTTGGGCGTCCGGACCATCCGGCCGACCTCCGCCCTCCCCGTCATCACCGAGCCGGTCATCATCGACGGCTACACCCAGCCCGGCTCCGCCCCCAATACCAACCCGGTCGGCCAGGGGCTGAACGGCACGCTGCTCGTCGAGATCGACGGCGAGGATGCCGGGGACGTCCGGTTCGGGATGATCCAGATCCAGGCCAGCGACAGCACGGTGCGCGGGCTGGTCATCAACCGGACCAGGGGGGTCAAGATCGGCATCCTGTCCGGCAGCACCGCCGGCAATAACCGGATCGAGGGGAACTACATCGGGACCGACGCCACCGGCACCGCGGGCTTCGCCGCCGACGCCAACCCCAACTTCTTCGACCGCCACGGGATCTCCGTCCGGACGGTCGGCAACACGATCGGCGGGACGACGCCGGCCGCCCGCAACCTGATCTCGGGCAATGTCGACAGGCCCGGCATCAGCACCGCATTCGGCGTCCTCGTCAACGCCAGCTTCCCCGCCGGCATCAGCACCATCATCCAGGGAAACCTGATCGGCACCGACGTCACCGGCACCAGGGCCCTCGGGAACGACAGCGGAGGCGTCTGGGGCCTGGTGGCCGCCGAGACGGCGGGCCCGGTCATCGTGGGGGGCGCGGGGCCCGGCGAGGGGAACCTGATCTCCGGCAATGGCGGCATCGGGGTCGGGAGCCGGAACGGCGTGGTCGAGGGCAACTTCATCGGCACCGACGTCACCGGCACCCTGCCCCTGGGGAACAGGACCGGGGTGCAGGCCTCGGGGAACGTCCGGATCGCGGGCAACGCGATCGCGTTCAACACCGTCGCGGGGGTGGACAACTCCGGCGACGGCAATCTCATCACGCGGAACGCGATCTTCTCGAACGCCGGCCCCGGGATCGGGCGGACGTTCTACCTCGATGACGCCGTGCCCGACGCCGACGGCACCCAGAATTATCCGGTCCTCGACGCGGTGACCGCCGCCGCGGCCGGCACGCACATCACGGGGACGCTCGCCAGCAAGCCGAGCTCGTCGTTCCGCCTGGAGTTCTTCGCCAACGCCGTCCGCGAGGACGCCTTCGACGACCCGGTGAATTCGGGCGTGTTCGGCCAGGGCCGGAGCTTCGTCGGCACGATCGACGTGACCACCGACGCGGCCGGCCTGGCGACCTTCACGGCCGACCTTCCCACCCTGCCGGCCGGGCAGCCGTTCGTGACCGCCACCGCGACCGACGTCACCGACGACGGCTCCGGCCCGCGCAACGACACCTCCCCGTTCTCTCCCGTGGCGGTCCCTGGAGGTCCCAGCTTCGTCGTCACCAGCACGGGCGACACCGGACTGGGGACCCTGCGCGAGGCGATCTACAACGCCAACTTCGCGGCGGGCGCCCAGACGATCACCTTCGCCATCCCGGCCGCCGACCCGCGCCATTTCTACTATCGCGACGACGGCATCGCGGGCGAGGTGACGCCGGCCGCCATCGCCGCGACCACGGCGGCCGACGACGCGGGCATCGCCGACATCGACCCCGACTGGCCCCACAGTTGGTACTCGATCCGGCCCGATCACGACCTGCCCCGGATCGTCGACACGGTCACGATCGACGGCTACTCCCAGCCCGGCAGCCGGCGGAACACGCTGCCGGCGCTCCAGGCCCTGGACACCGTGCTCAGGATCGAGCTGGTCGGGACCGCTGCCTCGGGCAACGGGCTGGAGCTGAAGTACCTGAACGGGACCATCGACGCCGCCAGCAGCCGGATCGATGGGCTGGCGATCAACGGATTCGGCGGCAGCGGGATCCGCGTCAGCACGCTCGGCGGCGGCACCGTCATCGCCGGCAACTTCATCGGGACGGACGTCTCGGGGACCGTCGACCTGGGCAATCGCGGGGACGGCATCTATCTCTTCTTCGAAAACGGTGCCACGATCGGCGGGGCCGAGGCCGGGGACCGCAACCTCATCTCGGCGAACGACGACAACGGCATCCGGCTGTATCTGCCCACCGGCGTCTCGGTCCTGGGCAACCTCATCGGGCTGGACCGCATCGCCGAATTCGGCCTGCCGAACCAGAACGCCGGGATCCTGATCACCGACGACGAGGTGACCTCCCTCGCCGCGGTCCGCTCGCTCTCCCTGTCCTCCACCGCCGAGGCGGCGCCGGGGACCTCCGGGGCCGCGATCAGGGCGGAGGCCCAGGCGGCCGACTCTTCCGACGAGACGAACGAAATCGACCTCAACCGGTTCCCCGGCTACGAGGAAGGCCAGGCCTTGGGGGTGTCGATGTCCATGGGCGGGGAACCCGGCAAGCCGTTGACCCAGACCCGTGTCAGGCAATTCGCCAGGATTCTCCATCGGTCACGCCGATCCTCCAACAACCTGAAGTCGATGGAAGCTCCGAGCGTGTCCTCGCGCTCGCTCTCGCTCTCGAGCGCCGCCGCGACCGCGACCTCGGGCCCTGCCTTCCTGGGCATCGACCTGGGCCAGGATGGGATCACGCCCAACGACCCGGGAGACCGGGACGACGGCCCGAATGACCTGCAGAACTTCCCGGTCCTGACGTCGGCGTCGACCCATGGCGGGGCGACGGTGGTCCAGGGGACGCTCAACAGCCTGGCCTCCTGCCGGTTCCAGATCGACCTCTATTCCAGCTCCGGCGATACCACGGTTATCCGGGCCGGGGAGCAGTTCCTGGGCTCGGTCGAGGTGACGACCGACGCCGCCGGCAACGCCTCGTTCGCATTCGCCTCGCCGATTGTGGTGCCGGTCGGCCAGTCGGTCATCTCGACGGCCACGCTCCTCGACGGCGGGGGGACCTCGGAATTCTCCGACGGGATCGTGGTCGACGGCTCGAGCGTGCCGACGACCGCCGACCTCTCCGTCTCCCTGTCCCCCGCGCCGGGCCGGCCCGTCGTCGGGGGCGACCTGACTTACACGTTGACCGTCTCCAACGCCGGCCCGGGGACCGCTACCGGCGTCCGATTGGTGGTCACGCCGCCGGCCGGCGCGACGTTCGTCTCGGCCACCGGCGGGAACGCTCCGGTCGGCGGCGTCCTGACGTTCGACCTGGGCGTCCTGGTCGCCGGATCGACGGGCTCTGTCGTGGTCGTCGTCCGGCCCTCGGCCGCGGGAGCCTTGACCAGCACCGCGAGCGTGTCGGCTTCTCAGGTGGACCCGACGCCCGCGAACAACTCGGGCACGAACACCATCTCGGCGACCGGCGCCAACCCGGGTGGAGATCCCGGCACGGGGACGGGCACGACGGATACGATCCGCCCGACCGTCGTCGGCGTGGCCCGACTCGGCACGGTTCGCCGTCCCCGCGGGATCGTGGTGACCTACAGCGAGGACCTGGATCCGACGCGTGCCGCGGCCCTCGCCAGTTACCGCCTGATCCTCCGCGGGCGAGACGGGCGATTCGGCACCGCGGACGATGTCCGGCGAAGCCTCAAGGCGGTGAGTTATGACGTCTCGACGCGGTCGGTGACCCTGCTGCCGCGGAAGGGTGCCGTCCTCTCGCGGCGGCCGAGGCTGGTCATCGATGGATCGACATCCGGCGGCGTGGCCGACCGCGCCGGCAACCTGCTCGACGGGAACTACGTCGGCCTGGTGCGCCCCGCTCGTCTCCCCCGCCCATGAAAAAGGAGCTCCCCTCCGCACGGGCCGAATCGTGCGAAGGGGAGACATCCTGAGGATGATTCGTGGCGGAGGCGTGTCCACCCCTCCGCTGGGGGAAGGTCGGACGGTCAGACCGCCGCCTTGACCTGGCGGAGGTGCCGGACGACCTGGCGGGCGATCTCGCGGCGATGGGTCAGGAAGGCGATATGACCGGCGCCGTCGATCGCCTCGAAGCGGGCGCCGGAGATGCCGTCGGCGAGCTGCTTCTGGCGGACGGCCGGGACGATGGCGTCCTTCTTGCCGGCCAGGACCAGGGTCGGGGCCTCCACCTTCCAGAGCTGCTCGGAGACGTCGAACGATTCGAGCTGGGCCAGGCGGCGGGCCATCACGCTCTGGTCCGTCTCCCAGATTCGCTCCACCACGAAATCCACGAGCGGACCCGGCTCCGGCTTCGCGCCGTGGAGGAGGTTGAAGAACTGATTGACGAACCGATTGTCGGTCGGCAGCGGGAACCGCTCGAGGACGCGGCGGGCGATCGTCGAGCCGATGGTCGCGTGGAACCGCGCCTCGGCCCCCTGGACGACCAGGGCCCCGACCGACCGGGGATGATCGACGGCCGCCTGGAGCGCCACCGCGGCGCCGAAGGAGACGCCGAAGATCGTGGGGGACTCGAGCCCGAGCTGCTCGACCAGCGAGGCGAGATCATCGGCGTGCCCGCCGATGTCCCAGATCCCGCACCGAGGACCGCCGATCCCGAAGCCGGGCACGCCCTCATCACGGAATGCGTAGGTGATCACCTCGTAGCGTCGGGACAGACGGCGAGCCAGGGGCAGGAGCAGCTTCCAGCTCCCCGCCAGGCCCGGGACCAGGACGAGGGGCTCGCCTCGCCCCATCCGTACCACATCAACGAGCTCCCCGCCCAGGCGAACCTGCGTCCGCCGCCTCTCCTCGCCTCGGATCGAAATCGACGTCGACAGGGCGTCTTGCCACCTGGCCGCTAACTTCATGCTGTCTCCTCGCGCCGAAGCCGTCGATCAATGGGGAAGATCTCGGTTGCGATGCTTCGCGGTTACCCATCCCGAACACCACAAGGGTCGAGGGTCGGGACGAGATGAAAGAGGGACAATCGCATCTCGTGTGCCGAGTCCAGAGAACGATCCCGCAACGACTACCTCGCCTTCCTCCCTCCTTCGACGGCCCGCTCTGATCACGGGCTTTCGGCGCTCCGCTCATGACCAATCGGCGCCGAAAAGCGGATACCAGGGCGACATACCTCGGAAAAGCCCATCAAACTCAACGCAAATATCCCATATTCTCATTTCAGGCGGCTCCAATGGGGCGGAATACCCAGAATGGGCAACAAGACAGAGGTGGTGATCCCTGGGAACATCCTCGGACCTCATCTCCGACCCAATCCGTGATCTGCCGCGCTGGTGACGAAGTTTCGACACCACGGCGCTTGTATTTCGGCGCCGAACCACTAAGCTGGATGGGATTGAAGCGTGAAGATAGTGGTCATGGGCTGGTGAGAGAAGAAGCCCGTGAAACGACCTCGCGGGCGGTTGGCGGGTCTCCCCGTACCGCGCCCTTGGGTCCTTCCTTCTGATTCCCCACCTGGTGTTTGCAACATGGATAGATGGCCTGGGAACGGCATCCTGCCGGATCCGACTCCGTCGGATCGGTGGAGCTGGGCGGATGGGGCAAGGTCCCTCCGGGGCCTGGAGTCCGCGGTTGGGTCGCGGCATGCGACCCTCGGGTCTTCCTGGAGCAGCACGGGGCTCCGGACGCTCTGCGCGATCGGATCGGTCGTGGTCCTTTGCTACTCGCTCATGGTGTTGATGCACGTCGCCTGGATGGGGACCATCGGGCTCCGCTGCCTGTTCGGGACGGACGTGAAGGAGGAAATCCCGGCGGACTTCGTCTGGAAGGCCGTCGGCGATCCCGGCGCCGGGGTGGGCGAAGCGCCCGACCAGGGGGGGCGTCCGCGAGTCGGGGATCAGATCCTCTCGATCGGGGGCACGAGTCTACGCCCGGGGAACTACGGCGACTACATCCAGGCGATGCGTTCGCTCCACGACCGGGTCGGGCAGTTCGTCGAAGTGGCCTGGCGACACGGGCGGACGGGGGAGCCGATCACGGCCGAGGCGATGGTCCGCTATCCGCCGACGTGGTCGTACGTCTGGTCGTGCATCTGGTTCTTCCAGGAGGTCCTGATCTTCGCGGTCGGGGCCCGGGTCTTCTGGAAACGGCCGGGCGACCGATCGGCCCGGCTCTTCTTCGTGCTCTGCCTGGTGACGGTGGGGGCCTACATGGGGGGCTACCACTGGACCGAGATCGTGCTCCGGCCGACGCTCATCTATCCGTTCGTCTTCTTCGCCCTGCTCGTGCCGGTGGTGAACCTCCATTTCTTCCTGGTCTTCCCCCGGGAGAATCCGCTCCTGAAGCGCCGACGGAGGCTGGTGCTGGGCCTCCTCTACGGCGTCCCCGGCGTCTCGCTGGCCGCGATCTGGGGGACCATGTTCGTGTCGCACTGGCTCCGGATCCACGGCGATCCGCTCCGCGCGGCGGTCGGCGAGCGGGTGATCCGCGCGCTCGCGCTCGGCTACATCGGGGTCGCGGCGATGATCTTCGCCCTCTGCATCCCGTGCCTGGTCTACAGCTACCGGCACGCGGCGACCAGGGGGGAGAAGAATCAGGTCAAGTGGATCCTGCTGGCCTCGCTGATCGCCTCGGTGCTGATCGTCTACCTGCTCTTCCAGGCCTGGATGGACACGTCCACCCTGGGCCGGGACTCCGGGGCCTGGCCGATGTTCGGGGTCTCCGTGCTCTACACGCTGGCCTACGCGTTCAGCATCACCCGGTACAAGCTGATGCAGGTCGAGGAGATCATCAACCGGAGCGTGGTCTACTTCGCCCTCAGCGTCACCGCCGGCCTGGTCTACTCGGGGCTCCTGCTCGTCTTCGGCTGGCTGATCCGCGACCAGATGCGGACCTCGCCGACGTCCGGCGGGGCGATGGTCGCGGCGTTCTCCGTGGTGCTGGTCCTGATCCTCTCGGAGGTGGCGCGGGGTCGCTTCCAGCGGGTCATCGATCGCCGCTTCTTCCGCGAGAAGTACAAGTTCGACCAGGCGATGCAGAAGATGCGGGTCGCGGTCGGCAGCCTGGTGGACCGCGGGACGCTCGGCCGGCGGCTGCTCGAGGGGGCCGCGGAGGTCCTCCGCGTGGAGTGGGGCGCGATCTACCTGGCGGGGCCCTCGGACCGGGAGTTCCAGCTCGCCGCCTGCCACGGGCCGAGCCCGGACGAGGCCGTCCTGACCGCGGACAATCCGCTGGTCGCCCGGCTCCGGCAGGCCCCCACGGTGAGGCTCTCTCACGCCACGTCGCCGTCGGCCGGGTCGGATTCCGCCACCGACGCCATGATCGCGCTGGGGGGCGAGGCGGCCACGGCCCTCGGGCAGGGGCAGTTGGGGGACAGCCAGCTCGGCGGCCTCCTCGTCCTGGGGCCCAAGCGGAGCGGCATGCCGTTCGAGGACGAGGAGATGGCCTTCCTGGGCGCGCTCAGCTCGGTAGCGACCCTGGCCCTCCACTCGGCCGACATCCAGGAGACCCTGGAGTCGCTCAACCACGAGCTCCGCGACAAGGTCGACAAGATCGCCGAACAGCAGCGGCGGATCCTGATCCTCCAGGAGCAGCTCCGCGGCCGGGCCGAGAGGGAAACCGACCGCGACCGCGATCGCGATCGAGAGCGGGACGCGGCGGCCGGCGGGGATGAGCCGCGCGGCGAGGCGGACTCGAAGCGGGGCGTCGCGGCCCGATCGCCGGCCGAGGAGTCCTCTTCGGCGGTCTTCGGGGAGCTCCGCGGGTCCAGCCAGGCCGTCCGGCGGATGATCGTCACGGCCCGGAAGGTCGCCGCCAGCCCCTCCGCCGTCCTGATCCGGGGGGAGAGCGGCACGGGCAAGGAGCTCCTGGCCGCGGCGATCCACGCCGCGAGCCCTCGCGCCGCACGGCCGTTCGTCAAGGTCCACTGCGCGGCCCTCTCGCAGAGCCTGCTGGAGAGCGAGCTCTTCGGCCACGTCCGCGGCGCCTTCACCGGCGCGGACCGCGATCGCAAGGGGCGGTTCGAGCAGGCCAACGGCGGCACCCTCTTCCTCGACGAGATCGGCGACATCAACCTCGAGGTCCAGACGAAGCTCCTCCGCGTCCTCCAGGAGATGTCGTTCGAGCGGGTGGGGAGCTCGCAGCCGGTGGCCGTGGACGTGCGGATCATCGCGGCCACTCACCAGGACCTGGAGGCGTTGATCCGCGAGGGGCTCTTCCGCGAGGACCTCTTCTACCGGCTCAACGTGATCCCGCTGCGGACCCCCGCCCTCCGCCAGCGGAAGGAGGACATCCTCGAGCTCGCGGGGGCCTTCCTGGCCCGCTACTCCGAGCGGACGGGCAAATCGCTGACCCACCTCGAGCCGGAAGCCGTGGAGCTGCTCATGGCCCACGACTGGCCGGGGAACGTCCGCGAGCTCGAGAACGTGATCGAGCGGGCCGTGGTGCTGGCCGACGGCCCGGCCATCACCGTGGAGGACCTGCCGCAGGAGGTCCGCGAGCCGGGCCGGCGGCGATTCCGGGGCCGGCACCCGGCGCCGGCCGGCCTGAACGTCGTCGGCAACGGCAAGGAGCAGGGCGGCGGCGGCGGCGAGCCGGCGGGGGCGACACGCGGCGGCCGGGCAGCCGCCGCCCGGTCGATCGCCGCGGGCACCGACACGGCCCCCCCCCGAGCCCGCCCCGGGGAAGGCTCCCGACGCTCGCGCACCACCGACCGCGACGACGGCCGCGAGCCGGCCGGCGGCGAGGAATGGAACGCCGAGTTCCTGGCCTACGAGCGCCAGCGGCTCACCGACGCCATGGCCGAGGCCGAGGGGAACAAGAGCATCGCCGCCAGGCTCCTGGGCATGCCCAGGAGCACCTTCTTCAGCAAGCTCCGCAAGCACGGCCTGGCCTGAAGGGGGAAAGGGCGAAGGGCGTGCGAGAGGAAGGGGAGCGTGCGGGATTGCTAACGTGGGACCACCCGCAACTCCCCCCGCCTGCTCCTCCTCGCTCCTCGTCCCTGCTCACTTGTCCGCCAGGTTCATGGTGTTGACGGTCCGGGTCACCTGTTGGAATTGCCGGGCCTGGCCGGTCTGGGGGTCCTTCATCGAGAAGGTCGCCTCGAGCGTCTCCGAGACCTGGGAGCTCACGATCCGGCCGGCCTGGGTGTCGAACGAGAACTCCCCCTTGCCCACGTAGGAGTTGATCTTGAGCGAGCCGGCGGCGTCGGCGATGGGCTCCACCTTGAAATCGCTGGCCAGCGTGAAGGTCACGATCCGGGGGTCCTTGGCGGACGGTCCCTGGAACGTGTAGTGCTTGTCCATGACGCTGGTGCCGACGCCCGGCTGCGTCACGCGAGACTGGTTGTCCCAGGTGGCCCCCTTCTCGATCGGCCCCTTGGGGAAGGCGAGTCGGGACTGGGCGACCAGGTTCTTCAGCCCCTCCTCGGAGAACATCCCGGCCGCGGCCGCGCCCGGGTTGGCCTCCTGGATCGAATCGAGCAACGACTTTGGCACCCGGATGTCGCTCAACTCGCCGCGTTCGTCCATCTTGAAGGTGAACTCCGCGCCGGCGAGGGCCTTGATCAGCGGCACGAACTGGGCGGCGGCCTGCGTGTCCGGGGGCCTCGCGTCGGCCGAATCGAGATTCAGCGTGTCGCCGGGGCCCGTCAGCTTCCATCGCATCCGGTCGATCTTCTGGGAGATGTCGGCCACGCCCGCGGCGTCCACGCCCCTGACGGTCCAGTGCATGTCGACCGTCTGGAAGGCCGAGTTCGACATCTCGGCGCCGGCGAGCCTGGTCTGCTGCTTCTGATCCTGCACCAGCGTATAGCGGAGGACGTCGCCGGGCTTGAACTTGTAGCGGAGGGGCTCCGCGGCCGTTGCGGAGCTTGGCAGGAGCGGGGCCCCGAGCACCGCCAGGATGATGAACCGTGCAACCCGAGCTCGCGCGGCCGGCGTCCTCTCCTTCGCGATCGATCCGGTCATCGTCGTATCCTTCCTCAATGGTCGATGTCCTCGTCCGGGTCGACCGGGGGGATGGAGACCCGGTCGGTCCCCCTGTACTGCCATCGCAGGAGAAAGGCCATCAGCATGAAATCATAGAACGCATGGGTGAGCATCGGGGTGAGGAGATTGCCCGTGACGAGGTAGAGGATGCCGAGGCAGGCGCCCAGCCAGATGGTCAGGACGATGTAGGGGATGGAGATGGGGTGCAGGAGGCCGAACAGGATGCTCGAGACGGCCAGCCCCCCCACATCTCCGAGCCAGCCCGAGAGCACCCCCTGGAGGACGCCGCGAAAGAGCATCTCCTCCCCCACCCCCGCCGAGATCGAGATCAGGAGGATGTCGGACCAGGAACTCCCCGCGAGCAGGGGGACGAACTCGTCCTCGCAGAACGACTTGATGCGACGCAACGGGCCGATCGGTCGGCGGATGATGAGCAGGAAGACGCCCACCAGGGGGATCGCGACCAGCAGGCCCCAGATCGCATCGTCGATCGCCCAGGCGAAATGCGCCAGCGGGCTTTGCCCCAGCCACCAGCCGACGAAGAGCGAGAGGAAGGCGAGGCCGCTTTCGAAGAAGGCGGCGAAGATCACGATCACATCCGGACCGGGAAGATCGTCCGGCGCCTCGGACTCCAGGGGGCGGCTCCGATCCTCGGCATCGTCCGGCGCCTCGGAGTCCAGGGGGCTGTTCCGATCCTCGGCATCGTCCGGCGCCTCGGAGTCCAGGGGGCTGTTCCGATCCTCGGCGGGGTGGGGCAACTCCAAGTGACGGTCCTGACCGTTCCTGGTGGTATCACGGGCTCGGGAGCTGGCCGACCGCTCGAGAGTCCAACAGCATTCAAGCTAGCGAGTAAGATCCCGGTTGTCGATCCTTCACCCCGGCCCGGTGAACAATTCATTACCTCGGCAAGGAAGAAGATCACCGTGATA
>NZ_JAALJH010000031.1 GCF_011064615.1 Aquisphaera insulae | reverse complement strand
GGCGGCGATGTCGACCAGTTGCAAGTGGTTGGCCAGCGTGTAGCCCGGGGCCAGGCCGTAGCGGCATCCCGCTTCGCCGCCGTCGTCGGTCGGCGAGAGCCACAGGGCGTCTTCGCGGAGGGGCCAGAATCAGTGGCCACGCACCCAAGACGGAGAAGCCAGGGCGGCAGGAGAATGCACGGACCCAGCGACACGTCTATTCCGCGGGGGTCCGGTCGGGGTCCAGTGTCCAAGCGCTCAAGATAGAGAAGATGGATTTGAGTGCCTGATCTTTGATGTCGGCCTTTTATATCCGCCGCTGATTTCGCGGGGGACCATGCCGAGGCCGCGGCGCTCTGGCGGGCGGTGCTGGGGGAGTGTCCGCAGGGGAAGAGTTTCGACCACGGATGGCACCGATAACACGGATAGGGGGAAGAGAAGAGAAGGGAAGGACGAGATGGGTCGGATGAATGGAAGCGCACCCGGCTGAATTCCATCCGTGCTGTCAGCGCCATCCGTGGTAGAGAGTCTTCATTTTCCGGTGGGCTGCGGTGCGGGCGGGCTGCTGAGGAAGGTCAGGATGTCGCGGAGGCGTTGCTCGCCGAGGACGCCGGCGAGGCCGACGGGCATGATCGAGGTGCTGCTGGGGCGTAGCTCCTCGACCTCGGAGCGGGGGAGGAGAGTCGCCTTGCCCTCGGTGTTCGTGACCTGGATCTCGCGCTCGCCGTGGGCCCGGACCGTCCCCACGACGACGCGACCGTCCTTCAGGGCCACGGTGTAGGGGAGGAAATCCGGGGCGATCTCGGCGCTCGGCTCGGCGATCGATCGGTGGATCTGGGCCGGCGTGCGGCGGCCGCCGATCTCGCTGAGATCCGGGCCGATGTCGCCGCCGCGGCCGCGGATCTTGTGGCAGTCGGCGCACCTCGCCTCCTTGCTGTAGAAGATCGCCTCGCCTCGCGCCCGGTCGCCTCCGGCCAGGTTGAACGGGACCGGCGGGGGGTCGGCGGGAGCCGGCAGCGCGGGGGGAGTCCAGGGCAGGAGCTGCGAGGCTCGCGGCAGGACCTTCGCGGCGGGATCGGCCTCGGAGCGATAGAGGAGACGGACCGAGGTGGGCTTCCCGGCTCGTCCGGTGGCCACCGTCGCCGACAGGGGGAGCGGATCGCCGGTCGATTCCACGGTCCATTCCACCCTCTGCGGGTCGGCACCGCCGCCGGACTTCCGGGCGGGCTCCTCGAAGGCGAGGGTCGCCTCGAGGACCTCATCCGACTGCAACTCGACGGTCGCCTTCCCCTTCGGCAGGGCGATCATCGTCTGGAGCGATAGTCGGCCGGGCCGCGACAGCAGCGAGAAGGACGTCTGCTGCGGCGACGAGCCTTCCGCCTGCCGGCGCGACTCCTCGGTGTCGGCCAGAGGCCACCAGCCCGACCATTCGGGCGCGGGCGCCTCATCGTCCTGGCCGTCGTCCCAGGTGACCTCGACCCCGGTCAGGTCGTACGACAGGGCGACTTCCGCGCCGGCTCCCGAACCATCCGGCAGCGCCAGGACGTAGGTGGCGGGCTTCGAATGGGGATCGGTCACCAGCAGGAGCGTCCGCCCGGAGTCCTCGCCGCGGATCGCCGCGATCCGGAGGTGCCCCCAGGTCTCGGCCAGGCTGGTCCCGCCCGCCTTCGCGGGGACGCCGAAGGGGATCGTCCGGCCGACGAGGGCCTTCATGGCCGCGGCATCAACGGGCCGGTCGAAGGCGACCCGGACCTCCATCGGCCCGGCCGGCCAGGCCAGCAAGGGTCGAGGGGCCGGCTCCCTCGCCAGGAGGAGGCCGATCGCGCAGGCCGCGATCCATGGAGCTTGTCGCATGCTCTTGAAGTCCCCGGTGCCGTGCGAGTGGCGGACGACGTCCTACTTGTGGCGGACGACGTCCTACTTGCGGTCGAGGGTCAGGCGGTAGATCTTGCCGTCGAAGGCGAGAATCGACAGCTCGCCGTCGGGGTCCTCGCCGAAGGCCGCGATGTGGAGGCGCGGTTGCTTGTTGATGTCGAGGATCTCGCCGACCTTCACCGTCTTGCCGTTCTCGGCGCGGAGGCCCCAGATGCGGCCCGTCTCGTAATCGCCGTAGACGTAGACGCCGTCCAGCTCGGGGAGGCTCTTGCCGCGATAGACGTAGCCGCCGGTGATGCTCAGGCCGGTGTCCTTCCGGCCCCCGGGCTGGTTGGGGCCGTGCGGGTAATCGGCGAGGGGCTTGGTGATGGGCGAGGCGGGATCCTTCTTCTGGCGCTGGCGGAACGGGTGGAAGCCCTCGAACAGGCTCCAGCCGTAGTTGCCGCCGTTCTCCACGATGTAGACGTTCTCCCAGAGGTTCTGGCCGACGTCGCCGGCCCAGAGGGTGCCCGTCTTGCGGTCGAAGGTGAACTTCCAGACGTTGCGCAGGCCGATGCAGTAGACCTCCGGCGCCCACCGCGCGAAGCGCTTCGGGTCGCGGAGCCGCGGGTTGTCCTTCGGGATGCCGTAGGCCTTGCCCTCGGCGGGCCGATCGACGTCGATCCGGAGGATGGAGCCGAACCAGTCGCTCGGGTTCTGGCCGGTGGTCAGCGGGTCGTCCGCGGCTCCGCTGTCCCCGAGCGTGATGTAGAGGAAGCCGTCGGGACCGAACGCGATGCAGCCGCCGTTGTGGTTGCCGTAGGGGTCCGGGGCGCCGACCCAGATCCGCGTCTCGGAGCCCGGATCGGCCTTCCGCGGGTCGTCCTTCGAGACCTTGAATCGCGAGACGACCGACCGCCGGTTGGTGGGCCCATCCTGGGCGGAGTAATAGACGAAGAACTCGCCGTTCTCCTTGTACTTCGGATGGAAGGCCAGGCCGAGGAGCCCCTCCTCGTTGTCGCGGCTGATCGGGTCGGGGAGCTCGAGGTAGAGCTGCTTGTCCGAGGTGTCCTTCGCGTTGGGGAAGGACCAGATCCGGGCGCGATGCTGCTCCACGACGAAGAGGAGATTCTTGCCGTCGTCGGGGTACGCCAGGGCGACCGGCCGGTCGAAGGTGAGGCTCGGGAAGGCCGGCTGGATCGCGACCGCCGGCAGGCCGGCCGGCGACTGGGCCCGAAGATGGCCGGCGAGGGCCAGGATCACGCACCCGGTGAGGAGGGCCAATCGCCCCGGTCCAGAGCCACCTACTCGCATCGCTTGCCGTCTCCTTCGTCTCGGTGTCTGCCTTCAACGCGTACGCCCCGGCGCCGCGCACGGCGACGATCGGGGCTGTCGTTCGCGCCCGGGGGAGGACCCGCGCGAGCCGATCGAACGTACACAGAGTGAACGGAGAAGGGAAGGGTAGGGGGTGAGGTTCAGGAGGCTGCGAGGCCGCCGGGCGAGTCCTCCCGGCGGGATTCGAACCCGCGACCCCTTGTTTATAAGACAAGGACTCTGACCGCTGAGCTACGGGAGGTGTGGGCACGACGTCGGCGTATACCGGATATCGTGTCGTTATCCCGCTGCATGGGTCTGTCCTACCGGAGAGCCGGGGCGCTGAATCGCGTTCTCGTCCGCTACGACAAGGATCGCATCCGGGCGAGAATCCGGCAAGGGCAGGCGGTCCGATCCTCCGCTCTGGCGCGATGAAAAGTTGTCCTGGATGACCCTGGCGTCTTGTCCAGGATTTGTTGCGCGGGAACGAGGCCTGTCGGCAAGCCTCGGCTTGCGCCTGGCTCGGCAGGAGCCTCGCCCTCCCGTGCCCGGAGCGGCTCTCGTCCGAATGGGAGGGCGAGGCTCCTGCCGAGCCAGGCACGGGCTGGCGATCGCGCCGGGGCCTGGTTCCCAATCGCATCGCGGGCCACGTCAGGTGCAACAGAAACCGTCACGTCCAGGTCCCGGCTGTGAGGCAGTCGATACTGACCTTTCATCGCGCCACCTCCGCTCTCCCGGTCCCCTCGCTTGCTGATCCCTTGACGGGGCCCTGATCCGATCCGACGATGGGGGCGAGCCGGGGATCGATCCCCCCGAGTGCTCTCCCGTGATCATGGACTCCCATCCCATGGCGAATCGAATCGTCCCGAATCGCTGGCTCGCGAGCCTGCTGCTGGCGCCCGCGTTGATCGCGGCCGCCGGGGTCGTCATCGCGGCAAGCGGCCGGGCGGGCGAATCGTCGCGATGGGCTCTCTCCGATCACGCGAAAGTCTGCGGCTGCGGGACGGCCTGCCACGGCGAGTCCTGCTGCTGCGGACCCCGGGCCGGGGACTCGGCGCAAGGCGCCGGGCCGCCGATGACCGCGGCCGAGCCGCTCGATCCGAGCTCGCGTCCGTGCCTCCGATCGGCTTCACGACCGGTGCCGGCGATTCCGAGCCCGGCCAGGGTCGTCGAGTCGCCGGAGCGGTCGGCGGCCATCTTCATCGGACTGGCCGCGGCTCCCGTCGGCGCCCGCGGCGACTGGTGTCCCTACCCGCCGCAGAGCCTTCCCCCCCCACGTTCCTCTCGCCTCGATCGTCCTCCGGAGTCGATCCTCGTCGCCTGATGTCGTCATCGCCGGTGGGCGTGCTTCGTCCACGGGAGTCGCCGGCTCCTCTGAAGACCGTCAGGGAAGCCTGTGCCGTCGCGCGCGTCCTGCCGGCAGGAACATACAGACTGACGGGCTTTCAACCTTCGAGGATCGGGATCCATGCTGCGCCGTCCTGCCTTCACGCTCATCGAACTCCTGGTGGTGATCGCCATCATCGCCGTGCTCATCGCCCTGCTCTTGCCCGCCGTCCAGGGGGCCCGCGAATCCGCCCGCCGGGCCCAGTGCGTCAACAACCTCAAGCAGTTCGGGCTGGCGTTCGCCAACTACGAGAGCACGAATCGCGTCTATCCGTTCGCCCGCGGCGGATACTACGCCAACACGCCCTGGTACGGCCGATGGTCGGCCCACGCCATGTTGCTGCCCCAGATCGAGCAGGGGCCGCTCTCCAACACCATCAACTTCGCCCTGCCTCCCTCGCTGCCGGACATGGGCGTGGACATGATGGGCGACGTGATCCTCCCCGCGCTCGCCGTGCCGGCGAACTCGACGGCGACGATGGCCCGGGTCGCGGGCTTCCTCTGCCCGTCCGACTACACGCAGAACGCGTGGCCCGGCGCCAACGGCTACGTGGTGAATCAGGGGGGCTGGATGTACGACTCGACCGGCAACGCGGAGAGCGTCGGCCCGTTCTCGGACCGCAGCGCCGTCCGGGCGGCGAGCGTCACCGACGGCCTCAGCCAGACGGCCTTCGCCAGCGAACGGCTGCTCGGCTCCGGCATCCCGAGGAAGGACCTGTCAGGCTGGTACATGTACATGAAAAGTCCCATGCCGACGTCGGCGGACCAGACCGCGACCGTCTGTCAGACCATGACCTCCAAGATGATCTGGTACAACCAGACCGGCGGCATCTGGGCCTCGGGCGAGCTCGCGAACACCGCCTACAATCACATCGGCCCGCCCAACGGGCGGTCGTGCGCGATCATGGACGGCGGCCAGATGATGGCGCCCTGGTCGGGCGACTCCGCCAATCTCCCCTGGTACATGCAGGTGCCGCCCAGCAGCGCCCATCCGGGCGGCGTGAACGTCCTGATCGGCGACGGCTCGGTCCGGTTCGTCCGCGAGACCGTCGCCGCCCCGACCTGGCGGTCCCTCGGCTCGCGAGCCGGCGGCGAGGTCATCTCGGCGGATGCCTACTGAGGAAGCGAGGCGAAAATGATCAATCGACGATGCTTCCTCGCGTGGGCCTGCCTGCTGCCGGCGGCCGCCCTCGCCGGCTGTTCGGGCGACCCGGATGCGGGCCGGATCAAGGTGGAAGAGAACCAGGAAGAACAGAAGCTCCTGCACGACCAGATCCGCAAGGGCCTGGCCAATCCGCCGCCGAAGAAGCGGAGGTGATTCGGGCGAGGCCCCATCCCCCCGGCCTTATCGACCGGCGGGCGGGGCCGTGACCGAGCCCTCGCGAGGGCCGCTCGGGACGACGACCTCGAAGTCGCGGCCCTTGACGCGGCGGAGCTCGTCGTCCAGGCCGACGATCCGCCGGTCGGGCGCGACTGAGATCCGCCAGTCGCCGCCGTTGTCGGCCACCATCATCCCGTACGTCTTGAGGCCCTGGAGGATGGCCCGAGTGTGCGGCGAGAAGCCGGAGACGTCGAAGTCCTTGCGGAGCCGGAACCGTTCCCCCATCCGCGGCAGGTCCTCATCCTTGCGGGCGCTCGCGAAGTGGGTGGCCGGGTAGACGTAGGCCCGGCGGCTGCGTCGGACGGTGAACCGCATGGCGTGCTCGACGCGGCCGCGCTCGAGCTCGTCGAACCGGACGACGGCCGGGAAGATCGGCAGGCCGGCGGCGTCGGTCGAGGTCCAGCCGTCGGGCCGGAGCCGGTTCGACGCCAGGTCGAAGATCGAGGCCTGGTCGGCGGTCCAGCCGCGATCGGTCTTGCGGCCGCGGTAGAGCTCGTAGAGCTTGCGGTTCACCGGGTCGACCACCACGACGTGGCGGTCGCCCTCGCCGCCGCGCTGGTGCGACGCCAGCGATTCGCCGTTCATCGGCCAGCCCTCCACGGGGGCATTGTCCGGGATCGGGTAGGGGCCCCGGTCGGATTCGCCGGGATACTCGCCGAGGGCCACCGGCACGCGCTTCTGGTTCGGCGGGATCAGGATGAAGCCCATGTCGGAATTGAAGGCCAGGGGCTTGTCCGCGCCGATCGACGCGATGATCTTCCCGGAGCTGGGATGGATCGGACGTCCCGAGATGTCTTCATTCCAGGGATTGTCGGGAGGGAAGACCTGGAGCGCGGCGAGGATCCGATCGGCCTCGGGCGTGTCGAACAGGATGGGCCGGTCGATCTTCGGCATCGGTGGCCGCGCCGGCTTCGAGGCCGCGGGCGGGCCGTCGCCGGCGGCCGCGAGCGCGGGACCGCAGAGCAGGCCGGACAGAAGGAGCAGTGAAGTGCCCGGGCGTCTCATGGGTCAACTCCGTCGATTTGGAAGGTGTTCGAGCGGCGGCCCGGCTCTCAGTTCGCCGGCGCGGGGAGGACGGTCGCGCCGCGATCGGCGAGCGACGGCAGGCTCGGGAACGGTGAGTGGGGCTCGGCCTGATACCAGAAGGCGACCGAGGCGACGTCGTCGGAGAGTTTCTTGTAGAGCGGCTTGCCCTCGTACCAGCCCAGGGCCTGGATGGTGACGCGGAGGTCGCGTTCGAAGTTGATCGGATCCATGATGTGCCAGCGGTAGAGGCTCCAGAAGTTGGGGGGCGGGCCCTGATCGCTGGCGGGCAGGGTGGTGCCCGTGTAGGGGCCGGTGAAGGGGGTCGCGAAGCCGTAGCTGCCGCAGAAGTAGTCCTCGGTCCCGGTGCCGCAGATCGTGGGGAACTCCTCGTCGCCGTCCAGGAAGAACTTCACCTCGCCCTCGCCGAACCAGCCCTTCTCGCGCTGGGTCCACGCCAGGAAGGTCCCCACGTAACGACCGTGGCCACGGACGCCGTCGAGGATCACGTAGGGGTTGACGCGGTCGGTGCGGGCCCGGCGGAACTGGGCGTGGAAATAGCCGGCGTCGGCGGGGATCGGGGCCTCCGCGTAGGTGATCTGGTAGGCCAGGAGGGTGACGTCGTCGGTCGTCGAGTCGTTGCTGAAGGTGACCCTTGCGTGCTTGCGGAAGGGCATCGGCCAGTAGCAGTTCAGGGCGTCCTGGGGGTTGGTCACGACGGCCAGCGAGTGCACCGGCGCGAACTTGCCGTGGCCGACGGCGAAGAAGTCGGCGGCGGGGACCTCGATGGACGGGGTCTCCTCGCCGTCCCAGTAGAACCGCAGGACGTGGGCCCGGCTCCACTTCATCGGCCCGGCCATCCAGATGTGCTGGATCACGCCCGGCCCGTCCACGTCCATCAGGGTGGCGGTCTGCCCCTTGTTGACGCGGAGGAACGGCCGGACCTTCCATCCCTGGCCGAGCTCGTCGGCGGCGCGGGCGGATGCGGGCGGGTCCGCCTGGGCCTTGTCGGGGACGGCTCGCCCCCCCTGACCCCTGGCGCCGGTCGGATTCTCGGCGCAGACCGATCGAGTCCTGGCGTGCGAGAGGAAGGGGAGCGAGGAGAGGCCCTGCTCCAGGCCGCGGGCGTCCGTCGAGGCGGGGGCGGGCGCCTCCTCGGCGGGGCGCGAGCCGGCCGTCGTCGCGTCGCGTCCGAGGGTGGCCAGGGCGAGCACTGCCACCAGGACGCCGAGGCAGAAGGATCGGAACATGGCGGTCCTCCGATGCATTAAAGCGAGATTGCGCGGAGTCTACGCCGCGCGACGCCGCCGGTCAACCGGGTCGGTCGCGGCCGCGAAGACGGCGGCTCATGCGCGACCCCGAGCCGGCTGCATCCTTGACTCGTCCCCCGGCGCCGGGGAGGCTGAGGGGACACACCGGGCGACGCCGCCCATTCCCTCCTTCCGTCCCTCCCTCCCTCACAGGTACAGAGGATCAACACCATGCGCGCCAGCATCTCTCCCAGCCGGCGGAGTTTCCTCGGCGGCGCGGCGGCCTCGGCCGCGGCGTTCACGACCATGCGGCCGGGGCTCGTCCGGGGGACCGAGGCCAACTCGGCCGTCGAGATCGGGCTGATCGGCTGCGGCGGCCGCGGCTCGTGGATCGCCGACCTCTTCCGGAAGTCGGGCAAGTACCGGATCGTCGCGGCGGCCGACTACTTCCCGGACCGCGTCGAGCCGTTCGGCGAGTCGTTCGGGGTCCCCGCCGATCGCCGCTATTCCACGCTCTCGGGCTATCGGAGGCTGCTCGACTCGAAGCTCGACGCCGTCGTGATCGAGACGCCGCCGTATTTCCACCCGGAGCAGGCCGCCGCCGCGGTGGACGCCGGCCGGCACGTCTACTGCGCCAAGCCGATCGCCGTGGACGTCCCCGGCTGCCTGAGCATCGCCGACTCGGGCAAGAGGGCGACGGGGAAGAAGCTCGTCTTCCTGGTGGACTTCCAGACGCGGGTCAATCCGTTCTACGTGGAGGCCGTGCGGCGGGTCCACGAAGGGGCGATCGGCCGGCTGATCAGCTCCCAGTCGGCCTACCTCTGGGACGCGAGCGTCCACGACCGGGCCGCCGACACGCCCGAGGATCGGCTCCGATACTGGTACAACTCCCGGGCCCTCGGCGGCGACGTGATCGTGGAGCAGGACATCCACACGCTGGACGTCGCCACCTGGATCACCGGGGCTGACCCGCTGCTGGCCTTCGGGTGGACGGGACGACGGGCGCGGAAGCACGGCGAGATCAACGATCACTTCGCCGTCACGTACGTCTTCCCGGACAACGTCGTGGTGAACTTCCTCTCGCAGAAGGCCGTCCCCGGGGCCCCGGACGAGATCCGCTGCCGGTTCTTCGGGACCGACGGGTTCATCGACACGCGCTACGGCGGCGATGTCGCGATCGCGGGCAAGCACCCCTACGCCGGCGGCAACACCGGGCCGATCTACGCCCAGGGGGCCGTCGCCAACATCGAGGCCTTCTACGACCGGATCGCGACGGGCGACTGCTCCAACCCGACCGTGGCCCCGAGCGTCCGATCGAACCTCACGTGCGTCCTCGGCCGCACGGCCGCCTACGCGCAGCACGAGGTGACCTGGAAGCAGCTCCTCGACGGCGGCGAGGCGTTCCGCTACGACTTCGCGGGGCTGAAAGCCTGAGGCCTGCTCCGGGGCCGCGCCCGGCCTCGGCCGCGAGGTCGAGACTTTTCCGCGCGCCGGGCGGGCCCTGTAGTGCGAGATTGACGCTCAGTCTTTATGATGTCCTCATCCGAGCGGGGTCCCACCTCTCTCCCCGTCCTGGCCCGGGCCTGGCCCTCGGCCCGCCCGCGATCACCGTCCGCACCACGACTTTCACCTGGAGACCCCGATCGATGACACCTCCTCGCAGGAAGAGCCTCCTGCTCGCGCTCGCCGCGACGCTCGCGCCGGCGTATGGGCTGCTCGCCCAGGAGCCGTCCCCTCCCGGGACCGCGGGCGATAAGCCGGCGGCGAAACCGGCCGCCGAATCGAAGGCCGCGGAGCCCAAGAAGGACGCGAAGGCCGCCGAGACGATCACCGACCCCATCGAGCGGATCAAGGACGAGGGGCTGAATCGGTCCCAGGTCATGGCCACGCTCAGCTACCTGACCGACGTGATCGGCCCGCGGCTGACGGCCTCTCCCGGGCTCAAGCGGGCCAATGAGTGGACCTGCCAGACGCTCGCGAAGTGGGGGATGTCCAACGCCCACCTCGAGGCCTGGGGGCCCTTCGGCCGGGGCTGGACGCTCAAGCGGTTCTCCGCCCAGATCATCGAGCCCCAGTGCATCCCGCTGATCGCCTTCCCGAAGGCGTGGTCCCCCGGCACCGACGGCCCGCTCAAGGCGCCGGTGGTCTATTTCAACGTCAAGACGGAATCCGACTTCGAGAAGCACAAGGGGAAGCTCAAGGGGGCGATCGTCCTGACCGGCCCGCCTCGCGAGATCTCCACCGGCTTCGAGCCGGAGGCCAACCGGAGGACCGACAAGGAGCTGCTCGACCTGGCCGACTCCGACGGCCAGAGGCCGCAGCGGCCGAGCCCGACGGCGGCCGGCCCGAATGCCAATCGCGGCCCCGGTGCCCCGGGTGGCCCCGGCGGTGCGCCGGCCGGTGGTCCCCAGGCGCGGCGGTCGCGGTTCGGGCCCGAGATGATGGCCCAGATGCAGCTCGCCGGCAAGAAGGCCAAGTTCCTGGCCGATGAAGGCGCGGCGGTGCTCGTCGATTGCAGCAGCCAGGGGGACGGCGGCACGCTCTTCGTCGCCCAGGCGAGCGTCCCGGGCGTCTCGTCCTTCTCCATGCCCGGCCAGCCCCGGCCGGCGAAGCGGGTCTCGGTCTGGGACAAGGACGCCCCCAAGATCCCGGTCCAGATGACCATGTCCAAGGAGCACTACAACCGGCTCGTCCGGATGATCGAGCAGGGCGAGAAGCCGACCATGGTCGTGGACCTCTCCGTCCAGTTCCACGACGAGGACCTGATGGCCTACAACACGATCGCCGAGATCCCCGGCACCGACCTGAAGGACGAGGTCGTCATGCTCGGCGGCCACATCGACTCCTGGCACAGCGCCACCGGCACCACGGATAACGGCGTCGGCGTCGCCACCACGATGGAGGCCATGCGGATCCTCAAGGCCCTGGACCTGAAGCCCCGGCGGACCATCCGGATCGGCCTCTGGAGCGGCGAGGAGCAGGGCCTCTTCGGCTCGCGGGCCTACGTCGCCCAGCACTTCGGCAAGAACTACGACGCCATGGCCGCGATGATGGGCGGGCCCCAGCCCTCCTCCGAGTCCAAGGAGAAGGATCCGGCCTCGCCGGTGAAGACCTCCACCGATCCCAAGGGGGAATTCGAGCGGTTCTCCGCGTACTACAACCTCGACAACGGGACCGGCAAGATCCGCGGCGTCTACATGGAAGGCAACGAGGCCGTCCGGCCGATCTTCCGCAAGATGCTCGCCCCGTTCCGCGAGCTGGGGGCCACCACGCTGACCCTGTCGAACACCGGGGGCACCGACCACCAGTCGTTCGACGGCATCGGCCTGCCCGGCTTCCAGTTCATCCAGGACGAGATGCACTACAGCACCCGGACGCACCACTCGAACCAGGACGTCTTCGACGAGGCCTCCGCGGATGACCTGAAGCAGGCGGCCACCATCATGGCGGCGTTCGCCTACGAGACCGCGATGCTCGACGAGAAGCTCCCGCGCAAGCCGGCCCGGCCCGCCCCCGAGCGCAGGGCCCCCAGCGGCAGCCCGACCGCGACGCCCCCGGGCGGCGGCCCCGGACCCGCCACCCCGTGAAGTGAGCGTCCCCTCTGAAGCCTTTCGCGCGGCCGCCATCGCCCGATGGCGGCCGCGCCCGTTTCCGGGCGGCGTGAATCGCCGCGTCTCACGACGGTCGGACCCGCTTCGCGAAGGCCACGATCTGCGTGGGCGTGAGCGGCTTGACGTGCAGCCCGAAGCGGGCGTCCACGGCGTTGACGAAGGCGTTGGCGATCAGCCCCTGGCCAACGGTGCCGACGTGGATCTGGTCGGACAGGAAGAAGTGGTGATAGTCGTTCCCCGGCGTGGTCAGGTCGATGGTCGTCCCGCCGAAGGGGACGGACGACGGGGCGATCGCGAGCTGCTTCGTGATCGATGCCAGGTCCACGAGCGCAATCCTCGGGCTTGACGCGGCGATCGCCGTGACCTTGGCGTTGAACGTCCCGACGGCCCGAGAGCCGGCGTCGCGGAGGGGCGCCAACCATGGCATCGCCGCCACGGCCTGCCGGATGGCGGGGAGGGTGGACACATCCGGGAGCGTCCAGACGACGACCCGGACGTTCGGACTCGCCGCGAGCAGCGAGTCCACGGCCGTGGTGAAGTTGGTCTCGAGCCGGGCTTCCGCCTGCTGGATCGCACCGACGGCATTGGTCGGGGAAATCTGGCCGGCCGCGATGGCCCGGAACGTGTCGAGGAAGTCATTGCCGCCGATGAAGACCGACGCCGTCCGGACCTGACCCTTGCGGACCTGATCGACGAGCCCGCCGAGCTGGTTGCCGATCATGTCCGCGGACGTGGCGTCGCTCCGCGCCCAGTTGTCGGCATAGCCCGCGTCCCGCGGCTCCGGCCTGGCCCTGGCCGAGTACTTGCCGAAGCTCACGCCCCGGGTGGCCTGGAGGATCTCCACCCAGTTCCTGGCGAAGCCGCGAGCCTGTCCCTTGTAGGAAGCGTACTCGTCGGTGTAGCTGTCGCCGAGCGCCCCGACGTTGCCGAGCCCGCGGAGGGAGGATTGCACCAGCGGCCGGGCGGACTCGGCGTGTCGCGCCCAGGCGTGCGCGGTCGTGCTGAGCAGCATTCGATCCTCCAGTGCTTCCCGGAGGATGGGTCGGAACGAGTGCCGATCGTTCATCTTCAAGATTCCCCGAGGGCTCACCGCGGCCGGACTGGAACGGAGTCCGATCATCTTGCACGGATGCCGATCGTCGGGGCAAGTGTCGCTCGCGGAGTTTCTCCACACGGGCGTTGACGGGGCGGGGATCGCCGGGTGCAATCCATCGTCGCCGTGCGGATCGCAGCCGGCCCGTTCAGGAGATCCAGTCATGATCGAGGATGAACGAGAATTCCTCGCCACGCCGGAGAAGGGCAAGGTCTCGGCCCTGCTGGTCCGGCCGAAGGACGCCCGCCACGGGCTGGTCCTGACCCATGGCGCCAGCACGGACATGCGGCACGACAACCTGCGGACGATCGCGGAGCGGATGGCCGAGGTAGGAATCGCAACATTCCGATATAACTTCCCTTACATGGAGCACGGTCGGGGTCGGGACTCGCAGGCCGTCTGCGTGCAAACGGTGCGTTCGGCCGTGGCGGCGGCCCGGGAGGCGATGCCCGGCCTCCCGCTGCTGGCGGGGGGCCATTCGTTCGGTGGCCGGATGACGTCCCACGCCGCGGCGGAATCGCCCCTGGAAGGGGTCTCCGGCCTGGTCTTCTTCGCCTTCCCGCTCCACCAGCCGGGCAAGCCGGACACGAAGCGCGCGGACCACCTGAAATCGGTCACGATTCCGATGCTCTTCCTCAGCGGCACCCGCGACGAGCTCGCCGAGATGGGCCTGCTTCGCCCGGTCAGCGAGACTCTCGGGCCCCTCGCGACGCTCCACCCGCTGGACACCGCGGACCACGGCTTCAAGGTCCTCAAGCGCTCGCGGGCGACCCCGGAGGACGTCCACGCCGAGATGGCGCGGGTCACCCGAGAATGGGCCGACGTCCTGCCGCGCGTCGGGGCCGTGTCGTCGCCGGCCTGATGGTCTGTCCCGATCCCACGGGTGGCGAGCCGAAGGGCTCGGGGCCGCGACGCTCTCGCCGAGGACCCCGAATCCGTCGAGAGCTCCGCGGTGGAACCGGCTCAGGAAGATGCCTGAGTTCTCGGGAGCCTCGAGCGGGGCCGGTTCGAGCGGCAAGTCCTGCCCGCAGGCCCCGGCACAGCAGCCCATGAGGAGGGCCACCGGGAAAAGGGTCCTGAACACCATGGCCTCCCATCCTTTCGCGGCAACGTCGCCGATATGGCGCGAGCGACCTCCCGCCCTCCGCAGCGTCCCTTTCGTACTCGATCGTGGACCGCGTGGCAATCCGTGTCGGAAGGAGGCCGAGCCGGTGGATCGAGCTCGATCCCTGGGCCGGCCATCGCAGGTCGGATCTCGGTTAGCCCCGATCAGGTCGCCGGGGAGACCGAGCCGCCCAGGAACTCGATCAGCCGGCGATTGACGCGCTCCGGTTCCTCGTGCTGGATCCAGTGGGTCGTCTCCTCGAAGACCTCGAGGCGTCCTTGATCGCAGAGCGCCAGGCTCTCGTCGGCCACGCGCCTCTCGATGAACCGATCTCGGGCACCCCAGAGGATCAGGGCCGGCATGTGGATCCGGACATCGGACGGGATTGCCGGAGGATGCCGAAGCAGGGCCCGATACCAGTGGATCATCGCGGTCATGGCCCCGGGTTGTGACCATGCGTCGCGATAGCGGTGGAAGTCCACCTCGGAAAACGTCCCCGGTCGGCTGCTGCTCCACAGCCCCTCCATCAAGGGGCGCCAGCCCCGCCGGCGGCAGAGGGCCTCCGGCAGCCCGGGGATCTGCATGAAGGCGATGTACCAGCTCCGGAGCCACTGCCGCGGCGAGGTCCTCAGCCATCGGCGAAACGCGACCGGATGGGGGGCGTTGAGCACGACCAGCCGCTCCACACGCCCCGAGTGCCGGGCCGCGACCCACCAGGCGACGACTCCGCCCCAGTCGTGACCGACCAACGCGGCCCGCTCCATCCCCGCGGTCTCGATGAGCCCGGCCACGTCGTCCGCGAGGCGGTCCAACGCGTAATCCGCGATGCGGACCGGCTTGTCGCTGGTGTTGTAGCCGCGCTGATCCGGCACGATGACCCGGAATCCGGCCGCGGCGAGCGGCCCGATCTGGCGGTTCCACCCGTACCAGTACTCCGGGAACCCGTGCAGCAAGACCACCGGAGGCCCGTCCTCCGGCCCCGCCTCGACCGCATGCAGCCGGATGCCGTTGGTCGAGAAGCACGAGTCGCGAAGTCCGGTCTCGTTCGCGTTCACGACGCGCCGCCCTTCATGCATCCAGTGCGTCTCCCGTTGATGTATCCAGCCAGTTGGCCGTTATGTGTATCGTCCCGGGCCTGCTGCTGTGAGGTTTTCCCGGCCCATGGCATGCTATCTGTATCGCCATCTTCGGGGCAGGCGGTCGGCGAAGCGAGTTCGGCCGCTGGGAGTTGCAGTCCATCCACCCGGATGACAGGCCGTTCATGAACGATACACCCGTCAATCTTGAGAACTGCGAGCAGGAGCCGATTCGGATCCCGGGCTCGATCCAGCCCCATGGGGCGCTCGTCGCCGTGGGGGCGGATACGCTTTGCATCTCTCACGCCAGCCAGAACCTGGCGGAGTTCTTCGGGCTGAGGGCGGAAGAGGTGCTCGGGAAGCCGCTCTCGATCCTCTTCGAGGAAGCCGACCACGACCGCGTCGGCGAGGGGATCGCCGGGCTGGCCGGGGGCGGGCTGCCTCGGTATCTCTACACGATCCGGCCCCGGGGAGGCGAGTCGACATTCGACGCGATCGTGCACCGGGCCGGCGACTCCGTCATCCTCGAATTCGAGGCCGCTCACGCCGGCCCGGGGTCGGGTTTGCCCTCGGCGGACCTCTACCGCCAGACTCAGGCGGCGATCAGCCGGCTCCGCAAGGCTTCGTCCCAGGCCGAGGCGAAGCAGTTCTGTGCGGAGTGGGTGCGCGAGATCGCCGGCTTCGACCGCGTGATGATCTATCGGTTCGATGCGGAGTGGAATGGCTGCGTGGTCGCCGAGGCAAAGCGGCCGGACCTGGAACCGTTCCTTGGCCTGCACTACCCGGCCTCCGACATCCCCGCGCAGGCGCGGGCGCTCTACGCTCAGAACTGGCTGAGGTTCCTCGCCGACCGCGACTACCGGCCGGTGCCGATCCTGCCGCCGTCGGGGCCGACCGCGACGGCGCCACTGGACCTCAGCCACTCGGTCCTCCGGAGCGTCTCGCCGATCCACCTGGAGTACCTCCGGAACATGGGGGTGGCGGCGTCCATGTCGATCTCGCTCCTCAAGGAGGAGGCGCTCTGGGGGCTGGTGGCCTGCCATCACGAATCGCCACGGTACGTCCCTTACGACATCCGCACCGCGTGCGAGCTGCTGGGCCAGGTGATGTCGATGCTGCTGACCGGTCGGGAGGACCGGGACCTGGCCCTCTACTCCGAGCGGATGGCCTCGGTCCGGGCGGCCATCGCGGAGCGGCTGAGGCGGATGGAGCAGGTGCCGCTCGCCTTGACGGCCATCGCCCCCACGATCCTGGACCTGCTGGATTCCGGCGGGGCGGCCGTCCTGCTCGACGGCGAGGTGACCCGCGTCGGTCTGGCCCCGGCCCCGGAGGACATCCTGGCGATCGCGGAGCGGCTCGCCGCGACCGGGGCCGGCGCGATCTTCCAGACCGAATCGGTGGGCACGTCGCTGGGCGTGCACTCGATCGCGGCGGTCGCCGCCGGGCTGCTGGCCGTCTCCCTGGGCGAGGGGGGGGGCGACTGGCTGATGTGGTTCCGGCCGGAGCAGATCCGCGAGGTGGACTGGGCCGGCGACCCGTCCAAGACCTTGCAGAAGGGGGAAGGGGGCGTCCGGCTCAGCCCGCGGGGGTCGTTCTCGCTCTGGAAGCAGCAGGTCCGCGGCCGGAGCCAGCCCTGGAGCCCGGCGGAGCTCGCCGCCGCGGCGGACCTCCGTCGCGACCTGACCGAGGCCCTGATGGCCCGGGCCGCGGACCTCATGAGGCAGAACCTGGCCCTCCGTCGCGGCGACGTCGAGAAGGAGGAGCTGCTCGCCAGCGAGCGGGCCGCCCGCAGCGAGGCCGAGCGCACCGCGCGGCTGAAGGACGAGTTCGTGGCGACGCTCTCGCACGAGCTTCGGACGCCGCTCAACGCCATCCTCGGCTGGACCCAGATCCTCCGCCGCGTCTCCGATCCCAACGCCATCCGCGAGGCCGTCGAGGTCATCGAGCGGAACACCCGCGTCCAGGCGGCCATGGTGGAGGACCTGCTGGACGCCAGCCGGATCGCCTCCGGCAAGCTCCGGATCGACGTCCAGCAGGTGAACCTCGTCAAGGTCGTCGAGGCGGCCGTCGAGACGATCGCCCCCGCCGCCGCCGCCAAGGGGGTCCGCATCGACCGGCTGTTCGACCCGCTCCTGGAGCTGAAGGTCTCCGGCGACCCGACGAGGCTCCAGCAGGTGTTCTGGAACCTCCTCTCCAACGCCGTCAAGTTCACCCCCAAGGGGGGGAAGATCCAGGCCATCATCGAGCGCCTGGACTCCGACGTCGTGGTGAGCATCGCGGACACGGGGCAGGGCATCGACCCGGGCTTCCTCCCTCATATCTTCGACCGCTTCCGCCAGGAGGACTCCTCGACCAATCGCCACCACGGGGGCCTCGGCCTGGGACTGTCGATCGTCCGCCACCTGGTGGAGTTGCACGGGGGGACCATCTTCGCCCGCACCGCCGGGCCGGATCGGGGATCGACGTTCGTCGTCTCGCTCCCGCTCCGCGCGGTCTCCGTGGAAGGCCGCCGCGACGGCGCCCATCCGCTCCGTTCCGACGGGCCCATCGAGGCGGATCCCCTCGACCTCCGTGGCGTCCGGATCCTCGTCGTGGACGACGAGCCGGACGCCCGCGAGATGCTCCGCCTGGTCCTGGAAGACTGCGGCGCCGAGGTCGGCACCGCCGGCTCGGCCGAGGAGGGCGTGGCGGCCTTTCGCGGCGGCTCCTGGCAGGCGATCGTCAGCGACATCGGCATGCCCGGCATCGACGGCTACGAGTTCATCCGTCGCATCCGCCGGCTCGAGAACGAGTCCGGCCTGGCGCGCTGCCCGGCCGTCGCCCTCACCGCCTACGCCCGCGCCGACGACCGTCGCCGCGTCCTCCTCTCCGGCTTCCAGATCCACGTCGCCAAGCCCGTCGAGCCGGCCGAGCTCACGACCGTCATCGCCACCCTGGTGGACAAGGTCTAGAGCGCGTAACGCTTGGATCGCGTGCGGACTGAGAGCCGGCTTCCACAGGGTTTGCCTGTGGCATCAGCCTGGGGGATAGCCAAGGCTCACCCGGTCGCCGGACGGAGCCGGCTCCCACAGGGCTCGCTCGTCGCATCGGCCTGGGGTGGCCACGGCTGGCGCGGTCGCTCCTTGCCCGTGGTTGATCCGAACGTGAAGCGCTCTGGCGGGAGCGGGGGAACGAGCCCATCCAAGGTTCCCGATTGGAACGAGACCCGGGGCCCGGGTAAGATGTCCCTTTTGGATACTCCACCGCGGAATGACCCGATGACCCGACTCGCCGACTCTATCGCCCAGACGGCCGCGATCCTCGAGGGGGCGGACCTCGCCTCCGATCTCGCCGTCCGCGAGCTGCTGGACCTGACGACGCGGCGACGGTCGCTGGACCTCTCCGACCTCTCCCCCGACGAGCAGTCGGCGCTGATCGCGGGCCGATCGCAGGAGCTCCAGCCGTCCCCGAAGGCGATGGCCGAGCGGATCGTCGAGGCCGGCAAGGCGGGCCGGCCGTTCATCGCCAAGTTCGGGATCGATCCCACGGGCCACGAGGTCCACCTCGGCCACGCCGTGCCCATGCTCATCCTGAGCCGCTTCCAGCGGATGGGGCACCTGGTGGTCTTCATCGTCGGCGACGTGACCGCCAAGATCGGCGACCCTTCGGGCCGCTCCGACGAGCGGCCCGCCCTCACCGACGAGGACATCGCGAGGAATCTGGCGACGTACCGCGATCAGGTCAGGCCCTTCTTCGACTTCGATCGCGCCCAGTTCCGCCACAACGGGGACTGGTTGCGGGATTTCAAGCTCCCCAGGCTGGTGGAGATCACGGCCCGGATCCCGGTCTCCATGCCCCTCCAGCGCGAGGACTTCCGCAAGCGGCTCGAGGCCGGTCACGGGCTCTCGCTGGCCGAATTGCTCTATTCGGTCGTCATGGCCCTGGACTCGGTGGAGATCCATTGCGACGTCGAGATCGGCGGGATCGACCAGTTCCTGAACATGCAGATGTGTCGCAAGGTGATGGAGGTCTGCGGCCAGAGGGCGGAGCTGGTCGTGGCGACGGCCCTCATCGAGGGGACGGACGGCGCCGGCACGAAGATGAGCAAGTCCCGGGGCAACTACGTGCCGCTGACCGCCCCCGCCGGGGAGATCTACGGCAAGATCATGTCGGTGCCCGATCGCCTCGCGGAGCCCTACTTCCGGGCGCTCAGCGAGTGGAGCGACCGGGACCTCGCGATCGTCAACGCACGGCTGGCCGGCGGGTCCCTCCGGCCGGTCGATTTGAAGAAGATCCTCGCCGGGGAGGTCACCGCCGCGCTCCACGGCGTGGACGCGGCCATGCGGGCGAGGGAGGAGTTCGAGGCCCGCTTCTCCCGCCGCAGCTTCGAGGGGGCCGGGGATCTGCCCGTGATCGATGACCTGGGCCAGTCGGTGATCGAGGCGGTGAAGTCCCTCGGCTTCGCCAAGTCCAACAGCGAGGCGCGTCGCGTCGCCGGGCAGAACGGGATCCGCCTGGTCATCGAATCCGCGGGCGAGCAGGACCAGGTCGTGCTCACGGCCGAAGAGGCCCTCGAGCCGTTCCGAACCGTGATCGAGGGCAAGCTCGGCGGCCGCACGGGCTCGATATTCCTCAAGGTGGGGCGGAAGCTCGCCTCGGTCCGGTCGCGCTGACTCCGTCGTCAGGTCCGACTCCCTCGACGATCGGGGTATCCGGCGAAGGCGTGGGAAGTCCGCGCGGGGCGACTCGACCCGATCGACGTGGAGCCGCCGCGGGCCCGACCGGGCGAGGCGGTCCTCCGCGTCCTCTATGCCGGCGGGTGGGGCCGCGATCGCCCAGTCCGGCCGTCCGTCGGCGTTCCGACTCCTCGAATTTTCGAGGCCGTTCGGGTTCGCGGAGGATACGAGGCCGATCGTCGATCGTGACGCCGATCATGACGTGGCATCGAGGCTCGACCCCCGGGCTCGCCCGCATGTCGAGGCGCCGGCCAGGCCCGCCACCCCGTCCGAGGTCCGCTCACGCGGTCGAGGACACGGCTCCTTCCCCTTTGGGCTCGGGCCCGGCGGGGGCTTGCGAGTCGCGCAGGCGGATGTGATGATCCTTTCTACATATCATGTCGCGTCGAGGTTCAAGCGGGGCGGATGATTCCTGTCCGTTCGCTCCCCGCCGGGCGGATATACCCTCGGGCGGTCGCGACCGGCGAGGGGTTCGCGGATTTCGCATCGGCCTGGTCGGGCTTTCCTTGATGCCGAAGGGGAGCGACGTGGCGAGCACCAGGAGGGCGAGTCCCTCGCACGTCCTCCCGAGGCCGCCGCGTCCGGGAGCGTCCGGCCTTCCCGATGAGCTCGGGCATGCGGTGGCCAAATTTCACCACTTCACGAGGGAGACTTCGATGTTCGGTAACAGGTCCCGTGTTCGGGTCGGTCGGCGGAATGCGTCGCGTTACTTCCCGGGCCTGCTGCACCTCGAGGAGCGGGCGCTGCTCTCGACGTTCAAGGTCAACACGACGCTGGACACGGTGGCGGTGGACCTGAAGAAGGGGAAGGACGCCGCGGGGAACATCTCGCTGAGGTCGGCGATCCAGGCGGCCAACGCCAAGCCGGGCTCGGACACGATCATCCTGCCGGCCGGCACGTTCGCGCTGACGCTGGCGGGTGCCGGCGAGGATGGATCGGCGACGGGTGACCTGGACATCAATAGCAACGTCACGATCAAGGGGAAGAGCTCCGGGGCCACGATCATCGACGGCAACAACCTGGATCGCGTCCTCCAGGTCCTGGGCGGCAAGGTGTCGATCGAGAAGCTGACGATCCAGCGCGGCCGCGCGAGCGTTGGCGGCGGCCTGCTGAACTCCGGCGGCAATGTCTCGCTCTCCTCGGTCAATGTCGCGAACAACCTCGCGATCGGGAACGCCGGCGGCGTCGGCGGGGCCGGGACGAACGGCGTGAACGGCGGCGCGGGGGGCAATGGCGGGGCCGGGACGAACGGCGTGGGAGGCGGGATCTTCAACGCGGCCGGGTCGCTGAAGATCTCCGGCGGTTCCATCGCATCGAACCAGGCGATCGGTGGAGAAGGGGGCGCCGGCGGTCGTGGCGGGGATGGCACCGGGGCCAACGGCGGCATCGGTGGTGCGGGCCAGGACGCCAAGGGGGGCGCGGGCGGCAACGGCGGCGTCGGCGGACAGGGCCAGGGCGGTGGCCTCTTCAATGCAGCCGGCGCGAGCCTCGTGCTGAGCGACACGACGATCGTGGGCAACGCCGCCCGGGGCGGGCTCGGCGGCAGGGGGGGCAATGGCGGTGCCGGGACCGGCGGCAAGGGGGGCGTCGGCGCCGTCGGCGGGAACGGCGGTGCCGGCGGTTCGGCCACCGGTGGGAACGGCGGGGTCGCGGGCAACGGTGGCGAAGCGGATGGCGGCGGCCTGTTCAACCTCGGGGCCGTCTCGGTGATCGGGAAGAACACCACCCTTTCGACCAACCAGGCCGGCGGCGGAATCGGCGGCCTCGGTGGTTCGGGGGGGACGGGCACGGGCGGTGCCGGCGGCAACGGCTTCGGGGGCGGGTCGGGCGGTATTGGAGGGATCACGGTCGCCGGATCGGGCAGCCGGGGCGGCAACGGCGGCAGCGGCAACGGCGGCGCGATCTTCAATGGCGGTGGCGGGCTGTTCCTGAACACGGCCGCCTTGAACTTCACCACGAACAGGGCCGACGGCGGCCGCGGCGGCTCCGGCGGGCTCGGCGCCGTGGCGCTGGCGAATGAGGGCGGGGTCGGCACCGGTACAGCCGGAGTGGGCGGCGACGGCGGCACCGCGATCTCGTTCCTCATCGGGATCGGCGGCGACGGCGGCAACGGCGGCAGCGGCTCCGGCGGGGCCCTGTTCAACGCATCAGGCGGCAACGTCACGTTCAAGGCCCAGAAGCCGTCCAAGCCGCCGGGGGCCAGCAGCTTCGCGAGCAACCAGGCCAACGGCGGGGCCGGCGGCACGGGCGGATCGGGCGCCAGCGACTTCGGCGCCGACGGCGGCCGAGGGACCACCAACGGCGCCGGCGGCGATGGCGGCTTCGGCGCCGGCGGCCTGGGCGGGAGCGGCGGGGCCGGGAACGCCGGGATGGGCGGCGCGATCTTCAACGCTGGCACGGCGGCCTTCACCGGGATCACCGTGAACATCACGAACAACCTGGCCACCGGCGGAGCGGGCACTCTCGCCGGCAACGGCGGCCTCGGCAAGGGTGGCAACGGCGCCAACGGGAAGGTTGGCGGCGACGGCGGCAACGGCATCGGCGGGAACGGCGGGAACGGCGGCTCCGGCGGCGCAGGCCTTGGTGGCGGTGTCTTCAACACGGCGGCCGGCACCCTGACCATCGCCCCGAGGCTCGGGGCCAGGAAGAACTCCAAGCAGTCCAAGGCGACGAACATCATCACCGGGAACCAGGGTATCCCGGGAGCCGGCGGTGCCGGCGGCCTGGCGGGAGGCATCCTCGTTGGGACCGGCGGTATCCCGAACGGCAAGGCGGGCACGGCCTTCCCGGGCCGGGCCGGCACGGCCGGCACCGCCGGCCAGGGTATCGGCGGCGGCCTCAGCCTGGCCACCGGCGGCACCGTCGTCATCGCCGACACGACGATCACCGGGAATCAGGCCACCACGAACAACAACGACGTCTTCGGCACCTTCACGTCCTGAGAGCCGCTCGACTCACTGAGCTCAACCGGGGCCGCGCCGCAAGGCGCGGCCCCGGTCGCGCGCCCGCATTCCGCGTCAAATAGTTATAATGCGACAATGATGATTCGTGGATGGTGTCGTCGGGACGTGCACGCTTCCGCCATGCTGGGCCCACACCGGATCGAATTCTCCACGGCGACTCACCGTTACGGGATGCCCAGCCTGGTGGAGACGTCACCGATTTGGGCGGCATTTCCTGGGATCGCCCCGAGAGATCCTGGGCCCTGATCGATCGCACGAAGCCGGCTCCGCCCAGCGCCCGGGTGAGCCTCGGCACGTGCCAAGGACTCGGGCCCCGGGCCGGCTCCGGCATGGGATGGACGCCCTGCTTGCGTGATCCGCTCCAGGCGGACGATTCCTGTCCGTTCGCTCCGCGCCGGGCGGATATCCCCCTCGGGCGGTCGCGACCGGCGAGGGGTTCGCGGATTTCGCATCGGTCTGGACGGGCTTTCCTTGATGCCGAAGGGGAGCGACGTGGCGAGCACCAGGAGGGCGAGTCCCTCGCACGTCCTCCCGAGGCCGCCGCGTCCGGGAGCGTCCGGCCTTCCCGATGAGCTCGGGCATGCGGTGGCCAAATTTCACCACTTCACGAGGGAGACTTCGATGTTCGGTAACAGGTCCCGTGTTCGGGTCGGTCGGCGGAATGCGTCGCGTTACTTCCCGGGCCTGCTGCACCTCGAGGAGCGGGCGCTGCTCTCGACGTTCAAGGTCAACACGACGCTGGACACGGTGGCGGTGGACCTGAAGAAGGGGAAGGACGCCGCGGGGAACATCTCGCTGAGGTCGGCGATCCAGGCGGCCAACGCCAAGCCGGGCTCGGACACGATCATCCTGCCGGCCGGCACGTTCGCGCTGACGCTGGCGGGTGCCGGCGAGGATGGATCGGCGACGGGTGACCTGGACATCAATAGCAACGTCACGATCAAGGGGAAGAGCTCCGGGGCCACGATCATCGACGGCAACAACCTGGACCGCGTCCTCCAGGTCCTGGGCGGCAAGGTGTCGATCGAGAAGCTGACGATCCAGCGCGGCCGCGTCACGGGCGACGGGGGCGGGCTCCTGAACACCGGGGGGCGGGTAACCCTCTCCTCCGTGGCCGTGGCCAACAACGTCGCCATCGGCAGCAACGGAAGCGCCGGCCAGGCCGGCCAGAACGGCCGGTTCGGCGGTGCGGGGGGGAATGGCCAGGCCGGCACGGACGGACGTGGTGGCGGGATCTTCAACGGGGCCGGATCGCTGTCGATCACCGGCAGCACGATCGCCTCGAACCTGGCCGTCGGGGGCAACGGCGGCGCCGGCGGGGTCGGCGGGACTGGTAATGGGGCGGCCGGCGGCGCCGGTGGGAACGGTCAGAACGCGATCGGCGGCGCCGGCGGTGACGGCGGCGCCGGCGGAGCCGGCCTCGGCGGCGGCGTGTTCAACGCCGCCGGCGCGCAGTTGTCGCTGTCGGCCACGACGTTCTCGGCGAACGAAGCTCGGGGTGGCCTGGGTGGTAGGGCCGGCGACGGGAGCTTCGGCCAGGGGGGCGCGGGCGGGAATGGCGGCAACGGCGGTGACGGCGGCGGCGGCAGCGGAGGGCGCGGGGGCGCGGGAGGGCTCGCCCAGGGTGGCGGCCTGTTGAACCTTGGTGGTACGTCGGTGAGCGGAGGTACCAGGGGGAACGCCGCCAGCACTTTCGCAGACAATCGGGCCAATGGCGGCCAGGGTGGCCTGGGCGGTGACGGGGGCAACGGCATCGGGCGTCTGGGCGGCAATAGCGATGGCTCGGCCGGCAGCAGGGCAGGGAACGGTGGTGCCGCGGGTGCCGGCGTCGGCGGGGCAGGGGGCGCGGGCGGATCCGGCCTTGGCGGCGGCGTCTTCAATGGCGGTGGAGGCACGTTCCTGAGCACGGCGGCCGTGAATTTCTCATCCAATCGAGCCAACGGCGGGCTGGGTGCGAACGGCGGGGTCGCCGGGCAGGCGTTCGGCGCCATCGGCGGCAGCGGCGGGGCCCGGGGCTTCGGCGGCGAGGGCGGTTTCGCCAACACCACGGGCACCGGCTTCGGTGGGTCCGGCGGGCTCGGCGGCCTGGGAAGCGGCGGCGGGATGTACAACGCGGCCGGCGCCACGGTCACGTTCCGTCCGCAGCGGTCGAACCGCGTGCCGGCGCCCAGTATCTTCACGGCCAACCAGGCCAACGGCGGCGCCGGGGGCGTCGGAAACAGGGGCAGCAATGCCTTCGGTGCCACCGGCGGCCAGGGCACCGGTGCCGGGAATGGCGGCTTCGCGGTCGGCGGGGCCGGCGGCACGGGCGGCTCCGCCGGCGCCGGGGTCGGCGGCGGCCTGTTCAACGGCGGCGTGGCTTCCTTCACCGGCCTCACCGTGAACATCACGAGCAACCAGGCCAACGGCGGCGTCGGAGGCGGCGGGGGCCGTGGCGGCGAGGGCCAGGGCGGTCGGGGCGGCCTCGGCGTTGTCGGCGGCACGGGCGGCGACGGCGGTGCCGGCCGCGGCGGCAATGGCGGCACCGGCGGCGCCGGCGGGTCCGGGCTCGGCGGCGGCGTCTTCAACACGACGACCGGCCTCCTCACCTTCTCGCCCAGGCAGGGCGCGAGGAGGAACTCCAACCAATCCCGGGCGACCGACCTCATCACCGGCAATCAGGCGAATCGGGGGGTGGGAGGCGCCGGCAACATCGCGGGTAACGCGGCGGGCGGGGTCGGGGGGAACCCGAACGGCACGGCGGGAAGCACCTTCCCCGGCGCCGCCGGCGCCACGGGCCCGGCCGGCGTGGGCATCGGGGGCGGCCTCGACCTGCTCCCCGGCGGCACCGTGGTCCTCAAGGACACGTCGGCCACCGGCAACACCGCGACGACCAACGACAACGACGTCTCGGGGACCTTCACATCCTGAGGCCGATCTCCATGGAGGGGCCGCGCCGACTGGCGCGGCCCCTTCGCATCCACCCCGACGTCGGGCAGCCCGATGTTCGGCCATCTTTTCTACACCCCTGGTTCCGCAAGAAATCAAGACCTGATCCTCTCCGCACACATCGACCCAAAAATCCTCCGCATCATTGACTCGGCGACGGAGCAAGTCGTAGGATCTTCCTCATGCCCGACGGGCGTTCGGCCGAGAGGCCGGACAGGAAGCCGGTGAAATTCCGGCGCGGGACCGCCGCTGTAAGCGAGGATGGTCCCCGGACAGATTGCCACTGCGAGTCGCAAGCTCGCGGGAAGGCGTCCGGGACCGCTCGACTCGCGAGCCAGAATACGGCCCGACGGGATACCCATGTGATGCTTCGGCCTTAAAGCATCGGGGGGCACGTTTCGCCGCGCCACGTCCGCGCGAGTGCCTTTCCCGGAGGCCGCCGCCCATGGCCATGGAAAGGACCGCACCGCCCGTGCTCCATCCCACTCCCGCCCGCAACGGGCCTCTGATCGAAGGTCGAATGCTACCTCCGCCGGCGACATCGGCGCCGCGTCGACGGTGACGACTCCCCCGCGTCGGCCGGGCCGAATCCGGGGCCCAGCGACGGGCTGATCGTCGTCCGCGATCAGCCCGGAGTCCGCCTCGCGCCCGCTGCACGCGCGGCGCGGTGCTGCGGATCATGCTGCGCCTCGCTCGCGTGCCCGGGGCCGGCCGCGCGACGACCAACCCCGCCCGGTTGAAGCCGGGCCCGTCACACCCCGATCCCCAATCATCCTCGTAGAAGGAGTTCGCATCCTCATGCGCCACGTTCGCGCTGCGCTCGCAGCCTTCCTCGGTCTTGCCGTGCTTCCCGCGGCTCACGCCGATACGGTGACCTCGACGTTTGAGAATCTCGGCCTCGCTCCGGGGTCGTACATCAACGGCGATCCCACCCTTACGCCGCCATTTCCATCCTCGATCGACGGGAACGTCTATAACAACAACTACACCATCGATCCGACTTACGGCGGCGCCTGGTACGGCTGGTCGTTCTCGACGATGACCGACACCACGACGCCGGGATTCACGAATCAGTACAGCTCCATCACCGGCGGGGGAGCGAATGGCTCGGCGACGTATGGCGTGGCCCTGACTTACGGGGCCCCGGCGTTCGACAACATTTACGACCCGACGAACCCGATCACCAACCCGTTCCATCCGTCCGACTCGACCATCACTTTGGCCGCCGGCGCCACCCCGGACTCGATCGCGATCACCAACACGACCTACTCCTACCTGACGATGCGCGATGGCGACGGTTACGGCTTCGCCCATGCGTTCACGAAGGGGGACTATCAGCTCCTGGACATCCGCGGCTTTGACGCCTCCGGCAAGCTCGTTGGCACGGTCGACTTCTACCTGGCCAACTACCTCAGCGACAACAAGAACGACTGGTACATCGTCGACACCTGGAAGACCATCGATCTGGCCTCCCTGAAGGGCTCGACCGAGCTCCGCTTCGGCATCCAGTCGAGCCAGAATGACCCGACCGTGGGCGTGAACACGCCAGCCTACTTCGCGGCCGACAATTTCACGCTTTCGACGGCCATCCCGGAGCCGTCGAGCGTGGTCATGATGGGCCTGGGTTTGGCGGGCCTGGTCATCCTCGGAACCCGTCGCCGGATGCTGACCCTGGTCCCCTGCGTGCTGGCGGTGATGACCGTTGCCCCGGCCTACGCGGGAAGCTTCGATCCGCAGGTTGGGCAGCCGGGTTCGCTCGGGGTGAATTACGCCAGGAGCAGCTCCATCTTCACGGAGTGGGCCTCGTCCGTCGTCTCGATCAACCGCGGCCCCATGGATATCAGCAATCCCGGCCTCGGGTTGGCGTCTTACGGCAATCCGAGCAACTGCCTGGGGCCGAACGGGACGCCAGTCTCGCTGGGCGACGGCGGTTCGATCACGGTCAGCTTCAACACTCCGATTGCCAACGGGGCCGGAGCCGACTTCGCAGTCTTCGAGAACGGCTTCCTGACCGGAGGCCCGGGGATGGCGTTCCTCGAGCTCGCCTTCGTGGAAGTCTCCTCCGATGGCGTCAATTTCTTCCGGTTCGCATCGATTTCGGAGACCCAGACGACCACCCAGGTGGGGGGCTTCGGCGCGGTCGACGCCAGCAATTTGAACAACCTGGCGGGCAAGTACATCAACGGGTACGGGACCCCGTTCGACCTCTCCGAGCTGGCGGGGACCGCCGGACTGGACATCAATCACGTGACCGAGGTCCGGATCGTCGATGTGGTCGGCTCGATCAATCCGGCCTACGGCAGCAAGGACTCCCATGGGAACCTGATCAACGACCCGTGGTCGACTCCGTTCGCCAGCAGCGGGTTCGATCTCACCGGCGTGGGCGTCATCCACATGGCCGCCGCTATCCCGGAGCCGTCGAGTGTCGTCATGGCCCTGGCCGCGGGGATCGCCCTGGCGGCGGCCCCGCTGGGTCGGGCCGCATCCCGCCGCAGGGCCGCTCGCCGGGCTTTGACTCATCCTGCGAGCCTTGAGTGACCGCACGCGTTCCCCGGCCGTTCCACGTCAGGCGGCCGGGGACATCACTCGACACTCTTGCCAAGTAAACTGCGTCGCTCCATGATCAAGCACAACTCCAGAGATTCCGCGCACCCAGGCACGGACGCGGGAGCCCACGGCTCCTTGACTCATGGATGCGGCCAGTTGTAGGATCCGTGAGATGCCCGTCGGGCGCCCGGTCGGAAGGCCGGGCAGGAAGCCGGTGAAATTCCGGCGCGGGACCGCCGCTGTAAGCGAGGATGGTCTCCGGACAGATTGCCACTGCGAGCCGCAATCTCGCGGGAAGGCGTCCGGGACCGCTCGACTCGCGAGCCAGAACACGGCCCGACGGGTCCCATGCGATGCTTCGGCCTTTCAAGCATCGGGGGGGCATGTTCCGGCGCGCCACGTCCGCGCGGGTGCCTTTCCCGGAGGCCGCCGCCCATGGCCATGGAAAGGACCGTACCCCCATGCGCCCCGTACGCGCCTCGATCGCCGCCCTGCTCGTGATGACCCTGTCTCCCGTCGCCCGCGCCGGCTCGGTGACGACCACCTACGAGACGCTCGGCCTGTCGGCCAATTCGTACATCAATGGCGACCCAGGCTCAACGCCGCCGTTCCCCGCCGCGATCGACGGCAATGCCTACAATAACAGCTACATTGTCGATCCCATGTATGGCCCCTCCTGGTATGGCTGGTCGTTCTCGACGATGACCGACAACAAGACGCCGGGCTTCCTCAATCAGTACAGCTCGATCACGGGAGGAGGCGCCGACGGATCGCAGACCTATGGCGTGGCCCTCACCTACGGTTCCCCCGCCCTCAATAACCGCCTCCTCGACCCGAGCGACCCGCAGTCCATCCTGACCAATCCGTTCCACCCGTCCGACGCCACGATCAAGCTCGCGGCCGGTGCCACGCCGGACTCGATCGCGATCACCAACACCACGTATTCCTACCTCACGATGCGCGACGGCGACGGCTATGGATACGCCAATGCCTTCACGAAGGGGGATTATCAGCTCCTCGATATTCGCGGCTATGACGCCGCCGGCAAGCTCGTGGGCACCGTTGATTTCTACCTGGCCAACTTCCTCAGCGACAACAAGAACGACTGGTACATCGTCGATACCTGGAACACGCTCGACCTGTCGTCCCTGGCCGGCTCCACCGAGCTCCGCTTCGGCATCCAGTCGAGCCAGAACGACCGGACCTACGGAGTGATCCCCCCCGCCTACTTCGCGGTCGACAACTTCACGTTCCACACCGCCGCCGCCGCGATCCCGGAGCCGTCCAGCCTGGTCCTCGCCCTGGGCGGGGTGGCCGTCCTTGGTGCCGGGTCGGCCGCGCGGGCGAGATCCCGCCGCGTCATCGCGTGAGCGGGACGGATATCCCGCCGGCCCGCCCGCGGTCGTTGCCGGGACGGGCCGGCGGATTTCCTCCTCCGCCCGGCCGGGATCAGAACGAGTCGGCGCTGACGACCTCGCCGCCGGCCCGGGTGCCCAGGGCGCGCCAGGTGTTGATGGCGACGGAACTCTTCACGAACCGGACCGAGCCGTCCATGAAGAGGGTGTTGACGCCGCCGGGGTGGTAGCTCTTCGCCAGGAAGACGACATAGGTCCGCCCGGTGGTCGTCAGGCCGAGCCGGCTGGTGGTGAAGCCGATGTCATAGTTCTGGCCGCCGGTCTGGTAGCCGACCACGGTGTTGGGCGGGAAGGTCGTGCTGATCCCGGTGTGGATGTAGAGGCCGTTCACCCACTGGGAGAAGCCGAACGTCGGGTCGAAGTTGCCCCCGAACGCGCCGACCTGGCTGGGGCTGGTCGGTGGCGGGACGTTCGCGTCGCTGGGGTTGCCACCGTCCCGGAGGATCGGCGACTGGGACTTCACCTCGGAGACGGCTATCGTGTTCGAGAGGCCGTCGACGACCTCGGCGGGCTTCACGCTCCGGTTGACCAGGAACATGCCGTCGCCCACCTGATTGATGTTCGGATCCCACATCAGCCACGATCCGCCGCACGCGCCGTAGCTCGTGCCGAAGTGGTTGATGGTCCCGGAGAGCCGCTGCTCGTCCCCCTTGGGGTCGCTCGGGCAGAAGAAGCCGGCGATCTTCGTCTGGGCGACCGTCGTCTGGATGTCCCAGAACAGGCTGTAGTTGATCATGTTGTAGAGGTTCTGCCCCTCCAGGTAGGGCAGGATCCGGGCGTGGACCGAGTAGGTCTCGTCGACCTGGCCGACCTTCAGGGCGCAGGCCATCGGGTAGCGACCCACGGCGGATTCGTAGTTGTGCAGCGCGAGCCCGAACTGCTTGAGGTTGTTCGTGCACTGGATCCGGCGGGCCGCCTCCCGCGCCGACTGCACGGCCGGCAGCAGGAGCGCGATCAGCACGGCGATGATCGCGATGACGACGAGGAGCTCGATCAGGGTGAAGCCGCGACGCAATCGAGGATTCATGATTCGGTTTCCCTGGGAATGAGGACGGATGGAACGGAACGGAACGGGATGAGGACGTGACGAGGGACGGCGATCGCCGCCGGCGTCCGACGAGGATCGACCCGGCTGAGGAACGAATCGGCGCGACGACGCCGCGATCGTCCGCGGGCGTACGAGATGGGATAAAAGGGGCGCATCATCGATCAGGCGGATGACGCGCGGCCACGCGACGGCCATCTCCGTTCGGCCGGATGAGGGCGGTCGGGGGCTGTCAGACTGAGGGGGCCGCGACGATCCGGCGAGGGGGATGGAAGACGCGCCGCGAGTCCTCGACCCGGCGCGAGGGCTCATCGCCGGCCTCGATGAACCGCGAGCCGATCGGAGGTGGGGGATCGATGCGGTCGACGCTCGCCCACCGCTCATCCGATGTCGGGGGGACCGACGGGACCGCCGAACGCGCCGGGTCGGGATTCCCCGAGCAGAAGGCGCCCGTGCAGGGAGCCTTCGGCCATGGCGGCACCGGATCGGACCATTCCGCCGCGGCTCCGGTCGACTCGAGCCACGCCAGGTCGTGGAGCACAGCGGGCGACCGGGCTGGGTCGGCACCCGTCGGGAGATGGCAGCCGGCGCGGGCCGTGGAGGGGACGAGCATCTCCAGCCCCAGCAGGACGAGGGAGAGGTGGCAGATCCTCGTGAGATTCCAGGGCCATCGCCCCATCCTGACCCACCCCGACAGAGTTTCCCGGCGCAGGCCGCCCGGGACCTCTTCTGAGAGCCGATCGCTGCGCATCGATCGTGCCACCACGACGACGTCGGTGACGGATACTACAGTAGCCTCGGCCGGGGCGACCTTCAAGGTAAGCGCTCGGGCGATCGACAAAGAACCTGACAGGTCGACCGGACGGGGCGTTGGCCCGGCACGTCCGCTCGTTCGATCAACATCCGGAGACGTCGAGAGGGCATCTCTGTTGCATGAGCCACCGGGGATCGATTGAGATGATAGCCGCCCGGGTCGTATCGCCATGGTCGGTGAGACGAGGGACCGAGGCCCGCCGGGAGACGTGATGGGGAGAGCCGCCGTGTCGAGTTTCGACGACGCCGAATCGCTCCGGCTGGCCGAGGATGGCCGCCGCGAGCGGAACTGGAAGCGCTGGGGGCCCTATCTGTCCGAGCGTCAGTGGGGGACCGTCCGCGAGGACTACTCGCCGAACAACTCGTTCTGGACCAGCTTCCCCTATGAAGCCTCGCTGGCGAGGGCCTATCGCTGGGGCGAGGATGGGCTCCTCGGCATCGCCGATCGGGAGTGCCGCCTCGGCTTCGCGATCGCGCTCTGGAACGGCGCCGATTCCCACCTGAAGGAGAGGCTCTTCGGCCTCACGAATCCGGAGGGGAACCACGGCGAGGATGTCAAGGAGGTCTACTATTACCTCGACGGCACTCCGACCCACAGCTACCTGAAGGCCCTCTACAAGTACCCGCAGTCGCGCTTCCCCTACGAACGGCTCCGCGAGGAGAACCGCGCCCGCGGGCGAGGGAGCGAGGAATTCGAGCTGGTCGACACCGGGATCTTCGACGAGGGCCGCTACTGGGACGTCTCGGCCGAGTATGCCAAGGCATCGCCCGACGACATCCTGATCCGGATCCGAGTGGTCAACCGCGGCCCGGATCCGGCCCGCCTGCACGTCCTCCCGACGCTCTGGTTCCGGAACACCTGGGCGTGGGGCGCGGGCTACGAGGAAGGACGCTGGGCGAAGCCCCGGATTTCGCCCGCGGATGGCGGCGTGCTGGCCGAGCATCAGACCCTGGGCCGGTTCGTCCTCCGGGCCGATGTCCCCGGCGAACGATGGGTCTTCACCGAGAACGAGACCAACCCGCGCGTCTTCGAGGGGGCGCCGAGCCTCGATGTCCTGGAAATCCCGGGCTTGGGGCAGGGGCCCTGCAAGGACGGCTTCCACCGGTATCTGATCCGGGGCGACGAGTCGGCCGTCGCCGGGGACGGCGGGACCAAGGCGGCGATCGTCCGGATGGTCGAGGCCCCGCCCGGCGGCGAGGTCGTTATCCGGCTCCGGCTCTCGGTCGAGGCGGAAGCATCCGCCGCCCCGTTCGAGGACTTCGACGGCCTCTTCGAGGCCCGGCTCCGGGAGGCGGACGTCTTCCACGAGCTCCGCACGACCGGCCCGCTCCACCCCGAGGAGCGGCGGATCGCGCGGCAGGCCTATGCCGGGCTCCTCTGGAGCGAGCAGTTCTACCAGTACATCATCCCGGACTGGATCGAGGGGGACTCCAACCACCCGAACCCGCGTGAGGTCCGCGACAACCGGATCAATCGCGACTGGACGCACCTGTTCAGCCGCGACGTCCTGAGCGTGCCCGACGCGTGGGAGTACCCGGCCTTCTTCGCGTGGGACCTGGCCTTCCACATGGTGGCGATGGCCCGGATCGACCCCCACTTCGCCAAGCAGCAGCTCCAGCTCCTGCTCCGCGAATGGTACATGAACCCGAACGGCCAGTTGCCGGCCTACGAGTACGACCTGTCGAACGTCGACCCGCCTGTTCACGCCTGGGCCTGCTACCAGGTCTTCCGCCGCACCGGCGGCGACGACTTCACCTTCCTGGAGCGCTGCTTCCACAAGCTGCTGCTCAACTTCACCTGGTGGGTCAACCGCAAGGATCCGGAGGGGCGTGGCGTCTTCTCCGGCGGCTTCCTCGGCATGGACAACATCGGGATCTTCGACCGCTCGGCCCCGCTCCCGACCGGCGGCCGGCTCCAGCAGGCCGACGGCACCGCCTGGATGGGCTTCTTCTGCACGACCATGCTCCAGATCGCGCTCGAGCTGGCCCTCCGCGACCCCGCCTACGAGGATGTGGCCTCCAAGTTCTTCGAGCATTACGTCTTCATCTCCGATGCGATCAACAACTCCTGCGGGCGGGGGCTCTGGGACCGGGAGGACGGGTTCTACTACGACAAGCTCCTGCGCGACGACGGCTCGGACGTGCCCATCAAGCTCCGGTCGATGATCGGCCTGGTGCCGCTCCTGGCCGTGCTGGTGCTGGACGAGCAGGCCGTGGGGCTGCCGCTGCCCGGCTTCAAGAAGCGGGTGGACTGGTTCCTCGCCAATCGCGGAGGCCGCATGAAGCGGGTGGACAGGCTGGAGATGCGGGGCGAGGAGCCGAGGCGCAGGCTCCTCCTCTCGATCGCCGGCCGGAGGCGGCTGGAGCAGTCGCTCCGGCGCCTCCTGGATGAGACGGAGTTCCTCTCCCCGTTCGGCGTGCGGTCGCTCTCCCGGGCCTACCGAGACCATCCCTACGAGCTCCGGGTGGATGGCCAGACCTACTCGGTGAGGTACGTCCCGGGCGCGTCGGAATCGGGCGACTTCGGCGGGAATTCGAACTGGCGGGGGCCGATCTGGATGCCGATCAACGTCCTCCTGATCGACGCCCTCCGGGAATACCACAGGTTCTATGGGGATGACCTCTGCGTCGAGTGCCCCACGGGCTCCGGCCATCTGGCCTCGCTCGCCCAGGTGGCCGACGAGCTCAGCCGCCGCCTGACGCTCCTCTTCCTGCCGGTGGACGGCCGTCCCCGCCCCTGCCAGGGCTCACTCGGCCGGTTCTCCGAGGACCCGGCCTGGAAGGACCACCACCTGTACTTCGAGTACTTCGACGGCGACACCGGCCGCGGCCTGGGCGCCAGCCATCAGACCGGCTGGACCGCCCTGATCGCCACCCTGATCGAGGATCGCGCCCGCGGCGACAACAACGAGGCGATCGAGAGCTGCTCGCGATTGAAGGAGAAGCCGGCCGCTCATCCGCTGGTCTGGTAGGCGATCACGAAGAGCCGCCGGAACGGGAAGAGGACGCGGCCATCCGGCCGGCGGGGGAACGTGTCGGCGATCCGCTCCAGGAGCAGGCCCTCGAACGCCTCGCGGTCGGCCGGGTTCGTCAGGGCGGCCAGGAAGGGGCGGAGGCGCGTGCTCCTCATCCATTCGAGGATCGCCTCCGGGCCCTCGAGGACGTGTTGATACTCGGTCGTCCAGATGTCCAGCCGCGACGACCTCGCGCTGAGGAGGTCGTAGTAGAACGTCGGGGCATGATCGACGATCGCGCCCCGGGCGGACTCGGTGATCTCCCTCCACCGCGGGTCGCTGGCCACCTCCTGGATCTGGGCATAGATGGTCGAGTCGGCCCGGGTCGGGACCTGGAACGCGAGCGCGCCGCCGGGCGCCACGGCGCGGAAGAGACGGGGGATGAGCTCGGCGTGGTCCGGGATCCACTGGAGCACGGCGTTGGAGTAGACGACGTCGAAATCCCCGTCGGCCCGCCAGGCGGCCACGTCCCCCTGCATCCAGTTCATGTACGGGTCCGAGCGGAGGGCGGCGCGGAGCATCGCGGGGTCGGAGTCGAGCCCCGTGATTGCGGCGCCCGGCCAACGGCCGCGGAGCACCGCCGTGCTGTTCCCCGGCCCGCAGCCGAGGTCGATCACGCTCGTCGGATCGTCGATCGCGATCCGGCCGACGAGGTCCACCGACGGCCGCGTCCGCTCGCCGCGAAATCTCAGGTATCGCTCCGGATCCCAGGACATGTCGGCCTCCTGTATTCACCTCGGCCCGATCAGGGCTGGCCCTGCTTCATGTGCGTGACGTCGCGGCAAGCGGTGGCGCACTCCCTGAGGGACTCGATGACCTGGCCCTTCGCCTCGAACGTCGCCGCCTCGGCGATGGTCGCGGCGCGGTCGCAGACATACGCGCAGGACGAGCACGCCGGGGCGCGGAACGGGCTGTCGCGGAGGACCATGGTCGCGGCGAGCGTGGCGAACTCGCGGACGTCCACGAGTGCCCGATGCAGCTTGATCAGGGCGTCGCGATCGCCGCGGCCGGCCTTCATGTCGTCCAGGAGCTGATAGGCGATGACCAGGCAGAGCTTCGCGAGTCGCTCGCATCGCTCCAGGCAAGCCGTCCGCGGAGACTTGACGGCGACACCGACCCCGTGATTCGCCTCGGGCGGATCGTCGCCGTCGCCGGCTGCATCGCGCGCCACCGCCGCCGCCGCGACCAGCGGGCTCGCGCCCAGAGCTCCGAGCATCTCGCGACGTCGCATGCCCTACCTCCTCGGTTTCGGTGTGGTCGCCGCCCCTGCAAGGCTAGGGAAGCCAGGCCCCCCCGTCAACCCCGCGGCACCCCGGCGATTGCCGGGCCGTCGCCGGCCTCGATACACTACATGGGATCGGCTGCCAGCGAGGAGGTTTGATGACAAGCTCAAGTGACGCCAGCGTCGCCGGCGACCCGTTCGACCTGAATCGATTCGAGATCGCCCAGCGAGGCGATTACGATCAGGCCCTGGCGGAGATTCGCGCCGGCCGCAAGCGATCGCACTGGATGTGGTACGTGTTCCCGCAGCTCGAGGGCCTGGGCTTCAGCTCGATGTCGCGGCGGTACGCGATCACGAGCCTTGACGAGGCGCGGGCCTATCTCGCCCATCCGGTGCTCGGCCCGCGGCTGGTCGAGATCGGCGAGGCCGCGCTCGGCGTCGCGGACCGCTCCGCGCGCGAGATCTTCGGCTCGCCGGACGACATGAAGCTCCGCTCCTGCGCCACCCTCTTCGCGGCCGTCGCCCCGGCGGGCTCGGTGTTCGAACGCCTCCTGGTACGGTTCTTCCAGGGCCGCCCGGATGAGGAGACGCTCCGCCTCCTGGGCATCAAGCCGCCGGCGGAATGACCCATGGCAACGACGGGATCGCCGCCGCAACACGAGATCCGCCCTGGTGTCCCGGGCGACGCGTCGGAACTCTCTCGCCTCTTCGCCGAGTTGCGGCATCCGTCGTCGGCGGAGTCGATCGCCGGCCGCTGGGCGGAATGGTCCGCCGAGGGTAACTCCGCGCTGGTCGCCGCGATGCCCGATGGTGGGCTCCTCGGCGCGGCAATGCTCCATCGGACGATCGTCCTCCACCGGCCGAAGCCCGTGGGGCGGATCACGGCCCTGATCGTCGACGCGCGATATCGCGGCCAGGGCATCGGCCGGGCCCTCGTCGCCGCCGCCGAATCCGCCCTCTCGGCCTCCGGCTGCGGCCTCATCGAGATCACCAGCAACCGCCGGCTCGTCGAGGCCCATGCCTTCTACGAACGCCTCGGCTATGCGGCGTCGAGCTTCCGGTTCGTCAAGGAGCTCGCCGTACCGTCCCCGGATCGAGGATGACCATGCGTCGGATCGCCGGTTATCCCCTCTGGCTCGGTCATGCGGGGGATGCTCGGGATGTCGCCGGATTGCACGAGGCGGGACTCGGGGCCGTCGTCGAGCTGGCGATCGACGAGCCGCCGGCCTCCTTGCCGCGCGACATGATCCACGCCCGCTTCCCCCTGATCGACGGCGCCGGCAATCCGCCCTGGCTGCTGCGGGCGGCCGTGGAGCTGGTCGTCCTCCTGCTGCGTGCGGATGTCCCGACGCTCGTCTGCTGCGGCGCGGGCCTGAGCCGCACGCCGGCCGTCGCGGGGGTGGCCATCGCCCTGGTGCGGGGCTGCTCGCCCGAGGACGGCCTGGCGATCGTCACCCGGAACGGGCCCGCCGACATTGCCCCGGGCCTCTGGACGGAGCTTCGATCGGCCATTGTTGGGAAGGCCGGGGAGGAGAGCTTGGAGGGCGGTTGCTGACAATCTCCATCGCGTCCGCCCCTTTCCGTCAGCATTCCCGACGGCGGTCCTCGATTGTATCCGCTTGCGGCAGGAGCCTACGATTTCAAGAATCCATGGGGCGGTCCCGGCGCGACCGCGTCACGGTGGTGACTCTACCGGGAGATCCAAAGGTAGGAGAAGGTTGGTCCGCGGCAAGGGGGTGGAGGATGACGAGTCGCAGGGAGTTTCTCGGGATGTCGGCGGCGATGCTGGCGGCCGGCGGGGTGGGTGGAACGGCGATGGGCCGGGCCGACAAGTCGCGGTCGATCCTGATGCTGGGAGGGACGGGGTTCCTCGGGCCGCAGGTCGTCGAGGCGGCCGTCCGCCGGGGGCACCGGGTCACGCTCTTCAATCGCGGCAAGACGCGGCCGGGGCTCTTCCCGGGCCTGGAGAAGCTGCACGGAGACCGCGAGACGGGGGACCTCGAGGCGCTCAAGGGGCGAAAGTTCGACGCCGTCGTGGACACCTCGGCGAACGTCCCCCGGTGGGTGAAGCAGGCGGCGGACGTACTGGGCCCGGACCTGGGCCAGTATGTCTACATCTCGTCCGTCTCGGTCTACAGCGACCTGAGCAAGCCCGGCGCCGACGAGTCGGCGGCGGTGGCCACGATCGCCGATCCGAAGGTGGAGAAGGTGGACGGCCAGACCTACGGGGCCCTCAAGGCCCTGAGCGAGAAGGCGGCGGAGGCGGCCTGTCCCGGCAAGGCCGCGGTGGTCCGGCCCGGCCTGATCGTCGGGCCCGAGGATCCGAGCGACCGGTTCACCTACTGGCCCGTCCGGATCGCCCGCGGCGGCGAGGTGCTGGCACCGGGGGCGCCCGACGACCCGATCCAGCTCATCGACGTCCGCGACCTGGGGGAGTTCCTCGTCCGCCTGATCGAGGACCGGACCATGGGCGTCTTCAATGCCCTCGGCCCGGCGGAGTCGCTCTCGATGGGCCGGACCCTCGCCGCCTGCAAGGCGGCGTCCGGCAGCGATGCCACCTTCACCTGGGCCGACGCCGCGTTCCTGGAGAAGGAAGGCGTCCAGCCGTGGAGCGACATGCCCGCCTGGGTGCCCAACGGCGGCGAGTCGGCCGGGTTTGCGAAGGTCAGCAACGCCCGCGCCATCAAGGCCGGGCTGACGTTCCGGCCCATCCTGGACACGGCGAAGGCGACCCTCGACTGGTTCAGGGCCCAGTCGCCGGAACGTCGGGCCAAGCTGCGGGCGGGGATCACGCCGGAGCGCGAGGCGAAGGTCCTGGCGGCGTGGAAGTCCCGGCTCCCCCGGCCGTGATCGGCCGCGCGAGGTCCGCGTGTTCGATCCGGGTGCTGGTCGATGTCCGCGACGGCGAGGCCGGGCCGCTCCGCCGGGCGATGGCCTTCCTCTTCTGCCTCCTGGCGGCGAACTACCTAATCCGCCCGGTCCGCGACGCCATGGGGATCGCCGCGGGGCCGGCGCATCTCCCCGCGCTCTTCCTCGGTACGCTCGCGATGATGCTGGTGGCCGCGCCCGTGCTCTCGGCCCGGCTCCGCCGCCCGGGTCGTCCCCTCCTGCCCCTCGCCGCGCGGGGGGCGCAGCTCGTCCTGGTGGGATTCTACGTCGCCTTCCAGTCGCTCGGACCGGCCGGGTATGAGATCGCCGCCCGGGTCTTCTTCGTCTGGGCGAGCGTGGTGAACCTGCTGGCCGTCTCGGTCGGGTGGGGGACGCTGGCGGGGTGCTTCGGCAACGAGCCCGCGCACCGGCTCTTCGGCCTGATCGCGGCGGGCGGGACGCTCGGCGCCACCTTCGGCTCATCCGTCGCCGGCCTCCTGGCCGCCCGCGCCGGGGCCGCTTCGCCCTTGCTCGCGGCCGCGGCCTGCCTCGAGCTCGGCCGGCTCGCCGCGAGCAGGCTGCCGCGGCCGAACGCTCGCCCGGATCTCGCTGCCGATGGAGGCGACCTTCCCCGGCCGCCCGGGCAGGAGCCTCGCCGCCGTTCGCCCTACCCGATCGGCCTGGGGTTGTGGACCCTCCTCTTCACGTCGAGCTCCGCGATCATCTACATGGAGCAGGCGCGGATCGTCGCGACCTCCCTGGGCGAACCTTCCACGCGGGCCGCCTTCTTCGCGCGGGTGGACCTGTTGGTGAACCTGCTGGGCCTGTTCCTCCAGGTCGTCGTCGCCGGCCGCCTGCTCTCGATCCTCGGCGCGGGGGTCGCGACGGCCCTCCTCCCCATCGTCACGCTCGCCGGGGTGGTTTTCCTGGACCTGCGGCCGGGGCTGGCCACGCTCCAGTGGTTCCAGGTCGTCCGCCGAAGCGTCGACTACGCGATCGCCCGCCCCGCCCGCGAGGTCTTCTGCACGGCGCTCGCCCGCGACGAGATGCTCCGCGCCAAGGGGCTCATCGACACGGCCGTCTATCGCGCCGGCGACGCCGCGGGGGCATGGCTGTACGGGATCCTCGCCGCGATGCCGGGCCTGGGCCCGGCTGCGTCGCTCGCCATCGTGCCCATCGCGGTCGCCTGGTTCGCCCTCAGCCTGGCGCTCGGCCGGGCCATGAATCGGCGGACGGCCGAACTGGCGTCCGCGCCGTTCCACCCCGAGGACTTGCCGTCGGCTCCCCCTTGATCCGCGGCGAGCCGTGACGGATACCGGTGTCATGAGCGACGACCATCAGGATGCGACCTCGACGATCCCGTCCGCCGCGACGCCCGCACCGGCCTGGGCCGTGGCCGTCCGGCACCTTACCGACTTCCTCACGACCGACCTCGGCGGCGGCCCTCGGCCCTGGACGTTCGCCTGGGTGATCAACTTCCAGAAGACCGGCACGTTTCCCTTCCTGGCGCTGCTGATCGCCTGGTATCACACCACGAGCATCGCGGCGTGGATCTACCTGGCGATGCACGGCAGTTACGGGCTGGCCTGGTTCATCAAGGACCTGGCCTTCCCGGACCCGGCCTGGCAGAGGCGGATCACGATCCTGGGGGGGCTCAACGTCTTCTTCGGCGTGCTCGCCTGGTACTGGGTCTTCGGCTGGCTCCTGATCTCGGGGACGTCGCGGCCGGACTATCCGCTCCCCGATCGCGCCTGGTTCTGCCTCTGCATCAGCCTCTGCCTGGTCGGCACTGCGATCATGATCGCCGCGGACGCGCAGAAGTTCTTCACGCTCCGGCTGAGGAAGGGCCTGATCACCGATGGGATGTTCCGCCACGTCCGGCACCCGAACTACCTTGGCGAGATGATGATCTACGGGAGCTTCGCCCTGATGGTCTGGCACTGGCTGCCGTTCGTCGTGCTGGGCTGCGTCTGGGCCCTGGTCTTCGCGGTCAACATGATCACGAAGGAGGCCAGCCTGTCCCGCCATCCCGAGTGGGCCGAGTACCGCCGCCGGACCTGGTGGCTGTTGCCGCCGGTGCTGTAGGAGGAGCCCATGAGATTTCGACCGTTCCATGCGGGCGGGGTCCGAGGGCTTCGGGGCCTGCTCCGGAAATACGGCTATCCCGTGCTGGCGATACTGGTCCTCGTCTCCACGGGTTATGGATTCTGGTACTGGTATGAGTACATGGCTGAGGCGTCTCTGTCCGCGAGCGGATACCTGCGCGACGTGACCGAACCCATCTCGCTGGTGTCCTTCGAGGACTATCGAGGTTTCAGCGACAACCAATGGGTCAAGGTCCGCTTCCAGGATGCGAACGGCGTCGAGCGAGAGGCGACCTACGTAAGCTACCATTTCGGTTCGCCCATGCGTGAGTTCTTGCTGGGGGACAAAGAGGTCTCCCCGGGCGGCCGCGAGGAGCGGGCCTTGCTCGGGCTTCTCGAAAGGTGGTCTCGGAGCGATGCGGAGGCGGGAGAGATCTTCGACGGCCATTATGATGCGTACGATCGCTTTGCATTGAGCGATCGCATAGGTGCGAAACTCGCCGCCGTGTACCTGATCAAGGTCCTCCGCGGCCGAAGCAGGGTGCCCTGACGATCGGCGCATTGGCCGGCCATTGCCACGTCTCCTCTGCCGATCGACGAATTCCTCACGTCAGGATCTCGACGGCGATGGCGGCGCACGCGGCGAGCTGGGCGTCGTTGGTGAGGAACAGCCTGCAGCCATGCGTCGTCGCGGAGGCCAGGTGCAGGGCGTCGGGGAGCTTGATCTTCAGGCCAGAGGCGACCCGGATTTCGGCGGCACGCTCGCAGACGGCGGCCGTCAGGGGGAGCATCTCGACCGCCGCGCTAGAGAAGAACCGCTGGTAATCCGCAAGCACGGCGGGATCCCCCGCTCGGAGGGGACCAATCAGGCACTCCGAACGTGCCAGGTCGCACACGGCCAGGGTATATCCGTCCGCCCTGGCCTCCGCCAATCGGGCCACCAGCTTCGGCGCCCAGAGGGGGTTCCTCTCGACGAGATAGATGACGCAGTTGGTATCGAGGCAGACTCTCATGGCCGCCCCTCACGGAGGCGCCGGGATTCCGCCTGGAGCCGCTCGATGGCCTGGAGGCGTTCCTCCCAACCTTCCCTCATGTCACGCCGTTCCGCCTCCACCTGTTCGGCGGAACGGGGCACGAACCCACGAGCTTCCTGATCCGCCCAGATGGACTGCATCATGTCCCAAAATGAGTCGCCGGGCGGCACATCCGGTAGAGGTAGCACGATGAGCCGGACTCGACCCGCAGGCAGTTTCGCCGGCGCGTCGAGCACCAACGTCCCGTCGGGTTGTACGATCCCCTCGATGACGAAGTCGTGCGAACTCATGGCAACCTCCCGAAAGCGTCCTGCGGGATCTAATGGATTGTACCGGAGGGACTGCTGCCTGGTCAGTATGACAACGGCAGAGGAATCGCCGAATCCGCGGGATCTCCCTCCCCCTCCCGGAACGCTGCCTGGTCGGCACCGCGATCATGATCGCCGCGGACGCGCAGAAGTACTTCACGCTCCGGCTGCGGAAGGGCCTGATCACCGATGGGATGTTCCGCCACGTCCGGCACCCGAACTACCTTGGCGAGATGATGATCTACGGGAGCTTCGCCCTGATGGTCTGGCACTGGCTGCCGTTCGTCGTGCTGGGCTGCGTCTGGGCCCTGGTCTTCGCGGTCAACATGATCACGAAGGAGGCCAGCCTGTCCCGCCATCCCGAGTGGGCCGAGTACCGCCGCCGGACCTGGTGGCTGTTGCCGCCGGTGCTGTAAGGCCGGCCCGCGGGGCTGCGTCGAGGGTTGACCCGTCGGGGACAGGAATCGATGATAGGCCGAACGGCGCCGTCCCGCCGGGTCGTCTGCCTCTCCGGAGAGATCGTCCGTGACCGCCGGCCGCTGCCGAGGACCCATGGGCCGCAACCTCGCCCGCCTGCTGATGCTGGCGGCCGCGATCGCGTGCGCAATCGGCTCGCCGGCGACCGCGGCTCCGTCGATCTCCGCGTCCGCGACGCCGGCCGACGACCACGGGCGCCACTGCAAGTGCGGCGACTGCGACCCGAAGACCTGCTGCTGCGGCCCACTCAGGACCGTGGCTCCGGGCCCCGACGCCTCTCCGTCGTCGCCGAGTCCCTCGCGGCCGTCCCCCTGTCTGAGGTCGATCCCCTGCGGCAGCCATCCGGGGCTCCCTTCCAGCTCCATCGGCGTGCCGGGGGCGGCCTCCGCGACGCTCGCCGCGGGACTTGAGGCTCCTATCCTGCCGATCTGGCGACATCGCTCCCCGACGATCCCCTGCGATCGACCCGCACGGCGGGCCTCTCGCCTCGACGACCCGCCGGAAGCCATCGGCCGCGCCTGATCCCATCCGGGACGTCCGTTTCCGACGTGACGCGTCATGTTGGCCCGGCCTCGCCGGGGCGTCACGCCCGCGGCTCGTCGACCGCCATCGCATGGTACTCCGAAGTCAGCCCGATCCTGCAGCCGAGGAATCGTCGGTGCAGGCTCTGTTCGCGAGTCGGTCCGCCCGGTGGCGTTCCCTCGCGATGGCTGCGAGCAATTTCAGGGCGGGTTGTGTGGTTACATCGTCCGATTCCTGCGGATCGATTCGAGGAGAGGCATCCGTGATGAAGCACCTTGCATTCGCGATCCTGGCGATCGTCCTCGGCTGGGCCGGGATCGCTTACGCCCTGGCCAGGCTGCGGTCGGAGCTGGGGATCGAGCCCTTCCCCCAGCAGCCGCCCATCATCGTCGAGTCGATCAACTCGCACATCGCGACGGCGGAGATGCGGTCGGCGGCACGGTCGATGGAGAGCCGCGAGGCGCCGGCCTTCCAGGCCGAGGCGGACGACGGCAAGAGCTATTCGCTCCGCGACCTGGCCGGGGAGGGGCCCCTGGCGCTGATCTTCATCAAGGACGGTTGCCCGTGCAGCGTGGCCGCCGCCCCCTATTTCAACCGACTCCGCGACGACTACGGGGATCGCGTCCGCTTCTTCGGCATCATCGACGGCGATCCGCCGGTGGCGCGGCGGTGGGCGAAGGCCCACCAGCCGAGATTCCCGCTCCTCTCCGACCCGCGACTCGATCTGGTCCATGAATACAAGGTGGAGAACTCGGCGTACCTCGCCCTCGTCGCCCGGGGCGGGACCATCGTGAAATGCTGGCCGGGGTACTCGGTCGGCATGCTCGAGGAAGCGAACGCGGAGCTCGCCCGCCTCGCCGGCGTCGAGGCGAAGCCCGTGAATTCGACCGGCGCACCGATCGAGATGTACACGGGCTGCCCCTACTGACCGCGTACCATCAAGGGTGCCCTTCGACTTCCACAACGGGGGACTGCTGGATGATTGGCCCGAACAGGGGCGGCAACTCGCATGGAATACCCCCGGAAACCAAAGGCGACGGCGACGCCCGAATGACCGACCCGATGACTCGGGCTTATCCTCGTCCGAAACCACGAACCCGGAGCGCGACATGAAGCGAGTCTTGCTGCTGATCCTCATCTCCATCCCCGCGACGGCACGGGCGCACGACGCGTGGATCCAGTCCAACGCCAGCATCGTTCGAGTCGGCGATGCGGTGCATCTCGACCTGATGCTCGGCAACCATGGCAACGAGCATCGCGATTACAGGCTCGCCGGCAAGACCTCGCTCGAGGGGGGGACATTCGAGGTGATCACGCCGGACGGCAAGCGATATGACCTGAAGGAACGCCTGGCGGACACCGGATACACCCCTCAGGAAGGCTACTGGACGACGCGGTTCGAGCCGGCCGCGCCCGGCCTCCACGTCGCCGGCCACACCTCGGACCGAGTGATGAGCTATGCGCCGGAACGGTCCATCAAGAGCGCCAAGGTGTTCTTCCTCGCGAGCCCGAGCCTGGACAAGGTCCCCGCGGCCCATCCCGGCTTCGATCGGCCGCTCGGCCACGCCCTGGAGCTGGTCCCCATCGTCAGCCCCGTCGCCCCGATGGGCCCCGGGACCGCGATCCGGGTCCGGCTCCTCTACAAGGGCAAGCCGCTGGCGGGCGAGCGAGTCTCGTTCATCCCTCGGGGCGGATCCCTCAAGCCGGGCGTCGACGAACGCTTCGAGCGGACGACCGACGCCAACGGCGAGGCCTCGTTCGAGCCGACCGAGGCGAACTACTACCTGATCGCCGCCCACAGGACCGAGCCCGAGGAGGGGGGGACGCTCGACGGCAAGCCGTATCGGTTCACGAAGTACGGCGCCACGATGACCATCCTCGTGCCGCGGCTGTGTCCCTGCTGCGGCGGCTAGGCCGTCGCCCGCGAGGGCCCCATCTCGCCGCCTGAACCTCGAGCGGTGATCGCGGGGATTCGCCGGCGGGTGCACTTGCAGTCATCGCTGGGCTCTTCTAGGATTGCGTGATCACAGATCGATACCGACCTGCCGATGACCAACCGCGAAGAGGGGCCTACGATGTTGTCCGCCGCCTGGCTCACCCGGCAAGGGGATCGTGCTTGCTTGAGAAGGCGAGGCCGTCGCCCGCGCCGCAACATCGTGCCGCAAGGCTGGGTCGGCGACGTGCTCCTGGAGGGCCGCGTCCTGCTGGCGGGCCTCCTGATGCCGACGGACACCGTCTCGAAGGACGACGGCGTGAGCGCCGTCCTCCACGACGGCGGACTCGTGACGCCGACCCCGTCGACTCAGCAATACGTCAAGCAGATCACGATCACGAACAATAGCAGCGAGACGATCTACCCCTTCCTCGAGGATGCGAACAGCCGCACGGCGACCCCCGGCTCTCCCACGCCGGCCACGGACTATACCGGGACCGGGATGTTCGATCCGTTCGACCCGCTCAATCACGAATACCGGGGCTACATCGGCTATACCGAGCTGGTCAACGGCAAGACCGTGACCTACGCGGGCCTGCAGCCCGGCAGCGCCATCACGATCAACGTCCCGATCGCCTTCTGGGATGCGGGCCGCATCATCATCACGACGGACGCCGCCGACCTGTTCGGGGGGGGAGGGAACGGGAACCCGTTCCTGTACTACGACCAGGATACCCAGGTGACCTACTATGGGTCGGTGGCCGACAACACCCTCTCCTTCGCCCCGGTCTACAATTCGTTCGTCCTCGACAGCGGCGCCAATGCCTACGTGCCGTCCGCGGCCCAGTGGCAGCCGCCGACGAACCTGGCGACCGGGATGTCGGTGACCGGTCCCGGCATCCCCGGCGGCACCACCATCACGGTCGGGAGCGACACCCATAGCATCACCCTGGTTCCTCCCCAGGGGACCACGATCACGACCCCGACGGGCGTGCAGCAGTTCACCTTCACCAGCACCGCCCCGATCTCATCGACCCTCCGGTATTCCCAGCCCGGCTACACGATCACGACGGCGGGCTCGAGCAACACCAACGGCGCGGTGATGTGGTATCACTCCCTGACGGCCAAGAACCCCAGCAACGACGCGCCGTTCCAGCTCATCGAGATGAGCTTCCGGGGCACCTTCTACAACCCGAAGATCAACGTGGGGACGGGATTCGATTACCTGATCGGATTCGATACGAGTACGATCAATTATATCAGTGCGAACGACTTCGACCTGGTCAACTACGACGTCTCCTACGTGGACTCCATCGCCCTGCCGGTGGCGCTGCAGGCGGACCAGGTCCCCATCCCCAACACGCCGGAGGCGAAGCCTTTCGGCTGGGTGGGCGCCCCGCTGACGATCGACGAGATGCAGTCCGCGTTCTCGGCCTTCATCGGCGGCGGCGGCGGCAACGGGCTGGGGTCGTACTTCGGCGGCCAGGGCTATCCGAGCTATTACGCGCCCGCGGGCGAGGGCACCATCAAGCTCCCCTCCGGCCAGAACCTCTTCTTCCAGAGCCCGCTGAACACGGGGAGCAACCTGTCCTCGTTCTCCATCGACCAGACGTTCTCCGACGGGTCCAGGGTGAACCTCCCGCTCTTCGCGCTGACCGACGGCGGCACGGGCCCGTTCTCGTTCCCCACGGGGGGGGACACGGACCCGAACATCCCGAATCCGACCCCGACGCAGCTCATACTCCATCACACCACCTCGGCCGACAAGTTGATCCTCCAGCTCCTGGCCCAGGGGATCGCGTCGTATCCGTTCCAGCTCGCGGCCATCGACGGGAAGGCCGTGACCGGCGGCCCGACCATCACCAGCATGCTCTACGACCCGTCGAACCCCCAGCAGCTCGTGGGGGTGAACCTGAGCGGCCCGCTCGGCGTCAGCGACCCGCCCAACCACACATTCAACTTCAACAGGACCGTTGCCGATCCCATCGTCAAGGCGATCGCGAGCGTCTGGTATAGCTGGGCGAACTACTACGCGACGACCATCGCGCCCACGGCCAAGCCCGCGACGGGGGTGCAGGGGAGCATCGGCGCCGGGTCGAATCTCCTGATGCTGGCCGCGGCCACCCCGGGCCTGGTGCCGGGTATGGCGGTGACCGACGGGCAGGGGACGCCGCACGGGGTCATCGTGGCCGTCGCGAGCGACAACCGGACGATCACGCTGGACCAGGCCCAGGGGGGGGCCCTGGCCGACACGTTCAACTTCGCCCTCCCGTCCGTCTCGTCGATCGTGGGCTACGACCCGACCGGCCTGACGCCGATATTGACCTACACGTTCAAGGCCGACGAGCAGAACCGAGCCCTGGCCTTCGCGCAGAACGTGTACGCGGTGATGAGCACCATGGGGCGGACGGTGACGCCCGGGGCGGCGAATGCCGCGATCCCGCTGCTGGGCAACATCGTCGGCGGCAACGTCGGGCCGGCCTACCTCCCGAATCAGAACGCCGCCATCCAGGCCACGATCACCGACCAGATCAAGTCGGCCCTGCGCGGGGTGCCGGACTTCGCCAATCCCGCGTATTCCAACCCCTCGCTCTGGTATCCCGACCCGGCGCTGGCCGTCGGCGGTCAGGCCTTCAACGTCTACAACCTGGATCCGTTCATCTGGTTCATCCACCAGAAGCTCGGGCTCTCCGCCTATGCATTCGGGCTCGATGACGACATCGGCGACGTGGGGGCGGGGGGCTCGAAGAAGCTGAACGTGAGCGTCGGCGGCCTGGGCGGACTTTCCACCCAGATACCCACCTCCGCCTACCCGTTCCCGTTCGCGAACACGGCCAACTACGGCCCCGTGTCCGCGACGATCGCGCAGGCGCCTCCTCCCGGCTCGAGCGTGATCACCGGCCTGCCCCGGGACGTGGTCAATCAGCTCGTCGCCGCGAACTTCAGCAATCATACCGCCGGGACGCTGGTGAACGGGCCCGGCGTGCCGCTCGGGACGACCGTCCTGGTGTACGACAGCGTCCTCGGCACGGTGACGCTCTCCGCGCCGTTACAGCAGTCCGCTCCGGGCCCCGCCACGTACTACTTCTACGGCCCGATCGTCGGCACCGGGAAGGTCCTGGGGGCGGGCCAGGCGACGAACACGATCGTGGGGCTGGACCTGGACACGTACAACACGCTGCTCCAGGTCGGACCTCTCACGAATGTCCAGGTGACCGGGCCGGGCATCCCGACCGGGAGCGTGGTCAAGATCTCGACGATGTTCCTCAACGACGGCGTCCCCGTGGTCGCGCTGAGCCGGGCCCTGGACGCCAGCAAGATCTCCGAGATCGGCGGTTCATACGCCTACACCTTCGGCTATGCCGCGCTCGCCCCGATCGTGGACGGCGGCTTCGAGCAGCCGACGGGCGTGGCGAATGTCACCGACGGCATCCTCCACGGCAAGCAGCTCTCGGCGGGCGGGGACCAGCCCTGGACGTTCACCGACGGCAGCGGGTCCGACTACGCCGGCATCGCGGGCAACGGCAGCATCTACACGAAGAAGAATGCCCTCGCGCCCCAGGGCCTCCAGGTGGCCTTCATCGCGGGGCAGGGGAGCATCAGCCAGGCGATCACGCTGGCGAAGGGGAGCTACACGCTCTCGCTCGTGGCCGTGCAGTCGGCGGCGAACGGCGCGGGCACATCCCAGACCGTGAGCGTCTGGGTCGATGACACGCAGGTGGGGACCATCAACCCGACCGGCCCGCAGTACGCGCCGTTCCTGATCCCGTTCGACGTGAGCGCCGGCTCGCACACGATCACGTTTCGTGGGACATCGACCGTCGGCGCGACCATGCTCTTCGATTCGGTGTCGTTCCAGGCCCCGAAGTCCGAGGCGGAACCGCCGGGCTCCACGCAGCCGGCGAGGGTGGAGTTCCTCCTGCAGCCCGCCGCCGCCCCGGCCCGCAGCCCCTTGCCGCCGGTCCTCGTCCAGGTCTTCAGCCGATCCGGCAAGCTCGCGGACGGCGTGCCCGTCCGCCTGGTCCTGATCCGGGTGGGCAAGGGCTCTCGCGGTCATTTCGTCTGGGGCAGCCGCGTCCGCGTGAAGACGAAGGACGGCATCGCGACCTTCCAGAAGCTGGCCATCAGCGCGCCCGGCCGCTACATGCTCCGCGCCTGGGCCGGGGGGCGCCGCGTGAATTCCGCCGTGTTCGAGGTCGGGCCGCGGGCGACGGGTTGACGGAAGGGACGACCGCGGCTCCCTACCGCGAATCGACGAACGCAGCTCGACGGTAAGCGCCGGCTCCGACCCGCCAGTCGTTTCCCCCTGCTCGGATCTACCCTACAATAGGACCGATGCCCCGGCCGCGGTGCGGGGCAGGAGAACGGGAGGGGATGCGAGGAGGCGTTCCATGCCGATCGAGGTTCGCTGCGACGCGTGCGGCAGGTCATTCCGCACGGCCGATGCCTTCGCCGGGAAGCGTGGCAAATGCCCGCACTGCAAGGCGGTGATCATCGTCCCCGCGGCCCCCGCGAGCGTGGAGAAGGCCGCCGCCGCGGCCGTCGAGGACGACGAGGCCGGGACGTATGAGCTCGCGGGGTCGGGGCACCAGGCCAGGACTCGAAGGGCCGTCGAGGCGCCGGAGCCCCTGCGGGCGGCGAAGGAGTCCCTCAAGATCACGCATTCTCGGACGCCGCACGAGATCCTGGCGGCATTCCGCGGCGAGATACCGCCCGTCCGGCCGACCCTGGCCTATCGGCTCTGGATCCTGATCGTCGCCGTGGTGATGGTGATCCTGCCCCTGATCTACGTCGGCGTGGCCGTGGTCGCGGCCCTGGCCCTGTTCTGGCACGCGACGCACAGCCTCGTCGTGTTCCAGACCGTGAAGAACGCCCGGGCCGCCCTCTTCCTCTACGTGGCGCCGCTCATCGCCGGAGGATTCGTCGTTGCCTTCATGTTCAAGCCTCTGTTCGCGAGCCCGGCGAAGAGGCCGAAGCGGCGCGAGCTCGACCCTTCCAGCGAGCCCCTGCTTTTCGCCTTCGTCGACGGGATCTGTCAGTCGGTGAAGTCGCCCGTGCCGGCGACGGTCTACGTCGATTGCGAGGTGAACGCCTCGGCCTCTTTGGCGAGCGGGGCCCTCTCCCCGAGGAAGCGGCTGGACCTGACGATCGGGCTCCCCCTGGTCGCCGGCCTGACGCTCCCGCAGTTTGCCGGGGTCCTCGCCCACGAGTTCGGCCACTTCTCGCAGGGGGCGGGGATGAGGCTGAACGTCCTGATCCGGTCGATCAACCTCTGGTTCGCCCGGGTGGTCTACGAGCGCGACTCGTGGGACCAGACGCTGGATGCCTGGACCCAGGAGTGGGGCTACATGGCGGCCGTGGCGTGGGTCACCAAGCTGATGGTCTGGCTGACCCGCCGGATCCTCTGGGTCCTGATGCACGTGGGCGCGTTCGTCAGCTCGTTCCTGTCGCGCCAGCAGGAATTCGACGCCGATCGATACGAGGCGCGGATGGTCGGCGCGGAGACGTTCGCCTCGACGTTCTCGCGTCTCCGCGAGCTCGCCCTGGCCGATCGGGGTGCGCAGGCCGACCTCTCCCGTTCCTGGCAGGAACGGCGGCTGCCGGACGACTATCCCCGGCTGATCGTCGCCAACATCCCCCAGATCCCGCCCCCCGTGATGGCGATGGTGCGCGAGGCGGAGACGAAGGCGAAGACGGGCCTGTTCGACTCGCACCCCTGCGATCGGGACCGGATCGCGCGGGCGAAGCACGAGGGCGCCGGGGGGATCTTCCACCTGGACGGGCCGGCGACGGACCTCTTCCGCGACTTCGACTCCCTGTGCCGGTCGGCGACCTTCCAGCATTATCGAGGCATCCTCGGCAACGAGATCAGCAAGGAACAGCTCTTCGCCGTCTCCGACCTCCTCGACATCCAGGCCGAGGCGCACCAGGGGAGCGAGGCCTTCGACCGCCTCTTCCTCGACGCCTTCAGCCTGCTCCAGCCGCTCCCCCTGCCCGGCGATCTCCCCCTCGCTCCGGACGATCCCAGGTCGGCCAAGGCCGCCCTGATCGACGCGCGGACGTCGCTCGCCTCGGCGGTCGATGACAACCTCGCCGCGCTCGAGCGCTGGAACGAGCTGGCGCCGAAGGCCTCGGCCGCCGCCGCGGCGCTGACCTTGTGGAAGGCGAACGGGCGACCTCGGCCCGGAGACTTCGAGTTCAGCGGCAAGGATCGATCCGAGGCCGATGCAACGATCGACCGATGCGACGCGGCCGTTCGCGCCCTCCGATCGAGCCTCGATCCGTTCTCCGAGGCGGCGGCCCGGAGGATCGCGCAGGGCCTCTCGCTCCTGGAGCTGCCGAAGGTCATCGAGCGGATCCCGGAAGGGGCCGCGATCCGCGACGAGGCGCGTCGGGTCTATCCCTGCGCGTCCTTCCTGGCCCGGGCCATCCAGGAGTTCCCGGCCGCCCAGCGGTCCGCCTCGGTCCTCGGCCGCCTGCTCCAGAAATTCCAGTCGGGGAAGAACGAGAAGAACGAGCCCCTGATCAACGCCATCCTCCGCGCGGGTCAGTCGCTGCACCAGGATCTGACGCGATTCCGGACCCATCTGCCGACCGCCATCGACTACCCGTTCGAGCACGCCCGCGAGGGCATGACGATCGCGAAGTACGTCCTGGAGAGGGTCCCCGACGCGAAGGAGATCGGCGACCTGATGGATGCGATGTCGGGCGCGAGCGAGCGTCTCTTCGACCTCCAGAAGCGCTGCCTGGGCACGCTGGCCGTGGCGGTCCTGGCGGTCGAGACGGCGCTGAAACTGCCGCCCCTGGAGCGGCCGAAGGCCGAGGGGGGGCCGTGATCGTGGCAGATCGCGGACGCCCGTTCACCTTGGCCGACGCCCACCGGAATCGAAACGAGACGTCCGTGTTTCCGTTCCCGCCTTGGCCTTCCGACGCCAGGCCGGTACGATTCCGACCGGAGGTGAGTCATGCAGACCGCGAGCCTTTCGGAGCTGGCCGTAGCCATCCTCCGACTTCATGTCGAGAGCGAGAGACGACCGGCGACGGAGAGGAATTTCCCCGCCTACAGAGAGCTGGTCCAGGCTGGGATCATGGAACCTCTGCCGGGCGCGGAGCGGGTCTATCGACTGACCGTCAAAGGTAAGCGTGATCGAGTGGTCATCGTCGAGCGCGAACAGGAGCGAATCGAGAGCCAGCGGTACGCGCCGCCTGATTTGAGCCATCTTTCCGGTCCTGCCTGGGAACTCCTGCGACGGATTGCTGGCGGAGAAGAGGCCGAGCTCACGGCGCAGAATCGCTCCGAGTTCCGCGAGCTTGCCGATGCGAGACTGCTCCTGGTCATCAACACCTATGCGGGTGGCCCTGAATCCGCCTGGCGTTGGACCTATTGGGGCTGGAAGAAGAAGCCGGAGTGGGTTCAGAAGGCTTGCGCGAAAAGGGCGGTCGGATAGAGCCATGGAATCCCGTATGCCGAGCTACGAGAGGAACGAGAGAGCGTTGTCTGTTTCCTCTCGGTTCATCGACATTCCAGCCTATCTCGCCCTCGCCCGATTCAACCGCCGAGCTTCCTCGCTGATCGGGAGCCTGCTCCTGGCTGCTTCCCTGATCGCCTCGGCGTGGTTTCCGCCCGCGAGGAGTTCCTCGTATTCGTGAGAGATCGCCGAGTCGATACGGTCCTTGATCCGCATCTTCCGCCAGAGTCGACCGCCTTTGAATCCCTTCAGCAGATCGGGATTCAGTACTCCGGAATCCACCACCACGCCCGTCGTATTGGCTCCGCCTGCCCGTCCATTGGGATCGAACGCTCGCCACTTCCCATCCCCGCTGAACGTAGGCTGTCCGATCTGATCTTCGGGGATGCCGACCTGCTGCATACGCCTGCGGATATAGCTCTCGCCCACATCTTCCCATTCGCGGGCGATTTGCTGGGCGTGCAGGCCGGGGTCAGCCGGACGGCCACCTCGCGCGGAGGGCGGTGGCCCAATCATACCCGGTGGCGGCTTCTTACTCATGGAGCCATGTTAGCGGGGATTCAGGTCGGGCGCAAACGCTTTCCCTTGCCACCGGAGCGATCCATCCTCATAATAGGACCTTCGCCCTCCGCGGGCTGAACCGCGGTGCGCATGTAAAGACTTTCGCGGAAAAGCTTTAGGGGTTCGGTCATGAAGATCAAGACGCGTCATCGCAAGGGTTCGAAGTGGAAGAAGCGGGCGGCGAGCTCGCCGATCGCCAAGGGGCGGCGGACGAAGCTGCATGGCGTTCGCAACCCGAAGAAGCGCCGGCACATCGGCGGTAAGGGTCTGTAAGGCACGCGCGGGGCCCGGAGACGGGCCCGGTTTGATTCCCGGCCGGCGATCAGACGACCTGGCGGCTGATCAGCTCCTGGAAGGCGCCCGGCTCGGCGCGGAGCTGTTCGTAGCGGCCGGCCTGGACGATCTTCCCCTGCTTGACCACGTAGATGCGGTCCGCCTCGACGATGGTGGTCAGGCGGTGGGCGATGACGATCCGCGTGATGCCCCGCAGCTCCTGGGTGATGCTCCGGGTGACGATCGCCTGCGAGAGGTTGTCGAGCGCGCTGGTGGCCTCGTCGAACATGAGGATCCGCGGGCGGCGGACGACGGCCCGGGCGATCAGCAGGCGTTGACGCTGGCCGCCGGAGAGGTTGGAACCCCCCTCGCCGACGATCGTGTGCATCTTCATGGGCAGGTCCTCGATCTCCTTCTCGAGGCCGGCGAGGCGGGCGGCGCGCCAGGCGTCATCCATGGTGAGGCCCGGCGCGAAGCCGACGATGTTGCTGAAGATGTCGCCGGGCATGAGCTGGGCGTCCTGGAGGACCACGCCGATCTGGCGGCGGACCTCGCGGATGTCCAGCGTGGCGAGGTCGCGACCGTCGTAGGTGATCGTGCCGCGATCGGTCGACTCGAATCCCAGGATCAGCCGCAGGATGGTGGACTTACCCGACCCCGAGGCGCCGACGACGGCGACGAACTCGCCGGGGCGGACTTGCAGGTCCACGCCGTCGAGCACGCGGGCGCCGGTCTCCTGGCCGGGGTAGCGGAACGTCACCCCGCTGAGGGCGATCGCGCCGTTCAGGCGGAGCGGCTCCAGCGTCGCGGCCGGGAACTCCGGGGGCGTTTCCAGGACCGGTTGGATTCGCTCGTAGAGCGGCGGCACGTCGAGCAGACCCAGCGCCGTGTAGGCGACCGCCAGCACGGCGCCGATCAGGTTCGAGAGCGCGATCGAGAGGGCCAGGAAGTCCCCCGTGCTGAGGCCATCGGGATCCAGGCGGACGGCGCCGTAGTAGATGATCATCGCCAGGATCATGGGGAAGACGGCGAGGAACAGATGGAGCCGGTTGGCGAACCGCCGGGCCTTGATCATCAGGCCGAGCTGGTCGCGATAGAGGTCGGCCCAGCGCGCGAAGGCGCGATTCTCGGCGCCGGCGGTCCGGAGCTTGGCGATGCCGCCGAAGACCTCGAACAGGAAGCCGATGATGGAGCCCTCCACCTTGCGGATCCGCGCCTCCTGGCGGAGCTGGCCGGCCAGGAGCAGGGCGATCGTCGCCAGCATCAGCGCCAGGAGCGGGACGCAGATCGCGGCGAGCCGCCAGCTATACCAGAAGAGGAGGGCGACGTTGGAGAGGCTGAAGAGGCCGCCGACGAGGACCGTCGCCATGGCGCCGGACACCTTGCGGAGCACGATCCCCAGGCCGAGCGTCCGGACGGCCAGGTCGCCGGAGGAGAAGCCGCTGAAGAACCGCGTGGGGAGGCGTAGCAGGCGGTCCCAGACGGCCGGCAGGACGGTCGGGGCGACCTTCCCCTCGATCCGGAGCAGGGCCATCCCCTCGACGATCTGGAAGAGGGCCGTGGCGACCGCCAGGGCCACCAGGAAGAGGCAGAGCGAGGCCAGCCGCTGTCGACCCTCGCCGGTGACGCCGACCTCGGGGATGACCTGGTCCACGAGCACCCCGGCGCCGACCGGGAGGGCCAGGCCGAGCAGGCCCCCGAGCGCCGCCATGGCGAGGACCAGCCGCACCTCGCGGGCGACCCCGCGGCGGGCGAAGCGGGCGAGGTCGCGGAGGGTCAGGCGGCCGTCAGGGAGGGTGCGATAGAACGTCCATGCGTCCGGCGAGAGCCGTTCCGCCTGGTCCTGGCGGAGCGGCCCGCGGCGGTCCGTGGCGGGATCGTAGAGGTCATACCGGCGGGCCGCGAACCGTCCACGGCCGCGGTCCTTGCCGGGGAGCAGGGCCACGGGCCGCGGCTCCGCCCCCTCGTCCTTCAGTCGGGCGAGCAGGGGCTCGCCGCCGATGCCGGTCCAGCCGGAGGGCAGGACGACCTGGCGGGCGTGGAAGCCGGAAGCCCGGGCGATCTCCTCGAGCGACGTCGCGCCCGCCGGGCCATCATCGTCGATCACCCGTCGGGGCGCGCGGACCTCGATGCCGAGCTCCCCGCCGACGACCCGGCAGGCCGCCAGCAGGGCCTCCTCCTCGGCGGGCGGGAGGAGGTCGTCGGACTCGTTGGCCGCGGCGGCCAGCTCGACGGAGATCCGGCCCACCAGCGAGCGGTCGCCGATCACCGCCTCCTCGAGCTCCGCCCACCGACGCGTGGTCTCCCGATCCTGCACCCGGTCCAGGTCGTCGAGCGCGGCCCGGTGGAAGTCCATCAGCCCGCGCCAGGGGTCGCCGGAGCGGATCATCGTCAAGGTGTCCGAGGTGACCACACGGGCCGGGCCGTCGGCCGTGAGCCAGAGATGCTCGGTGACCGGGAATCGCGCCTGGTGCTCGGTGACCGGGAGGGGGTCGTGGTCGAGGAACCGGGAACGCCCCTGCAGGTGACGGACCCAGGCCACCCCGCGGCGGACGCCGTAGCGATCGCCGTCCGGCAGGTCGACCGGGGTGCCCGGGGCCAGCTCGCGACGGCCCAGGACTTCTCCTCCCGCGCCGATCGCCCGGCCCAGGCGGAAGATCCAGTCGTCCAGGAGGACCGCGACCTGCTCGGCCAGCGGCTCCTCGAAGCTGAGGCGGATCAGGTCGCCGCGGCGGAACTGGATCAGGTCCGCGTCCCCCGCGCCGACGGCCAGGAGCCGGCCGCCGAGCTGGCCGCGGACGCCGCTGATGGCGAAGATGGAGCCCCCTTCCTCCACCCGGCAGAGATGGCGACGCCGGCCGGGCCCGCCGTCGGGGGCCGGGAGCTGGAAGAAGACGTCCACCTGGCCGGAAGAGACCCACCAGACCGACTCCGGGTCATCGAGCGGCAGGGGGCGATTGGCCGCGGTGGTCTCCGCTCGCCCCGTCGCCCGCAGCTCGTCGATGAGGAACCGGGGGCCGTCCTCCGCGGCGGCGGCTTGCGGGCTCGGGGCCGGCATCGTGGTCGCGACGGATCCGGATGCAGGCCCGATTCGAGGAGCGGGCCGCTCCGCCACCGCATGGCCGGACGCCCGGCGGTGCATGGCCACCCGCCCCGACCGGCCCGCGGGAAATCCCTGGCCGGCCAGGAGCCGGGCGTATTCCCCCCCGGCGTCCTCGATCAATTGCTCGTGCGTCCCCCGCTGGAGGATCTTCCCCTGGGAGAGCACCACGATCTCGTCGCAGTCGCGGATCGTGCTCAGCCGGTGGGCGATGATCAGGCAGGTGCAGCCGCGGCGGCGGAGCTGGTCGTCCACGATCAGCTCCGTCTTCGGGTCGAGCGCACTGGTGGCCTCGTCCAGGATCAGGAGGCTGGGATCCCGGACCAGCGCCCGGGCGATCTCCAGCCGCTGCCGCTGGCCGCCGGAGAAGTTCCTGGCCCCCTCCGCGACCGCCGCGTCGTAGCCGCCCCGCCGCTGGAGGAGGTCCAGGTGGATCGCCGCGCCGAGCCCCGCCTGGATCAGCCGGCCGCTGGCGACCTGCTCGTCCCAGAGCGTCAGGTTGTCCCGGACCGACCCCTGGAACATGGCGATCCGCTCGTCGACCATCGCCACCGAGTTGACGAAGACCTGCCGCGGGATCGCGGCGATCGGCCGGCCGTCGTGGAGGATCTGGCCCTGTTGGGGCCGATAGAGGCCCGCGATCAGCCGGGCGAGCGTCGTCTTGCCGCTCCCGGATCCTCCCACCAACGCGACCCGCTGCCCGGGCTCGACGACCATCGAGAAGCCCCGGATCAGCGGCTCCTCCACCGTCCGGTAGTAGCTGAAGGTGACGTCCCGCAGCTCCAGCCGTCCGGAGAGCCGCGGCGACTCCGTCAGGATGGCCCTCGGCGCCGGCGTCGCGGGAGCCGGCAGATCGGCGGTCGTCTCACCGGCCGCGCCGTCTGCTCCGGCGGGGGCCACCATGGGATCGGCCTGGTGTCGGGCGACATCGTCGATGCGGTCCAGGTCGGCCCGCAGTTCCTGAACCTGGGAGCCCAGGCGTGCCATGGCCTGGAAGGGTTGGTGGAAGCTCGCCAGCAACGTCTGCAGGGCCACCAGCGCCCCGATCGGCAGGACGCCGTCGGCGACCCGGCGGCCCCCCAGCCCGAGCACCGCGACGGTGGTCAGCGAGGCCAGCAGCGGAGGGATTGCCACGAAGACGGCGTCGAACCTCCCGAGCTCCTGCTCGGCGTTCACCACCCGGGCCTGCTCTCCCGTCCATCGGATCAGGAGGTCGGTCTCAGCGCCGGTCGCCTTCACCGACTCGATCACCTGGACGGCCCACATGATCCCGCCGGCAAGCCGGCCTCGGATCTGCTCGATGACCCGGTTCTGGTCGATCCGCCGCCGGCTGAACCACCGCAGCGCGACCAGGTTCAAGCTGCCGATCGCCACGCCCACGCCGGTCAGCAGCCTGTCCTGGGGGAACATCGCGGCCGCGTAGACCACCAGCGTGAGGAAGCCGACGGCCGTGGTGGCGAGCTCGCCGGAGATCAGCCGCGCCACCCTCGCGGTGCTGACCACGCGGCCGACGATGTCGCCCGCGTACCGCCGCTGGAAGAAGTCGATCGGCAGGCGGAGGACGTGCTGGAGGAACCGCACGGCCTCGGTCAGGGCCAGCCGGACCTCCAGCCGCGTGAGGTAGACCTGCTGGAGCGAGACCGCCATCAGCCGGACCAGGGCCGTCGCCGCCATGGCCACCAGGAGCGTCCCCAGCCAGTCTCGCCTCCGCTGGATCAGGATCTCATCGACGAAGATCCGCTGGTAGCCCGCCGACGCCAGCGTCGGGATCACCAGGGCCAGCCCCGCCAGGATCACGAACGCGAGCGCCGCCTTGGAGCCGGTCAGGCGTTCGGCCAGCCCCAGCAGCGTGCTCGGCCTCCGTCCCTCCGGCTTGAAGCCGTCTCCCGGCCGGAACGTGAAGGCGATCCCGCTGTAATTCCTCGCGAATTCCTCCCGCGACACGCGGCGACGCCCGCATGCCGGATCATTCAGGTAGACCGCGTCGCGGGTGAACCCCTCGACCACCAGGAAGTGATTCCACTGCCAGAGCACCATGAACGGAGGCCGCCGCGTATCGATCCCCTCGGCCGACTTCCGGAACGCCTCCACCTCCAGGCCATACTGCCTCGCCGCCTCCCGGATATGGTACGCGTTGCTCCCGTCCCGCGAGACGCCGCAGACGCTCCTCAGCACGTCCAGCGGGATGTACTTCCCGTGATACTCGAGGATGATCCCCAGCGCGGCCGCTCCGCACTCGATCGCCTCCATCTGGAGCACGACCGGCGTCCGGACGGGCCGATACCTCTTCTTCCGCGTGCTCGCCATTCGCCCAGGACCCGCCCCGGCCTCCGACACCGACCCCCACGCCGCCGCCTCGATACCTCGGCACGCGACCATCCCTCCTCATCATCGAGGATTTTGCTTCTAGACTCTACCCAATTTGCCTATTTTACTCCCGGGGGCGTCGTGGCTCCGAGAGGATGTTGCACCCGTGCAGGTCGGTCGCGCAATGACTGCGTATCCGCAAGGTCCTGGTATCTCCGGGGAACAACGCAAGGAACCCGCCTGCTCAATTCGCCTCGGCGGAATGCGCTGGCGCTAATTTGTATTCATATTTGCCTTGCGAGTGGGTTGGGTCCGCCCAGGTCCGCCGTCCGGGCGTCATTCGGGGGAGTGGGCCCGCGGCTTCAAGGGATTGGCACGCCCGATGCGTAGACTTTTTTGACGTGCCAATCGTCATCCGGCGACACCTCAATCCGCCCGGCTCGCCGGATCCCGAATCTGCAATGTCAGTCATCTCACGCGGCGACCGATGCGGGGTGCAGCCACCGTGCGCGCCGGCCGCCGCGAGATTCACCCTTGAACAGAACCCACGTTGGGAGAATGAGGATCCGTCATGGCGAGCATCAGGGGCAAGGTCCGGTCGTTTCGTCCTTCGATCGATGGCATCGCGCTGGAGGAGCGCGTCGTGATGAACGCCGCGGGGACGGCGGCGTCCGCCCAGGCCCTCCTGTCGCGCCGCGAGCTGTATCAGTCGTATCGCGCCCAGTTCCGGGCAGCGGCCAATGACCTTCGTCAATATCTTCGGACGCAGATTGCCACGGCCTATGCCAATGGAACACCCGACGCGACGACGAAGGCGAACCTCCAGAGCCAGATCGGCGGGGCGGTCAACGCCACGGCCTTCCGCCTCTCGAGTCAGCTCGGCCTCCTGCCGGAGGCCAACGATCGACTGGTGGCCCGGCTCCAGACGTCGCTCCTCGGCAACGGGCGGAACAGCCTCACCAGCCGGCTCGATGCGCTCACGTCGTCGGGGCGAGCCAGTCGGTCGGCCTCCGCGCTCATGTCCGCCGTGGACCGTGCGATCACCCAGTCCACGGTCACCAACGCCGCCCAGGCGGGGAACTTCATCGCAAGGAGTCCGATCTACGCGAATTCGATCGACATCAACAGCGGGGCTCGGATCCCCGTCCAGACCTACATGGCCCAGCAGGTCGTCAATCAGTTCGCCAATACGCTGGGGTCCCTCAACTCGGGGTTCGGCAACATCGCCAATGCCGCGCTGGTCTCGGGCGGGATCATGAGCACCGACCCGGCGGTCCAGCAGACGTTCGCCAACCAGCTCAATGCGGCGGTGGGCATCGCTGCGAACCAGCTCGGCAACAACCTCGCGGTCTTCCCCACCGTCCAGAACCTGTTCCCCTCGTCCCCCAGTGCCGGCGGAGGGACGGGCACGACGACAGGCTCCAACCCGCTGAGCGGTGTGGGCAACATCCTCTTCGGCACGACGCCGGGAGGGACGCCCACGGCGATCACGACGCTCAGCGGCGCCCTCTCCGCCGCGCCTACGACATCGGACGCCTTCGTCCCCGCCGTCAACTCGGCCTTCAATAGCGCCTTCCAGAATGTCGCGTCGGGCCTCGGGTCGTTCTTCGGGACGACGACGAATGTCTCCAGCCTGCCGACCAGCAACTTCTCGAGCGTCTTCGCCCCGACCTTCGCCGGCCTCGGCAACGGCTTCAACGGCGGGACGTCGAACGGACCGATCGGCTTCGGGACGTTCAGCACGTCCACCGGCACCTCGACCGGGTCCGGCAACCTCAACAACTTCTACTCGGATCCGTTCGGGGGCGGCTTCTATGGCCTCACCACGAATCAGAACACGGCCCTGGGCTTCCCGACGTCCAGCTTCTCGGGCTTCGGCCTGACCAGCGGCACCACCACAATCATCCAGACTCCCGGTGGAGGGGAGACGGGCATCACGACCAACACCAACGGCATCTGAAGCCGGCGATCTTCGCCGGCTGATGACGGGCCCCGGCGTGACTGCCGCGCCGGGGCTCTTCTCGTTTCGAAGTCCGACCCGGGATCAGTGCCAGCCGAAGGCCCTCTTGAACCAGGGGATGACCAGCGAGATCAGGCGTTGCTGCTCGACGACGATCGCGGCGTCGCAGAGCGTGCCCGTCTTGAGGGGCTGCAAGCCGCCGGAGGAGGAGGACCAGACGAAGCGATTGCCCGACTCTGAGTCCGGTTTGTCCGGATCCTCCACGCCCGCCTTGGCGGGATCCCTCTCGAGCTGGACGTGGACGCGGAGCAGGACGCCGGGCGCGTATCGCTTGAGGAAGGTTTCCACCAGGTCCGGATGCTGGAGTGCGGCCTCCATGGCCAGGCGAGTGGCGGGGAGTTCAGAGACGGCGACGACCTTGCCCTTGAGGAATCCGTGCTCCTCCCGCTTGACCGTCGCGGGCATGATCTCGACGAGGTCATTTTCGTCGATCTTCTTCCCCTCGCCGGCCGGCACGAAGACGATCGACTCGTAGGGCAGCCCCACGTCGTCGAGGCCAGGCCCCGTCTCCTTGGGGGAGGAGAGCAGGATCACCGGTTGCCCCTCGCGGACGTATTCGTCCCGGGCCGAGAGGATCTGGGCCACGCGTCCGTTGCCGTGACTGACGATCCGGGAGGTGCGGTCGAACTTGGCCCGATCGAGCCCCAGCTTGGTCCTCAGCTTGCTGATCTCGAGCTGTCGCTGGAGCTTGAGCTTGGCCCGCTGATTCTCCGCGACGAGCTTCGTCAACTCGAGCTCCGCGAGCCGAGACTGGCCGTTGTCGAGATCGTTCTGGATCGTGTATTTCTGCTGCAGGTCCTTGAGGTAGTCGAAGTTGGAGAGCTGGCTGATGGATCGAAGGCGTTCCGAGCCGCCGACGATCTTCTCGGCGATGGCCAGCGCCGCCGTCGAGTTTCCCACGGTCCGCTCGATGGCGTTTCGGAGGCGGGCGATCGCCCGCTCCTGGGTCGACTGCTCGTTGGCCTCGAACTCGGTGAGCTTCTGGTCCTCGCTCTCGAGCTCGCGGATCCGCTCGGCCGACTCCTGGATGGCATCCCTGAGGTCGTCCTGGATGATCCGCCCGAGATAGGCTCCTTCCTTGACCTCCTGGCCCAGGGTGACCTTGAGCTCATCGATACGCCCGGTGCCGAGGGCGCGGACCTGGGCCAGGCGGTCCTTCTTGATGAGCAGGATGCCCTCGCCGACGACCTTCTTGGGGACGCGATAAGAGTAAGCGAAGATCAGGGCCCCCGCGCAGATCGCGAAGAGGGTCCCGAGCGAGAGCCAGGCCTGGATCGTCGTCACCCGGATCAGGGTGTCGAGCTGCTCGAGCGCCACGGTGGACGCATCGGAGGGCGCGTCGGCGGGGGGGCGAGAGGTGGCGGCGGGCTGGCTCATCGACGGCTGCACCCTCGGGCTCTCGAACGGAGATGGGCCGTGACGGGCGACACCGTCGCGGCCCCCTGGACGAAGCACGGCCCGCGGCCATGGACGTCACGGGCTTGTCGGGGGCGCCTTGGGGGGCGGGATCACGGGCCCCTGACTGGTGGCAGCCCCGCCGGAGATCTTACGCAGGTCGTCCGCGGAGAGATGGACCGTTTCGTCTTCCTTCTTCTTGCTGGGCTGTTCCTGCTCCGGCTTGGTCTTCTGTGTGGACATGCGTTCCTCCTGGGGAAGTCGGTTCGCGAGTCGGATGACATACTTCATTACGGACGCTCGCCCCGACATCTTACACTGCCGACGCGGTTTGGCCCCTATGCTCTCGGAATTCGGAAGTGGGGTGGGGATCAACGTCGGAACGGATCCCGGGGCAGGTCCGGAGACGGCTCATCCGGACTCGCCTGGCCGTCTCGGAGGAGGGGGCCGAAGACGGGGTCGGCCCGGAGCGAATCGACCCCCGGCAGGCCCCGGCGGACGGCGATCCGGAGGTGGGATGCGGCGGCGTCTCGATCCGTCCGCCGGGCCTGCTCGCCGGCCGGGACCAGGGGGGTCTTGCCGTAGCCGACAACGTCCGCCTCGACGACCTCGAGGCCGGCCAGGGCGTAGGGTTCCTGGGGGGGGCGGCCCTGCCAGAGGTTGGCCCGCTCGGCCCGAAGGCGATCGACCTCGATGGCGGGCCTGCCGGGGAGGGGGAGCAGGGCAAGGTCCCGGAGCGTTTCAGAGAGCGCCGCGCGGATTGAGGTCGCATCGACCCCGGCCGGATCCCTCCCGGGAAGGGCCTCGCGGGCGATCCCCGCGGCCCGTTTCAGGACATCCGACGACTCTTCCGTCTTCCCCTGCTCGGCCAGGGCCCTCGCCTTCCGGTCGAGCAATTGCGCCCGAAGTGCGACGAGCGTCCCGTCGTCCCCGGGGCCGGCCGGGATGCGATCGAGCGCCTCGAGGGCACGGGTGAAGGTCGCGACGGCCGCGGCCGGCTCGCCCCGCTGCCGCTGGATGTTCCCGAGCGTGACCGCCAGGGCGGCGAGCCGGGCGGCCTGGTCGGGCACGTCGGGCCGGCTGGCCAACATGGCAATCCGCCGCTCGAGTGCCCGCCGGTAGAAGGGGACCGCGAGGTCTGGTCGCCCCATGTCCGCGTAGGTCTCTCCCAGGTTCGCCAGGCTGACGCCGACCTCCACCTTGAGCTGGAAGTCGTCCTTGAGGTACGGCTCGAGCCCTTCCTGGATCTTGAGGGCTTCCTCGAAGAGCCCGAGGGCAGGGGCGTGCCGGTGGGCGTCGTCGTGGATCACCCCCTCGAGGACCGCGACCTGGGCGAGTTGCCTGCGGTAGGACAGCTCGTTCGGATCGTCGACGCAGAGCTTCTCGAGGATCTCCCGGGCCCGGGCCAGGTGGGCCTGGGACTCGTCGATCCGACCCAGATCGTGCTCGATGTGGGCCATCGCCCAGGAGGTGAGGGCGTAGCCGGCCCGATAGTAGAGCACCGAGCCCGCGAGCTCGACCATCCTGGCGCGGATCTTCTCGGCCTCCCGGTACGCCTCCAGGGCGGGCTCGCGGTGCCCCTGCCGCAGTTGGATCGCGCCGATGTTCTCATAGCTGATCGCCAGGAGTTCCTGGAATTCCAGCGGCCTGGGCCCCTCCTTCACGCCGTCGAGGATCTGCCGACAGACCTGCTGGAATTCCCCGTAGATCGCCATCGCCGCGTCCTCGCGCCCGCGATGGTATTCGACATAGCCGATGCGGTTGACGACCCGGGCGAGCGATTTCTTGTAGGCCAGTTCGTTGGTGGCGGTCGCGATCAGGTCCTCGAGGATCTTGCGGGCCTGGCCGAGCGCGCGGAGGGCATCCTCGTCCCGCGACGCGAGCGAGTGGCGGAAGCCGATCTCGGAGAGGGAGGTGGCGACCGACTGGAGGAGGCGAGGCTCGCCGGGGCGAGCCGCCGCGGCCTCCTTGTAGATCCCCACGGCCTCGGTCAGGCTGGCGATGGACTCCTCGAGATGGCTCGGGTCGGAGATCTCGCCGATGGCGAAGAGGCAGTCGGCGACCCGGAGCCGGCGGTCCAGGTCCCGGGGCGATGCCGCGGCCAGGGACCGCCAGAGGTCCAGGGACGATTGATAGTAGCCCAGCGCCTCGGGCGTCGAGCCGACGAATCGGGTGATGGCGCCCAGGCGGTAATAGGCGCCGGCCAGTTGCTCGCGGAGCCTGGGATCGTGGCCCCGCCTGGCCACGAAGTCCTTGTAGAAGGGGAGGGCGGCCTGCAGCAGTTGGCTGCGGAGGCCGCTGACGTCGAGCGTGTCGTACCTCTTGAGCAGCTCGTTCTCGCTGACTTCGGTAAGGTACTGGTTGACCGCGCTGATCGCCGCGTCGAAGCCGGCCTCGGCATCGCGGCGGGCCGCGTTCAGCCGGACCATGTACAGGGTGGAGACCAGCGTGATCGCCAGCAGCGAGGCCGCGGCGGCGTAGGTCCACGTCCGATGCTGACGGAGCCAGCGAGAGATCCGCTGGGCCCGCCCCTCCGGGAAGGCGGAGACCGGCTCGTCGGCGATCCAGTGCTCGAGGTCCAGCGCCAGGTCGCGGGCCGACGCGTAGCGATCCTCGGGGCAAAAGGCCATCGCCTTCCTGCAGATCGCCTCGAGCGCGGGGGGGATCGTCGCCAGGATCGTCCGGGGCGGCGGCACGTCCCCCCTCGCCACCCGGACCAGGATCTCCTGAGCCTTCAGGCCCGCGTGCACCCTCCTGCCGGCGAGCAGCTCATAGAGGGTAGCCCCCAGGCTGTACACGTCGGAGGCCGTCCCCAGCCGGTCGATCTCGCCGCGTGCCTGCTCCGGGCTCATGTAGGACGGAGTCCCCATCTTCGTCCCCTGGACCGTGTGCTCGGTCGGCGAGTTCGTGACGCCCCCGGCCGTGGGCGGCGGCGGGGGCATGGTCGCGTCGTCCGGGGGCGCGTCGCCGGGGTTGGCGTCATCCGCGGGGGGCGTCGGGACCGCCGCGGCGTCGGGCCGGCCCAGGACCTTGGCGAGTCCCCAGTCCACGACCAGGGTCTCGCCGTACTCGCCGAGCATGATGTTGGCGGGCTTCAGGTCCCGGTGCAGCACCCCCCGGCTGTGGGCGTACTCCATCGCGTCGCAGACCTCCAGGAACCGCCGCAGCAGTTGCTGGAACTCCACGCCCCACTCCGCCCGACGGCTCGCCGCGGCCTCCGCGCGGGCCCGGTGGAACGCCTGGATCGCCTCGGAGAGGCTATCCCCCCGGACGAAACGCATCGCGTAGAAGGGGCGGCCCTGGGAGTCGCTCCCCAGGCTGTATACCGGCACGATGCCCGGATGCTCCAGGTATCCGGTGATCTCCGCCTCGAGCAGGAACCGGTTCTTCTGGCCGGCCTGGCCGCCGAGATTCGGCCGGATCTCCTTGAGCGCCACCTCCCGATTCAGCTCCAGGTCCCGCGCCTTCCAGACCTGGCCGATCCCCCCGCGCGCGTGGAGCTCGATGCGCTGGAATCGCTGCTCGCGGGTGTACCTCGGCTGCTCGCGGCGCTGCGCCGTGGCGCCTCCCCCGGCCACGTCGCCGGTCGTGGCATTCGCGTCCCAGGCGACGGTCGCCTGCGCCCCCGGGTCGCCCCGGCTCTCCGGCGCCCGGATCGTGGAGCCGACCTCGACCTCCAGCGTCCGGGCCATCGTGAGACGCGACCCGGCCTCATCGATCTCCGTGAGGATCTCGTCCGTCAGGGCCTCTCCCTTCCACGCCTCCAAACTGGAGGCCAGGTCCCCCCCGTGCCGCGCCAGGTGGTCCGCCGCCAGCACCCTCATCGCGTCGACGCGCGACCCGTCCAGCAGGCCTCCCTCCAGGAGGACCCGCCCCAGGCCGGCGTCCGGCCGCGCCGCCAGCGCGGCCATCGCGGCCCGCAGCTCGTCCCGGGGCACGACGCCGGTCAACACCGCCAGGGCGGCGAGCAGCAGGTCCTCATTCGGATCGGGCACGCGGGACTCCTCTGCGGGCCGGCCTACCCCGGCCCCGCTCGGCGGTATCGAAGGCACGCCCCCCTGAGACGCGGGGTCGACCCCGCGGATTTTTTGCACTTTATTTTGTGAAAATGGCGAAAATCGACCGTGGGGTGATGGACGGAGCCGGGGGCTGAACTTACAATAATAACCTGTGGACGGGGTTGCGTGCAGCGGCAGACGCCGACTGGCGCTTTCTCGTCGGGTAGGACGATCGGGTCGGCGAGGGGCCGTGTCGATGGCGGAATCGTCGGATCGCGACTTGCTGGACCTGATCCGCCGCCGCGGCCCGATGACGGTGCCGGAGATCTCCGGCGCCATCGGCGTCACGGGGACGGCGGTGCGGAATCGCCTGGCCCGGCTCCTGGGCACCGGCCTGGTGGAGCGGAAGGCGGAGCACGTGGGCCGGGGACGTCCCCGGCATCTCTACCAGGTGAGCGTGGAGGCCCACAAGCGGCTCGGGCAGAATTACGCCGACCTGGCCGTGGCGCTCTGGGAGGAGATGATGGCCGGCGTGGCCGACCGCAAGCTCCGCCGGCTCCTCTTCACGAGGATCACCGACCGCCTGGCGGAGGCCTATCGCAGCAAGCTCACGGGGGACGCGTGGGAGGGCCGGCTCGTCCAGCTCAGCCGGGTGCTCCACGATCGGGGTGTCGAGGCCGAGGTGGCGCGGGACGACGCCGGCCTGGCCGTGATCCTCCGCCAGCATTCCTGCCCCTACTACGAGCTCGCGGAGGCCGACCGGGCTATCTGCGCCCTCGAGCGGAAGATGCTGGAGAAGGTGCTGGGTCGGGCCCTCAGGCTCAGCCAGTGCCGGCTCGACGGCGACCGCTCCTGCGACTTCCGGCCCAAGGCCGATCTCCCGACCATCCCCGAGGCGGCCGCGGGCTGACCGCCGGTCCCTCGGCATCCCCGGGACGAATCAAACGACTTCGTGGACGCACCAGCGACGAGCCGCCCCGGCGCACCCAGCGGCCGGGAAGCGGACCAGATCTGAACAGGAACAGGGCAAGCGACTGATGACCAAGGAACTTCGCATCGAGGACCTGCGGGTGGGGATCGAGGGCAAGGAGATCCTCCGGGGGGTGAACCTGACGCTCCGCCAGGGGGAGGTCCATGCCCTGATGGGCCCCAACGGCTCCGGCAAGAGCACCCTCAGCTACGCCCTGGCCGGCCACCCCAATTACGAGGTCCTGGGGGGCTCGGCCACGCTCGACGGCGCGGACCTGCTGGAAATGGAGGCCGACGAGCGGGCCAAGGCCGGCCTCTTCCTGGCCTTCCAGTATCCCACGTCGATACCGGGCGTCACGGTCGCCAACTTCCTCCGCCACGCCGTCACCAACGTACGCAACCCCGGCCGCAAGGAGGGCGAGGACCTGATCCCGATGCGGGACTTCCGCAAGGAGCTCCGCGACCAGATGGACGAGCTCGGCATGGACCACGAGTTCGCCCGCCGGTACCTCAACGAGGGCTTCTCCGGCGGCGAGAAGAAGCGTGCGGAGATCCTCCAGCTCGCCATGCTCCGGCCGGCCTTCGCCATCCTCGATGAGACCGACAGCGGCCTGGACATCGACGCCGTCCGGATCGCCTCCGAGGGGGTCAACAAGGTCGCCGCCAAGCACGGGACCGGCGTCCTGGTCATCACCCACTACGAGCGGATCCTCACCTACATCAAGCCCCAGTTCGTGCACATCCTCTTCGGCGGCCAGATCGTGGAGAGCGGCGGGCCGGAGCTGGTCACCCACCTCGAGAAGGAGGGCTACGACTGGGTCCGCGAGAAGTACCCCGAGGCCGCCCGCAACGAGCAGGCCATGGAGGAATCCGCCCGCAAGCAGCTCCAGGGCGCCGGCCATCCCTCGTTCTGATCGCGGGCCCGATGCCGTCTCGCCCCCGTCCGGCCGCCGCGCCGTCCGCCTCGAAATCGAACATCCGAATCGAACCGCAGAGGATCACGAGTCATGTCGACCGATCTCAATCTCCAGGTGGCCGGGATCAAGGACGAGTACAAGTACGGCTTCCGCGACTCCGACGACCACTACGCCTTCAAGAGCGGCAAGGGGCTCACCCGCTCCATCGTCGAGCAGATCTCCGAGATGAAGTCCGAGCCCGACTGGATGCGGAAGTTCCGCCTCGAGGCCCTCGCCGCCTTCGAGCAGAAGCCGATGCCCAACTGGGGCGGCGACCTCTCGGAGCTGAACTTCAACGATATCCACTACTACATGAAGGCCGCCGACCGCCAGGGCAAGTCCTGGGACGACGTCCCGGCCGACATCAAGAACACCTTCGACAAGCTGGGCATCCCCGAGGCCGAGCGCAAGTTCCTGGCCGGCGTCGGCGCCCAGTATGAGTCCGAGGTCGTCTACCACAGCCTCCGCGAGGACCTCCAGAAGAAGGGGGTCATCTTCGTCGACACCGACACCGCCGTCCGCGAGCACCCGGACCTGGTCCGGGAGTACTTCGGGACGATCATCCCGATCCACGACAACAAGTTCGCGGCGCTCAACTCGGCGGTCTGGAGCGGCGGCTCGTTCGTCTACATCCCGGCCGGCGTCAAGGTGGACATCCCCCTCCAGGCCTATTTCCGCATCAACGCCCAGAACATGGGCCAGTTCGAGCGGACCCTGATGATCATCGAGGAGGGGGCCCAGGTCCACTACGTCGAGGGCTGCACGGCCCCGGTCTACTCCACCGAGAGCCTCCACTCGGCCGTCGTCGAGATCGTCGTCAAGAAGGGGGGCCGCTGCCGGTACACGACCATCCAGAACTGGGCGAACAACATCTACAACCTGGTGACCAAGCGCGCCGTCGCCCACGAGGACGCCCTGATGGAATGGGTGGACGGCAACCTCGGCAGCAAGCTGACGATGAAGTACCCGGCCGTCTACATGATGGGCAAGGGGGCCCGCGGCGAGATCCTCTCGATCGCCTTCGCCGGCAAGGGCCAGCACCAGGACGCCGGCGCCAAGGTCGTCCACGGCGCGCCCTACACGAGCTCCCGGATCATCTCCAAGAGCATCAGCAAGAACGGCGGCCGGGCCAGCTATCGCGGCCTCCTCAAGGTCGCCGACGGCGCCAAGGGCTCGAAGTCGAACGTCGTCTGCGACGCCCTGATCCTCGATCCGGCCAGCCGGTCCGACACGTATCCGTACATCGAGATCGACGAGGACGACGTCAAGATCGGCCACGAGGCCAGCGTGTCCAAGATCGGCGAGGAGCAGCTCTTCTACCTGATGAGCCGCGGCCTCTCCGAGGCCGAGGCCTCCACCCTGATCGTCAGCGGCTTCATCGAGCCCCTGGTCAAGGAGCTGCCGATGGAGTATGCCGTCGAGATGAACAAGCTGATCCAGCTCCAGATGGAAGGCTCCGTGGGCTGAGCGGACGACGCGGGCTCACCCGACGGATGGGCGGGCCCCCGCCGAGCCCGTCCCGCCGGTTCGACGATGAGCGTCGCCGCCGCCACCCACGAGTCGACCATCCGCGAGTCCCGATAAGTCCCCCGAATCGAATCCACCATGAGCAGCGCATCCGTGAGCACCACGACCCCGGGCGGGTTCACCGAGTCCGCCTTCGAAGCGTTCCTGGAGCGGCGGGATGAGCCCGCCTGGCTCGTCGACCGCCGCCGCGAATCCTTCGCCCGCTTCCGGGCCTTCGCCTGGCCGGGCTCCCGCGACGAGGAGTGGCGGCGGACCGACATCCGCGGCCTCAAGCTCGACCAGTTCTCCCCCGCGGCGACCCCCGGAGATGAGGCCGCCCCGGCCCTCGATCACCTCTGGGATCGCCTGGGCGCCCACTACGCCACCGGGATCCTCCACGTCAACGGCCGGGCCGTCCGCCAGGCCGAGGCCGGCAAGCTCGGCGGCGCCGTCTTCCTGGACATGGATCGCGCCGTCAGGGAGTGCCCCGAGATCCTCGAGCGGCACTTCATGACGTCGGCGGTGAAGCCCTCCGACGACATCTTCGCCGCGCTCCACGGCGCCTACTGGTCCGGCGGCACCCTCCTGTACGTCCCGAAGGGGGTCAAGGTCGAGGGCCCGCTCTTCAGCGTCGCCGGCATGGCCGGCGCGGGGAACCTGGACCTGGGCCATACGCTGGTCGTCCTGGAAGAAGGGGCGGAGGCCACCCTCGTCCGCGAGACGGCCTCCGACCGCCGGGGCGAGGCGCAGGGCCTCCACATCGGTGCGCTCGAGGTCGTCCAGGCCGCGGGCTCGCGGTTCCGGCTGGTGAACATCCAGAACTGGGACGACTCCACCTGGCATCTCAGCCGGGAGCGTGCCGTCCTCGGCCGCGACGCCTCGATCCAGTGGACCGTCGGGGCCGTCGGCTCGCGGCTCGCCAAGGTCAACCAGGAGGTGGCCCTCGCCGGCCAGGGGGCGGACGCCCAGGTCAACGGCGTCATGTTCACCGCCGGCCGCCAGCACCTGGCGTATTTCACCCGCCAGGACCACATCGCCCCCAACACGACCAGTGATCTCCTCTACAAGGGGGGGCTCAAGGGCCGCTCCCGCGTCGTCTGGAGGGGCATGATCCGCGTCGAGAAGGATGCCCAGAAGACCGACGCCTACCAGAAGGATGACAACCTCATCCTCTCCGACGCCGCCCGCGCCGACTCGATCCCCGGCCTGGAGATCGAGGCCAACGACGTCCGCTGCACCCACGGCGCCACCGCCGGTCGCGTGGACGAGGAGATGATCTTCTACTCACAGGCCCGCGGCATCCCTCGCGACGAGTCCATCCGGCTCATCGTCGAGGGCTTCTTCGCCAACGTCTACGACCGGATCACCCTGGAGCCGGTCCGCGAGACCCTCCGCCAGGCCGTCGCCGCCAAGCTGGGCATCGCCGACTGAGCCCGGCAGGTCCAAGATCGATCAAGGAGAAACCCATGGCAGAACCGTACGCTCATCCCGAGGCGCTCGTCTCGGCCGATTGGGTCCAGGCTCACCTGGACGATCCCCACGTCCGCGTCGTCGAGAGCGACGAGGACATCCTCCTGTACGACCTCGGCCACGTCCCCGGCGCCGTCCGGATCGACTGGCAGGGGGACCTCCAGGACCAGGTGGTCCGCGACTACATCAACCCCGAGAAGTTCGCCGCCCTCTGCTCGCGGAACGGGATCGCGCCGGACACCACGGTGGTCTTCTATGGCGACAAGTCCAACTGGTGGGCCTGCTATGCCTTCTGGGCGTTCACCCTCTTCGGCCACGACCGCTGCAAGGTCATGAACGGCGGCCGCAAGCTCTGGATGGACCAGAAGCGGCCCACGTCGACGGAGATCTCCGAGTACTCGCCCACCAAGTACCACGTATCCGGCGACCGGGAGGCCCAGATCCGCGCCTTCCGCGACGAGGTCCTGGCGCACCTGAAGGCGAAGCGGCCGCTCATCGACGTCCGCAGCCCCAAGGAATTCACCGGCGAGATGCTCCACATGGAGGACTATCCCCAGGAGGGCTCGCTCCGCGGCGGGCACATCCCGGGGGCGAAGAACGTCCCCTGGTCGCGGGCCGTCAACGAGGACGGCACGTTCAAGTCGGTCGAGGAGCTGAGGGCGATCTTCGAACAGGAGATCGGCCTCAAGCCGACCGACGACGTCATCGCCTACTGCCGGATCGGCGAGCGATCGAGCCTGACCTGGTTCGTCCTCACCTACCTCCTGGGCTACCCCCACGTCCGCAACTATGATGGTTCGTGGACCGAATGGGGCAACCTCGTCCGCGTGCCGGTCGCCACGGGCGCCTGAGCCGGGCCCGGCCCGCAACCAGAAAGAGACCCGACCCCGACCGTAGCTGCTGAGGACGACATGCCGGCCGCACTCGACGCGATCGTCGCGGAGCTGAGCGAGTCCGATCGCCAGGAGCGGATCGACCTGCTCATCGACTTCGCCAGGAACCTCCCCGCCCTCCCCGAGCGGCTGGCGGCCCACAAGGACGCCTCCCACCGGGTCGAGGAATGCCAGTCGCCGGTCTATCTCTTCGTGGAGATGGTCGGCGACCGCGCGGCCCTCTACGCCGACGCCCCCATCGAGGCCCCCACGGTCCGCGGCTTCGTCTCGCTCCTCCTCGAGGGCCTCAACGGCTCGACCGTGGAGGAGATCCTCGAGGTCCCGAACGACCTGGTGAATCAGTGCGGGCTCCAGGAGGTCCTGGGCATGCTCCGCGTCCGGGGCCTCGCCGGGGTGCTCCGGCGGATCAAGGCCGAAGTCACCCGCGCCGCCATGGGCCAGGCCCAGCCCCAGGCCGCCGGAGGCCCGCCGCCGGGGAACGGGCCTCTCTCCGATCTTCCCTGAACCCGGCCCGTCCCGCCGACTCGTATCTCTTGGAGACATCCGTTCATGCCAGGGCCCGTCAAGGTCGCCGTCCGAGGGGACATCCCCGCCGGCGGGAAGCTGCTCGCCGAGGTCGATGGCCGGGCGATCGCCGTGTTTCGGATCGGCGATGACTTTTACGCGATCGACGACGTCTGCACCCACGACGGCGGCCCGCTCGCCGAGGGAGATCTCCTCGGCTGCGAGATCCGCTGCCCGCGTCACGGCGCCCGCTTCGACGTCCGCGACGGCCGGGCCCTCTGCCTGCCCGCCATCGAGCCCGTCCCGTCCCATCGGGTTGAGATCCGGGGCGACGACGTGCTCGTCGAGATCGACGATTGACGCCGAACCCTCGCCTCGGATCCCCCCAAGGAGCTCTCATGGCCGCCGACCAGGAAGCGATCGTTACCGCCCTCAAGACCGTCAAGGACCCGGAGCTGAACGTCAACGTCGTCGATCTCGGGCTGGTCTACTCGATCCAGACCCGCGATGACGAGGTGGACGTCGAGATGACCCTCACGTCGCCGGCATGCCCCGTCGGGCCGGAGATGCTCCGCAACGCGGTCGCCGCGGTGGAGAAGGTGGAAGGGGTCTCGAAGGCCAACGTCCGCCTCGTCATGTCTCCCCCATGGTCGCCCGAGCGCATGAGCGACGAGGCCCGCGACGAGCTCGGCTATTTCTGATCTGCTCACGCCCCGGCGGGTGGCCGGCTCCGGCCACTCCCACGCCTTCGGCCGAGGATTCCCCGCTCCGCGTGCCCGCGAGCCATCACGTTTGCCACGCGATGTCGTCGCAAACGTACGTAGTTGTCGGTTTTCGGCACCATTACCCCCTCGGCGTGACTTCATCACGAGTTTATGCTAGCTTGATCCGGCGTGGCGGAGGCATGTCGAGGTCGACACCCGCTCCGGTTGAGGCCTTGATTCGCGGTCTCGCTCGGGGACGGGTTAGTAAGGCGAGCTCTCGGCGCGGCTCCACCGATTCGTCCCCATGGCTTTCCTGGCCCTCCCCGGAGGTTCCCGCTTGCGGGATCGAGCGCCGTGGCTCGCAAGAAGACACCGAAAGTCCGCGTCCATCTCAAAGCATCGCTCTCCCGTCGACTCCGGGAGATCCGCCAGGAGATCTTCGGGGAGCATGGCGGCCCGGAGCTGGCCCGCCGCCTGGGCCTCCCGGCGCGGACCTGGTACAACTATGAGACCGGGGTCACGGTGCCGGCCGAGGTGCTGCTCAGCTTCATCGAGCAGACCGGCGTGAACCCCATGTACCTGATCTCCGGCGAAGGCCCGAGGTATCGGCTCGCCGAGCGGGAATCCTCGTTCGCGAGCCTGACCCCGCTGGAGCTGATCCGTCGTGGGCTGGAGCAACTGGAGCGGACCCCGTCCGACGGTGTCCTCCTCGGCAGGCCGAGCGGCCCTCACGGCGAGGATTCCCCGGACTTCGCCGCCGTGACCGTCTTCCCCCCCGAGCAGATCGCCGGCCGCGCGTACGACCCGTCACGGGCCGAGGGGCAGGTGATGGCCTTCCGGCGCTGGATCCCCAATCCCTCGCAGACGGTCGGCATGCGGTTGCGGGATGACGCCATGAGCCCGATCCTGCCGCACGGCTCGGTCGCGGCCATCGACACGTCGGTCACCGATCCTCGCCAGCTCCACGGCCGGATCGTGGCGGCCCGCGTGGAGGGCGAGCCGGTGATTCGCTGGCTGGAGGTCAGCGGCCGGCACATCATCCTCCGGCCCAATTCGCAGTCCCGCGAGTTCCCTCTGGTCCCGCGGGACCTCGACACCGAGTCCGACGACCTCATCCTCGGCCAGGTCGTCTGGTCCTGGAGCCTCTTCCGCGAGGGGTGACGGCCCCGGCCTTGATCGTCAAGGGCGTCGCGAGGCCGCGGCTCGGTGGCGCTTCCCGATCAGCATGCCCAGCCCGGCGACCACCGTCACCAGCGCGCCCGGTTCGGGCACCTCGCTCGACGAGGGGGCGTCGAAGTTCACGTTGAGCGTGAGGTAGTTTGCCGACCCGCCGCTCACGTACACAGAATAATGGACGTGGTCCGGATGCTTGAGGGCGTCTTGCAGGACGGCAGGCAGCAGTGAGACGTCCTGAGAGCCGGCCCAGTCCAGGCTCACGGACGTGGCCGTGCCGCTATATCCGCCGGACCATCGCCAGTAAGTGCCGCCGTAGCCCGGACCCTCGATGGTCCCCGTCGCGGAGCCCTGGATCAAGATCCCCGGCCCCCGATATTCATCCGAGGACCCGGGCGTGAGGGTCCCGATCAGCGCGGAGAAGCTGGCGGAGATGGGGTACTTTATATCGTCCGTGGCGCCGGACCCGTTCGAACCCATGTAGCCGACGATGGGTATGTTGAGGGAAGCCGACCCGTCGGCAGACACGTTCAAGGTCGAATCATAGGCCTTGGTGCCCCAGATCGAGCCGATGCTGGACTGCTCGCCATTCGATGTCGTCGTGTTGACGTTCGGTAGGACGGACACCGAGATCTTGTCCGCCTCGGCCTTTGGGACCAGCAGGCCGAGAGTCGCCAGGGCGAGCGCCGGGGCAAGTAACGATCGCATCCGACCCCTCCTTGGGTGAATTCCTTCATCGAGAGAGCCGCATCTTCGGCTCATCCTCGAGATACGTCAAGGTGAGCCAGCCCTCCCGCAGCAGCACGGCAGCACGGTCGATGCGGCCCCGGGGCCATGTGCGGTCCGGGGCGGGGCGCCCGGGCGCCACCTGACGATCTCGGGTTTTCGGCTTTTTGCTTGCCTTGGCTCGCGGCGCGAGCGATGTTGAGCGAGGGCGGCGAGGCGTGGCGAGGTCGTGGACGCCCCGGCGGCCCTGGGCTTCTCCCGGCAACCAGGATGCACCCGGTCTCATGGCGGCCACACGCGTCAACGCATTTCGTCCCGAACAACTCTGGCAGCAGGCACGGGAGCCGATGTTCTGGATCGATCCCGCGCTGCGGATCGTCTGGGCCAACCGGGCCTGGGAAGCCTTGACGGGGCAGTCGGCGGAGTCGCTGGCGGGTCAGACCTGCGGCGCCCACGGGCCCGACCGCGGAGGCGACTCGGTCGACCTGGCGGCCAGCCATTCGCCACCGCCGGAGGCCCTCGCCGGCGAGCCGGCCGGGACCACGGCGCTGGTCCCCACCGCCGACGGGGAGCTCTCCTGGCGACGGGTCGAGTTCTGGCCCTTCCGCGACCCTCAGGGCGCGGTGCTCGGGCTGCTCGGCCAGCTCCGGCCCGCCGACGAGACGGCGAGCGTCCCGGAGTCGCGTGCCCACTCGCACCGCGTCCGCCTGATGGGCCTGCGAGAACGGCTCTACCGCGACCATGGCATGGACGCCCTGATCGGCTCCGGGCCGTGGCATGATCGGCTCCTGAGGCAGGTCCGGGTGGCCGCCGCCACGGACGTCCCGGTCCTGATCGTCGGCGAGCCGGGCACGGGCAAGCGGCTGGTCGCCCGGGTCATCCACGGCCTCGGCGCCGGCAGGGATCGCCCGCTCGTGCCGATCGACTGCGAGGCCCTGCCGGCGGACGCGCTCGACCGCGAGCTCTTCGCCCCCCCCGACGACGCCGATGATTGCGATCCCGCGTCGGCACGCCCCCGGCTTGCGCTGCCGGACGGATCCACCCTCCTGATCGGCGACATCCGGGCCATGCCGCGCGACGTGCAGGCCCGCCTCGCCGCCGTGATCGACCGGAACGGCCACGGCCGGGACGCGAGCCGGCAGAACGGACGCGGCCCTTCCCACGTCCGCGTCCGCGTGATCGCCGTCACGGCCGGCGACATCGAGGAGGCCGCCCGGCGCGACGTCGTCCGGGCCGATCTCCACTGCGCGATCAGCGTCCTGGTCCTCCGGCTGCCGCCGCTCCGCGAACGACCGCACGACCTGCCGCTGCTGGCCCAGCATTTCCTCGAGCGGGCCAACCGCCGGACCGGCGGCCGCGCCTCGGGCCTCACCGGCCCGGCGATGGCGGCCATCCAGGCGTACGACTGGCCGGGCAATCTCCGCGAGCTCGACCGGGTGGTCGTCGCGGCGGAGCGGACGTATCGGGATCGGAGCCGGGGCGAGGTCCACGACCAGGGAACCGATCGCGATCCGAGCCCCGCCGACGGCGGCTCGCCGGAACGGGACGGGAGCCTCCCCCTGATCGACCTCGCCGACCTGCCGGCCGCGGTCCGCGGCCACCTCGCCGGCGCCTACCTGCCGCCGGCCGCCCCCCGCCAACCCCAGCCGCTCGACGAGCTCCTCGCCGAGATCGAACGCCGGCTGATCGAGTCCGCGCTGGCCAGCGCCCGGCAGAACAAGTCCCGCGCCGCGGAGCTGCTGGGCATCTCCCGCCCCCGCCTCTATCGCCGCATCAAGGAGCTGAACCTCCCCGACGCCGAGGGCGGCGACGCCTCCGGGGAGAGGGTAGAAACGAGGGAGTAGAGAGCCGAAAGACGGAAAGGTGGGAGCCCTTCTCGTGCTCTGCTCTCCCCTCCCTCCCGTTCCTACTCTCGACTCTCTCGCAGAGGGTGTTATTCGCCGATCTTGATGAGCTGGACCTCGAAGGTGAGGACGGCGTTGGGGGGGATGGGGCCGCCGGGCCGGGGGCTCTCGCCGTAGGCGAGCTCGCTGGGGATGAAGAACTGGTAGGTGGAGCCCACCGGCATGAGCTGGACGCCCTCGGTCCACCCCTTGATGACGCCGCTGAGCGGGAATTCGATCGGCTCTCCGCGCTTGATCGAGCTGTCGAAGACGGTGCCGTCGAGGAGCTTGCCCTCGTAATGGACCGTGACCGTGTCGCTGGCCTTGGGCTTGGGGCCGGTCCCCTGCTTGATGACCTTGTACTGGAGGCCGCTCGCCGTGGTGGTGACGCCCGGCTTCTTCTTGTTCTCGGCCAGGAACTTCACGCCCTCCGCCTTGTTGGACTCCGCGGCCTTGCCGGCCATGCTCGCCTGCTTGGCCTGGACCTGGCGGGCGAACTCCTGGATGCTGGCCTGGATCTCGGGCTCCTTCAGGAGCGCCTCATTGCCGCCGAAGGCATCGGCCAACCCCCGGGCGAGCAGCACGGGGTCCAGGTCGACCCCCTGCTTCTTCATGTTCTGGCCCATCATGAAGCCGTAGCCGTAGCTCGCCTTCTCCTTCAGGCTCTTGAGCTGGACCGGCGCGGCCGGATCCTGGGCCATGGCGGAGGTGGCCATGAGGCCCGTCGCCAGCGCGACGCAAACCAAAACCTTCATCGAACATCCTTTCTGTCTGCAATGAAGCGGCCCCCGGCGGTCCGCCGGCCGGCCCGCGGGCGCCTGACCCACAGGCGCCGGAACCTCGGATTGTATCGAATCATGCGCCCGAAGTCCCGCCCCTTGCCGGCGGTTTCCGCCGCTCACGGCCCCGGATGCGGATCCAGCTCGCCCACGACCATCGAATGGACCTCGAGCCGGGGCACCACGACACGGCTCCCCGCGGCGGTCCGCTCGACGGCGAGCTCGATCCCTTCGGGCTCGAGGTGGACCCGCCGCAGCGCGTAGGCGGATTCGAAGGTGACGCGGATGTCGTGGATGGGGACGGCCTCCTCGCGGAGCGGGACGTCCTGGTCGGGCAGGGCGTGGAAGGCGGTCGTGTTGAGGTCGCTGTAGAGGTGGAGGATCAGCCGTTGGCCGGCCTTATCCTGCCTCATCAGGTTGGCATGGACGCACATCGGCGCCTCCACCGCGACGGGCGGCGGCGCCGAGGCCGCCCACCGGATCGCATCCGCCAGCAGGAGCCGGTGATAGGGGTAGCCGTAGAGGTAGTAGGCCGCGTCGAAGCCGGCCGCGAGGTACACCACCTTCCCCTTGCCGTGTCGCCGGGCGACGACTGCCGGGATCGCGGCGTCGGGGGCGGACGGGCCGTCGCCGGGCCTCGGTTGCAAGGTCCCGAGGACGGTCCTGCCCTCGCCCGTCGTCGCCACCCGCACGGCCGGGCCCTTGAACACGACCGGCTCCCGGCCGACGTAGCCGCCCGGTCCGCGATCCAGGAACGATCCCGGCTCCTGGCGGTAGTCGAACACATTCCTGCGCTTTTCCCAGTAGTCCGGCCCGATCGACTTCGCGAAGTTGACGTCAAGCTCTGCCGGACGCGCCGCCGCTCCGCCGAATTCGGGCGGGCCGCGATGCGCAACGCCCAGGGCCGGGCCGAGCGCGAAGCCCTCGCGAGGGTCGCCGAACTCGTCGAAGAGCGAAGTGTCCAGGCTGGCGACGAGCCCGCCCCCCGCGCGGACGAACGCGTCGATCCCGGCGGCCTGGGCGGCGTCCAGGCAGGCGGTGTTGGGGAGGACCAGGACCCTGTACCGCGCGAGGTCTCGCGCGTTCAGGTCCCAGTCGTTGACGATCGTGGCGGGCAGGTGCTCCTCGACGGCCGCGCGGAAGGCACCCAGCACGTGGGCGAGGTATCGTTCCTCCACCTTGCCGGGATCCCGGCCGTAGAAGTTCCGCGTGTTGTCGCCGAGGGCGATCGCGGCCCAGGGCTCCGGCCGCTTGTGGCCGAGCCAGGGCTTGCGCCTCTTGACCTCGAGGAGTCCCGCCTCCACGGCCCCTCGGAGGTTCTCCGGCTGGGCCACGGCGATGCTCGGCGAGGCGCCGTAGGTCACCGCCAGCAGCATCCGGCGGAGGACCTCGTGCGGCGGGAAGCTGTCCTTGCCGTAGGGGTTGCCGTGTGACATGAGGTAGGGTTCGCTGAACGCCACGCGGTGATTCGTCATCGCCCAGATCGTGGCGTTCGCCAGCGCGGGGAGGATCGTCGCGCCCCGGTTCGTCTCGTCGAGCCAGAACTCCTGGTCGGGTGCGTCCAGCAGCAGGTTCATCCGCGCGGGCATGTTGCGCGGGATGCTCAGGAAGTGGCCGAACCGGCCCGCGTTGGTCGTCCAGGTGACGAGCGCGACGCCCGGCTTGATCCCCTTCAGCCGCGTCTGCATGCGGACGATCAGGCCCTCCATCCGCCGGTCCGCCCAGTGCTGATAGCGGCGGAAGGCGGGATCGTTCATGTCCACCTTGGGGATCTCGCCGCCGGTGTCCTTGCGGAACGCCGCCCGGCAATTCCCGCAGTAGCAGACCCCCGCGTAGTGCAGGCCATCGAAGCTGAAGGCGTCCACGTCCGGGAAGGTCGCGAGGATCTCGGCCAGGACGTCGATGAAGAAATCGCCGTAGGGACCCAGCAGGCAGAGCATCCCACCGTGTGGGTATTTCCCCAGGTCCACTTGGGGGATCGGTCCGTCCTTCTCCGCGATCCGCCGCCACTCCGGGTGAAGCTCGTAGACCTCGCCCTGGAGGCACGGCGGATAGACGCCCAGGATCCGGACGCCCAGCCGCTTGTACTCGGCGATGTCGCGGCCGAGCCGATCGGGCGGCACGTGAGGGCTCCGCCGCTTCAGGAGCTTGCTGTCGTAATACGCGTAGAAGGGATCGACGAACCCGATCTCGCTGATCCCGACCCCCAGCGACGCGGCCTTCTCCCTCCCCTTCGAGTCCATCCCGGAGAGCGTGTAGCCGCAGCCGGTGACGTCCTCGAGCCAGGCCGGGACGCGGACCTCGCGGAAGGGACGCGAGTCGAAGGGCTGGGGCATGATGACCTCGCCCCAGATCGCGGGATTGACCACCTGGGCGGGGGCGGGGACCAGGGGCCGGACGACGGTCAGGGCGACGCAGAGGAGAGTCGTGGTGGCGAATGGCCTCATCGCAATCTCCACATCGGCTCCCTTCCCGCCCGGTCCCATGCTATCCTTTCACGCGTCATTATCCTTGCGGGGGCTCCCCCATGAAAGAGACCGCCACTCCGGACCTCCTCCGGCCGAATCCTGACGGGGTATCCCCCATGAAAGAGACCGCCACTCCGGACCTCCTCCGGCCGACGCGCGCGGCGGCGATCCCGTCGGTCGCGGCGGTCCTGCTCCTCTTCACCGCCACGGGCGCATCGGGGTTGATGTTCGAGGTGGTCTGGACCCGGATGCTCGGCGGCCTGCTCGGGGCGACCACCTGGTCGGTCATGGCGGTGCTGGTCGCCTACCTGGGGGGGCTCGGCCTGGGGGCGATCTTCTGGGGCAGGCGGGTCCAGGGGATCGCCCGTCCCCTCCGGCTCTTCGGGATCCTCGAGCTGCTGATCGGGCTCTATGCCCTGGCGGTCCCGCTGATCTTCCCGGCGCTGGGCATGCTGCTGGCGAGGGCCGCCCCGTGGATCGGGGACGCGCCGGCGGCCTCGACCGCGGCCCGGGCCCTGGTGGCGGTGCTCGCCCTCGCGCCGCCGACGCTGATGATGGGCGGCACGCTGCCGATCCTGGCGCGGTCGGTGGCCCGCGGGGCCGCCGCCGCGACCGAGGGCCCCGGGCGTCTCGCCGGCCGGCTCTACGCGGCGAACACCGCCGGGGCCGTCGCCGGATGCCTCGCCACCGGATGCCTGCTGATCTTCTGGCTGGGCGTGGCCGAGACCAACGCGGCGGCGGCGCTCATCGACATCGCCGCCGGGGCGGTCTCGCTGCGCTGGGATCGCCGTTCCCGCCTCGAGCGGGGGGCGATGCCGGCCTCCTCTCCCGACCGATCGGCGCCGATCGCGGGCGCCGACGCACCCGCCGGCCGTCGCGACGACCGGCTGGCGCTCGCGATCGCGGCCGTCTCCGGCTTCTGCGGCCTGGCCTACGAGGTGCTCTGGACGCGCGCCTTCCAGGCGGCCGTGACCGACGACACGACGTATGCGTTCACGCTCATGCTGACCGCGTACCTGATCGGCCACGCCGTCGGGGCCGCGGCCGGTGCCAGGCTCGGGGGGGGGCGGTCGCGAGGCTGGCGATGGCTCGGCGCGGCCCAGACGCTGGCGGCCTCGGCCGCGCTGCTCTCGATCCCGATGCTGGTGGTCCTCTGGGGGCCGATCAACGCCCTGGCGTTCGTCGAGTCGATGACGTTCTGGGGGGGGCAGATCCCGCTCCACCTGGGGCTCAGCCTGCTGGTCTTCGCCCCCTCCGCGTTCTTCCTGGGGGCGAGCTTCTCGATCGCGGCCGGGCTCTACGTGGGCGCCGACGCCGTCGGCCGGCGGACGGGCCGGCTTTATGGGGTGAACACCCTGGGCGCGATCGCCGGCGCCGTCGCGGCGACGGCCTGGCTGATCCCGTCGATCGGCACGCAGCAGGCCGTCGCCGCGCTGGCCGTCGCCCAGGGCACGCTCGGGCTCCTGACGCTGCAGGCCTGGCGCGATCGCTCCGCACGGCCCGGCTCGCTGCTCCCGGCGGCCCTCGCGGCCCTGGTCGTGGCCTGCTGGCTGCCGAACGAATTCCTGTCGCTAGAGGGCGTCTATGCCCGCCGCGAGCCCGGCAAGCTGCTGGCCCTCGTGGAGGGCTCCGACGCCGCGGTCACGGCGCACCAGCTCCCCACGGGCGATCGGATCATCTCGGTGAACGGCGTGAACGTGGCCGGGACCAACGGCGTGCTCCGCGCCACCCAGAAGCTCCAGGGACACCTCCCGGTCTGCCTCCACCCATCGCCCCGCGCGGCGCTCCAGATCGGGTTTGGCTCGGGCGGGACCTGCTACGCGGTGAGCCTCCATCCGGAGGTGCTCTCCATCGAGATCGTGGAGCTGACCCCGGACGTCCCCAGGGTCGCCTCGCAGTGGTTCGCCGACATCAACCACGGCGTCCTGAAGGACCCGCGCGTCAGGCTGACCATCGCCGACGCGCGGAGCCATGTCGCCGTCACCGATCGTACCTACGACCTGATCCTCTCGGATTCGACCCATCCCCGGTTCCGCGGGAATGCCGCACTCTACGGCTACGACTACTTCCGCAACTGCGCGAGGCGGCTTCGGCCCGGGGGGATCCTCTCGACGTGGCTCCCGCTCTACGGCATGTCGCCCGACGACGTCCGGGGGATCCTCCGGAGCCTCCAGGCGGCCTTCCCCCACGTCCAGGTCTGGTATCCCAACCTCGAGCCGCACGAGAACACGATCCTCCTCGCCTCGACGGACCCGATCGCCATCGACCCCGATCGCCTGGCCCTCCGCCTGGCCGCTCCCCCCGTCGCCCGCGATCTGCTCGAGGTATCGATCGGGTCGACGATCCAGCTCCTGGACTCCTTCCTGGTCGGGGATCGCGGCGTGGCCGAGCTGGCGGCGCGGGGCATGCTGAGCACGGACGACCACCCTCGGCTCGAGTTCCTCGCCCCGCGGACCCTCCGCCGCAGGCAATCGTGGGCCGAGAACCTGAACCTGGTCCGCACGGCTCGCGAGCCGATCGATGCGTATCTCGTCGGCGCTGGCGACGCGTTCCGCGGGCAGCTCGATCGATGGTATCGGGGGACCACGTTCAAGCTCGAAGGCCAGTGCAACGAGCTCGAGGGCCGTCTCGACGAGGCCCTCAGGGATTACGAGGAGGGCGTCCGGATCAACCCCGAAGACACCCTCGCCCGCATCCGCCTCGATCGGTTCCGCCGGGGCGTCTCGGCGCTGACGCGTGCCGGGACGCCCTCGGCCGAGCGATGAGCCGTGTGCCCGCCCCGCATTACTTGCCGGGCTCGACCTTGACCCGGATCATCCAGTCTCCCTGTTCGAAGGGGCGGAACTCCTCGCCGGGCAGGCCGACGAAGGAGCCCTTGCCGGCCGCGGCGTCGTGGCTGACATAGACCCCCTTGGTCGCGGTCGGGTCGAAATCGACCCCCACGACGAACGTGCGGGGGACCTTCGTCGGCTTGACCTCGAGGGTCAGCCAGCGGGAATCCCCGCGCTCGAACTTCGAGTAGGGGAACTCGAACTCGGCGATCTTCCGGAACTTCTCGTCGCAGAGGAAGACCGCGAAATTCTCGCGAGGGGCGCGGGGATAGCCGTAGCGGGCGCCGTGGATCCGGACCGAGGTCAAGGTCCAGTCGTCGCCCGGGGCCTCGAAGCGGACCGCGTGGCCGCCGCCCGCGATGCTCCTCTTGCCCGCCATCTTGCCGTCGTCGAGGGCCAACTCGCGGCCGGCTTCCTTGCGATCCGACTTCGCCTTCGAGGTCGCCGGCGTGGGGCTGGGAGCGGCCGCCTGCGACGGGGATGGTGCCGGATCCGGTGTCGGTGTAGGGGCCGGTGTCGGCGTCGGCGTCGGTGTCGGGTCCGGGGCCGCGGGGCGGAGGCCGCCACCGAGGGCGAATCCGCCCAGGATCAGGGAGGCCGCCGCGGCGATCAGGCTCTTCTTCACGTTCATGACCTTCAACGCTCCTTCCGCAAGGGACAGGGCGGCGGCCGAGGCCACCCCGGCCGCGGCGGACCGTCCATTCGAGTACGCGCAACCGGCGCGGATGGTGGACTCGAGCCAGGCGGCCGGTGCCTCGGCGGTCGCGGCGAGCGAGGCCGCGCCGAGGGCCGCCGACGGGACCACGCCCCGCCGCAGGAGTTTCTCCCGGAGCCGGGCCTTGCCTCGGGCCAGGCGGGTCTCGACCGTCCGCGGCGGGCAGCCGAGCCGGCTCGCCGCCTGCTCGTGGGTCAGCCCCTCGAGGTAGCAGAGCACCAGCGGGACCCGATACCGCTCCGGCGGCCGGTCGAGCTCCTCGTGGAGCTCGGCGGCCGGGACGTCATGCGAGTGATCCGCCTCGAACGTCGGCCTCTCCTCCCCCGCCAGCGACTCGACCTCGCGCCGCCGGGCCGAGACGACCCGCGAGCGCACGGCGATCCGCCGGGCGACGCGATAGAGCCAGCCCGCCGCCGAGTTACTCCGCTCGATCGAGCCGGCCCGCCTCGCCAGGACGAGGAACGCCGCCTGGGCCGCATCCTGGGCCTCGTGCCGGTCGCCGAGCACCCCGCGGCAGACCCGCAGGACCATCGGCCCGTGCCGGTCCACGATCGCCGCGAACGCCCCTTCGTCCCGCCCCGAGGCGAACCGCCCGAGCAGCTCCCCGTCGGTCAGGTCGCCGGTCGCCCCGCGATCGAAGATCGCCTCCAGCCGCTTCAGGGCCGCTCCTTTCGCCGTCTCCGCCATGAACCACCCGACCGTTTCCCGTGAGGCTGTCTATTGGTGAAGAGACGGCTGATGCGGCCATCTACTTCAAGATTCCGAAGGGACTTCGGGCACGATCCGAGAACAGGGTCGCAAACGTCGTCGTTTGTGTTGTCCTGGAGGGGGATGACGTCCCCGCGACCTTCAACGGGAATGACCTCACCAGTCGAATCGATCAGGGGACGAAAATCTCGGCCAGGATGCTCGACAGTTCGGTCATCAGAGGACTGGACTGGAAGAGAGGGTGCTCTCTCAGCCTTAGGATGCCAATCGCCGCGGGGTTCGTGAAGTCCTCCGAGACGATGTCGCCGGCTCGCTTGACGTGGGGATCCCCTCGATTCTCGATCGCCAGCGCCCTCGCACGGTCGTACTCGAGCTCGGTCATCATTCCCACGATCGTGTACACGTCCAGCGCGTGATGGCGACCGAGATCCTTGTCCGCGTCCTCTTTCCGATCACCGAATGCGTGGAGCTTCATCATCAGGTAAGGAAACGCCTCGGGCACCAGGACGACACTTCGATAGAGAGTGCCATCAGAAGCCTCTCCCTCGACGGCAACCTCTACCGGCCGGTCCTCAAGGTGGAGGGCCTCCTCGACGGTGTGGGCATGAAACTCGATCGCCCCCCGCGGCCTCACCCTGGGACGGCTCACTTTCAAGAGATTGCGGTAGGGCCCGAGGGGCCCGACCAGGACGTCGATCTTCACGTCTTGCGTCGTCCCCGCGATCGTGACGGGCCTTCTCCATTGCAAGAACTTGGCCGCTTCCACGGGCAGAAATCCCAGGCGCCGGATCGCGTCAGCAACCCCTCGTGCCCGGTCGAGATCCGCGAGGATGTCCGCCCGGAGGAAGACGTCGAGGTCGTTCGTGGAGCGTACCGGGGGGAGCGACGGGAAGAGGATCCGAAGGCCGATCCGGTCGACGTGCATGCGCTTCAGGTAGAGGCCGAACCCGCCGCCCACGATGAGCGGGACGCCCTGGACATCGAGCTCGCGGAGGAGGTCGATCAGGCTCGCGATCAAGGGCCCGGTCATCGATCGGAGATCATCGCAGTAAGGAGGGGTTCGAGGATGGCACGACGCACCTGTCCGGCCGTCTCCCGGGACCGCTTGTCCCCGGTCGCCAGCTCGAGATAGGCCTGCACGGGCGAGGCCACGAGGCCCGGCCTGGGGTCGAAGTACACGGTGAGGTCGTCGGTCTCGTGGAATGCGAGGTCCGCGAATCGCTCGGCAGGTGCGAACGCGTCGCCGAGCGCCGCGAGCGTCTCATCGAGGTTCGTCGTGTAGAACGGCTGCTCGGGCTCCGCGGCCATGACGGCATAGGAGTGCAAGGAACCAAATCCGGTCCGGACGACGCGTGCGACCGAGGGCTTCATCGCCGCCAGACGCTCGTGGATCTCGCCTAATGGTCGCCTCGCCTTGCCTCGCACGATCCGCGACACGACTGGGAGTGTGAAATTCTGCACGAGCAGGTCCAGAAGGCGGTCCGGTTGAAGGAGCCGCAGCCTCCGCTCCGGCCCGCTCGCCGACCGGGTCCGTTCGAGCACAAGGTGCGACTCAAGGTTCTTGCATACCTTCGACACCGTCGGCAAGGAGATGCTGCCGCCCCGCTCGCGGATGAAGTCGGCCGCGTGCTGAACCGATCGGAATTCCGGGACGATCAGCAGGGCCCGCGATACCAGCGAGCTATTGCCGCGGAAGACATTCTTGATCTCGGACTCGGACCGAAACCGATTCGCCCGCCCGGTGCGCTGCACGAGCAGTTCGCCCGGGACCATGACGACGCCATTACCGCAGAGGTCGACGCCACTCACGCCGGCCGATTCCAGCTCCGCGAGCCCTTCCTCCGAAAGATAAGGGACCACGAGCAGCGGGTGAAATTCCGGCGGCCTGGCATACCGAAGGGCCTGCGCGATCCCTTCCGAAATCGCCTTCGGGGTCCAGAGCCTCTTCACCTCGACCACAAACCGATGACGCCGTCCCTTCCATTCCGTCTGGGCAAACCCGTCGGGCTGGTTGGCGTCTCGCAATTGCGTGTGTGGCTCCATGCTGAAGCGGAGCGGTGGAAGCTCGACCTGCCCCTTTCGGAGCAGGTCGATGATCTCAGCCTCGAATGGCGTTTTCCTGAAATCCATGGTTTGCCTGCTCAGGAAAACGAGCCTCATCACGAAAAAACACTGCTTTATTTCCTATATCTTATCCTTTTCCTGATGGGAATCCAGTCTCGTTCCGGGGGCGTCGGGGCACGCGATCCTCACCCCGTCACCTTCAGCGTCGCCGGATCCCATCCCTTGACCGCTCCGGTGGCCTGGCTCTCGTTGCAGAGCAGGGCGGGGGCGGCGGCGCGAAGGCCGAAGGTGGCATTCTCGTAGACGGGCTTCTTCTCGCGGACGGATGCGAAGAAGTTGACGAAGTGGTCGTACCGCTCGTCGTAGCCCGCCGGGACCCTGAATTTCGCCGGGAACGACGTGCCGCTCGCCTTGCGGGGGACGAACGGCGGATCAACCTTGAGGGTCTGCGCCAGTTGCTCCTGCACGGCGTTCGAGAAGGTGACGACCGAGTTGTAGCCCTTGAGGACGGCCTCGCGGCTGGGGTCGACGATGCCGGTCTGATTCAGGGTCAGCTCGGTGAAGTTGACGCTCAGGACGCCGTCGCTGCCGACGAACCGGAACAGGGTGCCGTCGCCGCCGCCGTCCTCGAAGTTGCACTGGAGGGCCAGGGTGAAGGCCGGGTGCTCCTTCGTCTCCGGGTAGTCGAGCAGGGCCATGATCAGGTCATAGACGTCCCGACCGTCCTTCCAGTAGCGCTGGCCGCCGACGCCGAAGATCCGATTCGGGCCCAGCGAGCTCGTCGCCTTGTGGATGCCCGTGAGCAGGTGGACGAACAGGTCGCCCGCGACCGCGGTGCCGTAGTCGCTGAAGTTCCGCCAGCGGAAGAACCGCTCGGCGTCGAAGGGGCGCTTCGGGGCCGATCCCAGGAATCGGTCCCAGTCCAGGGTCTCCGGCGAGGCGTCCGGCGGGATCGTGTACCGCCAGGCCCCCATCGGCGAATTCCGGTTGTAGCGGGCCTCGATCGAGTTGATCGCGCCGATCGCGCCGGCGGCGATCAGCTCGCGGGCCTTCTCGTAGACGAGCGAGCTGGCGAACTGGCTGCCGACCTGGAAGACGGCGTTCGTCTCCTTCTCCGCGGCGATGACCTCGTGCCCCTCCGCGATCTTCTGGACCATCGGCTTCTCGCAGTAGACGGCCTTGCCCGCCTTCATCGCGTCGATCGACATCTTCGCGTGCCAGTGATCCGGGACGCAGAGGAGCACGGCGTCCACGTCCGGCCGGGCGAGGACCTCGCGGTAGTCGACGTACGCCTTGACGTGGTCGCCGAAGACCTCGCGGGCATGGACCCGCCGGCCCTCGTAGAGGTCGGCCACGGCGACGAGCTCCGTCCCCGGCACCTTGAGGGCGCAGGTCGTGTCGATGAACCCGATGATCCCCATGCCGACCGTCGCGATCCGCACCCGGTCGTTCGGCCCGGCGGGCCGGGCGGCTTCGGCCGACGCCTCCCGCCTCAGCTCGAACACATTCGCCCCCTTCGCGGTCGTCGCGACCGCCGGCAGGAGCGAGGCGACGGACGCGGATTTCAGGAAGGATCTCCGGGTGTCCGCACCAGGCGTGGCGGACGGATCGTTCTCGGTATGCTGCTGCGTTGTCATGATCATGTCTCCTCAATCGGCCTGCGCATCCGCGCGTCGCGGGCTGCAAGTCCCGGCCCACGGGGACGAGGCCCGCACGCCTCCGACTTTAGGGCAACGGGCTGACGATTCCAATCCTGTGGCCATGCTGAGGAGAGAAGATCGACCGAATTGCTTCGGGGCCCTTGAATTCGACGCCCGCGGCAACTAGCATTTCACCCATTGTCCCTTCAGAGACAAACCGACCGCCCAGGCCTGCGAGCCACGATGGTAACCACTCCCAGTCGAGCGAGGTCTGTCCTCGTCGGAGCGAGCTTCTTGCTCCTGCTCTCCGCTGGGTCTCTGCCTGCGCCGGTCCAGGCGGGATGCGGCCACGGCGCGACTTCCGACACGGCCCCGCCGATGGTCGGCGACCTGGCTCACCTGGCCCCGTTCCTGCCCGCGTCGGATGCTCCCTCGGTCCCGTGGCCTCGCCGCCGATTGCCGTGCGACGGCCCGCATTGCTCGGGCGGGCAAGGAGCGCCGTCGGCGCCGGCACCGACGGCAGAGCCCCGGAATGAGCCGTGGTGCTCCAGCCTCCTCGCCGCGACGCTGACGATCAACGCTCCATCAGACCGCGTCGGATCCTCGTCCGCGCCGCAGCCGCGGCACTCGTCATCCCCTCCCGATCGTCCCCCTCGCCTCGTCTGAGGAACAGCCTCCGTGGAAGCCGGCTCGGTCCGACGACCGCGCGAGTCCTCGCTTGCGCATTGATCGGCCGAGGCCGACTCCGGCAGGGCGTTTGCGCCATGCTTCTACGGCTCGCCCTGGCGTGCGGGAATCCGTCGACACAGCGGCGGAGTCCCCCGGGAGTTGACGTGTGGTGAAGGTGCGCGCCGCGCACCGGCTTGATCCAGGCGAGACCACATCGCGGTAGACGGTTCCGCGACGAGTGCGCGCCCACGATTCGCCGCTTGGGATCGTGTGGATGCGTCGCGTCGTCCGCGGGCGATCTCGGTGCGCGCCCAGCAAGACGGGGAGTCTCGCCGGGTGCGGGGTGATCACGACGAACACAACGCGGAAAATGTGAGGGATCAATGACGCAGATGCGACCACCGTTCCGGAGCCGGCTCGAAGTGGGCAGGATCATGGGGTTCACGATCCTCTTGATGCTCGGCATTGCGGGGGGGATCTCCCTGTTCCTGAGCCCCGCCGTGGCAAGCAAACGACCGCGGATCGTCCGCACCGGGGCGTACCGAAGTGCGATCCGTCCCGAGGTCGACTCCCGACCGGGTACGGCCGGTGCAAGGCCGGAGCCTCGCCAGAATGTCGACACGAGCGGGTTCAGCCCGCTGATGAGCGCGATGTCATGGCCCGCGTACTCCACGCTCGATCAGGTCGCCGAGATCACCAAGCAGGTGGCACCGTCCATGCTCTCCCGGGCCAGGTCGCAGATCGATGGTGGCCGGATCCGCGGCGATGCGAGAGCCCAGATTTCGGGCCTCCTCGTCCACGCCATGATCATGCAGAGCGAGCGGGAGCCCGGACGTGCCTATGAGGACCTGGTGGAGGCCCGGACGGTCGCCTCGCGGGACGAAACCTTGAAGTCGAAGGCGCTCGCCACGATCATCTATTTCCAGGGCGTCGCCGCGATGCGCCGGGGCGAGAACGAGAACTGCATCGACTGCCGCGGCGAGAGCTCGTGCATCCTGCCCATCGCCGAGTCCGCCGTCCATCGGAAGACATCCGGCTCGGAGACGGCGATCCGGCATTTCACCGAGTACCTCGCACTCTTCCCGGATGACCAGGAGGTTCGCTGGCTGCTGAACGTCGCTCACATGACCCTGGGGACCTATCCCGAGCACGTCGATTCGCGATACCTGATCTCCCTGGATCGCTTCACGAAGTCCGAGTTCGATATCGGCCGGTTCCGGGACGTGGGGGCGGTGGTCGGTGTGAACAAGCTCAATCAGGCCGGAGCTGCGATCATGGAGGACTTCGACAACGATGGGCTGCTCGACCTGGCGGTCAGCAGCTTCGACCCCACGGCGCCGCTCTCCATCTACCGGAATCGGGGGGATGGAACCTTCCAGGAACGCGGGAAGGATGCCGGCGTGTCCGATCAGCTCGGCGGCCTGATCTGCGTCCAGGCGGATTACGACAACGATGGATTCATGGACATCTTCGTCGCCCGGGGCGCCTGGCTCTCCAGCCCGATTCGACCGAGCCTGCTCCGCAACAAGCGGGACGGCACCTTTGAGGACGTCACCGAGGCCGCCGGGCTGCTCGAACCGGTGAATACGAACTCCGCTTCGTGGGGAGACTACGACGGCGACGGCTGGATCGACCTGTTCATCTGCTGCGAACGGCAGCCCAACCGGCTCTACCGCAATCGCCGGGACGGCACCTTCGAGGAGGTCGGCCTGCAGGCCGGCCTTGCCTTCGGGGACGGAAAGCCCTTCTCCGGCAAGGGCTCTACCTGGATCGACATCGACAACGACGATCACCCCGACCTGTTCCTCAACAACCTGGCAGGCACGGCCCTCCTCTATCGCAACAACGGCGACGGCACGTTCAAGGACGTCACCGGGGAGATGGGGATCGACGGCCCGAAATACGGCTTCTCTTGCTGGGCCTGGGACTACGACAATGACGGCTGGCTCGATCTCTTCGCCACGTCATACGAGCGTGGGGTCGGCGATGTGGTCCGAGGGCTCGAGGGGAAGCCCCACGGCCGGGAGTCCGGCAGGCTCTTCCGCAACCGACAGGGCCATGGCTTCGAGGATCGGTCGCGCGAGGCCGGGCTCGACGCCGTCTACGCCTGCATGGGCAGCAACTTCGCCGACTTCGACAATGACGGCTACCCGGACTTCTACCTGGGGACGGGAGATCCCAGCTTCGCAACCCTGATCCCCAACCGGATGTTCCGGAACGTCGCCGGCGAGCGCTTCGCGGAGATCACCGGGACCTCGGGGACCGGCCATCTCCAGAAGGGCCACGGCGTCGCCTGCGGGGACTGGGATCGCGACGGCGACGTCGATGTCTTCATCCAGACGGGAGGTGCCGTGAATGGAGATAAGTATCATAATATCCTGTTTCAGAACCCGGGGCAGGCCAATCGATCCCTGACGGTCAGGCTGCACGGCACGAAGACCAACCGCGCGGCGATCGGGGCGCGGATCAAGGCCGTCACCGCGGGGCCGAAGCCCCTCACGGTCCATCTCCTGGTCTCCTCGGGCAGCAGCTTCGGCGCCAATCCGCTGGAGCAGACCATCGGCCTGGGGACCGCGGACCGGATCGCCGCGCTGGAGGTCCACTGGCCGGTCAGCCGGACAACTCAGGTCTTCCACGACCTGCCGGCGGGGCAGGTCGTGGAGATCACCGAGCTGTCGGACGTCGTCAAGTCGACACCCCGCAGGCCGCTGTCCCTGCCGGAATGAACGCCTCAACAACGCTCGGGGAGGGCCATGGCGGCCCTCCCCGTCAGCTCTCGAGATCTCTTGAGGAAACGCAACATGAGCACCGCACTCTTCATCATCGCCGAGCGAGACGTCCCCGGCCTGAACCCGTACGTCAACGGCAAGCCGCTGGCGCATGAGCCGAATCTGGATCGGGTCGCGAAGGCGGCCGGGGTCAGGCCGCTGATGGAGTTCTTCAGCGTGGACCCCGAGGAGGCCGCCGCCATGATGGAGGACCTCGGCCAAGATCCCCCCGCCGAGGGCTTCCCGGCGGAGGCCTGGTTCGAGGCCGCCGAGGGCCTGGCGACGGTCCGCGGCCTGTCCCGGCAGGTCGGGGCCGACCCGTCCGCCGTCCGCGACCCGGAGGCCGTCCTTGAAGACCTGCGCGGGTTCGAGGAGGTCCTCAGCGGCCTGCAGGCGGCCGGCGTCCGCTGGCACCTGTCCGTGGATTTCTGAGCCGGCCCGGCCCGTCAATCCGTCGAGACGCCGAGCGGCTCCGCGGCCTGCGGTGCTGGCGACGTCGACCGGGGCTGCGAGGGGAGCACGGACGAAATCAGGGCCTCCGACGGTTTCCTCGGCCTCCAGGTGTTGGCCGAGAGGCAGAGGCCGACGACCGCGAACCGGAGCACCCAGCCGGACCACTCGGGGAACGCGCCGGTGCCGTCGTGGCCGTCGCCGCCGGTCATCAGGGAGAGGTCCTTGGCCATCATGTCGGCGGCCGTCCAGGCGAGGACCGCCGCGCCGGCGTAGGCGATCCAGCGATAGCGGGCCATGATCTCCATGATCAGGGCGCTCAGGAGCAGCAGCATCGAGATCGAGAGCACCAGGCCGATCATCACGCGGGGCGGGTCGGAGTCGCTGGCGCCGGCGATCGCCAGGACGTTGTCCAGGCTCATGATGAAGTCGGCCATGGCGATCCGGCCGATCGCCTTGAACAGGCTGGTCGGCGAGGCGTCGGGGTGCTCGTCGACGTCGGTCCCCTCCTGGAGGAGCTTGGCGGCGATCCAGGCCAGCAGCAGGCCGCCGATCATCCGCAGCCCCGGCAGCAGCAGGATCTCGGCGACGACCAGCGTGAGCGAGATCCGCATCACGATGGCCAGCCCGCAGCCCCAGAGCATCGCCTTAGCCCGGTGGCCGGGCGGCAGCAGGGATGCGGCCAGGCCGATGACGACCGCGTTGTCGCCCGAGAGGACCAGGTCGATCAGGACCAGCTTGAGGATCGATCCGATGTACTCCGCGGTCATGGCGATCTCTTACGTCCGCGACGCTCCCGCTCATCCCTCGGGCCTTGTGAGGTGACTCGATCGCGCCGGCTCGCCGAGTCATGGAGGGAGGCTCGCGGCTTCCTGATCCCCGCGGCCGTTCTTCTGACTCTAGTGTCGCCCACGGGGCCATTCCGCACAAGCCTGCCAGGGGCCGAGGCCCCCAGCC
>NZ_JAALJH010000309.1 GCF_011064615.1 Aquisphaera insulae | reverse complement strand
ACCATCGGCTCCGCCACCAGCACCAGCGAGGAGACCCTGAGCGCACGAGAGCTGGACAACTACGGCGCCGCGACGCTGGCGAACTTCTACAGCAACGCTAGCGGGCTTCGGATGGCCAGCTCCGCCACCTTCGTGAACGAGGCCGGCGCCAGCTTCAGCTTCATCTCCGACGCGGCCATCTACGACGCCGGGGGCGGCGGCTCCTTC
>NZ_JAALJH010000308.1 GCF_011064615.1 Aquisphaera insulae | reverse complement strand
TCGGGAGCTCCGCGAGAGCATGACCGAGGCCGAGACGATCCTCCAGCGGGCGCGAGAGCGATGCGCGGATGAGCGGCCCCGGATCATCTCCGACAACGGGCCGCAGTTCATCGCCCGCGACTTCAAGGAGTTCATCAGGATTTGCGGGATGCCTCATGTAAGGACTTCACCATACTATACCCAGAGCAACGGGAAGATCGAGAGGTGG
>NZ_JAALJH010000307.1 GCF_011064615.1 Aquisphaera insulae | reverse complement strand
CGGACCCATCGCCGCGCCAGGTCCAGGTACGGGTCGAAATCGCCCGGCCCGGCCATCGGCACCACCGCCCGGGTCGAGCCCTCCACCAGCCAGGGAACGGAGCTCGGCTCGATCGGCCCATCCAGCCGATGCACGCCCCAGAGGGCCTCGGCGTCGCCGGGGCACTCGGTCAGCACCGCCCGCCATTGCGAACCGGCCTCCCGCGCGTCCCC
>NZ_JAALJH010000306.1 GCF_011064615.1 Aquisphaera insulae | reverse complement strand
CGCAATACCGTTCAACGAAGGCTCGTCTCGTCTCGCATCGCTTCGCGAAGGCGGAACGTGAACATCCTGGCAGGCAAGGAGTGTCTCCGGGTGGCCGTGGTGGAACACCACGGGACCGCCGTGGCCTCCAGGCGAAGCCCGTTGGGCGCAACAGCTCGCCGCACCGTGGTGTTCCACCACGGCCACCCAGGCTCAGCTCGGAGCCGACGTGA
>NZ_JAALJH010000305.1 GCF_011064615.1 Aquisphaera insulae | reverse complement strand
ACTAGGCTTTCGGACTTTTACAGGAGTCGTAGCGGTTGAAAAACGAGCGGACCATCGCGCGCGATGCCGGTATCCTGATGGGTGTTCAAGCACAACAGGATCGCACACCGCACGGAGGTCCGCTCGATGGATCAGCTTATCCCCGGCCTCGCCGGGTTGGTAGAGTCGTTCCGCGATTGCTTCCACCCCCAGGTCTTCTCGACCTTCCAGGCCTTGATCGC
>NZ_JAALJH010000304.1 GCF_011064615.1 Aquisphaera insulae | reverse complement strand
AAACGGCGATCGTTCCCGGACCTCGATGAGCACGGTCAAGACCAACTTTTCACCACCCCAGGGCGAGGCTCCTGCCGAGCCAGGCGCAGGCTGGCGATCGCGCCGGGGCCTGGTTCCCAACGGCATCGCGGGCCGCGTCAGGCGCAACAGAAACCGCCACGTCCGCATGCCGGGTGTGGGGCAGTCAATACCAACTTTTCATCGCGCCAGGGCGAGGCTCC
>NZ_JAALJH010000303.1 GCF_011064615.1 Aquisphaera insulae | reverse complement strand
GACCACCAGCCGCGCCTTCCTCTGCACCAAGCCCGTCGACATGAGGAAAGGATTCGACGGACTCTCCGGCCTCGTCCGGTCCTGCTTCGACCAGGACCTCCTCAGCGGCCACCTCTTCCTCTTCGTCAACCGCCGCGGCGACCGCCTCAAGGCGCTCTACTTCGACCGCGACGGGCTGGCCCTATGGTACAAGCGGCTCGAGGCCGGCACCTTCCAGGTCCC
>NZ_JAALJH010000302.1 GCF_011064615.1 Aquisphaera insulae | reverse complement strand
GCAATTCGCCGGTCGTGAACCTGGACGGCGGGACGTTCACGGCCAATGCGGCGACCTACGTCAGTCAAGGTTCGCTGACGTTCGCGGGCGGCGAGGTGGTCGGGGCCATCACGATCTACAACGGCGGCCTGGCGCTGTTGCCGACCGCTGGTGCTGGCTCATTCATCACGGGCGGTGGCACGACGCTGAGCGGGGACATTCACGCGGATCAGTCGGTGTGGGTGCA
>NZ_JAALJH010000301.1 GCF_011064615.1 Aquisphaera insulae | reverse complement strand
CCTCGCCCTCCCTTCCGGAGAAGAGCCGCTCCCAGCCCGGGAGGGCGAGGCTGGCGCGATGAAAGGATCGTATTGACTGCCCGACAGCCGGGACGTGGACGTGACGGTTTCTGTTGCGCCTGACGTGGCCCGCGATGCGGTTGGGAACCAGGCCCCGGCGCGATCGACAGCCTGCGCCTGGCTCGGCAGGAGCCTCGCCCTCCCTTCCGGAGAAGAGCCGCTCCCAGCCCGGGAGGGCGAGGCT
>NZ_JAALJH010000300.1 GCF_011064615.1 Aquisphaera insulae | reverse complement strand
CTACTTCACCGGCAGCCTCACCAACCTCGGCTCCATTCAACTCGACCACGGCGTCGGGCTGCTCGTCGACCTCGGCGGCGGCAAGACCCTGGCCCAGGTAGCCGGCTCCATCGACGTGCCCGACGACAGCGCCCTCCAGGTCCAAAACGGTGGCCTCCGCTTCGACGGCGGCGAACTCGCCGGCTTCGCCTACCTCTACAACACCGCCCTGGCCATCGACGCCGCCTCGGGGGATGCCGCCTCCTTCATCCTA
>NZ_JAALJH010000030.1 GCF_011064615.1 Aquisphaera insulae | reverse complement strand
TGAGGAGAAGGACACGACGAGAGGGCCGCAATGTTGACCTTCATCACCAGGAAATGTAAGATTACCCCCAACACGAGGTCCTATCAGGGAGCCCAGAGCGATGGCCGGGACAGAGACGATGCTGGCCGAGGAAGAGCTGACCGAAGTCAACGACCGACTTGCGGGTGCGGCGCCGACGGATATCCTGCGGTGGGCCGTTGATCGGTATGGGGATCGCCTGACGATGGCGACGGCGTTCGGGCCGGAAGGGTGTATCCTGATCCACCTGCTGGCCGAGATCGAGGCGAACGTCCGGATCTTCAACCTGGACACGGGCTATCAGTTCGCGGAGACGCTCGCCCTTCGGGACCGGATCGCGGAGCGTTACGGCATCGAGGTGGAGCTGGTCGGGGCCGATACGAGTGTCGCCGAGTACGAAGCGAAGAATGGCGGGCCACTCTACGCGATCAACTCGGAGCGGTGCTGCTACGAGCGGAAGATCGTCCCGCTGAGGCGTGCGCTCGTCGGGTATGATGCCTGGATCACGGCCATCCGCGCGGATCAGTCGGCGGACCGTGCCAGGGCCAAGGTGCTGGGCTGGGACCCCAAGTTCGGGCTGGCGAAGGTCAACCCGCTCCTGGCCTGGACCAAGCGGGACGTCTGGGCGTTCATCGTCGCCAACAAGGTCCCGTACAACCCGCTGCACGACCAGGGATACCCGTCGATCGGATGCTGGCCGTGCACCCGGCCGGTGGGCGCGGGGGAGGATGAGCGGGCGGGCCGCTGGGCGGGCCAGGCCAAGACCGAGTGCGGCCTCCATTCGCTCGATAGCAGCCAGCTCTGATCCGGGAGACGGGCTCGGAGCCGTTTGAGTCGACAAGGCGCGTCCATGAAGATCTCGGCGAAGGCGGAGTACGCTTGCCTGGCCCTGCTGGCGCTCGCACAGTCCGGTCGGGCCGCGCCCCCGCTCCGTATCCGCGACATCGCCAGGTCCCGCGGGATCCCGGAGCGATACCTCGTGCAGATCCTCCTCCTGCTCAAGGGGGCGGGCCTCGTCGCCAGCACCCGGGGCGCATCCGGCGGCTATCGCCTGGCGCGGCCCGCGGCGGAGATCAACCTCCGGGAGGTGCTGAGCGCCATCGACGGCCCGGACCTGCCTCCCCGGGAGCCCTCTTCGACGCCCGACTCGTCCTCGGCGCATCCCTCCTCGGCTCAGGTCCTCGCCGGAGTCTGGGAGGAGGTTCGCCAGGCCGAACGGTGCGTCCTCGAACGGACGACGCTCGCCCTGCTGGCCGCCCAGGCGACGCCGCAGGACTGGATCATCTGAATGGGATCTTCAATGCCGAGCGGCGACCTGATCGAACCGTATGGCGGGACGCTCGTGGACCTGATCGTCGGCCCCGACCGCGCGGCCGAGATGAAGGCCGCCGCGAGGGACTTCGCGAGCCTCACCCTCGACGACCGATCGCTGTGCGACCTCGAGCTGCTCAGCGTCGGCGGGTTCTCCCCACTCCGGGGCTTCCTGAATCGAGAGGACTACGAGAGCGTCCTTTCGGAGGGTCGTCTCGCCGACGGCACCCTCTGGCCGTTGCCCGTGACGCTCCCCGTCACCCCGGGAGAGGGCGTCGCGGAGGGCAAGACGCTCGCCCTCCGGGACGTCTACGGCAACCTCCTCGCCTTCCTCCACGTCGAGGAGATCTACGAGGCGGACAGGTCGCGCGAGGCTGAGGAATTCCACGGCACGCCCGACGGGTCGCATCCCTCCGCGGCCTGGGTCGACCGCACCGCGAGGTATCATGCGGCCGGTCCGCTCGAGGTCATCCGCACCCCGCCCCATTATGATTTCGTGGACCTCCGGCGGACACCCGCCGAGCTTCGTGAGCACTTCCGGTCGCTGGGCTGGTCCCGAATCGTCGCCTTCCCGACGAGTACCCCCCTGCACCGGGCCGATGAGGAGATGGCCCGACGGGCGGCCCGAATGACCGGCGGCGGCCTGCTGATCCAGCCCTCGGTGGGCGTGACGAAGCCGGGCGACGTGGACCATTACACGCGCATACGCTGTTACCGCGCGTTCGTGGCCGAGGGCTTCGAGGCCGGCAACGCGGTGCTCAGCCTCCTGCCGCTCGCGGAACGAAGGGCCGGGCCCCGTGAGGTCCTGCTTCGCGCGATCGTCGCGCGGAACTACGGCTGCTCGGACCTGATCGTCGAAGGCGACCATTCAAGCCTGGGGACGATGGCCGATCAAGCCGGGGAGATCGGCGTGGGACTGGTCGCACCAGGCCGGATGGTCTATCTCCCGGTCGAGCGCCGATACCTCCCGATCGATGAGGTCCCCGACGGGGCGAGGACCGCGACCCTTTCCGAGGCCGAGGTCCACGACAACTACCTCTCCGCCGGCCTGACGCTCCCCGACTGGTTCACCCGCCCGGCCGTGGCGCGGATCCTCGCCGAGACGCACCCGCCGAGGTCGCGGCAAGGGCTGACGATCTGGTTCACCGGGCTGTCCGGGTCCGGCAAGAGCACGGTCGCGCACGCGCTCATCGAGCGGCTGGCCGAGTCCGGCCGCAACTGTGCCTTCCTCGACGGCGACGAGATCCGGACCCACCTCTCCCGCGGGCTGGGCTTCAGCCGCGAGGATCGCGATATCAACATCCGCCGCGTCGGGTATGTCGCCGGCCTCGTCTGCCGGGCGGGCGGGACGACGGTCTGCTCGGTGATCAGCCCGTTCCGCGCGGTCCGCGACGAGGCCCGCGCCATGTCCCGCGGCCACTTCGTCGAGGTCTACTGCTCGACGCCCATCGAGATCTGCGAGCGGCGCGACGTGAAGGGCCTCTACTCCTCGGCCCGGGCCGCGGTCGCCGCCGGCAGGCCGATGGGCTTCACCGGCGTCGACGATCCCTATGAGGCACCGGAGGGCGCCGAGGTCACGCTCGATACGAGCAAGCTCTCCGTGGACGAATGCGTCGAGGCCATCGTCGCGAAGCTCGTCGAGCAGGGCTACATCGTCCGCGAAGATTGACGGCCCTTCATCGCCATCAACGAACGGGGCCGGCCTCGAAGGACCGGCCCCGTCGCGTCGGTGGCATTCCGTCGATCACGCGCGGCCCTTGGGGGCGACCTTCGCGTGCCGGGAGGCCAGGAGCGTCCGCGCGTCGTGGCCGGTCGACTTGACGGCCGCCGTGCGGGTTGTCAGCTTGACGGCCTTGCCCGCCGACTGGTGCGAGGCCGCCGCCAGGCGGACCGTGCGGCCCGGCTGATAGGTCGGGATGGTGGAGCTCGTCCCGGGCGTGCCCGGCGGGCTCACCGGGCTGGCCTTGCCGATCACGGTGCGGGGGGCGTAGACCTTGTGGTGGACGGCGTCCAGCTCGGCCACGAAGTCGCCGCCCGGCGTGTTGTTGCCCGACGGGAAGTAGCTGTAGAACTCGCCGTCGAGGGCATTGCCCGCGATGTCCTGAATGCCCGTCAGGTTGCTCGGCGTCACCGACCGCGCGGTGAACAGGAAATGACCGCCGCGGAGATACCGGCCGTTATTGATGGTGACGGTCGTCACCTGATCCCCGGTGGTGGTCCCGGGCGTGGTTGAGAGCGAGGAGACCAGGAACTTGGGCACGTGCTTGGGATTGAAGGGCGAGTAAATCAGGCTGAAGAGGTAGTTGTTGGCGTCGATCAGGGTGTTCTGATTGAGCCCGACGCCCGCATTCCCGAGCCCGCCGAAGTCCGCGGTCGTCAGCGTGACCGTGCCGTGGATCCGGTCCAGGAGGACGGCCGTGACCTTGGGCCCGACCGTGTCGATGACCAGTTGCGAGGTGATCGTCGTCACGTCGCTGAGGGTGTGGTCGGAGCTGTCGATCGCCTGCGCCGAGATGAAGTAGGTGCCGTCGGCGATGGCGAATCCCGGGGTGATGCTCCAGGCCCCGGTGCTGTCGGCCGTCGCCTGGCCGATGAGTGTCGGCAGGCCCGCACCCGAGGCGGTCGCATAGAGCGAGACCTTCGCGTAGGGCTCGCTGGCCGTGCCGACGAACTTGGGCTGACTGACGTTGGTGATCGCGTCGCTGTGGGAGACGCCGGAGTCGCTGGCGGGATCGAGGTGGCCGCCGAGGGTCAGGGCATCATCGGCGACACTGGCCGTGTTCGAGAGGACGAGCCGCGAGCCGTCGACGTCCGTCACGTAGATCGTGATCGGATAGGTTCCGTCCTGCGGGCCCGGCACGCCCGATCCGGGCTTGCCGATGGGCAGCGAGTCGGCATAGGTGTGCGTGCCCCGGATGGCATACGTGATGCCGAGGTTGCCGGAAGTCCCGGTCAGGTAACCGACCGTCTGCGGCGAGCCGTCGCCCCAGTCGATCGTGACCAGGAACTCGCCGGCCGACGAGCCCGGATCGGCGTCGCGGAACGAGCCCACGGTGCCGTTGAAGTAGACCCCCTCGGTGGTGCTGATCGGCGAGGTCGCGATGGCCGTCAGGGGTGCATCGGCGATCGTCGCCGTCGACGCGGCGTTGGCGGTCGCGCCCGTGGACTTGGTGATCGTCGTCACCACGGGGTAGGCGCCGACCGTCGCGTAGGTATGGGTGCCGTAGACCTGGAAGACGATCCCGTTGGCCGTCCCGGTCTCGACGATCCGCGTCGCCGCCGAGGCCGCGGTGCCGTCGCCCCAATTGATGCTCGCGGTGTAGCCTTCGATGTTGATCGTGCCGGCGTCCCAGAAGGTCGCCACCAGGACGTCGCTGTTCGCCGACGGGATGGTCACGGTCGGATAGTTGCCGACCGTGAGCCCCTCGTAGCCGCTGACCGGGACGCCCTGGGCCGACAGCATCGCCGCGGCGACGTCGGCCGTGGACGGGATCGTGACCGGGGCGGCGGCCGTCCCCGTGACCGTGATGAAGGTCCCCCCCACGGTGGCGCTGCCGCTGGTCCCCAGGTTGGTGACGGTGACGCTGACCGGGTACGTGCCCGGGTTCGCGTAGACGTGATTGCCCAGGACGTCGAAGCCGTCCGTCCCGTTGGCCAGGATCACGCCGGCGGTGCTGGGCGTCAGGTCGCCCCAGTTGATCGAGACGACGAAATTGCTCGCCTTCGCCCCGGGATCGCTCTCCGTGAAGGACGCGACCACCTTGTTCGTGAACGCCTGGGCCTCGGTCGCATTCAGGGTGACGCCCGTCCCCTCGGGCGGGGAGGAGGGCTCGGTGATGTGGATCGTGGCGAGGTTGGTGTAGTCGACGATCAGCGAGGGGCCCGCGATGACGCCCGGAACGGAATAATCCAGCCCACTCTGGGTGGAGTGGAGATCCAGGACATTGGTCCCGCCGCCCCCTTCGACGGTATAGGTCTGAAGGCTCGTGCCCGGGCCCGTGATGTCAAACAGATCGTTGGCGGCACCGCCATCGAGGATGACGCCCGTGATCCCCGTCCCCAGGGTGATCGGGCTCGTCAGCGTGGAGCTGACCACCTGGGTCGTGGTGACGTTGAACGTCTGGGCGCTCGTCCCCGCGCTGGCGTCGACGAGTACAGCCCCGGATCCGCCCGTCGCCTTCACCGAGATCGGCGCCTGCACGCCGGAGGTGTCGCCGGCATTTCCGACGACGAGGGTGCTGGCCCCAGTCCCCAGCTCGATCGTCGTGGGGTCATTCACGGAGGAGATGGTGACGACGCTCGCGCCCGCACGGGTGATCGAGATCGAGGAGACCGCGGAATCCGGGCCGTGCGGATTGTTCGTCCCGCTTCCCGTCCATCCCGCCGCGATCGCGCCCGCCCCGAGCGTCACGAGCTGGCTCGATTCGACGAAGGTGAGCGTGCCGGCCGGGCCGGTCGACGAGACGGTCAGGACGTTGGGACTCCCCGGCGAGGTCGTCTCCAGATACGTCAAGACACCCCCCGAGATGTCGATGGTCGACAGGACCGTGCGATCCTCGAGCCCTTCCAGGACCCTCGCCGCGGTCCGCCTCGCCGCCCGGCTCCGGCATGCTCCCCCGGCGAATGAGCCCCGTATCATCCGGAACGCCTGCCTGCGAAGGAACCCGGCCACCTGTGTCATCGCACGATCTCCCATGCTGCCAGACCTCTCGGTTGCGTCGCGAGTCGATGAAACTTCGCAACTCGACAACCTCCACGGAATCCCCACTCTCAACCAAAGATACCCAGATTTCCCATTTTGTCCAACAACTCGCCTTTCACCGATTGAGATCGAATTCGTTCGTCGTCAAGGATGGCCGACTTCGATACCGATCCGGACGCGAGTGCCGCGACTTGTGAGTCCGACGTTGCTCGGATCGGGGAAAGGGGTATAGTCCTCGGCTCGACCCCCGGCGACGAGGTCACATCGCGACGGCCGGGCCGGCGAGGGTAGGTCGGGCACACCCAGCACGTGGGAGTGAGATCATGACGGATCGTGACGCACTGCGGGCGACCCTGCTGCAACTGCTCGAGGAGGAGATGGGTGAGGATTACGGGCCCATCGACGAGCGGGCGGACCTCCGCGAGGGCCTGGGGCTGGATTCGGTGGATGTCGTCGGCCTGATCATGAGGGTGGAGCGGCAGTTCCGCATCCGCCTGGCGATGGAGGAGCTGATGGAGGTGAAGCAGCTCGCCCAGCTCCTGGACCTGGTCGAGGAGAAACTACAGGCTCGCGCGCACGAGTCGTCGAGCGGGGCACGCGGCCCGCAGTCGCACGCGGCCTAGCGGGCGAGGGGATGGGGGCCGAGTCGCGGGAGTCTCCCGCCCCGGAATGCGAGCCGGGGCGGGACGTCCGGCTCAGCCGACGAGCTTCTCCGCGCAGTAGGCCGCGACCTTCTCGAGGGCCGCGGCGCCCCAGCCTCGGCGGTCGCTGCGTCGGGGGATCTGGATCTTCGAGCTGCATAGGGCCCGGAAGGCCGAGGCCAGGCCGTCGATCGCGTCCTCGGAGTGGTTCGCGTTGCACTGGATGCGGAGCACGCCGCCGTGATACGGCACGGCGGGGAAGAGGACCGACTGGACGTAGTAGCCGCGATCGAAGAGGAATCTCCCGGCTCGCAGCGTATCCGCCTCATCGCCGATGAGCACCGACACGATGGGTGCGGCCCCGCCGCTGACCACCAGGTCCAGGGCCTCCAGCTCCCGGGTCAGCCGCTCGATGTGGGCCGTCAGTCGCCCGCGGAGTCGATCATACTCGGTCGATTCCAGGATCGAGACCACCTCGCAGATGGCGTCGAGGTAGGCGGGGACGACCGGGCCGCCGAAGATGTAGGTATTGGAGCGGATCTTGAGCAGCTTCTTGAGCGTCGCGGAACAGCCGATGAAGCCCCCGGCGCACGAGAAGGCCTTAGAGAGCGAGCCGACGATCAGCGTGTTGTCGTAGTCCCCGAGGGCGTCGAGCACGGTGCCGCGGCCGTGCGAGCCGATGACCCCGGTCCCGTGGGCATCGTCCACGTAGAGCACGCCGTCGCGGGCCGCGCCGACCTGTCGGAGCTCGGCGAGCCGGGCGAGGTCTCCCCCCATGCTGTAGACGCCGTCCACGCAGATGAGCGCCAGCCGGTAGGGTCGCAGCTTGCGGAGGGCGTCCTCGAGCCCCTCCGGGCTGTTGTGCGGGAACGTGGCCAGGCGGGCGCCGGCGGCCTGGGCGAGCTTCGCGCCTTCCTGCATCGAGTTGTGCGCCAGCTCGTCCATCACGACCACGTCCTTGCGGCCGACCAGGCCGGGGATCGCGCCATGATTGGTCAGGGTGACCGACGGATAGATGAGCGTCGATTCGACGCCCAGCCAGGCGGCCAGCCGATCCTCGGCGATCGCGTTCGACTGCACGCTGGAGAAGGCTCGCGAGGTCCCGTTGTGGCTCCCCCAGCGAGAGACGCCGGAGCGGATCGCCGCGAGGACCCGGGGGTCGCGATCGAGCCCGAGGAAGCTGTCGGAGCCGAAGTTGGTCACCCATCGCCCGGCGACCAGGATCTCCCGCTCGCCGCGGACGTCGTCCACCACCAGGTCCTTCAGGTGGGCGTCGGGGAACCGCTGCTCGAAGTCCTCGAGGATGCGGACCAGCGTGTTCGCCTTGAGCGCGGCGGCGAGCCTGTCGACGGGGAGGGGCTTGCGCGAGGATGCGGCCATGGGCTCTCCTTGCTCTCGAGACCTCGGTCGGAACCTCCGGTTCCGCCGCCGGCCGGCGAGTCATGCCGATCGGGCTGGTCAGAATACCCGGGAAACCGTAAATAGTCACCCTCATCATTCCGGGGATCCGCAGCACCGGCACGGGGATGGATTCCCGCCGCCGAAGCTCGGCGTGCAAGCCGCAAGAATCCGCAAGGTAAGGGATGACCGCGTGATTGCGAACGTCGGCAGGGAGAGGGCGTCGGGGCCCGTCGAGCCCCTCGTGCGAGGGGCGCTGGTGGCGGAGGTGCGGTGCCATGGCGTGCGGCGGATGACGCCCCCGGAGATTGCCGCCTATCGCCGACGTCAGGAGCCGTTGCCGCCGGGATGGCCCACGCCGGAGGCCGGGGTACTCCGCCAATCCGACGAACAGACCGTGGTGGCCCTCGCCGCGGCGTTCGAGGCGATCCGCCGCCTCGATCCCGACGCGGCTTCCGAGGTCGCGAGCTGGGGGCTCCTCGTCGCGCCCCGCTTCCTCGGCCGGGAGAAGCTGAGCCAGGCCCTGACTCGATTCGACGAGGAGGGGGTCTGGGGCGTCTCTCCCCACCTGATACCCCACTTCGCCCTCCATTCGCCGTCCGGCACGCTCAGCCTCGCGCTCGGCATCCGCGGCCCGAACCTCGGGATCGGCGGCGGCGCGGGATCGGCCTTCGAGGGGCTACTCGCGGCCCTCTCGTGGCTCGACGCGGGCATCGTGCCGGCGGTCCTGCTGGCAATCACCGGCTGGCATCCGGAGCGGATCCCGGGCGGGGCCGAGTCCTCGGCCGAGGGCTCCGCGTGCGAGGCGCTCGCCCTCGTGCTCGCCCCCTCCGGCTCGTCACCGGCGCCGGCCGCGACGCTCCGGATCCGCGACGCGGAAGGTGGAACGCAAGGGACCTCGCCGGATCACGCGGAGCTGGGCCGGATCCTCGGCCGAGGACCCTCCTCCGCAAGCCTCGGTATCCGCATAGTGGCCCATCGTCCCCACGGCCCGGGGATTCCGCGGCCCCACCACGGCCGCGACACCGGCGGTCCGGAGCGGGGCTCGTGGCAGGTCATCCTGGCCGATGCGAGTGGTCGGATGATCGCCGAGCTTGGATTCCCGACCGGTCGCGTGGAGGATCCGGAGGCTTCTTCATGATCAAGGATGATCCGACCTGGATGACGGGCGCGGGCCTCTGCACTCCGCTCGGCCACGACCGGGACGCCGTGGAATCCGCCTTGCTGGCCGGCCGATCCGGCATCGGCCCGGTCTCCACGTTCGCGACCGACGACTACCCGAGCCGGATCGCCGGGCAGGTCCTCGACGTCCCCTGCCCTTCGATCCTCGAACCAACGGCCTTCCGCCGCCTGCCGAGGCTCGAGCAGGTCGCGACCTGGTGCGTGGAGTCGGCCCTCCGCGACGCCGGCCTCTGGGGGCGGCATCGCGACCTCCGAATCGGGCTGGTCCTGGGGATCGGCGCGGAATGGATGCAGCTCTGGGAGGATGACCATCGCGCCGGCGGAGACCGCGTCCGCGACCCGGACAGGGACCGCGAGACCACGCTCGATCGGGTGGCGCGGAGGTTCGGCCTGAGCGGCCCTGTCCTCAACCTATCGGCCGCCTGCGCCTCCAGCAACTTCGCGATCGAGATCGGCCGCAACTGGCTGCGGAGGGGGCTCGCCGACGCCTGCCTGGCGGGGGGCTGCGAGATGGCCGTGACGCCCGTCGGGCTGGCGACCTTCGGCAACCTCAAGGCCCTCTCGAGGCGGAATGACGACCCGGCCGCCGCCTCCCGTCCGTTCGATCGCCATCGCGACGGATTCGTGCTCGGTGAGGGCGGGGGGGTGTTCGTCCTCGAACGCTCCGGCGACGCCCGCAGGCGGTCGGCCCGCGCGCATGCGGAGGTCGTCGGTTGCGGCTCGAGCAGCGACGCCCACCACCCCGTCATCCCCAGCCCCGACCCGGCCTCGGCCGGCCGGGCGGTGATCCGGGCCCTGGCCGACGCCGGAGTCCGGCCCGACCAGGTGGACCACATCAACGCCCATGCGACCGGGACCCCGGTCGGCGACGCCGCGGAGGCCGCCGTGCTCCGGCTGGTCTTCGGCGGCGAACTCGACCGCATCCCGGTGACCTCCACCAAGAGCATGACCGGCCACCTGTTGACGGCCGCCGGCGCCGTCGAGGCGGTCGCCTGCATGGCCGCGATGAGGAGGCGGGCCATCCCCCCCACGATCAACCTGGAGGAGATCGACGTGCCGCTGAACGTGGTGGCGAAGGTCCCCCGGGAGCATCCGGTGGAGATCGCCGTCTCGAACTCGTTCGGCTTCGGCGGCAGCAATAGCTGCCTGGTCCTCAGGGCGGTCGAGGAGCCCATCGGCTGATGTCGCCATCCGCGATCGTGATCACCGGAGCCTCCCGCGGCATCGGCCGGGCGCTCGCCATGGAGCTGGCCTCGCGCGGCCACCGGATCGGCCTGGTGGCCCGACGGCGAGAGGCCCTGGACGACCTGGCGGCGGAGATCCGCGACCGGGGCGGCATCGCGCACGCCAGCGCGGCCGACGTCTCCGATCGCCGCAGCCTGCGTGCCTCGATCGAACAGCTCGAGGGCGCGCTCGGGCCGGTGGACGTGATGGTCGCCAACGCGGGGTTCGGGGCGCCGACGCGGCTCGATCCGCTGAACGTGGCGGATGTCGAGGAGACCTTCCGCGTGAACGTGCTGGGCGTCGTGTACGCGATCGAGGCCGTCCTCCCGGGCATGATCGCGCGGGGACGCGGGCAGATCGTGGCGATCTCGAGCCTGGCCGCCTTCAAGGGCCTGCCGGGCGAATCCGCCTACTGCGCCAGCAAGGCCGCGGTGAACGCCTATGCGGAGGGCCTGCGGATCGCCTTGCGGCGCAAGGGCGTGGCCGTGGCGACGGTCTGCCCGGGGTTCGTGGCGACCTCGATCACCCCCATGGACGCCGCCGCGACCCCCTTCGAGATGACGCCGGAGGCGGCGGCGCGGCGGATCGCCCGGGTCATCGAGCGGAGGGCGTCCGGCGTGGTGTCGTTCCCCTGGCCGATGGCGGCGCTCATGGCCCTGATCGCACGCCTCCCCGATCGCCTGGTCGCGCGGCTCGTCGGGCACGGGCCGGAGCCCCCGGCGGCTCTCACCGGGCCCGCCCCCGGCCCGGTCGCCTCGATCCCCGGGGAGGGCTGAGCCGTCGTGGTGGACCTCGCCCTCAAGATGCTCCTGGACGACAAGGCGCGGTTCCTGGCCACGGTGCTGGGAGTGGGCTTCTCCGTCGCGCTCGTGCTCGTCCAGGTGGGGCTCTTCTTCGGGCTCCTCGAGAACGCGAGCATCACCATCGAGAAGCTCGACGCCGACCTCTGGGTGATGGCCCGGAACACGCCCAACGTGGACTTCGGGAATCCGTTCCCCGAGACGTACGTCCAGCGGGTGCGGTCGATCCCGGGGGTCGAGCTCGCGGACAACCTCATCGTCTGGTACGCGGTCGTCTCGCTCCCCACCGGTGCCAAGGAGTCGGTGATTTACTACGGCCTCGACGACTTCCGCCGCTGGGGCTTCCCGTGGAACGTCGCGGAGGGGGATCCCGCGGACCTTCGCCGGGGACGGTTCGTGATGCTCGACGAGTCCGCCGAACGGCGGTTCGGCCCCTTCCTCGCCGGCGACGAGCGGGAATTCCAGGGCCGACGCCTGAAGGTGATCGGCCGGACCCGCGACGCCCGATCCTTCACGACCAACCCCATGGCCTTCCTCGACTACCAGCTCGCCCAGCAGCTCTCCCCGGACGAGCTCGGCGGCCAGACGACGTTCATCCTGGTGAAGCTCAGGCCGGGCGCCAGCGCGGAGGCCGTCCGGCGGGAGATCCGCAGCCGGCTGCCGCACAACGACGTGCACACGAAGGCGGAATGGGCGGGGATCTCGCGGCGGTACTGGATCGAGAGCACGGGCCTGGGGCTGACCATCTTCCTGACGGTCTTCCTGGGGGCGCTCGTCGGGGTCGTGATCGTGGCCCAGACGCTCTACGCGTCGACGGCCGAGCACCTGCCGGAGTTCGGCACCATCAAGGCGCTCGGCGGCCGCGACCGGGATGTCTGTGGGCTGATCGGCGAGCAGGCGATGTTCGCCGCGGCGATCGGATTCGCGGTAGGGCTGGCCCTCGCGTTGGGCCTGAACCCCCTGCTCCTTCAGCTCGACATGAAGATGAGCATCACCCCTACCATGGGGGCCATGGTGTTCGTCGGGACGGAGTCTCTGTGCCTCTCGGCGGCGCTCCTCTCGTTCCGGAAGGTGGCGGCGATCGACCCGGCGATCGTCTTCCGGGGCTGAGCCGGCGGGGGCCCGTTCCTGCGGGGCGGGGGCGAAGATGCTGGTGCTGGAAGCTCAGGACGTCCGAAAGACATACCGGGAAGGCCCCCGGGAGGTCCCGGTGCTGCGCGGGGTCTCCCTCTCCCTGGCGCGTCGCGAGGTCGTCGCCCTGGAGGGGCCGTCCGGATCCGGCAAGACGACACTCCTCTGCATCCTGGGCTGTCTGCTCGGCGCCAGCCAGGGGCAGGTGCGGATCGACGGCCGCGAGGTCGACGCGCGGCGGCCGGGGCGGATGTGGGCTATCCGCCGCAGATCCATCGGCTTCGTCTTCCAGCAATACAACCTCTTCCCCTCGCTCACGGCCCGGGAAAACGTGGTCTATTCGCTGAATATCCGCGGCTGGCGAGGGGCGAAGGCTCGGCGGGAGGCGGACCGGGTGCTCGATGCCGTCGGCCTCTCCGAGCGGAAGGCGTTCCGCCCCCGCGACCTCTCCGGCGGCCAGAAGCAGCGAGTCGCCATCGCCCGGGCGCTGGCGGGCTCGGCCCCACTCATCCTGGCGGATGAGCCGACGGGAAACCTGGATTCCGAAGCCACGGCGCACGTCCTCGAGATGTTCCGCCGCCTGGCCCGCGAGGAGGACCGAGCCCTGCTCATCGTGACCCACGACCCGAGCGTCCGGACGATCGCCGATCGCGTCGTCCGGATCCGCGACGGCTCCCTGACCGGCGTGGAGACTCCGTGATGTCCCCGACCATGTTCCTCGGGCGCGTCATCCTGCCGGCGGCCGGCCTGGTGCTCGCCGGCTGGCTCGCGTGGCAGGCCTTCGGAGGGTCGAAGGACTCACCGTGGACGTCGCTCCCCGCCTCGCTCTCGTCGGCCGGGGACGACCTCGCCTCGACGCCGGGGACCGCCCCCGCGGCCCCCGCCACGTCGCGGATCCTCGCCGAGGGCCACGTCGCGGCCCGCCCCGGGGCCGAGGTCGTCGTCGGCGCCGAGATGTCCGGGACCGTCGCCCGGATGCTCGTGCAGGAGAAGTCCACGGTCCATGCCGGCGACCTCCTGGTCGAGTTTCGAAGCGCCGAGATCAAGGCCGCCGCCGAGGAGGCCGTGGCGAAGGTCACCGAGATCGACGCCGAGCTCGCCGGCCTCGACCGCGAGCAAGCCCGCGTCGATCGGCTCGCGGAGAAGCAGCCGGGGAAGGACGAGGCGAGGGACCGCCTGAAGACCCGCCGCGAGGTGGCCCGCGCCCGCCGGGCCGCGGCCGTCGCCGCCTACCGCCGGATCGAGGCCGAGTTCGCCCGGACGAAGCTGCACGCGCCCATCGCCGGCATCGTCATCACCAGGCACGTCGACGCCGGCGAGACTGTCACCCAGGGTGCGCCCCTGCTGAAGATCGTCGACCTCAACCGCCTGCGGATCGTCGCGGAGATCGACGAGTACGACATCCCGCGATGCGCCCCCGGCTGTGCCGTGACGATCTCCGCGCCGGGCCACGGCGGCCGGTCGTGGCGCGGGACCGTCGAGGACATCGCCGATTTTCTCACCCCCCGGCGGATCCGACCCGACGACCCGGGCCGCCCCACCGACACCCGCGTCCTGGCCGTCCGGATCGGCTTCGACCCCCTAACCCCCCTCAAGCTGGGCCAGCGCGTGGAGGTGGCGATCGCGGAGACCCCGGATTCCACCTCGATCCCGGGGCCGATGCTACCGCCGACCACGATCCCGCGAATTTCGCGCTCGTCCGACGAACCGTCCGTGCCCCAGCGGTCCGACCGGCGTTGAGACGGGTGGCGCGTCATTTGCAACCCTGATCCGTCTGGGCGGGCGAGGCGGCAGCCCGTCCCGTGCAGGCGTCTCACCTCTTCGCCACGGCCGCCACGGGGACCAGTCATGAGCGAGAAGATCCATCATCGCGCGGACGTGAATCCCGAGCGAGGCGAACACGAATACGGCGACGTCGAGTTCGCCGATCCCGTGAACAAGAAATACCCCATCGACACGCCCGGGCACGTCCGGGCCGCGTGGAGCTACATTCATCACGAGGACAACGCCGCCAAATACACCGCGGACGAGGTCAAGCAGATCGAGTCCCGCATCCGGAAGGCGGCGAAGCGTCACGGCGTCGAGATCAGCGAGGACTGAGTCATGACTCTGCCGACCGTTCCGGGCGCACCCGATGAGCTGCCCCTCCTCGATCCGGGGCAGGGCTTGCAGGACCCTCGCACCATTCACCCGGCGCCGGACGACGTCTTCAATGACCCGGCCCTGCCGACGGGCAACGGCTCCTCGGACGGACCCAACGAACCGGAGCAGGAGCCGGCCAACCCGGCCGACGCCGGCGGCGGGATCGTGGATCCGCGGACCGAGCCGAAGGGGCCCGAGCTGTGAACCGCCTGCGGAGATGCGCCGCTCCGGGCGATCCCGGTCTCATTCAGTAGAGCTTCTCCCCGGGGTAATACCGACCGAGGATGTGGGCGCGAAGCCCCAGCAAGATCGCGAGGTTGAGCCCCTTGATCCAGAGGAGCCACGTCTGGAGCGAATAGGCCTCCCGGAAGTCCGTCATCCCGAATGTCAGGAACGCGAGGGCGTAGGCCAGCTCCAGCCAGGATCGGCGATGGATGAGGTAGCGTCGCAGGACCAGCGCCGCGAAGAGGCACCAGGCCGCCCCCTCGAACAGGTTGAAGACGTGATACGGGATCTCGATCCAGGGCGGATTCCCCGCCGAGTAGGCGTACCACGTCCGATACCAGAGCAGGTCGACGAGCTGTCCGCGATCCATACCGGTGCTCCCGGGCGGTGCCCGGTTGCGGCAAGACTCTCCGGGCCGCGATCAGACGTCCGCGTCGAAGACGCGGACCTGCTTCCAGTTCGACTTGCACTCCTCGATGAACTTCAGGTGGTCGGGGGCGGATTGGTAGGCGTCGTGCGCAGCCTTCGAGTCGAACACGACGTGGAGGGCCACCTCGAACGCGCGGTCGTTCACCGGGCGGGCGAGGTCGGCGTTCAGCGTCCCGATGGCGAAGAAGACAACGCCGGGATGTTCGCGCAGGTACTTCTTCCCCGTGTCGACGAGCGTCTGGATCGCGGCGGGCGAGTTGTCGTTGAGGGTGAAGAAGACGCTGTGGGCGAGCATGGAAGCCTCTCGATGGTGGGTCCGGGAGAACGGGCGACGGCTCAGCCGGCCAGGACCTCGCGGATGGTGTCGGTGTTCACGGGGCGGATGACCCCCTTCTCGGTGATGATGCCGGCGATCAGCTCGGCGGGCGTGACGTCGAAGGCGGGGTTGTAGACGGAGATGCCCGCGGGTGCCGTCTGCTTGCCGAAGCCGTGGGTCACCTCGGCGGGGTCGCGCTGCTCGATCGGGATCGAGGAGCCGTCGGCGATCGTCAGGTCGAACGTGCTGGACGGGGCCGCGACGTAGAAGGGGATGCCGTGGGCCTTCGCCAGCAGGGCGACGCCGTAGGTGCCGATCTTGTTGGCGGCGTCGCCGTTGGCGGCGATCCGGTCGGCGCCGACGACGACCTTCTGGATCTTCTTCTCCTTCATGACCTGGGCGGCCATGTTGTCGCAGATCAGGGTGACGGGGACGCCGCGGCGCTGGAGCTCCCAGGCGGTCAGGCGGGCCCCCTGGAGGAGCGGCCGAGTCTCGTCGGCGAAGACCTGGACGTGCTTCCCCTGCTCCTGGGCGGAGAAGATTACGGCCAGGGCGGTGCCGTAGTCGGCCGTGGCGAGCCCGCCGGCGTTGCAATGCGTGAGGATGCCCTCGCCCTGCTGGACGAGCTCCGCGCCGAACTTGCCGATCAGGCGGCACATCGCGCGATCCTCCTCGGCGATGGCGTTGGCCTCTTCCAGCAGCCGCTTCAGGAGCGCCGGGCCGGTGCTCGGAGGGGTGGCCGCGGCGGTGGCGTCCATGCGGTCGAGCGCCCAGAAGAGGTTCACGGCGGTCGGCCGGCTGGTCCGGAGGTAGGCCGTGGCCTCGGCCAGGGCCTGGCGGACGGTGGCCTCGTCCTTGCTGCCCTGAGAGCGGGCCCCGATGACGGCCCCGTAGCCGGCGGCCACGCCGATGGCCGGGGCGCCTCGGACCCGCAGGAGCTTGATCGCCTCCCAGACGGTGGGGACGTCGCGGCAGTCGATCTCGATGAACTCGGTCGGCAGACGAGTCTGGTCGATCAGCCGGAGATGCCCGGCCTGCTCGTCGCCGACCCAACCCAGCGTCTGGTAGCTCGCGGTCTCTTCAGTTCGAGGCATGCGCCCGGCCCGTCCTCTTGTCTCGGTAGGGGAACGCCCGGAAGGGCGAGGCTGGTTTGGTGAAACGATGGATCGTGGTTGCCTGCCCATGACGCGGCTGAGAACATGGCCCGGCCGCAGTCAGAGGCTCGCGCCGGGGCTCGGCAGGAGCCTCGCCCTCCCGAGGAGACGCGTCCCCGGCTCGGGAGGGCGAGGCTCCTGCCGAGCCCCGGGCGGGCGGTGGCTCGTTAAGGGTGCCTCGATTCCGCGCCACCGATCCGGGATGTGCTTCGCCCACCCGGATCCCCTTCGTCAAACGTCCGGCTCACTCCTCGTCCTCGTCCTCGTCCTCGTCGTCCTCATCATCCTCTTCGGGATCGATCCAGGCGTAGAACTCGGAGAAGACCTCCCAGATCGTCTTCATCGCGTTCCGCATGTCGCCCGGCTTGAGCGGGCCGTGATCGCCGCTGTAGCCGGCCACGTCGGTCGCGATCCGCAGCAGCTCGAGGTTCTGCCGCCTCATCTCGAGGAAGATCTCGCTCTGCGTATCCATCTCGAGGGCCTCTTCGAGGGCCTCGTCGATGTTGTGGTCGTGATCGTGGTCGTGGTCGTGATCGTGCTCGTCGTCGATATCGTGCTCGTGGGCCATGTCGTCGTCTCCTGGAAAAGAGAAAGCGTTGTGGGGAAGCGGGATGTCTCGTGGGAGCGACCTGCCGGCCTAGGCCGAGGCGGGCTCCAGCGGGGTGAGCGGCAGGCCGAAGGTCGTCGCGACGGCCTTGTTGGTGACGCGGCCGGCGTCGATGTTGACTCCCTCGGCGAACCCGAGGTCGGCCGCGGCGCAGGCCCTCCAGCCGTGCTTGACGATCTGGAGGAGATAGGGAAGCGTCACGTTGCAGAGGGCATAGGTGCTGGTCCGCCCGACCGCGCCCGGCATGTTGGTGACGCAGTAGTGGACCACCTCGTCCACCACGTAGGTCGGCGATCGGTGGGTCGTGGGCCGGCTGGTCTCGATGCAGCCGCCCTGGTCGATCGCCACGTCCACGATGACCGCGCCATGCTTCATCCGGGTGAGGTCCGCGCGGCGGACCAGGCGGGGCGCCCTCGCCCCCGTGATCAGGACCGCGCCCACCACCAGGTCGGCCCGCTCGAGCGACTCGCGGATCGTATGGCGGTCGGAGTACAGCGTCGTAACGTTCGGCGGCATGATGTCGTCGAGATACCGGAGCCGGTCCAGGTTGATGTCCAGGATCCGGACGTTGGCGCCGAGCCCCGCGGCGACCTTGGCCGCGTTCGATCCCACGATGCCGCCCCCCAGGATCGCCACCTCGGCGGGCGCCACTCCGGGCACACCCGCCAGCAGGATCCCGCGCCCTTCCTGGGGCCGTTCGAGATACTTGGCCCCCTCCTGGATGCTCATCCGGCCGGCGACCTCGCTCATCGGCGTGAGCAAGGGCAGCGTGCCGCGGGCATCGCGGAGCGTCTCGTAGGCGATCGCCGTGATGCCGCTGTCCAGGATCGCATGGGTCAGCTTCTCATCGGCGGCGAAGTGAAAATAGGTAAAGAGGACCTGCCCCTTCCGCAGGAGTGGCCACTCCTTCGGCATCGGCTCCTTGACCTTGATGACCAGGTCCGACTTCCCCCAGATCTCGCGGACATCCTCGACGATCGTGGCCCCGGCCGCGGCGTATTCGGAATCGACGATCCCGCTCCCGAGCCCGGCGCCGGCCTCGACGAGGACGGAATGGCCCAGACTCGTCAGCTCCTCCGCGCCCACGGGGAGCATCGAGACGCGGTATTCATCGTCCTTGACCTCTTTCGGCACACCAACAATCATCGACGCGAGACTCCACGCTAGGATGCCTGGCTCGCCGCAACTCATGGCGGCAAGGCGGGCTCCGCTCCCCGGCCTGTAACATTCGAGCAGACCAGGCTTCGGGATGCAAGGGAAGCGGATGCGTGGAGCCTCAGGGATCGGTCGCGGTCGTCGCCTTGGGACGGCCAGGCACAGCCGAGCGGAATTTGAGGATGATATGTATCAACAAGGCCAGGGGCCCGAAAACGGCCAGGCTCAGGATGGCCCAGACCATGTTGGCCTCGTCGGCGAGGTATTGCTCGCCGTCGCCGATCTCCGAAACCATCCGAGCGGCCGTGCGATACAACTCGCGTTCCGCGAAGAGCCAGGCGGCGAGGGCCGCGACGGCGACCATGAGCAATTGGAGGCGAAATCGAAGCCACGTCCGTGGCGGCCGCTCGCCCTCGATCATCGGTCGCACTCAACCGTCAGGACCTCGTCCAGCGGCCGAATCTCGGTCACGGCATCCACATTGATCGGGCCGTAGACGTGGGGGAAGAGCCTGCCGTTGGCGTGGGGGTTTTCCCAGATCACCGGCGAGGTCAGCCGATCCGTATCGACGTGCAGGACGACCAGGCCGGCCTGGTCCTTGTAGAACTTCTCGCGGACGAACGGCAACTGCTCGCGAGTCGCGGCGTGGATGAACCCCTCGCCGGCGAGGTCCTCGCTCCGGAACTCGCCATCGGCGCGAGCCTTTTCCCAGATGGCTCGCGACGTAATCCGCAATATCACTGCCATGACGATTCCCCCCGCCGTCGAGTCTACTCGATGTCGATCGCCATGCTCAGGCCGAACCGGGGGTGAGCGGAGCTTTCCGCCTGCGGAGGATCAACTGATTGGAGTTGTGGATCACCTCGAATTCCTTCTCGAAGCACTGGACGAACGGATCGATGGCCGCTTTCGGGAAGTCCTCGGCGGAATCGCAGGTCCCGTGGGCCATGCACCCGACCCACTGGTAGTCGTCGAAGATCAGGATGCCCCCCTCCTTCAGGAGTCGCGAGCAAAGGACGGCGTCTTCGAGGACGTCATCCTTGGCATGCGAGCCGTCGACGTAAATGATGTCGTAGGCGTTCAGCGGGAGCTTTCGCAGGGCCACCTGGGAGTAGTCCGCGATCGTCGTGACCTTCGGCGACAGGCCGGAGCTCTCGATGTTGGCGTGATACTTCGACTTGTAAGGTCCCAGGAACGGATCGATCCCCGTGAGTCGGGCCGTGGGGTGCGTCAGGACGTGTTCCAGCATCCAGACGGCGGATCGGCCCTCGTACAGGCCGACCTCCAGGTACTGAACGCCGGGTTTGCCCTGGAACGGGGCGAGCACTCGCTCCCAGACCGGGATGTGATAGGTGAACCAGTTGTCGCTGAACTGGTACTTGCCCTTGTAGGCCTCGGAATCCGGGACGGGTCTCTCCGCGGTCACGGCGTGCCCGGGAAGCGGGCTCTGGAAGACCGCCTTCAGGAGCTGGGACCTGACCTGCGAGGTCGATTCCATCAGCCGGTTCTTCCATTGCCAGGAAACCAATCCGAAGGCCGTCCCGAGGATCAGGACCATCGCCACGAGGTCCAGAACGCTGTACCGAGCCTTCAGCATCACGCTCGAAAACCGGCATGAAGAAGGCGCTGAGGCGGCTGGGTTGCGAGGTGTCGAGCTCAGAGTGGACATGATCGGACAATCCTCCTGTCGGTTCGACCAGGCCGGCACACGGACTATTCCAGCCTAGTTCATCTTTCCGCGGCCGGCCCGGATTCACAGGAGTTCGGTCCCATCGGTCATGCCAGTCGGTCGCCCTCCGAGGCCACCACGAGCTGACGGGCCAGATCGGTCAATGGTCGTCCTGGCCCCCCAGCGATCAGCCGATCAGTTCGCGAAGCCTCCGGATGTGACCCGGGATCGCGACGAGCGGATCCTCGTCGGCCTCGTGCTCGAGGACCACGTAGCCGGAATAGCGGGCCTCGCGGAGGATCGCGATGATCCGTGCGAGGTCGGCGGCCTCTCTCGCCGTCGCCTTGCCCCGGGCGGAGCGCTCGATCTCGGTCTTCACCTGGACATTGACGGCGTAGGGGGCGAGCTCGGCCATCGCGGCGTAGGGGTGCTCGACGTGGAAGTTGCCGGTGTCCAGGTTGACGCCGAAGCTCGGATGGTCCACGGCCTTGACCAGCCTGAGGATCTGGGCCGCCGTCCCGGTGATCCCGCCGTGGTTCTCGAGGGCGAGCATCACACCGCGGACGGCGGCGTATTCCAGCGACTCCCTGATCCCGGCGACGGCCCACTCCACGGCCTGATCCTCCGTAGATCCCTTCTCCACGTTGCCGGCGAAGATCCGGATCACGGGGGCGTTCAGCTCGGCCGCGCGGTCGATCCAGAGCCGGGTGTGGGCCAGCTCGCCGTCGCGCCTGGCGCCGGGCGGGAGGCAGAAATTGTTGCCGATGGCCGTGCCGGAGATGTCCAGCCCCAGGAGGAACGCGTGCCGCCGGAGGCGGCGGAGGTACACGCCGTCGACATCCTTCGGGAAGTAGTAGGCGGTCGGCTCGATCGCGTCCAGGCCCATGTCCGCGGCCAGGTCCGCGTATCCGAACAGGTCCAGCTTCGGCGGATTCGCCGTGAGGAGCTTCCGGTAGGAATAGGCGGCGATGCTCAGCTTGAGGTGGCTGGCCCGGGTCCGGCCGATCGGCGGGATGGCCCGCGCGACCGTCGCGAGACCCGGCCCCCCGACGGCCGCGGCCACCGCGGCGAGTGCCCCCCGTTTCATCAACGTCCTGCGGCCCAGATCTGCCATCGGTTCCCCCTCATCCATCGAGATCGGAAAGGAGCTCATTCACCTCGTGGTCGAGGAACCGCACGCTCTCGTCCCCGGCGGTGCTCACGTCGTGCGGATCCATGATGTCCAGGTCAGCCTCGTCGTGCGATCCGCCGTCCTGCCTGGGCTTGGCCCCGGGCTCCGATTGCTTGCGGGCGCGGAGGTAGAGCTTGATCGGGATGTCGTGGAACGGGAGCTTCTCGCGGAAGATGTTCAGCAGGTAGCGCTGGTAGGTCGGCTCGAAGAGGCGCGGGCTGTTGACGAACAGGACGATGGTCGGCGGCGCCGTGCCGACCTGTGTGGCGTAGTAGATCCGCGGCGAGCGGTTCTCTCGGACCGCGGGCGGGTGGGCGGCCACGGCCTCGCGGAGGACCCGGTTGAGGGTGCCGGTGCTCACCCGCCGGTTGGCCTGCTTGAAGAGCGACTGGGCGAGGTTGAGCACCGCCTTCACGTTCTTCCCGGTCTGGGCGGTGATGAACGCCAGCGGCATGTAGCTCATGTTGCGATAGGCGTGCTGGACCACGTGGGCGAACCGGGCCATCTTCGTCTGCGACGGGTCCTCGCGGTCGGCGAGCATCAGGTCCCACTTGTTGACCGTGAAGATGCAGGGCTTGTATTCCTTGGCGATGTAGTCGGCGAGCTGCTTGTCCAGCCGCGTGATGCCCTGGGTGGGGTCCAGGAACATCAGCACGACGTCGGCGCGGCGGATCGAACGCTCGGCGCGGTGGATCGAGTAGAAGTCCAGGCTCTCCCGGATCTTCGCCTTCCGCTTCACGCCCGCGGTGTCGATGGCCAGGAACGGCAGGCCGTCGAGCTCGAAATGCACGTCCACCGAGTCGCGGGTCGTGCCGGGCCGCTCCGAGACGATCATCCGCTCCGCATTGGCGAGGGTGTTGATGAACGTGGACTTGCCGACGTTCGGCCGGCCCACGGCCGCGATCTTCATGACCGCGTCGGCGGGCTTGAGCGCGTCGAAGGTGTCCGGCAGCATCTTCTCGATGAGCTTGAGCAGCTCCTTGCGATTGCGATTCTGCTGGGTCGAGACCGGGATCGGCTTGCCGCGGCCAAGCTTGTAGAACTCGCCCCCGCGCTGGTCAATCTCCGGGTAGTCGGCCTTGTTCATGACCAGGATCACGGGGGTCTTCAGGTAGCGGAGCCGCTGGGCGACCTCCTCGTCCAGGGGCATCAGGTCCTCGCGGATGTCGACCACGAAGAGGATCACGTCCGCCTCGCCCATGGCGGTGTCAATCTGGCGGTCGACGTCCTCGTGCAGGTCATCCCGATCCACCATGCCGACGCCACCGGTGTCGATGAGCTCGAAGAACTTCGGCTCCGGCTCCTCGCCGAGCTGGACGAGGGCGCCGACCCGATCTCGGGTCACCCCGGCGACGTCGTCGACGATGGAGATCCGCCGACCGGCCAGCCAGTTCAAAAGCGACGACTTGCCGACGTTCGGCCGGCCAACGATCACGACCTTGGGGAGCGCCATGGACTTGACACCATGAGAAGGATCACGGGGAGGGGGGCCGACGAGATGGCTCTGTCGGTCCGGGCGGCGTGCAAGCGATCCGGCGCCGGCATACCCCCAGGACCGGCCCCCCGGCCTCAATGCCGAGCGGCCCCGGTCGGTCGCCTTGTCCTTTGCGAGAATACTCCGATTATACTTCAGGGGGCCCGATCGCGGCAATTCGTGGCGATCGAGAGGCCGCCGCGTAAGACGAGAGTCGCTGCATGCAAGTGATCGAGACCGGCCGCGACATCACCGTCCTGGATGGCCTGGCCCTGGTCATGGGATCGTCGATCGCCTGCGTCCACGTCCTCCGGATCATGCGCGGGGGGCTGTCCCCGGCGGGCTGGGTGATGGCCTGCCTGATGCTCGCCTACGTGAGCCTGACGGCCGCCGGCCCGTTCGTCTTCCTGGGCAGGCGGTTCTCACGCAGGCTGCCGGGCTATCCTCGGATCGGCGACGTCCTGTGGGGGATCCTCGGCCTTCCCTGGGTCGCCTCGGCCATGCTCCAGGCGGCCATGTCCGGCGGGGATCCGAGGCAGGATCCGCTCTTCTTCTCGACGCTGACGCTGGGCCTGGCCGTCTCGTGCACCGTGGCGCTGATCATCATCTGGGGGAAGTGGGTCATCGTCCCCCCCCAGCAGGCCGAGGCGATGGAAGCCGGCCCCTGGACCAGTCGCGTGGGCCTGATCCTGGCGATCGCCTGGCCGATCCAGTGCGGGCTCGGCATGGCCGCGCTGAATTGAGGGACCACGCGCGAGCCGGGCGGGAGTCCGGGAGAGAACCGTCCCATGAACGAGGTCCAATCCCCACGACATGACCCGCCCCGGCTCCAGCTCCTCGACCTGGCCGCGATCGTCGTGGGCTACGGGCTGGCCGCGGTCCTCTTCCGGGCCTTCGCGCCGCGCGGCCGCGTCTCGCCGCACGTGGTGGCGTTCGCGTCGGGATTCTACCTCTGGCTGGGCGTGGCCATGAGCGGCCCGTTCGTCCTCGCCAGGCGACGCGACCCCGGGCTCAATCCGACCACGCCCCGAAGGACCTGGGCGGAGAACGCCTGGCTGGCCATCGGCGTCTACTGGATCGTCCTGGGTGCCGTCGTCATCCCGGGCCGCCTCGACGCATTCCGCTTCGGCGACACGATCCTCTTCGGCGTGGTGCCGGTGATGGCCTCGCTGGGCTTCTGGGCCTTCGGGACGCGGCGGGCCGGCGGGCCGGCGACGGCCGCCGCGTGGACCCACCGGACGGCGCTCGCGCTCATGGCGACCTGGCCGTTCGCCTGGTTCTGCCTCATCGTGGTGGGGCAGGCGATCCTGTAGCGATCAGCTCGCCGAGGCTCACGCGCGTGCCCCCGCCAGCAGGTCCGGGTCGATCGACGGCAGGAACGCCGGCCCCGAATCGAGCCGGTCTAGCAGGCCGCGGTCGGGGCGTCCGGCCATCAGGAGGCCGGCGAGATGATGGAAGATGTCGAGGTGGTCGGCGGCTCGCCGCAACCCAACTTCGGGGGTCACTCCCAGCCCCGGCGGCATCGACCAGTCCAGTTGCTGGGCCCTCAGCAGGGCCCTCGCCATGTGCCCCAGGGCCCTGCGACCGAGCGGGCCGAGGTCCCGCCGATGTTCGACCGCGTGGGCGAGCAGCTCGGCGGCGACCCGGCAACGGTCGTGGAGGTCGGAATCCCCGGGGCGGACGGCCAGCATCCCCCCGCCGCTGGCGCCGGGCCGACCGAGCACGCCGTCGGGATGGCCGTCCAGGAAACGCCCGAGCGCCACCGCGCCGGCCTCCTTCTCCCCCGCGAGCCGTTCGAGGACACGGCCGAGCCAGGCGCCCGCCGGCCAGTCGCGTCCGAGGTCGTGCGCCGAGAGGGCCGCGACCGAGATCGGCGCGACGGCCCCATCCGCCGCGGGAAGGCCCCGGAGCGCGACCGAGATCCAGTTCGCGACGAAGTGCTCCGCCTGCTCCTCCGCGGCCCTGGCGGCCGTGGCGACGTCCTGGTATCGAGGATCGCGCCGGTAGCCGGAGGCGACGTCCTTCACGGCCTCGACGGCGGCACTATTCACGCCGAAGGCGGCGACCCCGGGCGGGGTGACGAGCGGGCCGGAAAGCCGGCCCGGGGGCAGCACCGTCCCGCGAAGCAGGGAATCCCCGCCCACCCCGAAGTACCGGGCGCCCGACTCGCCGACGTACGACTCCAGGCCGGGCAGATACGCGAGGAACGGGAGCCAGATCCCGGCCGCCGCCCTGCCGAACCTCCGGGCATGGTCGGCGACGGCCAGGCGGACCTGGGCCCTCGCCGTCACGGGATCGCCGGCCACGCTCGGCAGCCAGGCATAGGTGGAGGTCATCGGGATCACCTCGACGGCCGAGGTCGCCCCGAGATCGCGGAGGAGCGCGAGCGCATCCCCGTCCCAGCCGTCGATCAGCGACCGCACGGGCCCTCGCGAAGGCCGCGGGTCGGGCCCCTGGTCGCGGCGGTGGAGCTCCACCGCAACCGCGTTCCGGGAGGACGGATCCGCGGCGAGCGCCGTCCAGCTCGGGCTGACCGCGATCGTGATCGAGGCGCCGGCCGCGCGGTCGGCGAAGTCGCGGACCGCCCTCAGCAACGGCCAGTAGCCGTCGATCGCGGCGATGGCCCAGTCCCGGCCGGCTGTCTCCGTCGGACCGGGCAGCGGGTGGTGTAGCTCGAGGAGTAGTGCCAGGCGGAGCATGGAGGATGCCGAGGTTGGAGGTTGGCCAGGGTCCGGGACATCCGGAGGAGGTCCGGGATCAGGGCGGATCGCGGCGGGGCATGACCCGGAAACGCCGGCCGGGCAGCGACGGGGCAAGTCCCTCGCGGGGCAGGTGGCAGAGCTTCGAATGGACGAGGGGATGGAAATGGCCCGAGGGCGTCTTCAAGCCCAGGCAGCTCGCCAGCGACCGCCCGTCGCTGCGGACGGAGATCACCCGATGGTCCTCGCCATGGCCGAGCTCAACATCCCACGCGTCGTGGGCGTTGCGGCCGTCGAAGTCGATGTCGGTGACGTCGTACAGCCGGATCGCCGCGACCGCGCGGATCGCCTCCGGCCCGACCCATTCGAGCGCGACCTCCCAGTCTCCCTTGCGGAGCGACCACGACGCGAGGACCTCATGCGGCGAGATCGCGGTCAGGGCCAGTCGCGATCGCAGCTCGGGGAAGGCCAGGCCATTTCCCCGGCCAGAGCCCCTCCGCGCCCGGCCGGAGGTCCCGCGCATCCGGGCATCGAGATAGATCTCCATCCAACGCGCGGCCCTGGCCGCCGGCTCCAGGTCCCGGACGGAGATCCGGCGGCCCACTTCGACATCGCGACCGGAACGCCCGTCGCTCAGGGCCGCATGCAGGGCCCGGACCAGCTCCCCGCGATCGCCGCCGAGCAGGCCGACCGTCGGCCGGCCGGCCATCCAGGCGAGCCTGGCCACCGGCGATTCGGCCGGACTCCGCGAGTCCACGCCGACCACGGCCGCCGCGCTGAGCGCCCGGTCCCATGCCTCCCTGGAACCGCCCGCGGGGGCGGCGAGGAGGCCCGAACGATCGAGCCTGTGCCTCAGCTCCTCCGCCTTGGGCCCGATCCCGAAGAGCACGACCCGAACCGCGGGGACCGTCTCCCGCAGCCCGTCGAGGGCGGCCGCGACCACACGCGGGGCGATCCGCGACCGTCGAGCCAGGGACACGAAGACGCTTGGCGGCGAGGATTCCGGGGCGTCCGCTGCGTCCGCGGTCTCGCAACGGAGCACAACCCGGACGGGGATCTCAGCGGGAATCCGCTCCCGGAGGCATTCCGCGACCCAGGGATGGTCGCAGATCCAGCCCCGCGGCGAGGACCTGAGGCCGACGCCCGATTCGTCCTCGAGGCCGGCGTCCGCGGCATCCAGCGAGGCGAGGAAGACCGACCCCGGCTTCCGGCTGCTCAGCTCCGCGGCCGCATCCCGTGAGCGACGATCCAGGGCGTGGACCACGTCGAACTCGAACCCGGTCCCGGAGGTACTGGCCTCGCGGACCGTCGCGACGCCGAAATCTCGCGCCTCGTTCCGCTCGGATTCCCCGATCCGATGCGGGCAGCGCAGGAGCGTCCAGCCGTCGCGGAGCTCGTGCGTCGGCATGCCGGGGAACCAACGGGTGAATCCGACCACCTCCGCGCCGAGCCCGGCCAGCGCGGCGATCAGCGAATCGTCCAGGTCCCAGCCGACAAGCGCCACTCTCATGCAGCCAGCCTCGGGATAGGCTTCATCTCGGCGGGTTCCCCATCGCGCCGCTCCTCGCATCCCCCGACTATAGCACGATCCCGGCGGCGAGCGTTGCCCCGCGACCCTGAGGCGCAGGCAATATCCGCCGATGGAACCGGATAGGGCGATGGTAGGGAATGGATCGACGGAAGGGGACAAACGGAGGACGCCGCGACGCGGATCCGCCGGCGGGGTCGGGATGGCCGGGCGGGCTCAGGCGGCGTTGGCGGCGATCGGCACCCTCATGGTCATGCCGAGCAGCAGGAACCGCAGGGCCTCGCACTCCTCGGCCGTGATCCGGCCGGCGGTGCCCAGATCCTCCACGTCCTGGAGGACGAGCTCGATGGTCTGCTCGATGCCGGGATAGTAGGCGTGGCGAGCGATGCGTTCGACCGAGGCGACGAGACGCTCGAAGTAGGATTGCGAGTCCATCGCGATACCTCATCCTTGAGAGGAAAGGTCATCTCATCCTTGAAAGGGCTATGCTATACAGTTCGGACGGGATGTCAAGCCGCCGCAGAAAAAGGCCCGTGAGGCCCGAACCGGCGCACGACGCGGGCTCGACGTTGCGTCTTCGCCACACGCAACGTCGAGCCCGAGAGATCTCCCGCGAACGGAAAGGACGTCGGGTCAGCTCCGCGCGTCTTCCTTCTTCTGCTCGTCGGGGGGAATCCAGTCCGACTTGAGGCCGGCCTTCTCTCGGAGCGCGTTCATCCAGCGCTCATCCTGGGACCTTGCCGCCTCCACGTAGGCCGTCTGGCGGTAGCGGAAGAGGTCGCCGTTGGGAGCATAGAGGGCGCTGAACTTGGCCGGATCCTGGCGTTCCAGGCCGATCGCATAGTAGACGGTCTTGGGCTCGTTGGGGGCGACCACGACGGTCCCGGGCCGGAGCCCGAAGTAGGCATCGCGGAAGGCATTCCCGGCGTACGGCACCTCGCGGATCTCGGTGTCGACGGGCCTGGGGTCGAGGAAGGAGTTGGGCAGGAGGTTGCCCTGGGAGCGCGTGACCGGCGGGACCGTGACCACGCGGAAGTCCTCCACCTTGGGCTCCTTGATCACGCCGTTGGCCGCGGTCAGCTTCCTGGCGATCTCCTCGGCGGCCTTCTCCGCCAGCGGTCGGGCCTTCTCCGTCTTCCACGCCCGCACGACCTCGTCGCGGACCTGGTCCAGGGGCGGGATGTGCGGCGCCTCGTCCTTCACCTTGCGGACCAGATAATGGACGTCGAGGAGGTCGGTCAGCTCGATCGGCTCATAAAGGCCGGCCTTGGGATCGAAGAGCTCCTCGGTGAACTTGTGGCCGCCGTTGAGGAACTTCTGGCCGACCTCGGACATGGAGACCTGGCCGAGCTGCTCCGCGGCCTCCCTGGTGAGCAGCCCCGTCTTCTCGTAGGAGAGGCCCTCGCGGGTGGCGACGGGCTTGAGGTCCTCGGGCGTCGGGAGCGGCCTGGTCGCGGCCCCGCCCCCTTGCTTCTTCGCCTCCTCCAGGTCGTCGAGCGCCCCGAGATACTTGTCGGCGAAGGGGCCGAGGACGTCTCCCTTGAGGCGATCGAACTTCTCCTGGATCTCCGCCTGGGCGCGTTCATTGGCGAGCGTGGGGGCCAGGATCTGGCGGACCGAGGCGAACGGCTGGAGCAGCGGAGGGGTCAGCTCCGGCCGGCCCGCGAAGAGGTCGGACGGGAACTCGGAGGGGACGGGGTACTCCGATTTGTGGTTCTCGTAATAGGTGCGAAGGTCCGCCTCCGTGACCTTGGCCTGGAGGTCGCGGGCCAGGGCCTTGGCGTCGATGGAGAGGATCTCCGCCTGGACCTGGCGGGGAACCTTGAATCCGGGCGTCTCGCGGGCCGGGTCGGGGAGCACGTCCTTGTACTTGTCGTAGAGCGATTGCACCTCCGCGGCGGAGGGCTCGCCCACCTTCCCCAGGAAGGACTCCACCGGGACCTCGACCAGCTTGGCCGCGACCCGCTCATTCTGGTCCCGATAGGCCCGGAAGACGTCGTACGGGGTCACGATCGGCGAGCCGAGGAGATCCCTCACCTTGCTGATCCGGACCTGATTGGCGATGTCCGACAGGAGGTGCTCCTCGCTCACCTCGTTGCTGAACCGGGCATAGAGCGAGTTGAACAGCTCGTTCGTCATCCGGCCGCGGCCGCGCTGGGCGAACTGGCTGAGCCATTCCCGACCCATCTCGGGCGTGGCCGGGATCCCCAGCCGGTCGGCCTCCTGCTCCAGGATCATGGCATCCACCAGGTCCCGCTGCTTGAGCGAGCCGAAGACCTCCGCGCTCCGGGCGTAGGGCATCATCCCGGCGACGAACAGGTTGGCCCGGCTCCGCTGGCGGGCAAGCTCGTTGAGCTGGCTCTGGTAGACCGCCTTGCCGTGGAGCTCCACGATCTTCTGGTCCCGCCCGGCCGCATTGGAATTGAGGAGGCGGGGCACGCTGTCGGAGAGCACGAACGCGCCCATGGCCAGGATGGCGAAGGTCGCGAGCAGCACGCGCTGATGGCGGCGGAATACGGCGAACGGCATGGGGTCCCTCAGTGCTGGCGATGGGCTTCCGGGGGCTCTTTCCTGACCGCCCCCCCTTGACAGACCCCCGATACCCTAGCTATGTCGCTTATGGGGTTGGTTGCGGGGTCCCGAACACGACCGACCAACCTTCATCGTATCAGGAATCTCCCCCAGGGCAACCTCAAACAACCCGCTGCGCCGCGTTCGAGAAGGTCCCGACGGATCGACCCAAGCGTGGGAGAGGGAAGAGGATAGGCAGGAAGACAACGTGGCTAGAAAGTCCCCAGGAGCCTCCCCCGACGGCAACGGCAGCGCCCCGAAGTCCGCCACCCGGAAGCGTGCGACCAAGGCGACCGCGGCCAAGACCGCGACCAAGGCCGTCAAGGCGAAGTCGGCCCCGGCCGAGTCCGCCCCGCCCGCCTCGGGGGGCGGCCGGGCGCTGGTGATCGTGGAGAGCCCGAAGAAGGCCAAGTCGATCAACAAGTTCCTCGGCTCGAAGTACGTGGTCAAGGCAAGCATGGGGCATGTCCGCGACCTCCCCAAGCGGAAGCTCGGCCTGGACGTCGCCGACGGCTATGCCCCCTCCTACGAGGTCGTCCCGGCCAAGAAGGAGACGGTCAGCGACCTCAAGAAGGAGGCCGCCCGGGCCGGAATCGTCTACCTGGCCACCGACCCCGACCGCGAGGGAGAGGCGATCGCCTGGCACCTCCAGCAGGCGCTCGAGCTCCCCGACGAGCGGGTCCGCCGCGTCACCTTCCACGAGATCACCGAGCGAGCCGTCAAGGACGCCTTCGGCCACGTCGGGCCGATCAACGTCAACATGGTCAACGCCCAGCAGGCGCGGCGGTTCCTCGACCGGTTCGTCGGCTACCAGCTCAGCCCCCTGCTCTGGAGCAAGGTCGCTCGCAACCTCAGCGCCGGCCGGGTCCAGTCGGTGGCCGTCCGGCTGATCGCCGACCGAGAGAAGGAGATCCGGGCGTTCGTCAGCGAGGAGTACTGGAAGATCACGGCCACGGTCAGCCCCGAGCGGGCGGCGGCCGAGGCCGACCGCTTCGAGGCCGGGCTCGTCGAGTACGACGGGGCCAAGTTCGCCGCCAATAATGAGGCCGACGCCCACCGGATCCGCGACGTCCTGGCGTCGGAGCGATACGTCGTCTCGAAGGTGGACGAGGCCGACAAGCCCGACCGTGCCGATGCTCCGTTCAAGACGAGCACCCTCCAGCAGCAGGCCGCCATCCGCCTCCGCTACTCCGGCAAGCGGACCATGAAGATCGCCCAGGAGCTCTACGAGGGCATCGACGTCGACGGCTCCGGGCCGGTGGGCCTGATCACCTACATGCGTACCGACAGCCTGAGCGTCTCTCAGGAGGCCCTCGAGGCGGTCCGCGGCCTGATCCAGGAGAAGTTCGGCGACAAGTACCTGCCCGCCAAGCCGGCCCGCTACGCCGCCGGCAAGAACGCGCAGGAGGCCCACGAGGCCATCCGGCCGACGGAGCTGAAGTTCACCCCGGAGCAGGTCAAGGGTCGCCTGAGCAATGACCAGTTCCGCCTCTATCAACTGATCTACTGGCGGTTCGTCGCCAGCCAGATGACGCCGGCCGTCTTCACCGTGACCGACGTCGCCGTCACCGCCGGCCCCGGCCTCTTCAAGACCCAGGGCAAGGTCCTCAAGTTCGACGGCTACAAGAAGGTCTGGCCGCCGGGGGGCAAGATCGAGGATGCCCTGCTGCCGCCCCTGAAGGTGGGCCAGCCGCTCGACCTCCACGACCTCGCGCCGACGCAGCACTTCACCCAGCCCCCGCCGCGATACAGCGAGGCGACCCTGATCAAGGCGCTCGAGAAGGAGAACATCGGCCGGCCCAGCACCTATGCCCCGATCATCCAGACGATCCAGGACCGGATGTACGTGGAGCAGAAGGAGCGGCGGTTCTTCGCCACCGACCTCGGGATGGTGGTGACCGACCTCCTGGTCAAGCACTTCCCCAAGATCCTCGACCTCAAGTTCACGGCCCACATGGAGGACGAGCTCGACGACATCGCCACCGCCAAGGAAGAGCTGGTGAAGGTGCTCGACGAGTTCTACTACCCGTTCCAGGACGCCCTCAAGGCGGCCGAGACCCAGATGGAGCGGGTGCAGATCCCGACCGACGAGGTCTGCCACGTCTGCGGCGCGCCGATGGTCCTGAAGTTCGGCCGCACCGGCCAGTTCCTCGGCTGCTCCAAGTATCCCGAATGCAAGGCCACGCGGCCGCTCGGTGGCCAACCCAAGGCGGAGGCCGTCGCCAGCGGGCACGACTGCCCGAAGTGCGGCAAGCCGCTCCTGATCCGGGAGAACAAGCGGGGGGAGAAGTTCCTCTCGTGCTCCGGCTACCCCGACTGCAAGGAGTCGTTCAACATCGACGAGAACGGCAACCCGGTGCCGTCGCGGGTCGAGACCGAGCACGTCTGCGAGAAGTGCGGCAAGCCCATGGCCCTCCGCCAGGGGCGCCGCGGGCCGTTCCTCGGCTGCACCGGCTACCCCAAGTGCCGCAACGTCAAGGACGTCGACGCCGAGGGGAAGCCCGTCCAGGAGATCGACCTGGGAGTCAACTGCGAGAAGTGCGGCAAGCCCATGAAGGTCCGGCAGGGGCGCCGCGGGCCGTTCCTCGGCTGCACCGGCTACCCCAAGTGCCGCGGCACCGCCCCCATCCCGGACGACAAGAAGGACCTGGTCGCCTCGATCGCCCCCGCGCCGGCCGCGGCGGCCGCCGCCGGCCCCGACCTGAAGTCCATCGTCGTGGACGAGACCTGCGACGACTGCGGCGGCCCGATGACGGTCCGACGCGGCCGACGCGGCTATTTCCTCGGCTGCTCCAAGTATCCCAAGTGCAAGGGGACCAAGGAGCCATCGGAGGCCACCCTCGAGAAGATCACCAGCGTCATGGGCGCCTGAGCGATCGACCGCCGAAGCTCTCCCTCATCAACCTCGCCGCGGCGGGCCGACTCCGGCCCGCCGCGGCGGCGTCATTTCCGGCGGGGGTGACGGGGCCTTGGCGTGCTCGCCCGCTTCTGATCTCATGGTCCCCGAGGGAAGAGTCATGGCCGCCGGGCGCGGATCACGACGGAGGCGGGGAATTCATGGACACGCCGACGCCCGCGGATCGAAGCCGGATCGAGGCGCTGGTCGACCTGTTCGAATCGACCTGGCGGGAGGGCGAGAGGCCCCGGCTGGAGCTCTTCCTCGGCCAGGTTCCGCATGGGCCGGGCCGGGACGCGCTACTCCGGGACCTCCTGGAGATCGAGCTGCGCCATCGGCGTGCCGTCGGCGAGTCGCCCTCCGCGGAGGACTACGCGTCGCGGATCCCCGAGTCCGCCACCACCATCGCCGCGACGTTCGAACGCCCGAGGCCCGATCCCGCCCCCCTCCCCGACCGCGGGACGGCGACGACGACGGCGTCGGCGAGCGACCCGTTCCCGGAGCTTCCCGAGTACGACATCCTCGAGATCGTCGGCGAAGGGGCGATGGGCGTCGTCTACAGCGCCCGCCACCGGACGCTCGGCCGCCCCGCGGCCATCAAGGTCATCCTGCCGGGCCGGAGCGGGGACCGCTTCCGCCGCGAGGCCACCCTGATCGCCGCGATTCGCTCGCCGCACGTCGTCGGCGTCCACGACTTCCGGGCGCTCGGCGACGGCCGGCTCGCCCTGATCATGGAGCTGGTCGAGGGCGATGACCTGCGGGCCGTCATGGAGGCCGGGAACGGTCCGATCGAGGAGCGGCAGGCCGTCGCCTGGATGGCCGACGTCTGCGAGGGGATGATGGCCGCGGCCGAGAAGGGGATCATCCACCGCGACCTGAAGCCGCAGAACATCCTCATCGACGGCAGGCGTCGGGCCCTGGTCGCCGACTTCGGCCTGGCCCGGGGGGCGCCCGGGCTCCCCGAGATGACCGGCACGGACATCATCATGGGGACGCCCCAGTACATGGCCCCCGAGCAGGCGGAGGATCCCCGCGGCGTCGACACGCGGGCCGATATCTACAGCTTCGGCGCCACGTTCTACCACGTCCTGACGGGATCGCCCCCCTTCGTCGGAGGGTCCCCGTTCTCGATCCTCTGCAAGCACAAATCCGAGCCCCTGGAATCACCCCGGTCGCGGAACCCGAGGATCTCGGAGCGCACCTGCGCCATCCTGGAGCGTTGCCTGGCCAAGTCGCCCGGCGATCGCTTCCCCTCGTTCGCCGAGCTTCGGCGGCAGCTCGCCCCCGCATCCGGGCCGTTCTCGCCCTGGGACATGACCGAGGATCCGGAGATCCTCGCCTTCCTCGAGCGGTATCGAGCCCGCCGCGACGCCTACCTGGCGCCGCAATCCGAGCTGCCCCCCGAGGGCGAGGCCCATGACTTCCCCGGCGGCCGCAGGATCGTGATCCTGAGGGGGGACATCACGACCCAGGCCGTCGACGCGATCGTCAGCTCGGACACGCACCAGCTCACGGCCGACTACGGCGTCTCCCTGGCGATCAGCCGCGCCGCCGGCAAGACGGTGGCGGACGAGGCCGCCCGCTACGGGCCGATCCGGCCGGGCCGGGCCGTGGTCACCTCCGCCGGCAGGCTCCCGGCCCGTTACATCTTCCACGGCGTGACCGTGGGGATCACCCGCGAGGGGGTCATCTTCCCCAGCCGCGACCTCATCGCCGAGATCGTGGCGAGCTGCGCCTATCACGCCGATTCGCTCCATGTGACCTCGATCGCCTTCCCGCTCCTCGGAACGGGTGCCATGGGCTTCTCCCGCGAGATCTGCCTGGACACCATGTTCCAGTCCCTGGCGCGGACGCTCCTTCGGGGACTCGGTCCGCTCCGCGAGGCCCGGATCGTGATCTACTGACGATCCGGCCCGGTCACCGCTTCTCACGGGCCTCGATCGCCCTCGAGAGCGGGTCGCGCGGCGCGTCGAGATTCTGGAGGGCCGCGCGGGCCACGTCGAAGAAGATCGATTTCGACGGGCCGTTGTCTCGGACCCAGCGGAGATGTTCGATGCCCCCCTTGCGATCGCCCCGGCGGAGCAGCTCGAGGCCGATCACGGCGTGAGCCTCGGCCTCCTGCGTCGCCCCCCTGGCCTTCTCGAGGAGCGCCGCAAGGGTCAGGTCATGGCGGAGGTAGAGGAGGACCGGCAGCGGCCAGAGCCCCGGGGGCGAATTGGCGATCGACTCGTCCAGGAGCCGGCGGCCTTCCTCCTCGTGTCCCGCCCGCCGCGCGGAGAGCACGCCCAGGAGCGCCATGTACGCCGAGAATCGATCGTCCCAGCCGCGGAGCTTGAGGTACGCCCGGGCGTCGGCCTCCGCGTCCGGCTCCTCGGCGCAGAACCGCGACCAGCCCCGGGCGACATACGCCTCGGCACGACCCGGGTCGAGCTCGATCGTCCGGTCGAATTCGGTGATCGCCCCCTTCCAGTTCTCGCGAGCCCGCAGGGCGTGGCCTCGTTCGAGCGCCGCCGAGACCTCGCCGGCCCCCGGGCGGTCCAGGGTCACCCGTTTCTGATCGAGCATGGCCAGGCTCTGACGGCTCATCGTCTCGAGCAGCCGCGCCGATCCTCCCAGGCTCGCCATCAGGTTCGGATCGGCCCGCTCGGACTCGCCGTAGTCCGCGGCCGCCTGCTCCCGGAAGCCCAGCTTCGCGTAGACATTGCCGCGGTTCATGCGGACGATCGCATTCCGTGGGGCGAGTCGAACGGCCTCGCTCAGCTCCTCCATCGATCGGTCGTAGCTGCCGACCATGAACAGGGCCAGGCCCATGTTCGTGTGCGACTTCGGGTCCTTCGGGTCCAGGTCGATCGACTTCTCCAGATCCGCGATCGCCTGCTCGTAATGCCCGAGGTTGCTGTGGGCCGCGCCGCGGTTGAGGTAGGCCGCGGCGTTGCGCGGATCACGCGCGATCGCCCGATCCAGGACGGCGAGCGCCTGGTCGTTGCGGCCCGTCCTGACCAGCATCCCGCCGCGGTCCTTGAGCGCCGCGGAATCATTCGGCCTGGCACGGAGGGCGGAATCGAAATCGGCCATGGCCCGATCGTTCTTGCCCAGCCGGGCGAGCAGCCCCCCGCGCAGGCTGTAGGCGGGCGTGTAGCCCGGTCCGACCGCGATCGCGTGCTCGTAGTCGGCGAGGGCCTCATCGGTCCGGCCCAGCTTCTCCAGGACGACGCCTCGGCCGGCGAACGCTCGGGGAGAATTCGGCCCGAGGCGGACGGCCTCGCTGTAGTCGGCCAGGGCCGCGTCAAGCTCGTTCAAGGACTGATGAGCGTCACCCCTGCCCATGTACAGATTGGGATCGCTCGGGAAGATCTTGACGGCGCGGTCGTACTCGTCGACCGCCTCCAGGTTGCGTCCGGTCCGATGATAGACCTGGGCGAGCCCGCCGTGGGCCGAGGCCAGGTCGGGGCCGACGGGCCGGAAGAAGGGATCCCACGACCAGAAGACGATCGCCCGCTCGAAGCAGACCTGGGCATCCTGGTATCGCCCGGCCATCACCAGGGCGATGCCGAGATTGGTCTGGGCGCTCGCATTGAGCGGACTGAACCGCGCGACGAATTCGAAGTCGGGGATGGCACGCGCCGGCTGCTCGAGGCGGAGGTAGCAATTCCCCCGCTTGATCCGGGCCTGAACGTCCCGGTGATGCGCCTCGAGGACCCGATCGAGGAGCGGAACCGCCTCCGCGAACCGGCCGGCGTCATAGAGCCGGAAGGCCGCGTCGCGATCGTCATTGACCGACCCCGCCCGCCCAGGCGGCACGCCGGTCGCGATCAGCAGGATCATCAGCGCGTGCACGCCCCGGATGCGCGGCAGCCGCATGGCCCGTCCTTGAGCAAGGGACTCGGTGCGATTTCCTCCTCTCTTGAATCGTCCTCGCTGGGCGACGGATTCGCGCGATCCGGCGCGTCGACGCGCAGGACTTGTCGGCGTGCCAGCCTGGATCGAACCGCGAGGTCGATCCGGTCCTGACGGGCGATTCGACCACGCGCGATGCAGGGGCCGTAGGAGCCGGCTCCGCCCGTCGGCCGGGCGAGCCCCGGTCGGCCGGAACGACCCGCTAGGCGTCCAGCTCCTCGATCGACCGGAGCACGTCGCGGATCTGGTCCGGGAGCTTTGCCGTGCCGGCATCGGACCACTGGCCGAAGAGCAGGATCGTGTGCCGAGGGGTCCGGAAGCAGCGGATCGTGGCGGCGTTGGTCATGTCCATGGCGAAGAACTCGACGTCATGGCCGGTCGTGCACTGCTCGTTGATCGTCTCGATGATCGGCGAGGCGTCGAGATCCGGATATTCCTCGCGCATGGCCTCGAGCGCGGCCTCGGCGACGGCGTCCGGATCCGGGCACGACTCGTCCGTGGTGATCAGCGCGAAGCCGAGCCCGTCGGGATCCTGCACGGCCACCGTGAGGACCTGGCCATGGTCGGTGACGTCGATCTCCCAGCCGGCCGGGTACTCGAACCGCAGGCCGTGGTCCTCGAAGGTCTCGATCATCGTCAGTCCCTCCCCTCCCGGATCCCCGAGCCGCGGCACAAGCCGGCCAGCCGAACGGGATTCCGACGCAACTCCCGCGCCGGAGCTACCTTCTCCTCGCTCGCCCTTACGGATCGACATCGTAGCATTCCCCCTGGGCCCGGCCAAGGTATCGCGGCCTCGCCCGGGGATCGGCCCGGGGCCGACCATGACGCTCGGGCGATGAATCGGGAGCCTCCGAGTTGCTCGACGGCTTTCCCGTCCTAGCTTGCTACTGTCGGCGCGTCGTGCAGTCCCGCGGCCGCGAGTCTCCTGGAGGCAGCATCATGAAATCGCACGTCCTCGCCCGCGGCTCGGCATCCCGGCGGATCAGGCCGCTTTTCAAGACTCCGCGAAGGCCGACGCGGCGACGCGAGGTCCACGACCTGGAAGCCCTCGAAGACCGGAGGCTCCTCTCCACCTTCGCCGTGACGAATCGTCTCAATTCGGGCGAAGGTTCGCTCCGCTGGGCCATGACGTCGGCCAACGACCGACCCGGCACCGACACGATCGAGTTCCGCGTCGCCGGGACGATCCGCGTCGCCGGGAGGTCCCTGCCCGCACTCACCGGGACCGTGACGCTCGACGGCTCGACGGCCCCCTCCTTCGCCGGGACGCCCGTCGTGACCATCGACTTCGGCGGGACCCGCGGCCTGAGATTCGAGGGCGGATCCGACGGATCGTCGCTAACCTCCCTGGTGCTGATCCGGGCCGGCAACGCCGGCGTCACGCTGAATGCCTCTCACGTGACCGTTCAGCAGAACTGGATCGGACTCGGAGCCGACGGCCGGGTCGCCGGCAATCGCGGCGACGGCATCCGGATCAACGCGTCCTCCCAGGGCAATCTCATCGGCCATTCCGACCCCGTTTCGAGGGTCCGGTATGACAACGCCGACTCGGTCTCTCCGGGGCCGGTCACGGCCTGGCAGGGCATCCGGAACGGCGACATCCGCGGTCGATACCTGATCGCGGGGACCTCGGGCACGAACGGGCTCCTCTACGTAGGGCCGATCTCGGGGGTCGGAGGGACGAGCTATGATGTCAACGTGCCCGGCGCGACGTCTTCCAGCGTGTATGGCCCGAACCTGCTCCCCGACGGCTCGATCCAGCTCGTCGGCAGCTACAAAAACGGCACGGACACGGTCAACGGCTTCCTCTATCAAGGGACGACCGCCGATCTCTCGGACGCGGCGAATTACACGACGATCGACTACCCCGGGGCACAGTACACCTACGTCCACAGCGTGATGGGTGGCCTCGCGGTCGGCAACGCGGACGGCCCGGAAGGGGACGCCCCGCTCGGCACCGGGCACGCCTTCCTCTACAACATCGCGGCCGGTACGCTCAGCGACATCGTCTATCCCGGCGCGACGACGACCACGGCCTACGGCATCTGGGACAACGGCCGCTCGAGCCTCACGATCGTCGGCGGCTACAGCGCCCCTGGCGATGTGGGCGACGGCCTGAGTCACGGCTACATGGTCGACTATGACGCCTCGACCGGAGAATATTCCCACTGGTCCTCGTTCGACTATCCCAACGGGGTCGTCGGCAAGGACTACATCACTCATTTCGAGGGGATCAGCAGCGACGAGAAGGGCGTGTACACGCTGGTCGCCGATTCCGTCCAGCGAGGGACCGCGAACCCCGCCCAGGGCTCGTGGGTGAGCGTCCGCCGCAACACCGACGGCTCGTTCGGGAACGGCCGATGGGTCGACCTGAACGCGCCGGGCGCATCGAGCCCTTCCATCAGCAGCGCCAACTCGGTGGCCGGTAACGTGGTGGTCGGGCTGGTCATCGGAGCCTCGGGCACCGCCCCGTACCAGGCGGAAGTGCAGACGAGCTTCCAGCTCTCGAACGTCATCAGCGGCAACGGTGGGAATGGCATCGGGATCTACGGGAGCTCGCACAACCAGGTCGCGATGAACTTCATCGGGACCGACGCCAGCGGCTCTTTCCGCCGCGGCAATGCCAAGCACGGCATCCTCATCACCAACGGCGCGACGGATAACCTCATCGGCGGCGAGGCGACGGGCGGGAACGACCCGACCGGCGGCGTAATCGTCCGTCCGCCCCAGGGGAACCTCATCTCCGGCAACGGTGGCGACGGCGTCCGCATCACCGGAGCCGCCGGGCGGAATCAGCTCAGCGGTAATTTCGTGGGGACCTCCGCCTCGGGGCTCTCGGCCCTCGGCAATCGCGGCGACGGAGTGGCCATCGTGAAGGCCGACGGCAACTCGCTCCTCGGCTGTACGTTCCAGCAAGATCCCTTCGTCTTCTACAACGTCATCAGCGGCAACGGCGGCAATGGCCTGCGGATCACGGATTCCGACGACACGACCGTCCAGGCCAATTTCCTGGGCGTCGGCGCCGACAACGCGTCGATCGTGGCCAACAAGGGGGACGGCCTGCTCGTCTCCGGCACCTCCGCCAACACCCAGGTTGGAGGGGTCATCCCGCTCGGCAACGTGATCGCCGGGAACGATCGGAACGGGATCGAGGTGCGAGACAGGGCCAGCGGATTCGTCTCGTTCAACACCTTCGCCGGACTCTTCGCGTTCTCCACCGCCGCCCCCAACCGGAAGGATGGGATCCTGATCACCTCGACCGGGGGGAATAACCTGATTCGCACGTGCATCGTCTCCGGCAACCTCAGACATGGCATCGAGATTACCGGCCGGGCGACCGGCGTCCAGGTCACGGAGACCGCGATCGGCACCAACACGAATATCAACGCGGCACTGCCCAACGGCGGTGACGGCATCCTGATCGCCGGTTCCGCGCACGGGAACGCCATCGGCGGATTCCAACCCTCGATCGAGCCACAGGTGACGGTCTCTTCGAACCGCGGCTATGGCATCGAGATTGCTGGCCGTGCGCGAGACAATCGGATCGTCCACACCCGGATCGGCACGTCCGCCCTGGGCACGAACCGGCTGGGCAACGCCCTCGGCGGGATCGTCCTCCGCCCGGGGACCTCCTCCACCCGGATCGGGGGAGCCTCGGCCGCCCTCGCGAACCTCATCCGCTACAACCGGGGCAACGGCGTGACGTGGATGTCGACCCGATCGGCGAGCCTGGAAGGGAACACGATCGCGCAGAACCTGGGTTACGGCCTCCGGGCGACCGGCAATTGCGCCGGCTCGACGCTGCAAGCGAATACGATCCTCGACAACGAGGGCGGGAATGTCAACCTGACCGGATCGCGGGGGATACACGTCTCGGCGTGACGGTCCCTGTCGGGATTCTGGCCGGCCATGCCACGGCCAGGCGGGTCGGGCCGATTGGAAGGACCTTGGTGAAGCTGGTAGAATGAACGCGAACCGGCCTGCGAAGGCGGCCGAGAACGCGGGGCCGGATGTTCGGGCGGGCGCGGTCCGCGATCGGGAGCACGGCGCCGTCCGACACGAACGTTCGAGCGAGTCATCCTGGCCATGCGGATCCTCTCGGGTATCCAGCCTTCGGGCGCGTTGCACATCGGCAATTACTTCGGGGCGATCCGGCAGTACATCGCGCTGCAGGAAGAGCACGAGGCGTTCTACTTCATCGCCAACTACCACGCGCTGACCTCGGTGCGGGACGCGGCGACGATGCGGCGGAACACGTTCGACGCCTTCGTCGACCTGCTGGCCCTGGGCCTGGACCCGGCCAAGGCGACCCTATTCGTCCAGTCCGACGTGCCCGAGACGGTGGAGCTCGCCTGGCTCTTGACCACGGTCACGCCCATGGGCTGGCTCGAGAAGTGCGTCAGCTTCAAGGACAAGGTCCAGCAGGGCATCCCGGCCGAGCACGGCCTGTTCGCCTACCCGGTCCTGATGGCCGCCGACATCCTCCTCTACGATGCCGACCTCGTCCCCGTCGGCCAGGACCAGCGGCAGCACCTGGAGATCACCCGCGACGTCGCCGAGCGATTCAACAACGTGTACGGCCCGGCCGAGGTCTTCCGCCTCCCCAAGCCCTACATCCTGGACAACGTCGCCGTCGTGCCGGGCCTGGACGGCCGCAAGATGTCCAAGAGCTACGGCAACACGATCGAGATCTTCGACGATCCCGCCGTGATCAAGAAGAAGGTCAAGAAGATCGTCACCGACAGCGCCCCCGTCGAGGCCCCCAAGGACCCCGACAAGTGCTCGCTGATGGCCCTCTACCGCCTCTTCGCCGGCGCCGAGGACCTGGACGACGTCGAGCGCCGCTACCGCGAAGGCGGCATCGGCTATGGCGAGATGAAGACCCGCCTGGCCGACGCCATCATCGCCCGCTTCGACGGCCCTCGCGCCCTCCGCGCCGAGTGGGTTGCCGACCCCGACCGGGTCGCGAAGGTCCGCGCCGAGGGCGCCGAACGCGCCCACGCCGCGGCCCGAACCGTGCTGGCAAGGGCACGCACGGCGTGCGGGATGGCCTGATTGGCTCCCGGGAGTGATCGGGGCATCGAGTGCCAATCGGCCCCATGGTTCAGCTCTTGCCGCTGCCGGCCGCGTGGCCCAGCGCGAGCAGGGCGTAGGCGGTCACGAGGTTCGCGTCACCTTCCATGAAACGGTCGGTGGCGTTGACCCAGCTCCCCTCCTTGCTCTGCCGCTTCCCGAGCGCCGAGATCAGGTCGGCACGCCAGTCGTGAGCGACGCCGTTGCCGTCCACGATGGTCGGCTCGCCCAGGACCGCGAGGGCCTTGGCGAACATCACGTAGTAGTAATACAGGGCACGGTCGCCGGCCCCGGGATTGGCCTCCACGGTGTAGGTCTTGCGGATGAAGCCGAGGGCCGCCGCGACGCGGGGGTCGTCCTTCGTCAGGCCGGCGTAGATCATGCTCTTGAGGCCGGCATAGGTCATCGAGCCGTACGACAGGGGATGACCCTCGGGGGTCTTGCCGGCGATGCTGGTCCCGCCGTTGGCGACGGTGTAGATGAAGCCGCCGTCGTTGATCTTGTCGGCCCAGGGCTGGTCGTTGAACTCGCTCTTGAGGTTCTGGCAGCGGGAGATGAACAGGACGGCCCGCCTGAGGGCGGGGTCGTCGGCCGGTACGCCCGTGCTGCGGAGCGCCTCGATCATGAACGACGTGTTCGAAAGGTCGGGGCGAGGGGCGCGGGGCGTGGCCGCCTTCTTGGTGGCGGCGTCACTCTTCGCGGCTGGCTGCGGCGGTCGAGGTCCGCCTCCCGGTCCGTAGCCGGCCCCGCCGTAGTAGGGGTTGTCGGGCCTCGTCCCGTTCGACTCGTCGAACTGCGTGGCGCGGAGGAACTGCTGCGCGGCCTTGATCGCGGCGTCGTACCGGCCGGCTCGGTTGGCGTCGCGGAAGGCCAACAAGGCCACCGAGGTTGAGTAGCTCGAGTGGGCCCCCTTGCTCAGGCCGCCGTCGGGGCCGAGGAAGCTCTCCAGGTAGGCCAGCCCCTTCGCGACGCTCGGCTCCGCGGGGGTGACCTGCCCCGAACGCAGGAGCGCCGCGACGACCAGCGCCGTGATCCCGGGCTCGCCGCGGTCGACCGACCAGCTCCCATCCGCGGCCTGCCGGCCGCGAAGGTACGCGACGGCCCGGGTGATCAATGGCGTCGCATCCGCACGCTGCCCGTCGCCTCGTGCGACGAGCGGCCAGGCCCAACCGCCCGAGAACCCGAGTGTGCCGGCCACCCCGGCGGTGCCGCGAAGGAAGGAACGGCGCGATCGTTCGCTCAACATGAAAACCTCTCCCGATGTGGAAATGGAGACCCCTGGTTCTGGTCACGGGAACCGATCCGGACCACGGAAGCTGATCTCTTCGAGACGCGATTCAGAGGACGACCGACAGCCATCGACTCAATCGAGGTGGAACGGCTCGAGGGTGGTCTCCGACGAGCCGATGGTGACTTTCGGGGCACTCTCCGGGTTTGCGTACTTTCCCTTCCAGGCATCGAATTCCGTGTCCAGCCCCCGCTTGTCGGCCCCCGCCCGCATCAGTTCGAAGGTGACCGCGTACTCCCCCGGAGGCGCCCCGTCCACGGGGGCCGCGGTGCTGAGGAGGAACCGGCCGTCCTTGCCGGTCACCCCGTTGGGGGTGAATTGCATGCTGAATGTCGGGTGGAAGGTCACCTTCACCCCCTCGGCCGGCTTGCCCTTGAACAGCACCGTGCCCGAGGTCGGCACGGTGCGGGGGGCCGAGATGCCCTCGCCGCAGCCGACCATCACCACGCCGACGAGGGCGACCATCACGACGCGGTTAGTACTCACTGATCACCTCGCTGCCGTTCCGGCTCCCGAGCGCCTGGTAGGTGGTCGGGTTGATCGACTGCTTGATGAACTTCACGCTCCCGTCGCAGAGCAGGAAGTTGCACCCGCCCGGATGGGTGCTGCGGAACGAGTAGATCGGGCTCTTGTAGAGGATGTCCCGCAGGGCGGCCGGGTCCGTGACGCTTCGGCTGTAATAGGGGCCGGTCAGCGTGTTCATCGGCACGGTGGTGCGGCCCTCGCTGTAGTAGTCGCCGCCGCTCGATCCCCAGGCGATGGGACCGCCCGACGGGACCGGCGTGGTGCCGATGGACACGCTGTTGACCGTCGTCGTGGTGTACCCCTTGAGGATGTTATGCATGTCGCCGGCGGCGATCGTGTTGGAGAGACCGTCGGTGATGCTGACGAAGCTGATCCGGTACGTATCCTCGGGCTGCCACCAGGTCGGGTCCGCGACGTGCCTGGCCGCCAGTGACTGGCCGGTGGTGTAGTCCATGCCGGCGTCCATCCGCGAGATGAACACGCCGTTGGAGGGCGTGAATCCGTACGCCTGCCCCGGCTTGTAGATGTCGCCCGGCTGAGCTGGGGAGTGGACCTCGCAGTTGCCTCGATTCCACCCGTAGCTCGCATAGTCGGCGTACACCGGATTGACCGGCTGCGGCATGGACGGGCACAGGAAGACGGTCAGCGGCGAGCTGGCCAGTTGGGCGTTGGTCGGGCCGCCGTCCAGGCGGGGGACGGTGGAGGTCGCGGCGAGGTTGAGGTTGAACTTGTTGTAGAGGTTGCCCTGCTCGAGGTGCGGCAGGAGCTCGAAGGCCACCGGGTAGTGGCGAAACCGGTAGTAGATGTTCTGCATGCCCGGGTTGGTGTCCTCGCAGCCGCCGCCGCAGAAGCTCATGTTCGGCAGCTTCTGATGGATGTCGTGGAACTGATGCACGGCGATGCCCATCTGCTTGAGGTTGTTCACGCACTGCATCCGTCGAGCGGCCTCGCGGGCGGCCTGGGTGGCGGGCAGGAGCAGCCCGATGAGCACCGCGATGATGGCGATGACCACCAGCAGCTCGATCAGCGTGAAGCCACGCCGGGGTCGTCGAAGGGGACTCGTCATCAACAATCACCTTTCTGCGATAAGAAATGAGGCCACTCTGCGATCGGTCGTGCTCGGTCGGATCGAATTCGACGTTCCTCGCCCGCCTCGTGGTTCGGCGCGGCGGTTCTTAGAAGAGCCGGGCCGGGCGGTCATTCCCCCGGCGTCTCGGGGCTCGGAGTCGTGGCCACCATCCCGGCCGGGGCGTCCAACCGGAGGGGCACCTCGTTCGTGCCGGGACCGACGGTGACGCGCCAGGGGGAGCTCGCCGGGTCGGCGTACCGGCCCTCGAACCGGTCGTGCGTCGTCTCGCCCGGGCACTCGTCACCCGGCGGCGAATCCTCCGGCCAGACCACGGTGACGGCGTAATCCCCGGCGGGGGCGCCGTCGCCGGCCGCGTAGGTCATCAATCGGTAGCGGCCATCCGGACCGGTGCAGCCGACGGGCAAGGACTCCCCGACGGCAACGCGACCGAGTGGGTGGTAGGCGACCATCACGTGGGCCGCCGGCCGGTCGCGGACTGTGAGCGTCCCCGCGACGGGATGGACGGTTGCCCTGCGCGGGCCGCCGCAGCCGGCGAGGCCCAGGAGAAGGCCCGCGTGGATCGACCTGGCGTCAACGAACACTCGGCGCATCGGCGTGACACCTCGTCGGCCCTGGACTTCACTCTGGCGCCCATGTCGGTGCGGCAACTGGATGAGATGGACCGGTCAGGTCCCATCCGAACTTCACCCACTGGTGAGCTGGCCGTCGCATGGTGGCCAGGCTTCGCAACCCGCATGCCAGGGCTTCCCGGGCGTTTTTCGCGGGCTTTTCGCCGATTCGTCGCTCCGACGAAGGACAATCCTTGTCCAGCGGTGGCGACGCAGCAGCCACCGCACGGGGCTCTCGCGGGTCCGATTCGCGAGTGGCGCCGCGATGCCGCCGCGACCATCGAATCGGATGCTTCCTCGACGGACCATGGGGAATGGGCCCGAGGAATCTCGAGGGGCACGAACGTGGCTCTGACGAGGTCGACGCGAGCCGTCCGCCCGGCCCTCAACCGTCGATCTGCGGATCCCACATGACGTTCGAGCCGGCCGGCGACGTGCCGCCCGCATGCGCTCGGATGTAGCCGAGGAAGTCACCGACCGTCAGGAGCCTTTCCGCGACGGCATCGGTGAGGATGATGCCGAATTGACCCTCCGCTTCCATCACCCATTCGATGTGGTCCAGAGAGTCGGTGGAAAGGTCGCGGAACGTGGTCAGAGCGGTGAGCGAGCGGAGGTCCAGTCCCTTTTCCTCGGAGAACTTCGAACGGAACCAGCTCAGGAGTTTTCCGCATGTCGGGCAGAGAGCGTCGTCGTCGAGGGCGAAGCTGCCGGGCTTTTCAGAGCAGATCAGGCAGACGGGACTGCTCGGATTCCCCGGATACGACGCCTCGACGAAACTGACCCGCCGGAACGGCCTCGATCTCGGTTGATCACCGTTCTTTGGTTCCATTGGAACCTCCTTCCAACGCGTGAGCCTTCATCTCATGGCATCGGCGATCGCCCCCTTTCCCTGACCCTCCCCCACGGTGTGGGGAGGGGACCAGAGAGCTCGCCACTGTCAGAAGGCATCCGCGCTCAGCACGGCTTGGAGTCCGTCCCGAAAAGGCGAGCGGGGGGCGTCAGCCCCCGGTCCGGAACCGAAAAGACAGGGGGCTGACGCCCCCCGCTCGCCTCGGAACCCGACTCCCGGTACAGGCTCTTACTCCCCACAGCCTCACTTCGAGGATTCAAGATCATACGCCAGGCTCGTCGCCAGCGTCGTCAGCCGCATCTCGGCCCAGCAGCCCCAGTCGGCGGTGGTGTCGTCGTGAGGGCCTGGGTCGGCGATCAGTTCCAGGGAGACCCGGCGGCCGGCCCACCGCGAAAGGTCGGCCTGGAAGGGTTGCCACGCGTAGGTCTTCACGAGGGTCTCCGCCGCGACGGTGGACCGGCCCGCGTCGTCGCGAACGACCAGGCGATAGAGGATCCCATCGCCCTGGTCGCCGCCGTCCTGCTTGCCGACGAAGGCACGAAACGCCGCGGGCTCGCCGGCCGGCAGCGTCACGGGGGGCAAGGTCGCGAAGGCGAGGCCCGGCCCCCCCGCGTACGGCGGGTGCATGAAGAGGCCCGGCTTCGAGACCCCGCCGCAGGCGATGCTCGACCGCGTCTCCACGATCGCCCCAGTCCCGCTCATGTCCGACCGGCGGCCCCCGCCGCGAGGTATGATGCCCCGGGCGGTCGGCTCGCCCAACGAAGCGATCAGCCGTTGCTGGAGCGTCACCCGTGCGGAATAGGTCCGGCGAGCCTCGGCCCCCTCGGCCTGGACGACGAGCTCGAGGGGCTGCACCCCCTCGGCCTTCGGCGTCTCCAGGTCGATCGCCACGACGCCCTCGCCGCCCGGCGTGAGCTCGATGGTCTTCGATGAGCCCATCGCCTGGACCCGGAAGCTCGCCTTCGACGCGGCATGACTGGCGAGGGCCACCCGCAGCGACCGGCCCTCCAGCGTGGCCGAGACGTCCGCCACCGGGACGACCGTGAAGTCGATCGAGGCGCCCTCGAGGTCGATCCAGAGACGCTGGCCGGGCTTCGCGTCGCGCGGGATGGTCACTTCGTGACGCTCGCGGCCCTGGACCACGAGCCGCTCGCCCGTGTGGACCTCGTCGCGGTCGCAACGCAGCGAGTCCGCCTCGGCGGTCCCCCCCGTCAGCACGTAACGGAAGGCGCCAGGGACCGGGACCACGTACACGAGCCCTCGAGCGTGTCGGAGCGTCGCCGAGCCCAGCGGCTTGCCCTCGCGATCGAAGGCGTTGGCGGAGCTGGCGGCGATGGCGAAGCCGCATTCCGCCCCTTCGTGGAGCAGAACCTCATGGGACCCGTCCGGCAAGGTCCGGCAGATGCCGATCCCGTTTCCCGCGGCCCTCACTCCGCGATGGAATGTCCCCCGGCCGTTGACATACAGGTAGGCCGGCGAGGTCGATTCGGAGAACCGATGGCCGCCGCGGTCAGCGCTCAGCACGACGACGGACCCGTCTCCCGACCAGCCGGCGTAGCCGTTGGGTGGCAGGTCGATCGGATGGCCGAACGCGTCGGCGACCTTCATCCGATCCGTCCGGCTCCCGTTCGCCGCCGTGACCGTGCCGTCCTCGTAACGCGTGACGACCTGCGAGCGCCGGTGGGCGCCGGTCGCCACCGCGGCGGAGGTGTCCAGCAGGAGACCGGAGGCATCGGCGTAGCGGATCTCCCGGGCCGTCGCCAGGCAATAGCGACTGTGGAGCTGCTGGAGCATGTAATAGCTCTCGAGCGCGGCCGGCAAGCCCCCCTCGTAGGCGAGGAAGCCGGGATGGCCGAACGCGACGGTCGCCGCCAGGAACCGGTCGAGCCAGGCGGCCCGCTCCTCGGCCGTCCGGCTGGGCTGGGGACGATTGGCGTAGAACATCTCCGGATTCCCCATGCCGAAGTTGCAGCAAAGGTCGTGCATCTTGCGGAGGTCGAAGTCCACCAGCCAGGGATTCTCGGCCGGGAGATACGCCTGGTCCTGGCCGTAGTTGCCGTCGGTCAGGCCGGCGTAGAAGGCGTGATGGTTCCCCTCCGAGTAGACCGGCCCGTCCCACGCCTTCTTCTGGAGGAGCATGATCTCTCCGAACGCGTAATAGACCGCCGCGAACGTCCCCGCGCCCGGCACGCGGGGGTCGAAATCGACCCGGTCCCAGGGCGCCACGGCCGTGTGGACGTCGCAATAGGCCGTGCTGAAGTGGAACTTCTTCTGGATCTCCGGGGCGAGCCTCGCGCAGAACTCCACGGCCCGGGCGGGCTTGGGGGCATAGCAGCGCATCCAGGCGTGCTGGAGCTGGTTCTGGGGATCGCGGCTGATCAGGTCGGGCGTCCAGAACTCATTCACGGGGGCGAAGTCGGTGAAGTTGTTGTAGGGGCCGTAAACGAAGCCGAGCGTGTCCTGCATGGTTCGCGCGTAGTCGAACTGTCCCTTGTCTCCCCCCTTCCCCGGCGCGGGCTTCGTGCGGAAGGTGAAGCTCTCGCCGCCGTCGCGCCAGCCGGTCTCGTGATCGGTGACGACGACCTGGGTCATCCCCCAGCGCCGGCAGTCGGCCCAGAACGCGACGTCCTGCTCGCGATTGGACGCGCCGTGCGCTCGCCAGAGGTGCGTGCCGGTGACGTGCTTCCAGGGCGAGACCGGGTTGGCGATGGTCGGCAGCGTCTCCTCGAACGTCGGGCTGACGCTGACGAAGAACCGCTCGAAGCAGCCGTTGCGCCGGCCGTCGGCCCTGGCCACGTAGCGCGAGCCGCCGTTGTACAGGACGCCCGCGTCGGAGGTGTCGTTCGCCGCCCAGAGGGTCGACGCGTCCGAGAGATACCAGTCTGCGTTCCCGGCCACGAAGAGCGGGGAACTCTCGGCCCCCGAGACGACCACCGCCGGCCGGCCGCCGTGGAGCGGATAGAACGGGATCGTGACGAGCCGGGGCTCGGCCAGCCCCACGGCCCGGCCGAAGCGGACCTCCGCGACATTCCCGCCGGGCGCCAGGACGTCGATTACCAGCGACTTGTTCCAGATTCGGTATCGATACGTGATATCCTGAGCAACGTTCTTGCCTTTCAAGCTCCAGCGTGAATCCACGACATCTCCCCGAATCTCCGTCCCAAGGTGCTGGGCGTGCTCCGGGGGGACGGCGTCGGCGGGGCCGGCGAGCCAGACGCCGCCGCCCTCGCAGGGCCGGAAGGTCGCGTCGCGACGGCCGTCGGTCCAGTGGGCCTGGATGTCGCCCCAGGTCCCGGTGCGAGGCTCGATGCGATAGACGAGGCGGCCGTCCGGGCCTTCGTAGGAGAGGTTGAAACCGCCGCGGTCCTCGACGATCCTGGTCCGGAAATCGGCATTCTTATTCGCCGGCAAGATCGTCTCGGGCCGGGTAGGGAAGGGCAGCTTGCCGGGGCCGGTATTCGTGCCGGAGTCGCCGCCAGGCAGCATCGCGATCCCCCGCGCGGGGCGAGGCTCGAAGCGGAGCGGCGGCAGCTCCTCGACGAACACCGCGAGGTTGTCCACGTAGATCGTCCGATCCTCGGTGTTCCGTCCGTTGCGGATCGAGAGACCCTCGAAGCTCGCGCCTCCGTGGCGGACGCGCCCGATCTCGGCCGGCTCGAGCCGACGATGCAGGAGCGACCACTCGGTCCAGTCGACGGAACCGAGGGTAACCTCGAACGGCTGGCCGGCGGAGTCGCGGCAGAGGGCGACGACCTGGACTGCGGGCGTCTTCGGGTCGGGCGCATACCCCCAGTTGTTGCCGTACACCCAGATCGTCACGGTGTCGAAGGGGGTCGAGATGGGGACCGGCTTCGGAGGCACGACCCGGACGTCCGGGCTGGGGCCGGCGGCTCGATAGACGAGCCGGCCCACATGCTGATCCCAGATCTGTTGCTCTCGGGTGCCACGGAACGTCGCCACCGCGTCGTGCGGTTCCGCCTTCCAGCCGGCCAGGTCCTCGAAATCGACGAGCGGCGGATGCGCCTCGTGCGTGCGCCCGGCCCAGTCCAGCTCGTAGGGCCGTTTGCCGACCGGATTCGAGGCATCGTCTCCCGCGATCGCCATTGCCGAAAGCCACCCCGCGACCATGATCCCGCACGCCGCGATACGCATCATCGTTCTCCGATCCGGGCCCGGACGATGACCATCGCGTCGTTGCGGTCTCCGGCGACCCTCGTCCTGCATCGTCGCGCCCGGCGCGGGCGAGAGCAAGCATCGACCGCCCCCCGGACCGGGGACGGGGGCGAGAACCGGACCGGCGCTGCCGCGCCAGGGCGTATCCCCGCATCATCGGGGCTGCTAGGATCCGGCGTTGGGAGGCCCTGTTTGACTCTCGATGAATGCGGAGACTCCACGATGTCGTGTCTTCCTCTTCGATGTGCCCTGATCCTGGCGCCGATGCTCCTTCTGCCCGCCGCGAGCCGAGGCCAGGCCCCCGCGCCGCCGGCCGCGCCGGGCCCGATTCCGACGGCCTCCTCGATGGGCCGCGACGTCCTCGACGCCCTGGCCTTCGGCGCGAAGGCCGACGGCGTAACGGACGCGACGGCGGCCGTCCAGAAGGCCCTCGATGCGGCCGGCAAGACGGGAGGCATCGTCCGCCTGCCGGCGGGTCGCTACCTGGTGGCCGGCAGCCTGAGGATCCCGGTCGGCGTCGCCCTGGTCGGCGTGCAGCAGGCCCCGGTGGCCATCGAGCCCCTGATCGGGACGGTCGTCCTGGCCACGGGCGGACGCGATCGGGAAGACGCGCCGGCCCTCTTCGAGATGGGGAGCTCGTCGGTCGTGCAGGGGCTCACGGTCTTCTATCCCGAGCAGAAGATCCAGGACATCCACCCCTACGCCTGGACGTTCCACCTCCAGGGATTCGACAACACGGTCGAGAACGTGACGCTCATCAACAGCTACAACGGCATCCGGATCGGGCCGGAGCCGAACGTCCGGCACCGGATTCGGAGCGTCGTCGGCTGCGTCCTGCGGCGGGGGCTCGAGCTCGACAACTGCACCGACATCGGCCGGATCGAGAACGTGCAGTGGCATAACCACTGGTGGAGCGCCACCTCGGTCGGCGGCGACTGGAAGGTGCCATTCGATTACATGGCGAAGCACTGCGAGGGCTTCATCTTCGGCCGATCGGACTGGGAGTACGTCACGAACACGTTCATCTTCCCCACCCAGATCGGCTACCACTTCATCGCCACCCCCAACGGCTCCATGAATGGCCAGCTTTGCGGCATCGGCGCGGATGCCGCCAACCGCTGCGTGGTCGTGGATGCCATCCAGCCGATGGGGCTGCTCATCACCAACGGCCAGTTCGTGGCCTTCACGGGCGAAAACCCGATCGAGGTCGTGATCGCCGCGACCGCGAAGGGCTCGGTCCGCCTCCAGAACTGCGACTTCTGGGGGCCCGCCGCGCAGAACGTGGTGACCCACGGGCCGGGGTTCACGTCGCTGAGCAACTGCTACTTCAGCAGCGATCACCCCGTCCCGCCCGGCAAGGCCCTGGTCGAGGCGGACGACGGCAAGCTCCAGGTCCAGGGTTGCAGCTTCGGCAGCGACCTGCCCGCCATCCTGCTGGGCAAGGGCCTGAAGCACGCGATCGTGACCGGAAACAACGGCGTGAAGGGAGTCGCGATCATCAATCAGATCGGCGATCGGGCGATCCTGACCGCCAATGAGGCCGCCGAGATTCCCGTACCTACGAAAAAGCCGTGAGCACCGAGGGACCTGGAAATGCTGAGCAAGTTGTTCGACCTGACGGGACGTGTGGCGCTGGTGACGGGCGGGTCGAAGGGGCTGGGCAAGGCCATGGCCATCGGCCTGGCGGAGGCCGGCGCCGGGATTGTGATCGCGAGCCGGCATGAGGACGAGCTGAAGTCCGCGGCCGAGGAGATTCGCACCGCCGGAGGAGGGCGCGTCGAGTATGTCGTCGCCGATCTCAGCAAGCGGGGCGAGGCCGATCCGCTCGCCCAGAAGGCCATCGAGGCGATGGGCCGGGTGGACATCCTCATCAACAACGCCGGGGTGAACATCCCCCAGGCCATCGACGAGATGAAGGATGAGGTCTGGGACCAGGTCCTGGAACTCAATCTCACCTCGTGCATGGCGCTGACGCGGGCCCTTTCGCCGTTCATGAAGGAGCGGAAATGGGGGCGGATCGTCCACCTCTCGTCGATCATGGGGCTCAGCTCGGCGGCGGCGCGGAATCCCTATTCGGCCACCAAGAGCGCGCTGCTCGGCCTGGCGCGGGCCAGCGCCAATGACCTCGGGATCCACGGCATCACGGTGAACTGCATCGCGCCGGGGCCGATGCTGACCGACATGCCCATGAGCGTGCTGTCGAAGGAGAAGCAGGACGAGTTCGCCCGCGGCACCGCCCTGCTCCGCTGGGGCCGGCCGGACGAGCTCGTCGGCCCCGTGCTCATGCTGGCGAGCGACGCGGGGAGCTACATCACCGGCACGGTGCTCGTCGTCGATGGGGGGTGCCTGGCGAAGGTGTTCTGATCGATGGTCCGGCGTTTCAGGCCACGGCTCCGTTGAACTCGTGGACCGCCTCGTACATGGCCACGATGTTCCGCGGCGGGACGTCGGCCAGGATGTTGTGGACCGTGTTGAACACGAAGCCGCCGCCGGGGGCGAAGATCTCCAGCCGCTCCAGGACGTGCGCCCGCACCTCCTCGGGCGTCCCCAGGGGCAGGACGCGCTGGGTGTCGCAGCCGCCGCCCCAGAAGCAGATGTCGCGGCCGAACTCGCGCTTCAAGTGATCCGGCTCCATGTGGCGGCAGCTCGTCTGGACCGGGTTGATCACGTCGAAGCCCGCCTCGATCATGTCCGGCAGGAGCGCGGAGATCGACCCGCAGGAATGGAGGAACGCCTTGATGTTGCTGTGCTTGTGCAGGTAGTCGCAGAGCATCGCCTGGCGGGGCTTGATGTGGCGACGGTACATGGCGGGCGACATGAACGGGCCCGAGTTGGTGCCGAGGTCGTCGCCGAACTGGCAGATGTCGACGACGTCGCCCACCGCGCGGCAGACATTCTCGAGGGTCGCCATGTGGCGTTCCATGAGCGCGTCCAGGAGTCTCTCGACCGTATCCGGCTCCGAGCCGATGTCCATGAGGAAGGAATCGACCCGGCGGAGGTAGGTGCCCCACTCGAACAGGTTGCAGCCCACGCCGATCATGATGGCCCGGTCCGTGCTGGCCCGCAGGGCCAGCGCCCGGGTCCGGACCAGATCCCAGAAGTCGGGGGCGTCGGCGTGGTCCCAGGGGCCGGTCGGGAAGGCGGCCCAGGGGGTCGCGTTCATCGCCGATCCGAGGTCGCGAAAGTCGTCGGGATAACCCTCGAGATAAGGGAAGTTGCTCTGGTCGAAGAACCAGCCGCCCCGGGGCATGTGGGCGAGGTCCGTCCCGTCCTTCGCCCGCGCGATGATCGTCCCGTCGGCCGCCACCTCGGGATGGAACCAGGCCGGGTACTCGGCCTTCTGGCCGTCGGCGAGCGTGGTCTCGTGCCAGCGGGAATCCTCGCGATTGAAGGCGCGGGCGAAGTCCACGGCGTCGATGCCGAAGCGGTCGAGGATCTCGTCCTCGGGGAGGGCGAGCTGCTGGACCACGTCGTAGACCCGGTTGTGTCCGCCCTCGATCCCGAGGTGTCGCTTCAGGTTGCCGTAGGCGATCGCCGAGATGCCCGTGCTCCGCATGGCGCCCAGGTCAATCGGCACGCGGTCCGGCTCTCGATGTTCGATGGCGGCGAGGATTCGCTCGCGATGGGTCATCGGGCAGGTTCCTGATTCTGACGGACGGCCGTCCCCTCCACTCGCTGCGCCGCGGGGGAGGGAAGCGGCGGGGTCACGGATGACGGCTAGATCTCCCAGCCCTTGCGGAAGTAGGGCTTGAGATACTGGCTGGCCTTCTCGCTGTTGAGGATCCGCCCGGAGGCCCCGTCGTATTCGATGGCCTGCTCGGAGCGGACGGCCACGTTGCCCAGGAGCATGGACTCCGTGAGGGCGGACGCGAAGTCGAAGTTGGAGTAGGCCAGCTCCGGCTTGCCGGCCCGGACGGCCTCGATCCACTCCTTCTTCATGTTGTCGTCGTCCTTGCCGCTCCCCTTGATCCGCGGCAACGTCGGCGTGGGGGCCTGGTAATCCCGGAACTCGGCCTCGGGGAAGAGGACCTGGCTGGTCCCGTTGTCGCTCGGCGAGTAGAGCCGGCCCTTCGAGCCGAGGAAGAGCGAGCCGCTATCCGCCTTCTTGAAGCCCGAGGGAAAGAGCTCGTCGGGGGGGAGGTTCCGCTCACCGTTCCTGGCCCCCTCGTGCCAGACGAGCTTGACCGGCGGCCGGCCCTCGCGGGCCGGGAACTCGTAGGTGATGGTCGCCCAGGCCGGGAAGGTCTCGGAGTTGATCTCCGAATGCTCGGCGGAGACGCGCGTCGGCAGGCCGAGCTTCAGGCCGCGGAAGGCGAGGTTCGCCGTGTGGCAGGCCATGTCGCCCAGCGAGCCCGTGCCGAAATCCCAGAACCCGCGCCAGTTGTGCGGGTGATACGACGGGTGATAGGGCCGGTCCGGCGCGGGGCCGAGGAACTCGAACCAGTGGATGTGATTCGGGATGCCGGGCGTCTCCCTGGTGCGGGCCACGATGTCCGGCGCCTGCTTCCAGTACTTGAAGGGCCGGTTGGTCCAGACATGGACCTCGGCGACGTCGCCGATGGCCCCCGACTGGAGGATCTCGACGCCCCGGCGGAGGCCGGGACTGGCCGACCCCTGGTTCCCCATCTGGGTGCAGACCTTCTTCTCGCGGGCGGTCTCCCGCATCAGGCGGGCCTCCCAGACCGAGTGCGTCAGCGGCTTCTGGCAGTAGACGTGCTTGCCCATCCGCATGGCGCGGACGGCCGCGGGGGCGTGGTGATGGTCGGGCGTGGAGACCACCACGGCGTCGATCTTGGCCCCCATCTCATCGAGGAGGGCCCGGTAGTCGTGATACCGCCTGGCGTCCGGATACCGCCGATAATTCCCGGCGGCGCGCACGTCGTCGATGTCGCAGAGGGCGACGACCCGGCCATGATGGCCGGCGTGCTCGGCGTCGCTGGATCCCTTCCCGCCCACGCCGATGCAGGCGATGTTGATGACCTCGTTGGGGCCGACCCCGCCGGCGAATCCGCGGCGACCGTTGGCGAAGATGCCGAATCCGGCCACGGACGCACCATGCAGGAAGGATCGACGATCGACCGACGGGATCATGGCAGATGCCTCCTGGGGAGGGTGGGCGAGGCGGGGCGGGTCCGAGCACGCCGGCCATTATCCGACGCCGGCTGCGCTGATGCCATCCCCTGCCCGCCCCCGTCCCGGCCGGCCACTGCCGGACCGGATCAGCCCCGGTAGAGCCCCTGGGCCACGATGTACGCTTCCACGGCCCGGGGCATCATGTACCGGACGCTCTGCCCCCGCGCCAGCCGCCGCCTCAGGTCGGTGGAGGCGATGCCGATGGGGGGGATCTCCACGACCTGGAGCGGCCTGGCCCCGGGGCCGAAGTCCGGGAGCTTGCCGCCGTCGGGGAGGGGCGAACCCGGCCGGTTGGCCACGACGATGGTCGCTCGCTCCGCGATGCCCGCCGGGTCCCGCCAGGTCGGCAGGTCGACGAGGCTGTCGCCGCCGATGAGGAAGTAGAGCTCATCCGCGGGTCGCTCCCGGCGGAGCGCCTCGATCGTGTCCACGCTGTAATGCGGCCCGGGCCGGCTGGTCTCGATCTCGGAGACCTCGAACGATGGGTTGCCGGCGATCGCGATCCGGACCATCTCCAGCCGATGCGCCGCGGGCGTGCGCTCCCCGCGCTTGTGGGGGGGCTCGCCGGCGACCACGAACCAGAGGCGGTCCAGGCGGCAGGCCTCTCGACAGTGCTCGGCCAGGATCAGGTGGCCGACGTGGATGGGGTCGAAGGTCCCGCCGAAGAGTCCCAGCCGCATGTCCGCACCGCCCCCGCACAATCCGCACGATCGCCCCGGATCTGCCGCCGCCGGGGCCACATTCCTGTGGACAAACGTGCAGAAATCCGATGAACTGGCAGGGGTCGAACCCTGCCGCCCGGACGAGGCGCCCGGGGCCGGACCGGCTGACGGTCGGCGGCGATCCTCGACGATAGGGGTGGGCCACGAGCCTTGTCAACCATGTTCGAGGGCGAAGGACAGGCCGGCGAATCTTCCCCCGAAGAATCGCCCGAGCCCTGGTTCGGGGCGGACCGCGTCGCCCCTCGAGCGGGGGGCGGGCTGTTCGCGGGGATCGTCGTCAATCGCCCCATCGATCAGGTCCTCACCTATCATTGCGGCCTGCGGCTGGCGGCGTCGATCCGGCCCGGCCAGCGGGTCCGGGTCCCGCTGGGCAGGGGGAACCGGCCGGCCGTCGGCTACTGCGTGAGCGTGGAGCAGTCGCCCCCCGACGGCCTGGACCCGGCGCGATTGAAGGAAGTGATCGAGGTCCTCGACCCGGCCCCGCTGATCGACGCGGGGATGCTCGAGCTGACCCGCTGGATGGCGGACTATTACGTCTGCTCGTGGGGCCAGGCGCTCGACTCGGCGGTGCCGGCGGGGGTCCGGAACCAGGCGGGCACCCGGGTGGGAACCTTCCTCCTGGTGCCGGAGGAGACGCGGGAGGCGCTCCGGGATCAGACCCTCAAGCCGCGGCTCTCCCCCAAGCAGGCCGCGGCGCTGGAGACCCTCTGCCGGGCGACCGGCCCCCTGACGATCGCCGACGTCTGCCGGCGGGCGCGGTGCACGACGGCCCCGATCCTGGCGCTCCGGCGGCTCGGCCTGATCCATTCGGTGAAGCGGCGCGTCGGGCTCTCGGAGGCCACCGAGCCGGACGACGTCGAGGGCGAGGGCGAGCCGGACCTGAGGGTGACCAACGGACCGCCGGTGCTGCCCGATTCGCACCCCCGGGGGGGATCCGGCCCGACGCTCACGCCGGAACAGGATGCGGTGATGGCCGCCCTGCGGCCGGCGCTGGCGGGTGACGGCTTCGCCCCGTTCCTGATCCACGGCGTCACCGGGAGCGGCAAGACGGAGGTCTACCTTTCGGCCATCGAGCAGGCGGTGGCGCGGGGCCGCGAGGCCATCGTCCTGGTGCCGGAGATCAGCCTGACTCCCCAGACGATCCGCCGGTTCCGCCGCCGGTTCGACCGGGTGGCCGTGCTCCACAGCCACCTCAGCGACGTGGAGCGGCATCGGCACTGGCAGAGCATCGCCGAGGGGGAGGTGCAGGTGGTGGTCGGTGCCCGCTCGGCCATCTTCGCCCCGACGCGACGGCTCGGCCTGATCGTCATCGACGAGGAGCACGAGAGCACGTTCAAGCAGGAGACGGTGCCCCGGTATCACGCGCGCGACGTCGCGGTGAAGCGGGCGCAGCTCGAGCGCGTCCCGGTGCTCATGGGCTCGGCGACGCCGGCCCTCGAAAGCTGGCGGAACGCCGATCGCGGCCGCTACGTCAGGCTCTCGATGCCATCCCGGGTCGAGGGCCGGCCGATGCCGGACGTGGACATCATCGACCTCCGGAGGGAGAAGAAGTTCACGGGGGGGCTGAGCGAGAGCCTCCGCACGGCGGTGCATCGGGCCCTCGAGGACGGCGGCCAGGTGATCCTGCTCCTGAACCGGCGCGGCTTCCACACGTTCGTGATCTGCCCGCACTGCGGGGGCGTGGTGAAGTGCCACGCCTGCGACGTGGCGATGACCCACCACAAGGGGAGGCGGCTCCTCCTCTGCCACACCTGCGACGCCGAGCGGCCCTGCCCCCCGGCCTGCCCGTCCTGCGGCGCCCAGGGGCTGCATTACGGCGGCATCGGCACCGAGCGGCTGGAGCGGGAGGTGATCGAGGCCTTCCCGGGCCGCGTGGTGCGGCGGATGGACTCGGACACGATGCGGCGGCCCGGCAGCCATGAGGAGGTGCTGGCCGCCTTCAAGGCGGGCGAGGTCCACATCCTGCTCGGCACCCAGATGATCGCCAAGGGCCTGGATTTCCCCAACGTCACGCTGGTGGGCGTGGTGAACGCCGACACGGCGCTCCATCTGCCGGACTTCCGGGCCGCGGAGCGGACGTTCCAGCTCGTGGCCCAGGTCGCCGGCCGGACCGGCCGGGGAGAGAAGCCCGGCAGGGTCCTCGTCCAGACCTACACCCCCGAGCACGCCGCGATCGCGCACGCGGTGAATCACGACTACGAAGGCTTCGTCGCCGTCGAGCTGCCCGAGCGGCTGACCTATGAGCGGCCCCCCTTCTGGCGAATCGCACGCGTCATCGCGCGTGGCCCCGAGGAAGCGGTCGTCGAGGAGTACATGAAACGACTCGGATCGGCGCTTCGCGAGGCCGCCGAGCCCTCGGTCCGGTTCCTCGGGCCCGCCCCGGCACCCATCCTCAAGATCCGCAACCTCTACCGCTTCCACCTCCACCTGCGGTGCCTGACGGCACGGCCGCTCCAGACCCTGCTTCATGCCGTCCCGGCGCGCGTGCCGCCGCCGGGGGGCGTCGAGCTGGCCATCGACGTGGATCCTACAAGCACGCTGTGATGATCCCGAGACGGCCTCCGGAATCCGAGAAAAATCGCGAGGAAAGACTCAAGATCCGCCAAACTCGAATTTACAGCCCCGCCGGTTCGGAGTATCTTCCCGCCGTTCGCTCACACCCGGGGCAGGCGACGACGGAAGACATGGCCGAGTTTGGCGAAGGAGGGCTCGGATGCCCGGCATTCGATCACGTCATTGCTCCCTTCGTTCACGGCCATGCTTGACCCGACCTCGCCGGCCCGCCCGAGTTGCGTCCGGGCCTCGCGGGATGTGACCCGATGTCACGTGTCGTTCGTCTTCCCTGCGTCCCCTCGGTCTCGACCGGTGTAGCCGGCGAGGCGGTCCGCAGTCCAGGAAGGGATGTCACGCCTCGAGTCCAGACGATGACCTTCGCGACGTGAATGGATTGTGAGGACACAATCCCAGCTTTTCAGGAGGAAAAGATGCGCAGAACTAGAGGGTGGACCGGGCTGCGGAACGCGCTCATCGCCCTGGGACTCGCCGGCTGTGCCGTATCCGGTGCGTCGGCCGCGGCTCTCAAGACCGATCCCAGCATCATGAGCTATTCGACCGCCGTCCAGGTCGACTCCACGGGGATCACCGGGGCGAACGTGATCAGCATCCTGCCGGCCACGAACTCCGGCATCCAGATCACCGGCAAGGATAACCTGGCGCTCGGCACGTTCGTGATCGCCGCCAACAACGGCGCCACCACGACCTACAAGAACACGCCGTTCAGCGTCACCCTGAACCCGATCTCGCTCGGCGACAACGCGCTGACGACGGAGCCGATCAAGATCACCGGCGTCCTCAACGGCACGGTGACCGGGAACTACCATTCCACCGTCGAGGCGACCTTCAACAACCTGTCCGCCTCCTCCTTCAAGCTGGGCAACGGGACCGCCAACCTGAGCCTGGTGGACAATCCGAAGCTGCTGGTGCCGTCCTCCAGCAACGGCGGCCAGACGACCATCGAGGCGCAGCTCGTCTCGAACAACGTGGCACCCCCGGCCGTCCCCGAGCCGAGCACGGTGGCCATGTTCTTGACGACGATCGGCGGCCTGGGGCTTCGCCGACACGTCCAGAACCGCCGCCGCATGGCGGCCGCCTGACCACCCCGGCCCGCGCCTCGGGTCCATCGAGCACGCCTCCGGCCTCCCGCGTCGACCCGCGGGAGGCCTTTTCTTGCGCGCGGGGATCGGGTGCGGAGGGGCGGTGGGCCGGAGACATCCCGGCCGCTCTCGCCCGGCCGTCCCCCGTTGTCTGGCCGTCCCCCCTGCCCCTTCCTCCTCACACCTCTTCTCGCCCCGGATTCTCGATCCCTCGCTCCCGGCTCCTCCCTCGTCACTCCCCATTCCCCGAGGCATCGGGGCTTGTCGCCGGGGTCTCGGCTTCGGATCATGGTAGGCAAGGTCGTCCGGCGCCCCCGCAGGATTTCCCACCACCCGGGTCCAGGTCAGTCCCGGCTGACGCCTATTTCTCTGGGAGAGGGCGACGGGCCTTCGGGACGGCGGGGCAGCGGTCGGGCGGCAGCCTGAAAGAAGAGCCGACTCCGATGGCCGACGGTCCGATCGAACTCATGTCCAGGGCGCGGGCGGGCGAAACCGAGGCGCTGGGTGAGCTCTGCGCGCTGTATCGCAACTACCTGCGGATGATCGTGAGGACCGGGCTGGGGCCCCGGTTGCGAGAGCGGCTGGAGCTGTCCGACGTGGTCCAGGAGACGCTCATCGAGGTCGTCCGGCAGTTCCCCCAGTTCACCGGCCAGAACGAGGCGGCCCTGGTGGGGTGGCTGCGGCGGCTGGTCAGCCAGAAGCTCGCGGACCTGGGGCGGTATCACAGCCGCTCCAAGCGGACCGGCGGCACGCGGACCCTCGCCCTGGATGCGCCCCTGGACCTGGAAGGGCCCGGCCACCTCTCCTCGGAGGGGGGCGGCGGGCGGCTGCTGGACATGCTGGCGCTGAGCCAGACGAGCCCGAGCGAGGTGGCCAGCCGCAGGGAGCTCGTGGTCCTGCTGGCCGACGCCGTCGGCGCCCTCCCCGTGGACGAGGCGGACATCCTCTGGCTCTATCACGCGGAGGGGCTCTCCTTCGAGGCGATCGGCGACAGGGTGGGGCTGAGTCGGAAGTCGATCCGCGGCATCTGGGCGCGCGGGCTGAAGCGGCTGAAACGCACCCTCGAGGGCCCCCCGGGAGGATCATTAAGATATGAGAATGAGCCACCGGGACGAGAATGACCGCCGCCGGGCGGACCCGGACCGCGGCGAGGCCGGCCCCGCCGAGGGAACCGATCGCGGCGCCGACGACGACGACGAACGCCTGGGCGAGGTCATCGAGGCCTACCTCTCGCTGGTGGAGAACGGCGAGGCCCCGGACCCGGACGAGTTCGCCGACCGCCATCCCGACATCCGCGACGACGTCCGGGCCGCGCTCGAGGGCCTCGAGCTGGTCCACGGGCTGGTGGGGAGCGGCTCGACGCCCGGCGGGGGCCCGGGGCGGAATCTCGAGTCGGGGAGGAGGATCGCCGGCTACCGGGTGGTCCGCGAGCTCGGCCGCGGCGGCATGGGGACGGTCTACGAGGCCCTCCACGTGGGGCTGGACCGGCCGGTGGCGTTGAAGGTCCTGGGGACGCATGCCGCCCCCGACTCCTCGGCCCGGCGGCGTTTCCTCAACGAGGCGAAGACCGCGGCGGGATTGCACCACACCCACATCGTCCCCGTCTTCGACGTGGGCCAGGCCGGCGGCCTCTGCTATTACGCCATGCAGCGGATCGAGGGGAGCGGCCTGGACCGGGTCCTCCGCCACCTCCGCCAGGCCCGGCCCGGCGCCTTCTCGACGGGACGATCGGCCGTCGGCAGCGGCCACGACGGCGGCTCCGGGCTGGGCGGGTCGACGGACATCAGCTCGCGATTCAATCGGCTCTGGGTCCGCGTCTCGTCCGGACTCCCGTGGCGACGCACGCACGCGTCGTCGAGCGACGGCTCGCCGTCCCCGATCCCATCCCTGGGCGACATCTCGCCGCCGCGACGATCCCCCGGGGCCGGCGACGACCCGACCGGCTCCTGGCAGGGGCTGAGCGGGGGGACGCTCGATCGCGGGCGATCCCGGCTCCTCGAGCTCGAGCTCCTGGAGACGGGGGTGGGGAGGACGGCCTCGATGCTCCAGGCGCATCCGCACGCCCAGGACGACGCGGCGGCCACCCCCTTCGAGCCCCCGCGCGGATCGGCCTACTTCCGCTGGGTCGCGGAGGTGGGCCTCCAGGCCGCCGAGGCCCTCGGCCATGCCCACCACCAGGGGGTGATCCACCGCGACGTCAAGCCGTCCAACCTCCTCATCGACGCCCAGGGGAACATCTGGGTGACCGACTTCGGCCTGGCGCGACGGCTCGCCGATCCGGGGATGACCCACCACGACAGCCTCCTGGGCACCCCGCGTTACATGAGCCCGGAACAGGCCCGCACCGGACGCATCGACGCGCGGACCGACGTCTACAGCCTGGGCGCCACGATCTACGAGCTGCTCACCCTCCGACCTCCCTTCGACGGCTCGAGCGCCGCCGAGCTGCTCGACCAGATCGGCGGGCGGGAGCCGATCCCGCCCCGCCAGCTCAACCGGCGGGTCCCGCTCGACCTGGAGACGATCGTCCTCAAGACCCTGGCCAAGCGCCCCGGCGACCGCTACGAGACGGCCGTGGCGCTGGCCGAGGACCTGGCCCGGTTCCTCAACAGCGAGCCGGTCCGCGCCCGCCGGATCAGCCCCGTCGGCCGGGCCTGGCGGGTGGCCCGGCGCCACCCCGGGATCACCACCGTCACGACGGTGGCGACCGTCGCGGTGCTCGGGATCGCGACCTATGCGTACGGCCGGATCCTGGCCGAGCGCGACGAGGCGAGGCGAGCCGGCAAGGCGACCGAGGTCGCCCTGGGGGAGAAGGCCAGCGAGGCCGAGAAGGCCCGGGCCGCCGCCCGCTGGGCGCTCTCGGCCAACGCGGCGAACCTGCTGGTCTCCGACCTGCCCGATCGGAGGTCCAAGGGGCTGGACCTGATCCGCAACATGGGCAACCCGGAGGCGGCGGCCACGGCCGACCAGGCCTCGGCGCTCTCGCCGGAGAGGCTCCGCGAGCAGGCCGTCGAGTTCCTGATGCTCCGCGACGTCGTCGCCCTCCCGGCCTTCCCGACCGGGTCATCGCGGGGGATCGAGCTGGGATCCGACGGCTCGGTGCTGGCGGCCCTGTCCGAGAACGGGTCCGAGATCAGCCTCTGGAACGTCCCCCAGCGGCAGCGGTTCGCGACCATCGGCCTGGATGCCGCGCCGTCGGCCTCACCGGCCGCGGCGGACGCGGCGAATCCGACGGCAGGAAACGCGTCCGGATCCAGGCCGAATTCGCCCGGGGGCAAGGGCATTGGCCCGGGATTCGGCGGCCGGGGCGGCCGCTGGTGGGGCCGGCACATGACCCTGGCGCGGAACGTCCTCTTCGCCCTCCTGCCGGAGGAGGACGGGCCGCGATCCGACGACGTCCTGAGGCTGTACGACATCCGCAACGGCTCGGTGATCCGGGACGTGGTCCGCCCCGGGCGGCGGGTCCAGAGCGTCTTCGCCAGCCCGACCGGCGATCGATTGATCACGATCGAGGAGATCGCCGAGTCGCCGCGCGGCCGTGGCCAGGGCCGGCGGGACGCGGGCGGTCCCCCGGGGGGACGCCCCGAGGGCCCCGAGCCCGAGATCCTGCTCTGGGACACGAGCCACCTCGAGCAGCCGCTGGCCACCCTCCAGGCCTCGGGGGGGGATAGCCCGCGCCGCGGGGGCATGTTCATGATGCCCTGGCCGGCCTTCAGCCCCGACAGCAAGTCGGTCGCCATCGCGCAGTTCCACGGCACCACCCTCTCGGTCCTCCTCCACGACCTGTCCGACGGCCAGCTCCGGAACCAGATCGACACCCAGTCCGAGATGGTCCTGTCGGTCTCGCTGGGCGCGAACAACCTGATGGCCGTCGCCGCGGGAAACACGATCCAGCTCTGGGACCGGGACCGGGAGGGGGGACGGCTGCTCACGAGCCTGGCGGACCCGCGGGGCACGCCGCGGCTGATGCGGTTCAACCACCAGGGGACGCTGCTGGCGACCGCGACGATCAACAGCCTCGAGATCTGGGACGTGGCCTCACACCGGGTCGTGGCCGTGCTGCCGGTCGCGGACTTCATCACCGACTTCGGATTCACGCCCGACGGCATGACCCTCTTCGCGTCCGGCCGCATGTCGACCACGCAGGTCTGGCGGGTGAATGACTCGGCGGCGCGAGTCCAGATCGGCGGGTTCGATTCGTGGCCCCTGTCGATGGACTTCCGGCCCGGCGGCGGCCTCGCCATCGGCTGCGCCAACGGCGACGTCTGGTTCTATCGGGACGGCGGCAATCGCTGCACCGGCGGGCGATCCGACCCGGGGACGGCTCCCGAGGCCGCCCCGCGCGGCTCGGAACGGGGCCGCAATCGAGGCCGAGAGATGGACGGCAAGAACACGGTCCGGTTCGACTCCGAAGGCCGGCTCGTCGCCCTCGATTCGCGTACCCTCCGGATCTGGAACGACGGCACGGATCCGGGCGGTCGCCCCACGACCCTCGAGCTGCCCGGCCCGTGGATGATGTCCCAGTCGCTCCTGGCCCGCTCCTCGGACGGCCGGCACATGGCCGTCGTCCGGGGCGGGAACGCCTGGGTCTGGGAGGCGTCTCACCCGGACGTCCTCCGCACCGTGATCGCGCCGCCTCCGGCCGACGACGCCAGCCCCGGCCTGGAACCCGAAGCGCCCCCGCCCCGCGAGCCGGCCGGCGGCCGGCCCAGGCCGGGCGACGAACCGGGACCCGGGCCGGGCCCCGGCCCCGGCCCTCGACCCGGCGGCGAGCCCAGGCCAGGCGGCCGGCCGGGCCCCGGGGACCGACCCGGGGGCGGCCGCGGCGGACCGAACAAGCCGGGGATGTCCGCGGTCCAGATCTCTCCCGCCGGAGACCGGCTCTACTTCCTGGGCGATTTCTCGCGCCTCAGCAGTTGGGCCCTCGAGCCCGGCGGCGAGAAGGGGAGCGACGACGACCCGATCACGGCCCGACGGATCGACCCTCCCGCGCTCCCCGACGGCCTCTCCAGCCTGGCCCTCCGGCCGGATGGCGGCCTCCTCGCCATCGGCGATCGAACGGGCCACATCACGCTCCTGGACACCCGCCGTTGGGCCGTCGTGAGCCGCCTGGCCCCGCCCGAGGGTGAAGGACAGGGGATCCTGACCGGCCTGGCCTTCTCTCCGGACGGCCGGCGACTGGCCGCCGGCTCGTACCTGGGGAAAGTCCTCGTCTGGTCGGTCGCCACTCCCACGCGGCCGGCCCTCGACCTGAAGCTCCCCGGGCGCGCGAACATCTGGAGCCTGGCCCTCGCCTTCAACGACTCCGGCCGCCGACTCGCCGTGCCCGTAGTCGGCGGCACGAGCGAGCCCACCGTCGAGATCTGGGATCTGGACCTCATCGATCGCGAGCTGATTCGCCTGGGCCTGGGCAATCGCTGACCGCGACCCGAGGAGCGAGATCGTCTCCAAAGCGACTCGGAGGTGCTGTGGCTGGTCGGGACCGCAGGGCGGCCCGACGATGACGTTTTCGATGCGAGACGCGACGGCCGGGAGAGCCGATCCGCCGGACGGCCGAAGTCGCGCCCCCCACGGCTGATCGCCCGACCGGTCTCCGAGTCGCCGCGTTCATCGGGCGGCCGGTCGCCTGGCGCGGTCAACCGTCGGCACGCGGAATGGTCCCCGCCAGGACCGAGCGGCCGGGCCGAGTTATCAACCGGCCGGTCGAGCTGTTAGACTGACCCGACCCTTCGGGGCCGGCCGTGCGACCGATGGGCGGTCACTCGAGCGGCGAATCCGCGGAGAGAAACGGCCACGGTCCGTCACGACCGCGGGTCAAGCGGGATGGACCGACAACATGCAAGCCGTCCTGCTGGTCGCCCTGGTTTCGGCCATCGAGCTCGGATGGGCGTGTTCTTACGCCCTGAAGTACAGGAACTGGCGACGGGTGCGGCGTCTGGCCGAGTCGAGGAACGGCGGGCCGGTCCCCCTGGACGACCGAACTCTGCTCGCCATCCAGGACGTGGGCCAGCTCAACCGGGATGAGTCCTGGTTCAATGCCTTTCTGCTCTATCACCTGCCCGTGTCCGTCCCGATTCGACTGGCGACCGGACGATTCCACGTGTTTCATCGGGGGGGATGGAAGGTCTTCGTCCCGACCTCGGCCGGCACCCTGGCCCTGTATGCCTCACTCGCCTGGTGGCTCTTCGGCTCCCGAGGCTGACGCCATCGGCCTTCCGAGCCTCTCACCGCCGGACCCCACGGCCGGCCTGCGACGGGGTTGCGGTATCGGCCTTCTGGTAGATCCGCACGTAATCGATGAGGTATCGCTGCGGGAAGATCGCGTCGTCGATCCCCTTCTGGCCGCCCCAGCCGCCGCCGATGGCCAGGTTGAGGATCAGGAACTGGGGGCGGTCGTAGGGCCAGGCCGCGGTGCCGCTCCCCTCGTTCTTGTAGGTGAAGTAGACCTTGCCGTCGACCGAGAAATCCATCTTCGTGGCGTCCCATTCGACGCCGTAGACGTGGAATTGCTCCGACGCATCGGGGAGCTTCAGGCTGCTCCCCTTGCCGTTCTTGTTCACGTGGTTGTACTTTTTGGTGTGGATATTCGCATGGACAAGGCCGGGGTCGTAGCCGACGAATTCCATGATGTCGATCTCGCCGCAGGCGGGCCAGCCGGCCCTGTGGATGTCGGAGCCCAGCATCCAGATCGCCGGCCAGGTGCCGCGGCCCTTCGGCAGCTTCGCCCGGACCTCGACCTTGGCGTGGGTCCAGGCGTGCTTGCCCTCGGTCGTCAGCGAGGCCGAGGTGTAATCGGCCTTCTTCTCGCCCTCCTTCCACGGCTCCTTCCGCGCCTCGATGATCAGGTGGCCGTCCTCGACGCGGGCATTCTCGCGGCGATCGCGGGTGTAGAACTGCTTCTCGCCGTTGCGGACGAAGCCGTGCTCGTGGCCCCATTTCGCCGGATCCGGCGCACCGGCGCGGTCGAACTCGTCGCTCCAGACGAGCTTCCACCCCTGGGCTTGGGCCGGCGTCGGGCCCGTGAAGGCGATCGCAATCGTCGCGGTCAGAGGCAAAAACCATTTCATGAGGGTCGCTCCAATCCTGTTCACTTCCCGGTCCGGAGGACGCGGATTCCGAACGCTCCGCCCGCCATGTGACCGGGATGAGCCTGGAAGGTCACCGTCGCCCGGTCCTTGCCGCGGGTGAGATCCTCGGGGATCGAGTAGGCCTGGTCGTAGAACTCGTCGGGATGGTTCCGCTCCAGGGTCTCGGTGGCGATCTTCGTGCCATCCACCAGGACGTCGAAGACTCGATGGTTGGAATCGCTGCCCCAGTAGGTGACGCTCAACACCTGGGGCCGGTCCGGGAGCACCTTGACGACGTAGCGGAAGTAGCCGCCGTCGCTCGCGTCCCGCCAGGGGCGATCGACGAAGAGCCCGGCGTTCGACTTCTCCCCCTTGAACGCGTGGTCCCGCTCGCTCTGGTCCTGGCCGGGATGGACGCGGTCCACCGTCCGCTCGTCGAGCTCCCGCCGGCGGGCCTGGTCCGCCGCGTACTCGGCCTGCTTCTCCTTCCAGCCCTCGGCCGTGAAGCGATCGAAGTAGACCGTGTATCGGACATCACCGGGCATGCGGTACAGGGGCCTCAGCACCAGCAGCCGGCCCGAATTCGCGGCGTATCGAAAGACGTCCGGCGAGGCCGAGAAGGTCGAGGGTTGCCCCTCCTGGAGGCCGAGCGAACGCAGCGCCTCGCTCGGATCGCCGACGATCGCCGGGATGGCCTGATCGGGCGCCAGGCCCGCGGCCAGGACCAGGGGGCCGTGCAGGAACGCGAGCCGATCGGGGTTGTCCTTGAACGCCTCGACGTGGAGCGCGAACGGCAGCGAGACCTCCACGGTGTCGCCGTCCTTCCACTCGCGGCCGATCTCCGCATAGCTCCCCGGCACGCTCCGGTCCGCGATGTCCTCGCCGTTCACCTTGACGGCAAATCCCGCCCCGGCCCACGACGGGTGCCGCAACCTGAGCCGGAGCGGCGTCGGCTTCTCGCACGAGATCACCAGCCGGGTCCCCTGCTCTTCCGGGAACCGCGTCTCCTGCCGGAGGGTCAGCCCCCGCTCCTTCCACGACAGCACCGACGCCACGAACAGGTTCACGTACAGGATCCGGTCGCCATCGTGAACATAGATGCTGTCCCCATACTTCGCGTGGTTCTCCACGCCCGTCCCCGTGCAGCACCAGAAGGAATTCTCGGGCTCGTTGAAGACGCGCTTCGAACCGGGCCGGAGCGGCAGGTAGTACACCATCATCCCGGTCTCGGCGTTCTGCGACGGCAGGATGTGGTTGAAGAGCGCCCGCTCGTAGTAGTCGGCGTACTGCGCGCGCGGCTCCCAGGTGAAGAGGTGCCGCGTCAGCTTGAGCATGTTGTAGGTGTTGCAGGTCTCGGTCGTGCTCGGGCCGAAGGCCCGGGAGAGCGTCTCCTTGGGCGAGAACATCTCGCCGTCGGAGTGGCCGCCGATCACGTAGGATCGCTCCTTCACGACCGTGTCCCAGAAGAACGAAGAGGCGGCGCGATACGCCGGCCGGCCGGTCAGCTCGTATTCCTCGGCCGTGCCGATGAACTTGGGGATCTGCGTGTTGGCGTGCAACCCGGTCAGGATGTCGCGGCCCTGGGACATGGGATCGATCACGGCCCGGTGATTGAACCGCTCCGACAGGTCCAGGTACTTCTTCTCCCCGGTCCGGGCGTAGAGGTTGGCGAGGCACTCGTTCATCCCGCCGTGCTCGTTGCCCAGCATCCCCTGCATCTGATCGTCCGAGAGCTTGTCGCAGCGGGATTTCACCCAGTCGGCGAACTTCCGGGCCGCGTCGAGCGCCTCGGAATTGCCGCAATGGGTGTTCATATCGATCAGCCCGGCGAGGATCTTGTGGAGCGTATAGTAGGGGGCCCAGACCGGCTTGCGGCCCTCGACGCGGTCGATGAACTCGTCGGGGAAGGCGCTCAGGTATCCCGAGCCGATCTTCTTCTGGCACGCGACGAGGCCGGTGACGAGCCTGTCGCCCTTCTCCTTGAATCGCGGGTCGCCCGTGCTCGCGTACAGGAGCGCGCAGGCGCTGAGGTAGTGGCCGACGAAGTGGCCCCGAACCTCGACCGCGGGGGCCTCCCAGCCTCCCAGCGGCTTCGCGGCCGAGGGCAATCCCGCGTTGAGCCGGAAGACGTGCAGGAGCCGATCGACGTCGAGGTCGAGGATGTACTTCTCGTCCAGCTCCATCGCATGCCGCAGCGGGCCGTCGAGCAGCCGGACGTTCTCGAGGGGGAAGAATGTCGCCCCGAGCGGGACGACGGGCTTCACCGCGTCCGGGACCGGCGGGCCCGAATCTCCCCGGGCGGGGATGACGAGCAACGTCGAGACGAAGACACCGCAAGACACCGTAATCGCACGCATCAGGATCCTCCTGAAGCTCATTAGAACCGGCGTCAAGCGGTGAAGATAGAGGATGCCAGGCGGGGGCCGGGAAGCACGCCTCGGAGCCGGCTCGCCCCCCGTCAAGTCAGCCGGTCAGCCACGCGACGAGCTCGGGCACGGCGAGCAGGAGCACGGCGATCGCGAGGCGTTGGAGCCGGGCGGTGATGGGATCACGGCGGGCGGAAGTGGTGACGCTCGCCACGCGATAGCGTCGAACCCCCATGCCGTCGTCGCGATCGGCCCGAACGGCCGCGGAGTGCGTGGCCAGGGACCAGGCCAAACCCAGGAGCATCAGGCCGAGCCCGGAGAACCAGAGCGACCAGTAGACGCCGTAGTGGAGGTCGATGTTGTGGAACGAGATGATCTCCAGGGTGAACCCCAGGAGCGCGACGATCGTGCCGACCACGGTGATCCTCGCCGCAACCGGCCAGCGCCGGGTGCGATGGGCCAGCCACGCAACCAGGCCAACCGCGACGATGACCGCCCCGGCGACGACGAATCCTTGCCAGGAGTGCCGGCTGGCCACTGCCCGACTCCCCAGGGTCACGCGGACGAGCTCCCGCCAGTTTCCCATCAGCCGATACCGGACCGACAGGCCCATCTCGATGAACGCGACGGGCCCCAGCACGGCGAGTGTCCACCAGAGGCGCCGGGGGGTGGAGCCGGCATCCGCGCGGCGGAACAGGAGGGCCGCCGCGAGCAGGCCGACCAGGCACCAGCAGGCCCGGGTGAGGAGGAGCAGGACGTTGGGGGGGAACGTGTTCCAGAATCGATCGAACGCGTCGATCATCGGTCAGCTCCTCCGGCGACCGGCTCGACCGACCTTGGCCGGCGAATCGCCGTAGACTAGAGTAAGTCGCACGCATGCTCGCCGTCCATCCGGCCTCTATCGTCCCCTCCTGGATCGAGCACCTTTTGCCGATGTCGCTCGCAGCCCTCGTCCTAGCCGCCTGGATCCCGATCTCGCTGTGCCTCTACGGCAAGCTCGGCCCCACGCGAGGCGCGTTGATCTCGCTGCTGGCGGGATGGATCCTGCTGCCGAACGAGGCCTATCCCGTCGAGGCCCTCGAGCTGGCCACGAGCCAGAATCGCTTCGTGGTCCACTCTCTGGCCCTGGCCGCCGACCCGCTCTGGAACAAGGCCTCGGCCATCGGACTTGGCTGCCTGCTGGGGATCGTGCTGTTCGACGCCGAGTCGCTCCGCCGGCTTCGTTTCCTGGCGCTGGATGGGGCGTTCCTGCTCTTCGCGGCGATCCCGATCCTCTCGGCGTGGTCCAACGGCTTGCCGATCGCCGGAGGCCTGGCGCAGGCACGACACCTGATCCTGGCCTGGGGCGTTCCGTACCTGGTCGGCCGGACCCGGTTCGCCTCTCCCGAAGCCTTGCTGGAGATGGAGAAGGCCTGGGCGATCGCCGGGCTTGTCACGGCCCCGGCGGCGCTACTGGAGTTCGCGACGGGCCCGGTCTTCTACGATTGGGTCTACGGCCAGAATCCATATCGGGCGGACGGGATCTCCCGAACCCTCGGGCATCGGCCCCTGCTGTTCATGGAACAGGGGAACCAGTGGGGGATGTGGGCGGCTTCCACGGCACTCGCCGCCGCCTGGCTGTGGGCGGGCGGGGAAAGGGACCTCGCCCGCGTCGGGCAGTTGAGGATACCCACACGTCGGGCGGCGATCATCCTGGTCGTCGTCGCCATCCTGGGGCAATCGCACAGCAGCCTTGGCTGGCTCGCCTGCGGCCTGGCCTGGATCGCGGCGATCCGACTGAGGATCCCGAAGCGGGCGATCCGGGCCGCCATCGCGGCGGGCGCGGTGCTTGTCGTGCTCGCCGCGGCAATCCTGGTCGTTCGCTCCGGGGGGCCGGGCGCCCTCCGCAACAACGTCCGCGGCTTCTTCGTCGGCCTGGGCAAGACCTCGTTCACGTGGCGGCTGGCACGGGTGGCGGAGCATCTCGAGGCGATCCGGGAACGGCCGATCCTGGGGCATGGCCTGGCCGACTGGTCGCCCATGACGCCGGACGGGCGGTTCATCGCGCCGGTCTCCATCGCCTACCCGCTCATGGAGGCGGGATTCCACGGGGTGATCGCGGCCCTGGCGTCGATGGCGGTCCTCGCCGCGCCGATCGTCCTGGCCGCGCGGCGCCTGGCCCGATCGGGCCGCGCGAATGCAGCGGTGGCGGCTGCCGTTGCCATCCTCGCCATCAACCTGGCCGACCTGTTCCTGAACAGTTGCCTCCTGCCCCCGATCCTGGTGGCGGCCGGCGGCCTCACGGCCTGGTCGACCAGCGAGCCTGAATAGCCCGGCCGAGGACCACGAGCGGCAGGATGGCGCTGAGGGCGATCCAGGCGGCGAAGGAGATGATCGCCGGGGCGACGATCAGCGGATTGCCCGGGGCCAAGGACAGGACGAGGCCCAGCCCGAGGATCGTGGCGAGCGTCGCCTCCGCCGTCCGCAGCGAGCGCGGATCCACGTCGATCGCGGCCGTTGTCGGGGACCGTCGTTGCTGCAACCAGAGACCGAGGATCGCCAGCCCGTAGAGGGCGAGCGTCCCCCACTGGACGCGCCCGGACGGGAGGCCCTCCGGCCTGATCCCGAAATAGGTCAGGGTGTAGAGGACGGCCAGATAGATGCACAGGCCGACCAGGCCGGGCCGACCGAACTCGAGGATCGCCCGCCCGTCCGAACGTATCCGGGCCGGCCGGGCCAGGCGGCCCAGCACCAGGAACACGATGACCAGGAACAGGGAGTTGAGGGCGATGTTGAGCGGCCCGCCGCCGTTCATGGCGACGATGGGGGCGAAGCTCATGACGAGACAGGCCCGGACCGCGCCGGCCCGGCGCGTCCGCCGCAGGTATGGCCCGAGGTCGGGATAGATCCGCAGCAAGGGGGGCCAGAGGAGGCACGCCACCGCGAGCGGGACGATGAAGGACAGGATCGGGTGAAAGAAGAAGACCATCGTGATCTCGGCCAGGCCGTAGGGCCCGATCTTCCCCATCTGGAGCCGGCCGTCGCCGTTGAACCCGTACCAGATGACCTTGGTGATCCAGGATTCGTAGAGCCCGTAGAGGACGCCCCAGAGGTAGAGCGACCCGAGCGAGGTCCGGCCCGTGCGGATCGAGAGGGTCGTGAACAGGAAGAAGTGGCAGAAGTAGAGCCAGTACGTCAGCAGGAGCGTCCAGGGATGCCAGAGCCCCATCCCGAGAGAAGCCCCCGAGAGGACCTCCGCGCCGACCAGGACGACCCAGCCCACCAGGAGCCGGGCCCGGACGACCGCGGGGGGGCGCTCGCCGGGGCCGCCATCCGTCGGCCAGGGATCGCCCACGTCGAGGATCGCCCCGGGAAGCTCGTCAACCGTACTCGCAGATCCGTCCATCAGAGCCTTCGAAGAGGAATGGACCACTTTACAGGGACCAGATCGACGTCCCTTTCGGATCGAAACCCACCGGAGAATACCCCTCGGACCCGTCCGGAGTTTCGCGATTCGAGGGCGCCCGGGGTCGACCGTCAACCTGCGGGGGCTCGGGATCGTGGCCGGGCTCTCCCGTCAGGACCGGACGTGAAGCTTGCGCAGGCTCTCGGAAACGACGTGCCGAGAGGACATCCCTCACGCTGCCGCCCCGGAGGTGACCGTCGCGTCGGACGAGTCGAGCACTTGTAAACGGGGCCATCGTCGGCGAATATCATAGGGGTGGGGGCGAAGGTCCCTGATCGGACCGATTCGCCGCCCGGGACCATGCGTCATCGGCCCTCTACTCCACGGCGTCATGGCCAACGAAACCGAATGGGAGCAGTCCACGAGCGGGCATGCGACCCTGGTCTATGCCCGCCTCCAGCCCTCTCCGATACACGGGGTGGGCGTCTTCGCGATCCGCCGGATCCCCGCAGGGGTCTACCCCTTCGAGCCGGACCCCTGCGACATCCTCTGGATCCCGAAATCCGAGGTCGACCGGAGCGAGCCCCGGTTCGCCGAGCTCTACCGCGACTTCTGCATCCCGAAGGGGGACATGCTGGGATGCCCTCGGAATTTCAATGAGATGACCCTATCCTGGTATGTCAATTTTTCGAGGCATCCGAATCTCGCCTGCGACGCCGAGTATCGATTCTACGCGATCCGGGACATCCTCGCGGGAGAGGAGCTGACGCTCGACTACACAACCTACAGCGACTACCGGCCCGACGATGCATGACAACTCTCGTCGCCGACCCCGATGGCTCTCCAGGGATCTACGTCGAGCTCGCCTCGGCCGTGGAGGCACTTCGGGTCCGGGCGCATGATCCCGAGCTCCGCGGGCGCGTCGAACGCTACCTCGGGCAGGCCGTGCCGTTCCCGTTCCGCGGAGGGGCCGGCCGGGCATGCCTGGCGAGGCAGGTCGTCAGCCCGACCCTGGAGCTGTTCCGGTTCCTCGAGCTGGCCGACCGGTCGGGCCTGCCCCCGCTCTGCCTGAGCTACGAGGCGGACCGGATCGTCCTGGAGAACGTCTCCAAGCGATCCCTCTGCGAGATCCAGATCGCCGGCCCGCGCGGCGACGGATCGGTGCCCGGCCCCCGGAGGATCGTCGACTTCCGCCGAGCGGCGGGCCGGCGGTTCGACGAGACCCGCACGCTCTGGGGCGAGCCCCTCGTCCGTTTCCATGCGAAGGCGCTGCGGGCACTCGCGCCGACGGCCGCGGATCGGGCCTTCGACATGTCGGACTGGCTCGCGTGCTGCGGCGGCGGCGCGAAGACGACCGCCTATGCGAGGTTCCTGGCCCTGTTCGTGTGCCACGGGCTCCTGTTCGAGAACTACCTGACCGATCCCGGCGACCGCGGTTCGGCCGGCATGCGGAGGGAGGCCGCGTTCACGGAGCGCGTGGTGATCCCGTCGATCCGATCGGTCGTCGATGCGGTCGGAGTTCCCCCCCTGATCGTGCGGCTGATCCCGCCGGCCGCCTCGACGGAACCGGATTGGGACTACTATCCTCCCGAGATGATGCGGATCTTGCCACCACCCTGAGGGAGGCCGACGCCACGGCGGTGATCGAGCCGGACCCTCGCGACCGAGATCCCGGCGGCGGGGGCCGCGAGCGGACTCACTTCGGCATCCGGGCGAACCACCAGTCGCGGACCAGCTCGCGGCGCCGCATGTTGTTGAAGACGTTCGTGTAGAGCTTCTTGGTCTCCCCGAGGCCGTCCACCGCGCCCGTGGCCGGGTCGTCGAACCTCAGCTTCTTGAGCTCCTCCAGGTAGATGGAATTGAGCTGCATCATGTAGTTGTTGACCGCATCGGTTGGACTCTGCTGCTTGTCCTGCTCGTAGCGGACATTGGCCAGCAACTGTCTCCGCTGGATGTCTTCCCGCACCTGGAAGGTCATCACGTTGCGGAAGAGGTCGTCCCCGAATTCGAGGCCCATGCCGCGCCTGATCTTCTCCCTCGCCTCGTTGGTGAGCTTCCAGCTCGTCGATGCGGGGACGGGGCACTCGAAGACGACGGTCCGGAAGAAATCAGGGTCGTCCCTGGACGTCTTCCGCGCGCTCATCAGCTCGTCGAACAGCTCGATTTGCTCATCGTTGCGGAAGGACATGCTCCACTCGCGGGCGTTGGAGATCCCGTTCAGCGGCGTGGTGATCGGATAGGCGCCGGGATCCAGGACGTCGGGCATGACGTTCCAGGTCAGGCGAGGGAGCATGCTCGATTCGGTCGATTCCGTCTCCTTGGGCACGTCGAACCCGAGCTCCGATCGCGTGTCCTGGCTGACGCTGTCGCGGATCTGGATGATGAGGACCCCCGAGGTGTTGTCCTCGATCCAGTCCCGCATCTCGGTCAGCCATTGCGCCGCGATGTTCACCCCGTAATTGTCATAATATCCGGCATCCACGACCCGCCGAGGAGGCTTCGTCGGCAGGCTGGCGGCCGGAGACACGAACGGGAAGGTCGCGCTCATCCTGGCGGCGGTGCTGATCTGGAACCTGGCCGCATTGGGGAAGAGGCGGAAGAACTCCACGGCCGACAGCGAGTAGAGCGCATCATTGGCCCGTTCGTAAGGTTCCCGGGGTCGCAGGTCCCGGACATAGGTCGGATCGACCTTCCTTGTCTCCGTGTCCCATTCCATGAGCAATCGGCCATAGTTCCGGGTGGCGAAGCCCAGGTCCAGGTTCGAGATCAGCAATCGGCGGCCGTCCTCGACCATCATCGGCGTGAAGATCAGCGACGGGCACCAGCCGGCTCGCTCGCCGGCGGCGAGATCGCGGAGGCTTCGCGCGAACTTGCTGGCATTCGGGTCGCCGAATCCGTCGGCCGTGATCCGCTTCCAGGTCTCCTCGAGTCTCCGGCCGCGATCGGTGCCCCTCCGGACGGGATTCAAGAGCGCGGGGATGTCGTTGAAGGCGAGACAGCCGGCGACGGAGTTCAGTTGGTCCTCGGCCAGGGATTCGACCCATCTCGCGAGATCCCGCGCCTCCTTCCCGGCCTCGAGCGCCAGCCGCCTCTCGGCCGGGGAAGGGAGGCTGGCCACATAATGGGCCGCCGACACCATGCCACCCGACGCCCCCGTGATCAGCCGCACGTGGTAGGGGAAGGTCGGGCCGAGGTCCCGCTCGAGGCTCGCCAGGACCGTCGCGGTCCAGACCGAGGCGCGGATCCCTCCGCCGCTGACCGCGACGACCACGAGGGGGGGGCGAGAATTCTTCGTCGTATTCAAGGGCGCCCGATCGGACAGCTCGCCCGAACTCTGGGCCTCGCTTTCACTCCGCGTCCCATTCGCCTTCACTGCCTTCTTGAATGCTGGCTGCTTCTCCGTATCGAGCGCATCGTCCTTCCAGGCCTCCAGGACGTCCTGGTTGTCGAGCGTGGACAGGATCTCCCAGGTGCCGTGTTTCCCCACGAGAAATTCACGGGCTTCCCTCCGCTCACGGAGTGTATCGGCCCTCTGGCCCGGAGCCCGTTCCCAATTCAGGTCGAGCTCGACCCGGCTGATCCCCCGTCGGGCCGGTCCGACACGCGCGATGCGGACCGTCGCGGACTCCGGGAGGTCGCCTTGGTGCTCACCGGGCCAGCGGAGGATCAGGAGGTCGCCGTCACGGACCCTCTCGCCCCGTGCCAGATCGACCGCCAGCTCCCTGGGATGGCCCTGATAGATCCCCCTTCGATACGACGTCCTCAGCGAGAGGTCAACGTTGGGGGGAGGATTCTCGCCCTCGACATGGAGCCGATCTCGGACGATATCCCTGAGAGATTCTGCGCTCAGCGTCATGGACGTGGGCAGATTCTGGAACTGCTCGGAACCGACGGCGAAGGTGCCCAAGGTAATCGGACGGGATGGCACGCCCTCCCTCGAACTCGAGGGGTAATGTTCGAGGACGTAGCAATCCCCGCCCCCTCCGCTGCTCTTCGTGTCCTCGTCCGTCTTTCGGGCCCAGGCCACTGCGTCCTCATACCGCGCGAGAGCGACCGAGGGCTCGGAAGACTCCATCCCCACAGACTGACCTTCGACCGTCCCCGGAAGCACCGCCGGTCCTGAAGCGACGGCACAATCCTTCGTCGTCCCGCCGGAGGTCGGGGGCCACTCACTCGGCGTCAGGACGAGATGTGATTCATCCAATTGATCTCGAACGGCACCCTTGATGTGCTCCGCATCGAGCACGCTTTTCAGGGTCTGGTCATCGATGAAGTCCTCGAGTCCTCCGACCTCCAGCACCAGGGGAGAATCGGGCAGGAGCTTGCTCGTCCGCTCGAGAGTCAGCTTCTCGAAAACGGCGGCGACCCGAGCCGAGGTCTGGACCGGCAAAGGCGGCATCAAGACTCCGGTTAATTTGATCTCAATGTCGTCACCCTCCGGCGCGACCACGAAGGATGGGCCTCCATTCTTGGGAACTTTCCGGCACTCCAGGAGTGAGGATCGGGTTCGAGCGGTCCCTTTGTCCGACGCCTGTTCCCACGTCACCGCGCTATCGAATCGAAGCCGCAACGCGGAGCAGTTCCTGAACGTCCATTGCCAGAACTTGTGTTTCAGACGTACGGGCTGACTGAACCCGCCCGGGACGTTCGTCAGCCGAGGTGCCTTCAACTTGAGGGTCAAGGACCCGTTCGCGTTCTCGATGCTGAGCGACTTCTCCACGATGTAGAGCGCGAGCCGGTCCCCCGCCGCGGCACGGAAGCAATTCGCCTTGTCCTTCAACTCGAGCAACAGCCTGGGTGACATCGTCTTCGGGTCCAGTCCGATCCGGGGCTGGTAGACGATGGCCCTGGGGAGCCGCTCGACGCGCTTGCCGGCCCCTTCGCTCCATTCCTCGAAGTAGTCCTGGCTGAAGAGCTTGACGACCGAGGACGTCGTCGACCGGAAGTAGGCCTGGGAATTGAGCTCCGCCGGGAAGTAGGCCGGATTGTCCCGCCCGCCGAGCTCCGGGTAGAACTCCTCCATCCCGGGGAACTGGAGCTTGTACTGGTTCGGCTCCACCAGCCAGGCGTTCCCGTTCAGCAACAGGGGCACGAGAATAACGAGGGAGGCCAGGATCGAGCCGCGGTTGCTGCTGAACTTCACCAGCATGTAGAGCGCGGCCACCGTGCCGAGCACCAGGGCCAGGGACGCGCCGGCCGGCAGGAACGACTGGATCCGCTCCGGCAGGCCGGCGTAGAAGGTCGCGAATGCGACGAAGGCGAGGACCGAGGACGCCGGATAGATGCGGCCCACGGACCGGCCCTCTCGCGAACGATGGCCCTGGGGCATACTCGCCAGCCGTCTCAGGAAGGCGGAACCGGACATGATCAGCGCGATGCAGAGCAACGACGACGCGATCAGCGCCCAAACCACGGGACGCGCATCCTTGGGCAGCAGGAACGGTACGAAAGCCCCGTTGACCCCAAGAACGACGATCAGGGCTATCATCGCCTTCCGTCGCCCGGCGGGCACGGGCGCGATGAGGGCCACGATGGCCACGCTCGCGCAGATGGCGGCCACCCAATGGTGAGTCCAGTTCGCGGCATTGGCCAGGAATGCAAGACCCAGGGCCACGCACAGCGCCGCGAGGATCATTCCGAAGGATGAAAGTTGCCTCGAGTTCGCCGCCGTGGCCACATGGAACGGAACCACCCAGATCATGAAATAGACCGCCAGCAGCCCTGCCGCCAGGAGAGCCACCAGCGCAGCCCAGGCCAGTTGCTCCCAGTCCGGCGACGAGGCCGCCAACCAGATCCGGTATCCGACGACCGCCGTCAAGATCACGAGAGCGGCCAGGATGACCCATTCCGGGTGGACTCGAATGCTCTGGATGAGCCTCCCCGTGCGGGAGTCCCTGAGATACCTCCCGATCCGCAGCAAGGGAGCGATCGATCCCCGGCGTGATTCCGGAATCAACCACCGCCAGTGGATCAATCCGGCGATCAGGAGGGCCAACGTGAGCTCGAGACTCAGGGCCCCCCAGCCGGAATTCGGGATGAACCGCACTCCGGGGAGCTGAATCCGATGGGGGAATAGAAGCGACACGACGGCGATCAGCAGATGAATGAGCAGGAAAGCGACGCAGATCGATCGCCCCAGGGCCCTCCAGTGTCCGCGACTGCTCAGGTCAATCCCGGCCCCGTCGGCGGCATCCGCGGTGCTCCTCGCGGCATCCAACGCGCTGAGGCCCGCGCCGTACGGGGCGTCCCACGCCCCCTTGTTGAATTCGAAGATCCGAGCCGTGGTGAGACCGGTCAGCCAGACGGCCGCGAGTGCCCCCACGGAGACCCCCAGGAACCAGGCGGCAACCCGCACCGCCTGCGCGGCGTCGGTCACGAACAGGGGGAAGACCCCGACGAGCATGACCTCGGGGATCGCATAGGTCGCCACGACGGCCGGAGCGAAGAGCAGCCGAAACCACGGACTCTTTAACACTCCGCTCAATTCCGAATTCGCCTCGGCCCGCTGCGCATGGTGTTCCTCGTGCAATTCCTCGATTTCACCCAGGATCGCGGCGCATCGATCGCGGTTAAGTTGCTGGAAGAGTTCATTCCCCAATGCTCGGCGAGCAAACGCCCGCGCCCACGGTGGAAGCCAACTCGCGACTACGAGCACCGTCCTTGTCGCGATCTCCAGTGATTTCATCCAGCCGAAGCCCTGGGCATCCAGGATGAAGTACTGGACGATCAGCGAGAGCACGAGCAGGGAGAGCAGGACCCCCAGCTCGAAGGCGATGAGGGGATTGTTCTCCAGGAACAGGTCCTGCATCCCGAATCCCTTGCCGACGACCCCCCACACGATCAGCATCAGCGACAGCAAGACCACCGAGGGCACGGGATAGCGAAACGCCCAGAGCGTGAAGTCGCGCACCGGCCGGAACCTTATCCGCGGGATCGAGATCGACCAGAGCCCACCGATCATCAGGACCAGGACCAGTGATTTCGGCACATCGGCGGTGCCCTCCCACAACATCGCCCCGGCTCGCGTCGGGAAGGAACTCAGGAAGAGGACGAATTCACGCCATACATCAAGCCAGGACTGGGCGATCTGATCGATCATCGAGTCGTCCTCTTACGAAGGCTCGATTTGCTTCCGATGTGCTATGTCAGTTTATTCAAACCCATTTCCCGACCCAGATCACGCAAAATCTTGAAAAACCAGGACGAAACGTGGCAATGCTCGAACAGGATATGGCGATCGTATGACTTAACGCGGCTGAGACTGCTCGTAGCGGAACGTTTCAACCACATGCAGGTGGCGCAGCCGAACGCGACGGATACACCCCCGTCCTGCACGCAGCCGCCCCGAGGGAGGGATGAAACGCCGATGAGCACTCGAGATCGGGCGACGCGACCCGGTCGAGGGCCATGAGGCCAGGACCGGCTCCGGTGCGGCCCGGACCCCGGGGTCGAATCACCGTGGCGTCGCCGCCTCCGGCTTCACCACCAGAACCCAGTCGCCCTTCGTCCCCGCCGGCGGCTCGACCTGCGCCGCCCCCGCCGCATCGGCCTGGACGGGTGGGCCATCGATGGTCGTCCCCTGCACGGGATCGAAGACGCTCCGCGTGAAGCGTCCGCCCGGCGCCAGGTGAGTCAGGCGGACGGCGCGAGCGAGCGGGACGTAGGTGATCCGGACGTCGCCGGGGATGCCGGCCGTGTACGGCTCCTCGGCCGGGAGGTGATTTTCGGAGCCGGCCCAGGTTGCCCATTCGGGATGGGGCTCGAACCGGGGCCAGGGATAGCGCTCGAGGAACTGTTTCCCCTGGCCGATCTGCTTCGAGCCGGGGAGATTCATGGCCTCGTCCCAGGGGATAAGGCCGTAGTTGCCCCCGTGGGGGGACTTGCCGTAGGGCTGGTCGCGGCGGTTGAGCTGCCAGATGCCGTTGGCGCCATAGGTGTGGCCGGCGGCGCCGGAGAGGACGCAGCTCCAGAACATCATGCGGGGGATCTCCGCCGGGATCGTCCCCAGCAACGCCTCATAGGCGACCTCGCCGTTGACCACCGGCATGATCGGCCTCGCCTCGAGCGACGCCCGCAGGGCGTGGATCGTGGGCGCGAGGACTTCGCGCTGGCCGTGGCCGGTCTGGAGCATGTCGAAGTCGAACAACCCCTGGTCGGGATAGAGGAGCCGGCCGCTCAGCGGCTCGATCCCGGTCGGGTGGACGGTCATCAGGCGGCCGAGCCCGTTGATCGACCGGGCATAGCGGATCACCTCTTCCCAGTCCTTCGTCTGCTTCTCGCCCCCTTTCGGGAACCCCGGCTCGAGGTAGTACGGCAGGTTCACCTCGCCGGCCATGCACCAGACCACGGGGAGGGCGCCGTAGCGAGCGATCACGTAGCGGACGTGCCGCTTCATCGCGTCGATGCCGGTCCAGGGGAGATGATAGCCCCAGGCCATGACGACGCACGGGAGGAGCTCGTGATCGACGAGCTCGTTGAGGCGAGCGTCGGCGCGGTCGAAGTACTCGGGCCGGATGGTCGTGTATTTCTCGGCCCAGGGGAACCCGGCCTCGTTCCTGCCTCGCGGATCGAAGGCGGGCATGTCAGGGTAGAGGCCCGCGACGATCTGGACGACGTTGAATCCCTTCGCGTGACGGTCCGCCGCCAGGGTCCGGAACTCGTCCGGGAAACGGAGTCGATCGCAGAGCCCCATCCACCAGGTATCGCCCAGCCAGAGGAACGGCGTGCCGTCGGCCTGCTCGAGGTGCCGGCGGTCCGCGGCCACGCGGAGCGGCCCGTGGCGATAGAGCGAGTTCGTCCCGGCACCCGGGACGATCTCAACCTCGCCTTTCACCTCGTGCAGGCCGACCTCTCCGGTCTTGTTGCACGACGTGACGAACCGGTGCACCCCGACCTCGGGCGACGCATAGCGGATCTTCCAGGCATTGCCGCCGGCCCAGAAGCCCGGAATCCTGATCGACTTCCCCGACGGCGTGGTGAAGGTGGCGTCCACCTCGACGCTCCGGAACGGATCGGCGATCGGATGGCCGGCGTCGAGGGCGATCTCGACCACTCGGTTGGTTTCCCCTTTCCTCGCCGTGGGCGAGTCCGCACGGGCCCAGGCGGCGAGCGTCAGCAGGACCGGGAAGGCGACGACAGGCGCGAGGCGGGAGAGGTTGGCTCGCATGGCAGGTCGGCTCCGGATGGGGTTTCAGGACTTCTCGGTCACTCCACCTCGTGGACGAGGAGGGCGTTGTGGTTGGGGTTGTTGGGGATCACGCCGCGGACGATCACGAGGTGGTCTCCCGAATTGATCAGGTCGTGGGTGCGGCACCACTCGTCGGCGAAGGCGAGGACCTGACCGGTCTGGAAGAGCTCCGGGATGTGGAGCGGGGTGACGCCCCAGTAGAGGGACATCGCCCGCGCGACCTCGACGTCGTCGGTCAGCGCCAGCGTCGGGGAGGCGTTGCGATGCTTGGACACGGCGAGCGCGGTCCGGCCGGAATGGGTGGCCACGACCATCAGGGCGGCCTTGAGCCGACGGCTGACCGTGCTGGCGGCGTCCACGATCGCGTCGGTGACCGGGAGCACCTGGCTGACCCGGGCGACGGCCCCGGTCTCGCCGTCCTTCTTCCCCCCCCTCACCGCGCAGCAGGTGAAGGGGATGCCCCCGGGGTTGCCGGAGAAGATCAGGTGCTCCGCCTCGCGGCAGATCTTGCTCATGGTGGAGACCGCCGCGACCGGGTATTCGCCGATGGCCGTCTCGCCGGAGAGCATCACCGCGTCGGTGCCGTCGAGCACGGCGTTGAAGACGTCCGAGGCCTCGGCCCGGGTGGGCCGGCTCGAGGTCTCCATGCTGTTGAGCATCTGGGTCGCCGTGATCACCGGCACCCGCGCCTTGCGACAGGCGTCGATGATCTGCTTCTGCACCGTCGGCACCTTCTCGACGTCGATCTCGACCCCGAGGTCCCCGCGGGCCACCATCACGGCGTCGGTCACGTCGACGATGGCCTCCAGGTTGGCCACCGCCTGCGGCTTCTCGATCTTGGCGACGATCCGGGCCCGGCAGCCGCGCTTCTCCAGCTCATGGCGGAGTCGCGTCACGTCCTCCGGACGGCGGACGAACGAGAGGCCGACGTAACCCACCGAGTGCGTGGCCGTCCAGTCGAGGTCCGCCAGGTCCTTCTCGGTGAGCGCCTCCACGCTCAGGGCCGCGCTCGGCACGTTGATCCCCTGGTGCGACCGGATCCGGCCGGGCAGGGTCACCTTGAGCTGCGCCCACCCCTCCCCCTTCGCCGTCACCTCCATCCCCACCGTGCCGTCGGCGAACAGGACCGCCTGGCCGACCTCCAGGTCGTCCGGCAGATCCTTGTAGGTGCAGCTCAGCTCGTGAGGATCGTCCGCCCCCTTTTGCTCGCTCGACAGGCGGAACTCGGCGCCGAAGTCGCACTCGACCGCCCCCCCCGGCAGGTCGCCGAGCCGGATCTTGGGCCCGCACAGATCCTGAAGCACGCAGACCTGCCGCTGCATCTCATCGGAAATCCGCCGGATGTTCGTCAGCGACTCGGTGTGATCGTCGTGCGTCCCGTGCGAGAAATTAAGCCGAAAAACATCCACGCCAGCATTGATCAACTTGCGGATCATCTCCGGGCTACGCGAGGCCGGGCCGAGGGTGGCCACGATCTTGGTGCGAACCTGCCCGAGCGGCTCGAGGAATGAATCGGTCATGGATCGAGGAGACTCCTTCATGCATGCGTGCCGACGCGGCCTCCCTGGGAACCGCATGGGCGGGTATCATAACCGCAGCCGGACCGGCGCTGAAACCCGGCTAACTCCTCCAAGCCTAATCTTCACAACAACATAAGTGGTCAGATCTGGGGATCCGGGTAAGATCGGGGCCGCGAATGCGAGTATAATTCGGACGTGTCTGGTTCGGCCGTTCGGTCGGGTCGCATCCGCGGTCGGAAGTCTGGGGGTCGGATGAAGCGTACATTCGCCCTGGTCGTGCTGCTTGCCGCCCTGGGCGTGCTGAGCAAGCTTGCGCTCAAACCGCGGCCGATCGCGCCGGTCGACGCGATGCCGGGGCCCGAGTCCGCCCAGGGTCAATCCCCATCCTCGACCGTCCCGGACGTCCAGGCGACCCTGCTCACGCGCCACCGGGGCGGGTCGGCGGAGGATCGTCGGTTGGTGGCCCGGGTCGCGGACCGATTCCGGCAGACGGCGGTCGCGATCGACCAGAGCGACGGCCTGCGCGGACTCCGGCTGCTGGACCGGCTCGATCTCGAGGCGGTCTACCTCTACGAGAAGCATCCCGCCGAGTTTCGCCGCCTCCGGGACATGCTCGACGACGCCTCGGCGGCCGACCTGCTGCTCCACTGGCGGGAGTATTTCGGCCTGAAAAGGGCGGATGACACGGATCGGGGGATCCTGATCGCCGAGCTGGCCGGCCTTTCGCCGTCCCACCGACGACTGGCCGCCCGTTATCCCAGCGCCTTGCCCCTCATCCTTGCGGATCCCGAGGGACTGACCGAGCTGTTCGGGAGCATCGGCGACGACGAGAAGGAGCTCGCCGAATCCCTCACCCTGCTGAGCCTGATCAGCCTGGAGAGCGGGGCCTCCGACCTCCGTGCCGCGATCCGGACGGTCGAGAATCACCGGACCCTGGCGCTCGACGCGTTCCGCCGCCACGGGCTCGAGGGGTTCGCCATGGTGGGCCTCTACGGCCCGGTCCTGGAGGCCATGGGCGGTGCCCTGCCCCTGGACCAGGCCCTGATCCTGCTCCAGGTGAATTCGGACTACGTCGACGAACTCTTGCGGACCCACCGGCCCGAGACGATCGCCGGCCACCTCGGCCACGTCGCCTCTCGCGGCCTGGTCGAGGCGGTCGGGGGCAGCCCCAACGGCCTCCGCCTGGTCGTCGAGTTCGGGGCGTCGGGCGAGAAGGCGGTGGAGAAGGCCGGCCCCGACGCGGCCGACGTGGTCTTCGACGATTTCGCCCCCGGGGTCCTGCGAAACCGGGCCGTCGCGGCCCTGGGCGAGCACGGCCCGATGGCGCTCGTCATCCTGGACAAGTACGCGACCGACCCGGGCTTCCAGGAGATCCTCCGGGCCCACGGGCCCGCCGTGATCCCGCCGATCGCCGCGGCCGACACCGGCCCGGAAGCCCTCGCCTATCTCCAGGGGAAGGAGAAGCGGACTCTCGGCGAGTCCCTGGCCAAGCTCGCCCTGCTGGCCACGGGCGACAACGGGCAGGCTGTGATCGGCACCATCAAGAAGGATGGGATCGAACGCGTGGAGAGCCTGGCGAGCAGCCAGGTGGGCTTCTACCAGTTCCTCCCCCTCTACGACGTGAGCCATCTGGCGAACGTCCTGGCCCGGGGCTACTCGCCGACGTCCGGCGAGATGACCTGGGCCCTCATCGACGGCTGCTTCGTGGTGGCCGACGTCCTCAGCCTGGCGGCTGTCCAGCCGGAGGGTGCCGCCGCCGCGGAGCTCGCCCGATCCGAGGTCAAGGCCGCCGTCCGCGAGGGGTCTCGGTCGATCGGCCGCGACCTCGCCGAGGCCGGCACGGCCGCCGCGGGCAAGGCCGCCTCCGCGGGCGCCGCCGGGGCCTCGCGGAAGCTCGGCCGGTGGTGGGCCGTGCGGTCGGCCGGCGGATTCTATCGAATCCTCGAACGCCTCCCCGACGCGCTACCGAAGCTGAGCCTGGAGCAGGTGGCGAACCTTGGCCGCCCCCTCTGTGCCAAGGCCGGGCTCCGCCTCAGCGCATGGAAACCGGTGCAGCTCCTCCGCGACGGCGCGGCCGTCGCCTTCCGGATCCCGCCCGAGAAGGGGCTGAAGTATCTGGGTGCCCAGGTCTTGCAGGCCTCCGTGGGCGTGGTCGGAATCCAGAAGATGGAGGAGCACCTCTCCTCCCGACGCCCGCGCGGCGGCTGACCGCGGAAGCCATACCTCCCCCGAACTCCCCGGCCTCGACGAGCGTACTCATCGTCGAGTGCGCCGTTCCGACATACGAAAGTGAGGCGAAGGGCATGCGATCCTCGAACACGATCCTCCGCGGCCGGCTCCTCGCCCTGATCGTCGCCGGTGCGGCCGCGACGTGCCTGATTCCCGGCGGGGTCGTCCGGGCCGGGAAGCTCTCCTGGCTCGACGACGTCGTCCGCGAGGTCATCGCCGAGACGAAGGCCGGCGGCAAGGCCGTCCTCCGCGGCGGCGAGGCGGCGCGGGCCGAGGCCCGTGGCGCCGGCCGGCTCTTCGTTCGCCACGACGCCGAGGAGGGACTGGAGCAGCTCGTCAAGCGATCCGACGACCTGGCGCGGGCCGGCCGAAAGCTCGAGCAGCCGTCCGAGGCCCTTCTCGAGGGCCGGTTCGCCCGCCTGCTCAGTCATGACGCCGAGGCGGCTCGCTCCTTCCGGGGCCTCAAGCCGGCGGAGAAGCGGCTCGTGGTGGAGATGGGCGAGGCCGCCCAGCGGCTGGCCCGCCGCTATCCGCAGGAGGCGGAGGCCATGGCCCGCCAGCTCGGTCCCGAGGGGTTGACGGCCGTCCGGGTCTTCGGCGACGACGTGGCCGAGGTGATCGCCAAGGAGGGCCCGGAGAGCCTGAACGTCCTCCGCAAGACCGGCCGCGGCGGCTGGGAGTTCTTCACGAGCCAGGTCCTCCCTCACAAGAAGAAGCTGCTCGCCGCGGGCGTCCTGGCCGCGTTCCTCGCCGATCCCGACAAGTTCGTCGATTATGCCGGCAAGGCCACCGAGTACGCCGCCCACGAGTTCGCCCGCGCCGGCATCAGCCTGGCCACCGCCGTCGGCTCCGGCGCCGCCTCGGGTCTCGAGTCCTCCATCGGCGCGGCCCTCGCCGCCCGCGGCCTGAACCAGCCGGCCTTCCGCTATGCCGGCATGGCCCTCGCCAGCGTCATCGCCATCGCCGCGCTGTTCGTCCTGGTGGGTATCCCGGTGCGGATCATCCTGCGGCCGTTTACGATCGGATTCGGCATCGTGAATCGTCTCTTCAAGAGCCTCGCGGGGATTCGCACCACCTGAGCCGTACTCAATTGCGAATGCCTTGTCTCTTCTGAAATCAACGTCTTGATGGGCATGGCCGCGGGTTGCGATCTCGAGAAAGCGGGTGTCAAAAGAACTTCCTAACAGCAAGAAATGCTCTCGACGCGATTGCCACACTGCCGAATCCTTGAACGATGCGCCGCGCCGAACTCGACGGTCGGCGCGACCTCACATCCAGGTCGACGCACCAATCGGCGAGACATATCGTAACGGGAAGGGACTTCCGTATAGCCCCCTGGGGCCGGTCGGACGATGACGGAGCCGGAGAAGACACGCCTGGATGCCCTTGAGGCCCGCCTGACGGGACCGAAGAAGATCGCGCTCTTCGGGCACCGCAACGTGGGCAAGACCACGCTGCTGGCGATGCTCTATCGCGAGGCGGCCGGCGGGAATGTGCCGGGCGTCCGGCTGGCGGCGGCGGACGCCCAGAGCGCGGAGTACCTCGCGGAGAAGATCGCCCAGATCGAGTCCGGGCAGCCGATGGCCGGGACGCTCGCCGAGACCGAGCTGCACCTGAGGCTCTATCACGGGCCGGCCCGATTCGACATCGTCGTCAAGGACTACCAGGGCGAGCACGTCACCCTCGGCTCCGACGAGCCGATCCAGGAGTTCTTCGCGGGCTGCGACGCCGTGCTCTTCTGCCTCGATCCCGAGGGCTCCGCCAGCCCGGCGGAACGAAGGCGACGCCAGCAGGAGGTGGAGAACCTCCTGGAGCGCTACATCGAGCGCTCGGAGGACCTCAGCACCGATCGGCCGGTGGCCCTGCTCCTGACCAAGTTCGACCGCGTGATCGCCGAGGAGGTCGACGGCCGCGACACGGACGAGGCCCCTGCCCTCGCCGGCCCGTTCGTCGAGCGGATCGTCGACGAGCGGTACGGGATGACCCGCCACGCGCTCCGGCAGCACGCACCGGACAGCGCGATCTTCGCCGTGAGTGCCTACGGGCCGGGCTCGACGGGGAACCGGCCCCCAGCGCTGCTCCGGCCGATGGGCCTGGAAGGGCCGCTCGCCTGGCTGGCCGAACGCATCGAGGAACGCGACCGCGCCCAGATGGAATGGCTCTGGGAGATCGCCCCGAAGGACGTGCCTCGGCTCGAGCGCTGCGTCGCGGCCTATGAGCGGCGATATCCGCGGTCGAACCGATCGTACGAGTTCCGCGGCCGGCTCAAGGGTCTCTCGAAGCGCCGCGGCCGGGGCCGACTCCTCCGAATCGCCGCCATCGTCGCGGGGATCGTCCTGGTCGCGGCCGGCTATGACTTCTGGGGCTATCGCCGCGCCGAGGCGTTCGAGCGCCAGGCCGGGAACTCCCCGCCGTCGATCGCCCGCCGCTGGACCGAGCTCGTGGCGGCCCATCCGTCCTTGCCGTTCTTCTTCCCCGCGCTGGCCCGCCAGGCGGAGCTGCGGAAGGCGGAATGGGCCGTCAAGGCGGCCGACACCCAGGTGGCCGTCGGCACCGCGCCGGCCGACCTGGAGCGGCACCTCGAGGGGATCAAGGAGCAGGCGCCGCAGCTCGCGCCTGCGATCCGCAAGGTCGAGGAGGCGCGCGAGCAGTCCAGGCACGAGGTCCGCTGGAAGGACGTCCGTGCCGGGGCCCTCTCGCTCGCGGCCATCGACGAGCCCGAGGGTCCGCTCGCCGAGCTCGACGCCTTCCTCCGCGAGTTCCCCGACACCGCGCACCGCGCCGAGGTCATGGAGCTGGCGAAGACGCTCAAGGACCAGGTGGCCGCGCGGCGGACGGCCGTCGAGCGGCGGCTGGTGGACGACCTGGCCCGCTCCGAATCGCTCCCCAACGCCTCATTCCCGGACCTGATCGAGAAGGCCCGCCAGTTCCTGGCGGACCACCCCGACAGCAGCTATCAGGGCGAAGTTCAAGCGAAGCTCGACGGCTACGTCAAGAAGCTCGACGAGCGCGACATCGAGCGCGCCCGGGACTACTCCCGCCGCTACCCGACGAACTTCGCGACGCGCATCGAGCGGTTCCAGGACTACCTGAAATCCCACCAGGCCGGCGGCCTCTACCTGGGCGAGGCGATGGAGGCCCGGGACCGGATCCTCCGCGAGTGGGACGGCCACGCCTACCGCCAGGCTTATGACCACGCCGCGGCCCACCCCGACGACGTCGCCGAGATCGCCCGCCGGCTCCGGGATTACGTCCGCGATCACCCCGACGGCCAGTACGTCGCGGACGCGAAGTCCTACCTGGAGTGGTGGGACAAAATCTCGATCCCCGGCGAGTATCGGGTCACGCTCCGCCGCGGCGAGGTCGAGCCGACCGTGGGCAAGTATTTCTCGGGCGGGGCGCCCGACCTGGGCGTCGTCCTGGACGTGGGCGGCGTGACCTACGGTCCCTCCTCGGTGATCCGCGACTCGCACCGACCGATCTGGGATTACACCTTCCCGCGGCCGATCGTCTGGAAGCTGGGCGACCCGATCACGATCCGGATCATCGATTACGACTGGTCCGCCAGCGAGATCTACAACCTGAACTCCCCCCACGGCGACCCGCTCGCCATGCGACTCCTCTCCGGCACGGTGCGGCCGTCAAAGGGAGGCGCCACGATGCTGGTCTTCACCTCCGACTTCGACATCCCGACCCTGCCGCGGCCCTCGGAATAGGGACGAGGGGCGAGGGGCGAGGGGCGAGGGGCGAGGAGGACGGGGGGGAACGACGAAGCCTGGCCGGTTCCATCGATCGCCCCACTCCCGTCCCAAGCCCTGTCAACCGATCTCAGTCTCCCCGTCCCTTCCTCCTCGCCCCTCACCCCTCGCCCCTATTTACTTGCCCTTTTTCGGGGCGAGCGGCTTGCCGGCGAGGAGGGATTCGATCTCCTCGGTCAGCTTTTGGCGGATGTCCGGGGCGAAGCCGACGTGGACGGATTGAACGATCCCCTTCTCGTCCAGGACCGCGAGCGTGGGGAAGGCCTCGACCTCGAACGCCTTGGCGATCGTCCCGCTGGGATCGAGGGCGATCTGGCCGACCGGAGTGCCGGTGAGGTCGATCTTCTTCTCGGCCAGGGTCTTCTCGACGAGCTTCCGGACCTCGCTCAGCTCGGACGGCTCCGAGTCCGCGCTGAGCGCGACGACGGCGACGTTCTTCTTCTCCTTGGCGAGGGCCTCGATCAGCTTCTGGATCTCCGGCAGCTCGGCCATGCAGGGGGGGCACCAGGTGGCCCAGAAATCGATCACCACCACCTTGCCCGCGAGCTCGGCCTTGGTCACGGTCTTCGTCTTGCCGGCGCCATCGAGCACGGTGAGCGTGAAGTCCGGCGCGGGGCTACCGATCTTCGCACTCGCGGCGAACTTCGGCTCCTCCTCGCCCCCCTGCCGCTCCATCAGGTCCTTGACCTTCGAGTAGTCCTTGGGGATATCGAGGGCGAACTTGAGGTCCTTCGCGTCGGCCTTCACCTTGCCGGCGATCCAGCCGAATTGCTCGATCGTGACCTTCTGGCCCGCCGGGGCGCTCTTCGCCAGGGCACTCGGATCGACGTCGAAGTCAATCCGCGTGAGCAGCTTCGTGGCGGGGTCGATGACCAGCTTCAGGTCCGGGCCCTCCTGCTGATCGATGACGACGACGGGCCCCGGCGACTTCGGATTCGCCGGCGCGAGCTGGAGCGACCCGCCGAGCTGGTCGAGGGACGCGACCGGATCGGCCGAGGTCAGCATGTTGAGCAGCACGAACATCGGCGCGCCGGTGATGCCGCCGAAGAGGATGGCCCCGGTCGGCCCCTGGCGAAACGTCTCGAAATTGATCGCCTCCGGGGCATCGACCGTCGTGTACTTCTTGAGCGGAACGACGGCCGTGGTCATGGTCTTGCCGTCGCTGACCAGGTGCACGGGCCCGGCGTCCAGGTCCAGCTTGTTGGGGCGGACGAAGGCCAGCTTGAGCGGGAGCGTCTGCTTGTTGACCTTCTCGCCGATGGTCATGGAGACCGTGAACTGCCCCTCGTCCGCATACGAGCCCAGCGCCTTGTAGGCCCTGCCCACCTCTTCGAGGAGGGCCTTCGCTTTGGGATCGGCCGGTTTCTGGCCCGCCGCCGCCTTCGCCTTCGGCTCGACGCCGGGGGGCTGGGCCCGGAGCGAATCTTGCGGGAAGACGAGGCCGGCCGCGAGGGCCAGGGTGCCGGTGATCGCGACCAGGCCCTTGCGGCTGGCGACCGGGTTATGGGGCGAGAGCGACATGAGCGCAACCTTCCAGCAAGAGCTGAGGACCCGCGACCGGGCCCTGAGCCGACTGCTCGCCCGACCGTGCGCGCCGGAGCGGCCGGCGGCACGATCATTGTAGACGCGGAGCGGGTTGCTCGTCGAGCGAGGCGGATATGGGCTGGCCCGGACCTCGGGGCACCTCGGATCGACGGCCCGGCGGGCGGATCGACGGCCCGGGCTCGTCAGCTCGACTCGCCGGGGACCATGACCATCCACTCGATCCCGAATTGGTCCTTGAGCATCCCGAAGCAGGGCGACCAGAAGGTCTTCGTCAGCGCCATGAGCACGCGGCCGCCGTCGGTCAGGCCATCGAACGCCTCGCGGGCCTCCGCCTCGGTCGGGACGGAGAGCGCCAGGTGGAACCCATCGGAGTTGGCTCCGTCGTTGCAGCCGTCGGCCATCATCAGCCGTACGCCCTTCACCACGACGGTCGCGTGCATGACTTTCTTCTCGAAGCCCGCCTGCAGCATCCCTTCCGGGGTCGGGTCCGGACTTTCCTCGAATCGCATGAGGAACTCGACCGTGGCGCCAAGAGCCTTGCCGTAGAACGCAATGGCCTCGTCGCAACGGCCGCCGAAGAACAGATAGGGCGTGATCGTCGTTCCGGTCATCCGAGGTCCCCCATGGCTCTGCATCCGTCCGCCGTGGGCTCCCGGCGGCCGATCCGCCGGGTTGCGCCGCACCTGGTCGAGCGGGGGGACCACGTTTCGACATCGTGGCGGCGAATCACCGCCGCTTCTTGAGCTGCCGAAGCCCTGCAATCAGCACGACCGCCCCGAGCGTCGCCGTGATCAGGCTGCCGAGCAACCCGCTGGCCGAGAACCCGAGGAGGCCGATCAGGAACCCGCCGAGGATCGCGCCGACCACCCCGATGATGAGGTCGCCGACGACCCCCTTGTTGTCGGTCTTCATGATCTGCCCGGCGAGCCAGCCGGCGGCGATGCCGATGAGGATGAACCAGATCAGTTGCATGGGAGGACCTTGGAGGAACAGGGTGACGAGTGGTCATGAGCGGTCGCGGACGTCGCGGCCCGGCTCAGTCCGCCCGCAAGCCCTGGATCGAGCCATTCGGTGCCTCGGCGGATGACGAGCAGGACGCGGCCCCCTCGCCGCAGCAGGGACGCGGCGGGAGGAGATGGCCCATCTTGTCGCGCTTGGCATCGAGGTACTTCTGACGCTCGGCGACGACCGGCGCGATGATGGGGACCTGATCGACGACGGTCAGGTCGTAACCATAATACACGAAAGCGTCGGTCTTCTTCGGATTATTCGTCAGCAGGCGGACCTTCGTCAGGCCCAGGTCCTTGAGGATCTGGAGGCCGATGCCATAGTCGCGGAGGTCCGCCCGGTGGCCCAGGGCGAGGTTCGCCTGGACGGTGTCCATGCCGCCGTCCTGGAGGTTGTAGGCCCGGATCTTCTCGATCAGGCCGATGCCGCGCCCCTCCTGAGGCAGGTAGATGAGCGCGCCGGCCCCCTCGTCGGCGATCATGGCGAGCGCCATGTGGAGCTGGTCGCCGCAATCGCAGCGGAGCGAGTCGAGCAGGTCGCCGGTGAAGCACGAGGAATGCAGCCGGACCAGGGGGGCCTCGGCCGAGGCGAGATCGCCCATGACGATGGCGACCGGCTCGTTGCCGGGCTCGTGCTGGACCGTGTAGGCGATGATCCGGCCGGGGCCGTAGCGGGTGGGCAGGTCCGCCTCGGTGGCCCGGGTGACGAGCTTCTCGCGGAGCCGACGGTACTTGATCAGAGACTCGATCGAGACGATCGGCAGGTCGTGCGCCCGGGCGATCTCCCGGAGCTTCTCCCGGCCCGCCATCCGGATGCCGTCGGTGATCTCGCAGATGACGGCCGCGGGCGTCAGGCCCGCCAGCCGGGCGAGGTCGACGGCCGCCTCGGTGTGCCCCGCGCGACGGAGCACGCCCCCTTCCTTGGCCACCAGCGGGAACATGTGACCGGGCCGCGAGAGGTCGCCGGGCTTCGTGGCCGGGTCGACGATCGCCCGGACCGTGATCGCGCGTGCCTCCGCGCTGATGCCGGTGCCGCTGCTGACGTGATCGACGGGCACGGTGTACGACGTCTTGTGCAGGGCCGTGTTGTGATCCACCATCATCGGCAGCCGGAGCCGTTCCGCCACCTCCGGCAGGATCGGCATGCAGACCTGCCCGCGCCCCTCCGCGATCATGAACGCGATGATCTCCGGCGTGACCTTCTCCGCGGCCACGACGAAATCCCCCTCGTTCTCGCGGTCCGCGTCATCCACGACGATGATCACCCGCCCTTCCTTCAGGGCGGAGATCGCCTCCTCGATCTTCGAAAGCTCGTCCGTCATCTCCCCGGCCTCTCTGTCGGCTCCTCGAACGGCCCGGGTCGGGGCTGATTCCCCACCTGGCGTCGGCCGTCGAGTCATCAGATTGTACAGGAGGAGTGAACCCCGATCGCAGGCCGGGCCGGAAGAGACCACAGCATGCATGAATCCACCCCGGATCGCGTCCATACTACACCGACGTCAAGGCGTAAGATTCCGCTCACCACTCGGGATACTTCCTTGGTCCTTGACGCCGCAAAGACGGCCCTGCTGGGTCCTGTCCCGCGAGGGTCTTCGTGTCGAGCGTGAGCATGCCGTGGTATCATCCGCGTGGACACCGTGACGCGTGGAGAGCCCGTGACCTCCCGCGAGCGTTCGGCGGAGGGTAAGCCCGTGACGGCCACATGGACCGCAGGAAAGGCGGTACGACGAGGGCGGACGCCGGAATGGCATCGCCCCCTGCGGTTCCGGCCCTTGAAGCTGGACCCGCTCAGCGCGGCCATCATCCGCGGCCTGGTCGAGGAGTCTCCGGCCTCCTCCTCTCGTCCTCGTCCCTCGATGAGAGGCGGTGCCTGATGTCCACGACGACGACCGGCCAGCCCATCCCTTCCTCCTCGCCCCTCACCGCGGCCCCGCCGGGCCGGATCAGCCTGGCAGAGTACGAGGGGTGGATCGATTCGGGGGCGATCGAGGAAGACGCGCCGATCGAGCTGTTCGAGGGAAGGATCGTCCGAAAGATAACCAAGGGACGAAGGCACTGCGCGTCATCCTATCACACACGCCGGGCACTCGAGCGAATCCTGCCCGCGGGATGGCATGTGGCCCCCGAGGCGCCGGTCCGGATGCCGGCGTCCGCGGGGTTGCCGGAGCCGGACCTGTCCGTGACGCGGGGTGCCGTCGATGATTACGAGGTCCGCGACCCGGGCCCCGCCGACGTCGCCCTGGTCGTGGAAGTCGGTGACAGCTCATTTATCGAGGATCGCCGCCGGGCGGCGGTCTTCCTGGCCGAGGGCTATCCCGAGTACTGGATCATCAACGTCCAAGACCGCCAGCTCGAGGTGTTCCGCCGCGGCTCGGCGCCCGAAGTCCTCGCCGAGTCCGACGTGGCGGAGCTGATACTCGACGGGGACCCTGTCGGGAAAATCGCCGTTGCCGACATGCTGCCGCGCCGCAAGGCCGACTGAGTGGAGAGTTCGCTGGATCGGATGCGAGTGGTCGCGCACCCAGAATTGAGGATTTGGGGAGGCCGTCGAATGCGCCCCACCTACGGATCCTCGAGATGACTTGCCTTGAGTGCCTGGCCTTCGATGCCCCGAATCAGCTCAAGGGGCGGAGGCGGGTGGGGGTGGCGCGATGAAAGTTGAGTATGGACTGCCCCACAGTCGGGACCTGGACGTGACGGTTTCTGTTGCGCCTGACGTGGCCCGCGATGCGGTCGGGAACCAGGCCCCGGCGCGATCGCCAGCCGGCGCCTGGCTCGGCAGGAGCCTCGCCCTCCCTTCCGGAGAATAGCCGCTCCCAGCCCGGGAGGGCGAGGCTCCTGCCGAGCCAGGCGCCGGCCGCATGGATCGATGGCCATGGATCGATGGCCACGTGGATCGATGGCCACGGGATCGATGGATCGATGGCCACGATGGATCGATGGCCACGGGATCGATGGATCGATGGCCACGATGGATCGATGGCCACGCGATGGATCGATGGCCACGCACCCAAAATGGGCAGACTGGGAAAACATGGATCGATGGCCACGCACCCAAAGACTGGGAAAACATGGATCGATGGCCACGCACCCAAAATGGGCAGACTGGGAAAACAGGGGAGGCCGTCGGTCTTCAAACGCTGACTGAGCGGTCTTCGGCCGCTCGTTTTCGCACAGCATCGTGATCCCATCCCGAGGTCATGCAACTCCCGCGATCGGCTCCGAATCGCTCCGCGCCCGC